>NZ_CP120368.1:1516250-2244375 GCF_029892045.1 Sinorhizobium numidicum
AGGCGGTGGTCTCGGCATCGGCGGCGGTTCGGGCTTCATGTCGGCTCGCGGCACCGCCAACGCGCTCACCCGCACGACGGCTGTCCTTGCCCTTCTCTTCTTCAGTCTCGCCCTCGCGATGGGGATTCTGTCGCGTTACGAGCCTCAGGCGACGGATATTCTCGAACGCATTCCGGGTACGAGCTCGAGCGGCGGGGTGCTTGATTCGCTCGGCGGCGGCCAGACGGCACCGGCCGGCACGAACACCCCAGCACCGCCTGCGGGCAATGGTGCCAACAATGCCGCTCCGGCTGGCGGCGCACCCGCTACCGGTCAGGCACCGGCCGGCGGCGCCAACAGCAATACGGGATCGCAAGTTCCGAGCGGCCAGTAAGGCCGCAAATCAGAAGAACCCGCCGGCGGATGGCTTCATCCGCCGGTTTTGTTTTGTGTGAAATCTGCCCCTCGAACGACGGAAAAATTCTGCAAGACGAATTTTTCGGTGGCGGAATCATTTGTGAAAAGGTATCCGGTGACTCCCATGGCGCGATATGTATTCATCACTGGCGGCGTGGTTTCCTCCCTCGGAAAAGGCATCGCTGCGGCCGCTCTTGGAGCGCTGCTGCAGGCGCGTGGCTATCGGGTGAGGCTGCGCAAGCTCGACCCTTATCTCAACGTCGATCCGGGCACCATGAGCCCGACCCAGCACGGCGAGGTGTTCGTCACCGACGACGGAGCGGAAACGGACCTCGATCTTGGCCACTATGAGCGTTTCACGGGCCGCTCGGCGACGAAGACCGACAACATCACCACCGGCCGGATCTACAAGAACATCATCGACAAGGAGCGGCGCGGCGACTACCTCGGCGCGACGGTCCAGGTGATCCCGCACGTCACCAACGAGATCAAGAATTTCATCACCGAAGGCAATGACGATTACGACTTCGTCATCTGCGAGATCGGCGGCACCGTCGGCGACATCGAGGCGATGCCCTTCATGGAGGCGATCCGCCAGCTCGGCAACGACCTGCCGCGCGGTACCGCCGTCTATGTGCACCTGACGCTGATGCCCTATATTCCGGCGGCGGGCGAATTGAAGACCAAGCCGACGCAACACTCGGTCAAGGAACTGCAGGCGCTCGGCATCCACCCCGACATCCTGCTCGTTCGCGCCGATCGCGAAATTCCCGAAGCCGAGCGCCGCAAGCTGTCGCTCTTCTGCAATGTCCGGCAATCCGCGGTGATCCAGGCCCTCGACGTCGCCTCGATCTATGACGTGCCGATCGCCTATCACAAGGAAGGTCTCGATAACGAAGTGCTTGCCGCCTTCGGCATCGAGCCGGCGCCGAAGCCGCGCATGGATGCCTGGGAAGAGGTTGCCCATCGTATCCGCACTCCGGAAGGCGAAGTCACGATCGCAATCGTCGGCAAATACACCGGCCTCAAGGATGCCTATAAGTCGTTGATCGAGGCGCTCTACCACGGCGGCATCGCCAACCGCGTCAAGGTCAAGCTCGAATGGATCGAGTCGGAGATCTTCGAAAAGGAAGATCCAGCCCCTTGGCTCGAAAAGGTCCATGGCATCCTCGTCCCCGGCGGCTTCGGCGAGCGCGGGTCGGAAGGTAAGATCAATGCCGCGCGCTTCGCGCGCGAACGCAAGGTGCCCTATTTCGGCATCTGCTTCGGCATGCAGATGGCTGTCGTGGAGGCGGCACGCAATCTCGCCGGCATCGAAAATGCGTCTTCGACGGAGTTTGGCCCGACCAAGGAGCCGGTGGTCGGCCTGATGACGGAATGGATCAAGGGCAATGCGCTCGAGAAACGTTCGGCAGCGGGCGATCTCGGCGGCACCATGCGCCTCGGTGCCTACCGGGCGGCACTCAAGGCGAACACCAAGATTGCGGATATCTACGGCTCGACCGAGATTTCCGAGCGCCATCGTCACCGTTACGAGGTCAATGTCGATTACAAGGGCCGGCTGGAGTCCTGTGGTCTGGTCTTTTCCGGCATGTCGCCGGATGGCGTCCTGCCGGAGACAGTCGAATACAACGATCATCCCTGGTTCATCGGCGTTCAGTATCATCCGGAGCTGAAGTCTCGCCCGCTCGACCCGCATCCGCTGTTTGCGAGCTTCATCGAGGCGGCACTGGAGCAGTCTCGCCTGGTCTAGCCGGTCTTTCGAGATAATTCAGATATTTCCACGGCTGGTCCCTTAAGGACCGGCCGTGCGCTTTTGTAGCTGGCGCTGCCAAGCGCGGCCCTCGCATCGACGACATGCCCTTTCGCCAGCGCGTGCTGCTACGCCCCCGCTTGCATTCATGCGGCAAAAGTTGCAAACAGCGGCGAACCGGCTATCAGGGAATCCGCCATGAGTTTATCCAAGCGAACGACCCGCCCGCTCGATCATGTCGTGCTGCCGGTGGCCGACCTTTCGCGGGCAAGACGGCGGCTGAATGATCTCGGCTTCACCGTTGCCGACGATGCCCGTCATCCCTTCGGCACCGAAAACGCCTGCGTCTTTTTCTCAGACAACACCTATCTGGAGCCGCTTGCGGTCGCCTCGCGCGAAGAATGCGAAGCCGCTGCCCTGGCCGGCAATGTTTTTGTCGCACGCGATCAGGCATTCCGCTTCCGTCAGGGGCCGGAGGGGCTCTCGGCGGTCGTGCTCGGCACGCCGGATGCCGCATCCGATCATATGCGGTTCCGCGCCAGTGGCGTCTCCGCCGGCGATATGCTGGAATTCTCCCGGCCGATGCGGCTGCCGGACGGGCGCGAAGGGCTCGGCTCCTTCCGGCTGGCGTTCGCCGCGGATCTGCGCGCGCCGGATTTCTTCCTCTTTAGCTGCCAGCGCATCCGCGCGCTGCCGGTCGACGGCGCCACGCTTCACAAGCATGAGAACGGCGTGCTCGGGATCGCCGAAGTCGTCCTCTCGGAGCAGAACCCAACGGATTTTCAGTATCTGCTGCAGGAAGGCATTGATGAGCGCGAGGTCGCGGCTCACTCCTTCGGCATGGACATTCAGGCCGGCGGTGTCAAACTGTCGGTCCTGAATCCCGCAGGCATGGAGGCTTTCTTCGGCCGTTCGGTCAGTGATGCGGAACGCGGCCTGCGCGGCCGTGCCGTGGTCTTCCGTGTCACGGACCTTGAAGCAACGCGCGCGCTTTTTGCGCACGGTATCGAATTTGCAGAAATGGGCGGGCGCCTCATTGTTCCGGAAGCGCCGGGGCAGGGGGTTATCTTCGCGTTTGGAGTGTGATGATGGAAACGAATGCCAGGGTTGTCGTCGGCGAGGGTGCCGGCCAGGTGATCTTTTCGCAAAAGGAGCGGCTGACGCTGATCGCCGGCCCTTGCCAGATGGAAAGCCGAGAGCACGCTTTCATGATGGCCGGGAAGCTCGTCGAACTTTGTAAGTCGCTCGGGCTCGGGCTTGTCTACAAGTCTTCCTTCGACAAGGCGAACCGTACCTCGCTCTCCGGCAAGCGCGGCATCGGTCTCGACAGTGCGATGGAGATTTTTGCCAATCTCAAGAAGGAGTTCGGCTTTCCCGTCCTGACCGACATCCATACGGAGGAGCAATGTGCGATCGTCGCCGAGACGGTCGATATCCTCCAGATTCCGGCCTTCCTGTCGCGCCAGACGGACCTTCTTGTCGCGGCCGCGAAGACGGGCAGAGTGATCAACGTCAAGAAGGGGCAGTTTCTCGCGCCCTGGGATATGAAGAACGTGCTCGCCAAGTTCACGATGAGCGGCAATCCCAACGTGCTCCTCTGTGAGCGCGGCGCATCCTTCGGCTATAACACTCTTGTCTCGGATATGCGCTCGCTGCCGATCATGGCAGCGCTGGGTGCTCCTGTGGTCTTCGATGCCACCCATTCGGTGCAGCAGCCCGGCGGTCAGGGCGGCTCGTCGGGCGGCCAGCGCGAGTTTGTCGAAACCCTGGCGCGCGCGGCGGTTGCCGTTGGCGTTGCTGGCGTCTTCATCGAGACGCACGAGGATCCCGACAATGCGCCTTCGGATGGTCCCAACATGGTGCCATTGAAGGACATGCCGCGGCTCCTTGAAAAACTGCTCGCCTTCGACGCGATCGCCAAGGCCTGAGGCGGCGCCGCTCTCCGTGAAGTTTTCACGAAGCGGGTGGCGCTTGGGCTTTTGCGTCTGGCGCGTCATTGTAATTTCGAGGCCATGAACTAAGACAGGCCGACCATCATCATCGTTCACAAGCAGGGAAGAGATCATGACTGCAATCATCGACATCATCGGCCGAGAGATTCTCGATAGCCGCGGCAACCCGACCGTTGAGGTCGACGTTCACCTCGAAGACGGCAGTTTCGGTCGCGCGGCCGTTCCGTCGGGTGCCTCGACCGGTGCGCATGAGGCAGTCGAACTGCGCGACGGCGGAACGCGCTATCTCGGCAAGGGCGTCGAGCGGGCCGTCGAAGCAGTCAACGGCGAGATCTTCGAAGCGATCGGCGGGCTCGATGCCGAAAACCAGATCCAGATCGACAAGACCATGATCGAGCTCGACGGCACAGCGAACAAGTCGCGCCTCGGCGCCAACGCCATTCTCGGCGTCTCGCTCGCCGTCGCCAAGGCCGCGGCCGAGGCTGCGGGCCTGCCGCTTTACCGCTATGTCGGCGGTCCCAATGCGCATCTCCTGCCGGTTCCGATGATGAACATCATCAACGGCGGCGCCCATGCCGACAATCCGATCGATTTCCAGGAATTCATGATCATGCCCGTCGGCGCCGAGACGCTGAAGGACGCCGTCCGCATGGGTTCGGAAGTTTTTCATACGCTGAAGAAGCAGCTTGCCGCCGATGGACACAACACCAATGTCGGCGACGAAGGCGGCTTCGCGCCGGGTCTTGCTTCGGCGCCGGCAGCGCTCGACTTCATCATGAAGTCGATTGAAAAGGCCGGCTACAAGCCCGGCGAGGACATGTACGTCGCGCTCGACTGCGCCTCGACGGAATTCTTCAAGGACGGCAAATATGTGCTCGAAGGAGAGGGCCGCACGCTGGAGCCGGGTGCAATGGCCGAATACCTTACCGAGCTTGCCGGCAAATATCCGATCATCTCGATCGAAGACGGCATGGCCGAAGATGATTGGGATGGCTGGAAGGCATTGACCGATCTCATAGGCAATAAGTGCCAACTCGTCGGCGACGACCTGTTCGTCACCAACTCGGCTCGACTGCGCGACGGCATCAAGATGGGCGTCGCCAACTCGATCCTCGTCAAGGTCAACCAGATCGGTTCGCTCTCCGAAACGCTCGACGCGGTCGAGACCGCACACAAGGCCCGCTACACGGCCGTCATGTCGCACCGCTCCGGCGAAACCGAGGACGCGACGATTGCCGACCTCGCGGTCGCCACCAATTGCGGGCAGATCAAGACCGGTTCGCTGGCGCGCTCCGACCGGCTCGCCAAATACAATCAGTTGATCCGCATCGAGGAGCAACTCGGCCTTCAGGCACAATATGCCGGCCGGTCCATCCTGCGCGGCTGATCGCTGCCACAGGCATGATTGTGAAATTTCAGACCCGTCTGCCTCGCGGCAGGCGGGCTTTGCTTTTCCTGCCATTCATGGTCAACGGTCGGTTAATCAATCGACGCTAGTCTCGATTTTCGTATTGCGTATCAGGATATGAGCGATGTGGACACGGCATCACAAGAAGCGGAGATTGGGGCGGGCGGTCGTGCCGTTGATGGCGGTCGCCTTTCTCTCCTACTTCGGTTATCATTCCATCCATGGCGGCTACGGCCTGAAGGCGACCGAAGAGTTCGATCGCCAGATCGCCGAGCGGCAAGCCCAGTTGGATGAGCTCACTCAAAGGCGAAAAGTCCTGGAAAAGGAAGTCGAGCTGATGAGTGACGGTTCGCTGGAAAGAGACATGCTGGATGAGAAGGCTCGCCTTGCGCTCAACATGTCGCGCAGCGACGAGATCGTTATTTTTCATTCATCTTCAAATTAACCTGAATTAGGTTAATCAGAAATAACATCAGAAAATCAGCCAGTTATCCTGAATGATAGCCATGCAAATATGGCATTGCTGCGACGCTTTTCTTTCCCTATGGTAGCCGACAAAAGGCTAACCATTGGGAGGAATGAATGGCTCCGCGAAAAACCGCGTCCGTCTCCAGCCGCAAGGCCGCTGCCAAGCCCGCGAAGAAAGACTTCACCGGCGGCACGATCGCCGAATTCTCCAAGGAAGATGATCTCAAAGCATACCGCGAGATGCTCCAGATCCGGCGCTTCGAGGAAAAGGCCGGCCAGCTCTACGGGATGGGCTTCATCGGCGGCTTCTGTCACCTCTACATCGGCCAGGAAGCTGTCGTCATCGGCATGCAGATGGCGCTGAAGGAAGGCGACCAGGTCATCACCGGTTACCGCGACCACGGCCATATGCTCGCTTGCGGCATGAGTGCCCGTGGCGTGATGGCCGAACTTACCGGTCGCCGTGGCGGCCTTTCCAAGGGGAAGGGCGGCTCGATGCACATGTTCTCCAAGGAAAAGCATTTCTACGGCGGTCACGGCATCGTCGGCGCGCAGGTGTCGCTCGGCACCGGGCTGGCGTTCGCCAACCGTTACCGGGGCAACGATAATGTCAGCCTCACCTATTTTGGCGATGGCGCGGCCAACCAGGGCCAGGTCTATGAGAGCTTCAACATGGCCGCTCTCTGGAAGCTTCCTGTGGTCTACATCGTCGAGAACAACCGCTACGCAATGGGAACCTCGGTGTCGCGCGCGTCAGCGCAGACCGATTTCTCGCAGCGCGGCGCTTCCTTCGGCATTCCGGGCTATCAGGTGGACGGCATGGACGTCCGCGCCGTCAAGGCGGCGGGCGACGAGGCTGTCGAGCATTGCCGTTCCGGCAAGGGGCCGATGATCCTCGAGATGCTGACCTACCGCTATCGCGGCCACTCTATGTCCGACCCGGCGAAATACCGATCGAAGGACGAAGTGCAGAAAATGCGCTCGGAGCATGACCCGATCGAGCAGGTCAAGGCCCGCCTTGTCGAAAAGGGTTGGGCGAGCGAGGACGAACTGAAGCAGATCGACAAGGATGTTCGCGACGTCGTTGCGGACAGCGCCGATTTCGCCCAGTCTGATCCGGAGCCGGATGTATCCGAGCTCTACACTGACATCCTGCTTTGATCCGGGGAGGGACAAATATGCCAGTAGAAATTCTCATGCCCGCCCTTTCCCCGACCATGGAGGAAGGCACGCTCTCGAAATGGCTGAAGAACGAAGGGGACAAGGTGACCTCCGGCGACGTTATCGCCGAGATCGAGACCGACAAGGCCACGATGGAAGTCGAAGCTGTCGATGAAGGGACGATCGGCAAGCTCTTGATCGCCGCCGGCACCGAAGGGGTGAAGGTCAATACGCCGATCGCCGTATTGCTGCAGGACGGCGAGGCCGCCGGTGATATCGCCAAGGTGGAAGCGCCGAAAGCGGAAGCTCCGAAGCCGGCTGCAAACGAGGCACCCGCCGCGGCGCCGGCTCCCGTCGCCGCTCAGCCAAAGGCCGAGGTGCCTGCCGACCCGGCGATTCCCGCCGGTACCGAAATGGCCACGATGACCGTTCGTGAGGCGCTTCGCGACGCGATGGCGGAAGAAATGCGCGCCAATGACGACGTCTTCGTCATGGGTGAAGAGGTGGCGGAATACCAGGGCGCCTATAAGATTACCCAGGGCTTGCTGCAGGAATTCGGCCCGCGCCGCGTGGTCGATACGCCGATCACCGAACATGGTTTTGCCGGCGTTGGCGTCGGCGCGGCAATGACCGGTCTGCGTCCGGTCGTCGAGTTCATGACCTTCAACTTCGCCATGCAGGCGATCGACCAGATCATCAACTCGGCCGCCAAGACGCTCTACATGTCCGGCGGCCAGATGGGCGCGCCGATCGTCTTTCGCGGTCCGAGCGGTGCTGCGGCCCGTGTCGCCGCGCAGCACTCGCAATGCTATGCCGCCTGGTACAGCCACATTCCCGGTCTCAAGGTCGTCATGCCCTATACGGCGGCAGACGCGAAGGGCCTCCTCAAGGCAGCGATCCGCGATCCTAACCCGGTGATCTTCCTCGAAAACGAAATCCTCTACGGCCATTCCTTCGAAGTGCCGAAGCTTAATGACTTCGTGCTGCCGATCGGTAAGGCCCGCATCCACCGCTTCGGCAAGGACGCGACCATCGTTTCCTTTGGCATTGGCATGACCTATGCGGTCAAGGCGGCGGCCGAACTCGAGGCGCAGGGCATCGACGTCGAAATTATCGACCTGCGCACCATCCGCCCGATGGATCTTCCGACGGTCATCGAATCCGTCAAGAAGACAGGGCGGCTTGTAACTGTCGAGGAAGGCTACCCGCAGTCCTCCGTCGGCACCGAAATCGCCACCCGCGTGATGCAGCAGGCATTCGATTATCTCGACGCGCCGATCCTGACGATCGCCGGCAAGGATGTGCCGATGCCCTATGCCGCCAATCTTGAAAAGCTAGCGCTGCCGAGCGTTGCCGAGGTCGTCAATGCGGTGAAGGCCGTTTGCTACAAATAAGGGGAGGGCGTTTCGATGCCAATCAACATCACAATGCCCGCCCTCTCTCCGACGATGGAAGAAGGCAACTTGGCCAAGTGGCTGGTCAAGGAAGGCGACAAGGTAAAGTCCGGCGATGTCATCGCCGAGATCGAAACCGACAAGGCGACGATGGAAGTGGAAGCGGTCGATGAAGGCACCGTCGCCAAGATCGTGGTTCCGGCGGGCACCGAGGGCGTCAAGGTCAATGCGCTGATCGCTGTATTGGCAGCGGATGGGGAGGATGTCGCGACCGCCGCCAAGGGCGGCAAGGGCGGCAATGGCGCAGCAGCGCCGGAACCGGCCGCGAAGGCGCAGGAAGCAGCTCCGGCAGCGCCCGCCAGCGCCCCGGCACCGGCTGCAGCCCCCGCTGCGCAGCCTGCCGCTCCGGCTGCCCCTGCACCGGCCGCAGGCGATGGCAAGCGCGTCTTTTCCTCGCCACTTGCGCGTCGTCTCGCCAAGGAGGCAGGCATCGATCTTTCGGCGATCGCCGGCTCCGGTCCGTATGGTCGGGTCGTCAAGAAAGACGTCGCGTCGGCTGTGGCGGGCGCTGTCGTCAAGCCGGCTGCAGCACCTGCTGCCGCGGCAGCTCCAGCCGCAGCGCCGCTCGCCAAGGGCATGACGGAAGAGGCCGTCCTCAAGCTCTTCGAACCGGGCTCTTACGAGCTCGTGCCGCACGACGGCATGCGCAAGACGATTGCCAAGCGCCTCGTCGAATCCAAGCAGACGATCCCGCATTTCTACGTTTCGCTCGACTGCGAGCTTGATGCGCTGCTGGCGCTCCGCGCCCAGCTCAACACCGCTGCACCTGAAAAGGACGGCAAGCCGGTCTACAAGCTCTCGGTCAACGATATGGTGATCAAGGCGCTTGCGCTGGCGCTGCGCGACGTTCCGGACGCGAATGTGTCCTGGACCGATAGCAACATGGTCAAGCACAAGCACGCCGATGTCGGCGTTGCCGTCGCCATTCCGGGCGGCCTGATTACGCCGATCATCCGGCAGGCGGAATTGAAGAGCCTGTCGGCCATCTCCAACGAGATGAAGGATCTCGGCAAGCGCGCGAAAGAGCGCAAGCTGAAGCCGGAAGAATACCAGGGCGGTACCACGGCTGTCTCCAACATGGGCATGATGGGCGTCAAGAACTTCGCCGCGGTCGTCAACCCACCACATGCGACGATCCTTGCGGTCGGCGCCGGCGAGGAGCGTGTCGTCGTTAAGAACAAGGAGATGGTCATCGCCAATATGATGACCGTCACGCTCTCGACCGACCATCGCTGCGTCGATGGCGCGCTCGGCGCCGAGCTGCTCGCCGCCTTCAGGCGCTACGTCGAAAACCCGATGGGCATGCTTGTCTGACCTTTGGGGGCGTGAATGGGTGAGGTGCGCAAATCGGCATCGCTGATTTCCCGTCTTTTGCGGGCTTTCGGAGTGTCGGCACGCGCATCTCTCTTGTCTGCGTTTGCAGGCATCTTGGCGTTCGGGGCGTTTGCCTCGCTGTTGACGTGGTTCTTTGAGGTCGACGAACTGCCGTTCGACGGACCGGATTTCGCGTTGGTGGGCCTTAACGTCCTCCCGGTGGCAGTGATCGCGGGTCTGGTATCGTTCGGCGCGCAGATGCGACCGGCAGCGACGCTGAAGCAATGCATGCTGGTCTTGCTGGCGCTTATGCTCGCTGCCGTGATGGCATGTGCTGGGGCGGCGATCTATTCGAACGATGGCATCGGCGTCGGATTGATTGATCTCCTCTGCCTCTTGGGTGCTGTGATCCCCTGCGGGCTTGCAGTGATCGCCCACTGGGCCCTCGTCAACTGGGCGTTAAGGCGAACCGGTTCAATTTTCCTCATCATTCCAGGCGGAACGTGAATGAAAACGGTTCTCTGCTATGGCGACAGTCTGACCTGGGGATACGATGCCTCGGACGGTGGTCGCCACGCGCTTTCCGATCGTTGGCCGAGCGTGTTGCAGAAGGCGCTGGGCGCGGACGTTCACGTCATCGCCGAGGGATTGAACGGCCGCACCACCGCCTACGACGACCATCTGGCGGACTGTGACCGCAACGGCGCGCGCGTCCTGCCGACCGTCCTTCACAGCCACGCGCCGCTCGACCTCATCATCTTCGTGCTCGGTTCGAACGACATGAAGCCGGTGATCCACGGTACGGCCTTCGGCGCCGTGAAGGGTATCGAGCGCCTCGTCAATCTGGTCCGCCGGCACGACTGGCCGGTCGAAACCGAGGACGGACCGGACATTCTCATCGTTTCGCCGCCGCCGCTCTGCGAAACCGCCAACGGCGCCTTCGCCGCCATGTTTGCCGGCGGTGTGGAGCAATCGTCGATGCTGGCGCCGCTCTATCGCGATCTCGCCGACGAGCTCGGCTGCGGCTTTTACGACTCCGGTTCCGTGGCCCGAACAACGCCGCTTGATGGCGTTCATCTCGATGCCGAGAACACGCGGGCGATCGGCCGCGGCTTGGAGCCGGTCGTGCGGATGATGCTCGGGCTCTGACGATGGCGGCTGGCGCGATCCTCAGACCGGCGGCGAGAAGCGACGCGGCGGAGTTAGCGATCCTGATCGACATCGCCTCGCGTGGCTTTGCGGCCTGGCTCTGGTACGGAGGCGTCTTGAGCGGTGCGGCGGAAACCGCCTTCGAGCACGGCCGCAACAGACTGCGGCAGGAGACCGGCTTGGGCACGTGGCGCGATGCGGTAGTCGCGGTCGTCGACGACGAAATCGTCGGCGCATCAGTGTCCTATGGGATCGACGCATCGATACACGACATCGAGCCGAAGCATGCGGTACTCGTCCCCTTGCTTGGCCTACAGACAAAGGCGGTTGGTCATTGGTTCATTGATAGCCTTGGCGTCTACCGGCACCACCGCGGCAAGGGGATCGGCCGGGCATTGCTTCAACACGAAATTACCCGCGCCGGATCGGCGCCGGTAAGCCTGATCACCGAAAGCCACAATGAAAAGGCGCAGGCACTCTACAGGCTCAACGGCTTCGAGGAGGTGGCGCGTGTAGAAGCCGTGCCGCTCTTCGAAGACAGCAGGAAACACGATTGGGTGCTGTTCACCCGCAACGTCGCTTGAGACAAAGGCAGGAGACACATGGCTGAGAATTACGACGTCATCGTTATCGGTTCGGGCCCGGGTGGCTACGTCACCGCTATCCGCTCGGCGCAACTGGGCTTGAAGACGGCGATCGTCGAGCGCGAGCATCTCGGCGGCATTTGCCTCAACTGGGGCTGCATCCCGACCAAGGCGCTGCTGCGCTCCGCCGAAATCCTCGACCATGCCAATCATGCCAAGAACTATGGTTTGACGCTTGAAGGCAAGATGACAGCCAACGTCAAGGAGGTCGTTGCCCGCTCGCGCGCCGTTTCGGCGCGGCTGAACGGCGGCGTCGGCTTCCTCATGAAGAAGAACAAGGTCGATGTGATCTGGGGTGAGGCGAAGCTGACCAAACCCGGCGAAATCGTTGTCGGGGCACCGTCGAAGCCGGCGGTCCAGCCGCAGAATTCGGTTCCGAAGGGCGTGAAGGGCGAAGGCACCTATTCGGCCAAGCACATCATCATCGCGACCGGCGCCCGCCCGCGCGCGCTGCCCGGCATTGAGCCCGACGGCAAGCTGATCTGGACCTATTTCGAGGCGATGAAGCCTGAGGACATGCCGAAGTCCATGCTCGTCATGGGATCCGGCGCGATCGGCATCGAGTTTGCAAGCTTCTACCGATCGATGGGCGTCGACGTCACGGTCGTCGAACTCCTGCCACAGGTCATGCCGGTCGAAGACGCGGAGATTTCGGCCTTCGCCCGCAAGCGGCTGGAAAAACGCGGCCTGAAGATCTTCACCGACGCCAAGGTGACGAAGGTCGAGAAGGGCGCGAACGACGTCACCGCCCATGTCGAGACGAAGGACGGCAAGGTGACGCAGATAAAGGCGGATCGTCTGATCTCCGCCGTCGGCGTGCAGGGCAATATCGAAGACCTCGGTCTCGAAGCACTCGGCGTCAAGACAGACCGTGGCTGCATCGTCACGGACGGTTACGGCAACACCAATGTCGCCGGCATCTACGCGATCGGCGACGTCGCCGGCCCGCCGATGCTGGCGCACAAGGCTGAGCATGAGGGTGTGATCTGTGTCGAGAAGATCGCCGGCGTTCCTGGCGTCCACGCGCTCGACAAGGGCAAGATTCCAGGCTGCACCTATTGCGACCCGCAGGTCGCTTCCGTGGGGCTTACCGAGGCGAAGGCGAAGGAGCTCGGCCGTGATATCCGGGTCGGCCGTTACAACTTTGGCGCCAACGGCAAGGCGATTGCTCTTGGCGAGGACCAAGGTCTGGTCAAGACGATCTTCGACAAGAAGACGGGCGAGCTGCTCGGCGCGCACATGGTCGGCGCCGAGGTCACCGAACTCATCCAGGGCTTCGTCGTTGCCATGAATCTCGAAACGACGGAGGAAGAGCTGATGCATACGGTATTCCCGCATCCGACCCTCTCGGAAATGATGAAGGAAAGCGTGCTCGACGCCTATGGTCGGGTGCTGAACGCCTGATGAGAAATGGCCGCCCGGAACTTTTGATCAGATCGCGCATTGAGATCGCTGCAGCTTTTTCAACGCGGAGAGGTCATCATGAGCGTGAACGGCGTGGGCATTTTGGCGGCAATCATCATCGGCGGCTTGGCCGGCTGGCTGGCGGAGAAATTCATGAGCAGCGAAATGGGGCTGCTCATGAACATCGTTCTCGGCATCATCGGAGCCGTCGTGCTGAACTTCATTCTGGCCGCCTTCGGCATGGCCTATGCCGGCTGGCTCGCCTATCTGATCATCGGCTTCATCGGCGCGTGCCTCTTGATTGCGGCAGGCCGCGCCGTCAGACGATAGAGCCGCATTCGCCATTCACTTGTGGTCGGGCTGCCATGCAAATGGTGGCCTGACTTTTCACGTCCGGCCATTTATATAGATCGATAAAGGGCGCACGGTCTTAAGCCGCAGGGCTCGCGCGATGAAGGAAAACACATGGTAACGGTTTTCGATGCCGTCTCGGATCGGGCACAGCGTGTTCGTCACCCCGAAAAGGCGCACAAGCCCGATACGGAAGTCTTGCGCAAACCGGACTGGATTCGGGTGAAAGCGCCGACCTCCAAGGGCTATATGGAAACCCGCTCGATCGTGAAGAGCAACAAGCTCGTCACCGTCTGCGAAGAGGCCGGCTGCCCGAATATCGGCGAATGCTGGGACAAGAAACACGCCACTTTCATGATCATGGGCGAGATCTGCACGCGCGCCTGCGCCTTCTGCAATGTCTCGACCGGCAGGCCGAACGCGCTCGATCCGGACGAGCCGGCCAATGTCGCCAACGCCGTCAAACAGATGGGCTTGAGCCACGTCGTGATCACCTCGGTTGACCGCGATGATCTGGAGGACGGCGGCGCCGAGCATTTCGAGCAGGTCATCTTCGCGATCCGGGAAGCTTCGCCGACCACCACGATCGAAATTCTGACGCCCGACTTCCTGAGAAAGCCCGGTGCGCTCGAGCGCGTGGTCGCCGCCAAGCCCGACGTCTTCAACCACAATCTCGAAACCGTCCCGTCGAACTATCTGACGGTCCGTCCCGGTGCCCGTTACTTCCATTCGATCCGATTGCTCCAGCGGGTGAAGGAACTCGACCCGACCATGTTCACCAAGTCCGGCATCATGGTCGGCCTCGGCGAGGAGCGGAACGAAGTGCTGCAACTGATGGACGACCTGCGCACGGCGGATGTCGATTTCCTGACGATCGGCCAATATCTGCAGCCGACCCGCAAGCACCACAAGGTCGAGAAGTTCGTGACGCCCGAGGAGTTCAAGTCCTACGAGACGGTCGCCTATACCAAGGGCTTCCTGATGGTTGCCTCGAGCCCGCTGACGCGCTCGTCGCATCATGCCGGTGACGATTTTGCGAAGCTGAGAGCGGCGCGCGAGAAGAAGCTGGCGGCCGCTGCGGAATAGTCCGCCTCCATCGCTGTAAGCCGCGGCGCTGCGACGTCGCGGCTTTTTTGAGGCGCGAATGGCGAGCGAGCTGACCAACATGGCGCAGGCGGCGTCGATTCTTTCGAAGGCGAGGCGCGTTTTGGTGATCGGCTGCTCGGGCGGTGGCAAGACGACACTGGCGCGTTGGCTCTCAGCACGATTTGATCTGCCATTCGTCTCGATGGACCAAGAGTTTTTCTGGCTGCCCGGCTGGGTTTCGAGACCGCGTACGGAGCAAAGGGCATTGATTGCGGCCAAGATCGATGAGCCGCGATGGGTCATGGACGGGACCAATCCGTCGAGTTTCGATTTAAGATTGCCGCGCACGGACGTGGTCATATGGGTCCGGATGCCGCGCCTTCTCTGCCTGTGGGGCGTTGCGGGCCGTAAGCCCAGATCGCAGCCTGCCAGCGGTCTATCTGTTCGCAGGCGACCTTACGGAGCACTTGAAACTGCGTCCGGCTCCTCCACCTTCTTCAGAGTGGTACCAATTCTACGAACGTGGGAGCGCCACGAGCGACCTTGCTGGCCATGGACAATTCAACAGAGCACATTGCCCTGCTGTTCGTGCGCATTGACCGGCAGCTTTGAAGGAGCCGTGGCCATCCTCTTCGTTTTCAGGAAGGGAGATGGAAATGGCAAAGGTCGTTTGCGTCCTCTATGACGATCCGGTCGATGGATATCCGACCACCTATGCGCGGGATGGCCTGCCGAAGCTCGAGCACTACCCCGGCGGTCAGACACTTCCCACCCCGAAGGGCATCGACTTTCAGCCGGGCGTCCTGCTGGGCAGCGTCTCCGGCGAGCTCGGCCTGAGGAAATTTCTCGAAAGCCAAGGGCATAGCCTGGTGGTGACCTCGGACAAGGACGGTCCTGACAGCGTCTTCGAACGGGAGCTAGTCGATGCCGACATCGTGATCTCGCAACCCTTCTGGCCGGCCTACCTGACCGCCGAGAGGATCGCCAAGGCAAGCAAGCTGAAACTCGCGATCACTGCCGGCATCGGCTCGGACCACGTGGATCTGCAGGCCGCGATGGACCGCGGCGTCACCGTCGCCGAGGTGACCTACTGCAACTCGATCAGCGTGTCCGAGCACGTGGTCATGATGATCCTCAGCCTCGCGCGGAACTATATCCCCTCTTACCAGTGGGTCGTGAAAGGCGGCTGGAATATCGCTGACTGCGTCGCGCGCTCCTACGATGTCGAGGGTATGGCGATCGGCACGGTGGGCGCCGGGCGGATTGGCAGCGCGGTGCTCCGCCGGTTGAAGCCGTTCGACGCCAAGCTGCACTACACCGATCGCCACCGGCTTCCCGACGCGGTCGAGAAGGAACTCGGCGTTACGTTCCATAAGACGGCGGCGGAGATGGTGCCGGTCTGCGATGTCGTCACCATCAACGCCCCGCTCCACCCCGAGACGGAAAACCTCTTCGACGAGGCGATGATCGCCAAGATGAAACGCGGCGCATATCTGGTGAATACCGCGCGCGGCAAGATCTGCAACCGCGATGCCGTTGCACGGGCGCTCGAGAGCGGCCAGCTAGCCGGCTATGCCGGTGATGTGTGGTTCCCGCAGCCGGCCCCGAAGGACCATCCGTGGCGCTCAATGCCCCATCACGGCATGACGCCTCATATTTCGGGTTCGTCGCTGTCCGCACAGGCGCGTTACGCCGCCGGCACGCGAGAGATTCTTGAATGCTGGTTCGAAGGCAAGCCGATCCGCGAGGAATATCTGATCGTCGCCGGCGGCAAGCTCGCCGGCGCCGGCGCGCACTCCTACAGCGCGGGAGATGCGACGCGCGGGTCCGAGGAAGCGGCACGTTTCAAGACCTAACGGGTGAGGGCCATTCCGAAGGCTGTGCGGACCGTCGCACAGCCGGGTGGCAAGTGGTTGGTGTTTTTCGGACGGCGGCGGCGCATTTCGCCCGATTTGCCGACGTTGCAGCCGGCCTTTCCTATACAACGGCTAAACTGCTCGATCTGCTCTTTCTGGAGGGCAGATAAGAAGCCGGGCACAAATGCGGGTGCTCCTTGATCTTCTGGCGGCGCGGCCTTAACTGCAAACCATGCCGCATTTTGAAACCAACCACGTCGTCAAGCATTCGGCCGACCAGATGTTCGACTTGGTCGCCGACGTCGAGCGCTATCCGGAATTCCTGCCGCTCTGCGAGGCGCTGAGCGTGCGCTCGCGCAAGGAGCGCGATGGCAAGGTCTTGCTGCAGGCGGACATGACGGTCGGCTACAAGGCGATTCGTGAGACGTTCACGACCCAGGTTCTGCTCAAAAGGGCCGAGCAGATGATCGACGTCAATTATATCGAAGGGCCGTTCAAGTATCTCGACAATACATGGCGCTTTGAGCCGGTGGACGAGAGCCAGTCGATCGTCCATTTCTACATCGACTACGAGTTCAAGAGTCGCATTCTGGGCGCGCTGATGGGTTCCATGTTCGATCGCGCCTTCCGCATGTTTTCGGAAGCGTTCGAGAAACGTGCCGACGCGATCTACGGTATCTGAGCGAGCTCTTCGAGAAGATCGAGCGCTGTCCGCACCGTTGCCCGCCGTACAGCGTCGCGGCCGATGTCGCCATAACGCATCTCGCGGTGCAGGACCGTACCCTTGCGGCCGGTCGCGGCAAGATGGACAAGTCCGACCGGCTTCTCCACCGAGCCGCCGCCAGGGCCGGCAATGCCCGTCACGGCGACGGCGAAATCCGCCTCGGAATGGGAGACGGCGCCGCGGGCCATCTCGATCGCGATTTCCCGTGAGACGGCCCCGTGAGCGGCGAGCGTCGCGAGGCTGACCCCGAGCATCTGTATTTTCGCGTCGTTGGAATAGGTGACGAAGCCGCGATCGACGACCGAGGATGAACCCGCAATCTCGGTCAGCGCGCCGGCAATCAGCCCGCCGGTGCAGGACTCCGCCGTGGCGAGCTTGAGCCCGCGGGCAGTAAAATCAGCGATGATAGCCCGCGCCTTCTGTTCGATGTCGACCGGCCACATCAGACCTTGTTCCGTGGTGCATAGACAACTGTCGCCGTGGCAATGGCGGCGATACCTTCGTTTCGTCCGATAAAGCCAAGCTTTTCATTGGTAGTCGCTTTGATCGAGCAGCGATCAAGCGAGATTCCAAGCATCTCCGCCAGATTCTCGCGCATCCTTTGCCGGTGCGGACCGACCTTCGGCGCCTCGGCGATCAGCGAGATGTCCGCATTGGTGATGGTGCCGCCGCGCTCGCGCACGATTCGCGCCGCATGTTCCACGAAAATGCGCGAAGGCGCGCCCTTCCATTGCGGATCGGATGGGGGAAAGTGGTCACCGATATCGCCTGCACCGCAGGTGGCAAGAAGCGCGTCGGTCAATGCATGAAGTGCGACGTCTGCGTCGGAATGACCGGACAATTTGCGGTCATGCGGGATGAACAGACCGCAAAGCATGACGCCGTCGCCTTCGACGAGTTGGTGCACGTCATAGCCGTTACCGGTACGCACATCGGGCATTGTCTGCCGGCTCAGCCTTTCGTCGGCCATCGAGATATCCCTCTGAAGCGTCAGCTTTAGATTATCCGCCAAACCCTCCACCACCACCACCGGGATGCCGGCCCATTCGGCGATGGATGCATCGTCGGTAAAGTCAGCACGGCCACTCGTGGCCGCGGCGCGATGAGCGGAAAGGACCGCTTCTAGGCGGAAACATTGCGGCGTCTGGGCGGCATAGAGATCGTTCCGGGATACTGTTTCCTGGACGAGACCATCCGCCTTGGCCCGCTTCAGCGTGTCGGCGACCGCGACTGCTGGAAGCACCGCCTGTGCTCCGCCCTCAAGCGCCGCGCCGCAACGGTCGAGCAGGCTGTGATCGACGAACGGGCGCACCGCATCATGGATCATGACGTATTTGGTGCCGGTGGCGGCAATCGCTTCCAGACCCGCGAGCACGGAGAGCTGCCGTGTTGCTCCGCCATGAACCACGGTCGCGTCAATCTGGTGCAACATCTGCTTCCGTGCCGCTACGAGCAACTCCTCGTCGTCCTGATGGATGACGATCACGACCGGTCCGAGAGCGGCCCATGTCGCGAAAATGTCAAGCGTATGCGCGATAACCGGCCGGCCGCCGATGGTGCGGTACTGCTTCGGTCCTTCCGCCGATTGGCCGGCGCGCTCGCCGCGCCCGGCTGCGACGATGACGACACCACAGGAGAACTGTTCTTTAGGTTGCATCTTCTATATGTGGTCCCGCATTTCGCCAATCTTCGCCGTGATGTACCGCTTAGATCCCGCCATTGCCAGTCATGTGGGGAATTTTGTCCGGTGCGTCGAAATCGCTTGGCAATCCGAATAACAATGTCTAAAAATAGTGCAAGAAGAGTATGTGCCCGAAAGATATGCATTTGCCACTGTCGGCCCTGTCATCGTCGCTCCGGATCGGGAATGTTGAAATTCGCAACCGGGCAGCGCTCGCGCCGATGTCCGGAGTGACGGATCTCCCCTTCCGCATGCTTGCCTGGCGCTTCGGTGCCGGATTTGTCGTGACCGAGATGGTGGCGAGCCGCGAACTGGTCTGCAATGCCGCCGAGTCCTGGGCACGGTTGCGCAATTCCGGCATTAAGCCGCACATCGTTCAACTTGCGGGGCGTGAGGCGCAATGGATGGCCGAGGCGGCGAGGATCGTCGAGGCCAACGGCGCGGACATCATCGACATCAACATGGGCTGCCCCGCCAAGAAGGTCACCGGCGGCTACTCCGGTTCCGCACTGATGCGTGATCCGGATCATGCGCTGTCCCTGATCGAGGCGACGGTCAAGACAGTCAGCGTGCCCGTCACTCTGAAGATGCGGCTCGGCTGGGACGAGAATTCAATCAACGCGCCGTTGATCGCCCGCAGGGCCGAGGCGGCCGGCGTACAAGCGATCACGATACATGGCCGCACCCGCATGCAATTCTACAACGGCAAGGCCAACTGGGATGCGATTCGGGCGGTCCGCGACGTTATTTCCATTCCGCTGATCGCCAATGGCGACGTGGATACGGTTTGCGATGCCGTCGAAATTCTGCGCCGCTCTGGTGCAGATGCGGTCATGGTAGGGCGGTCGTCACAGGGTCGGCCATGGCATGCGGGCGTCCTCGCCGGTGTTGCCGCTGATCCAGATGCCATGGGCGTTGCTCGGATCTTCGCCGAGCACTACGCCATGATGCTTGAATTCTATGGAACGGAGATCGGTCTTCGACACGCCCGCAAGCATGTCGGCTGGTATCTCGATCGCTTCGCGCCGGACCTTCCGGCAACGGAAAAGGCCGCAATTTTGACGTCCACGGACGCGGCGCTGGTTAGCGATCAGGTGGCGGCGGCGATCGCGCGTTCCCGGATAGAGACGCTCAGCGAGGAGATTGCGGCATGACCGAAAAGGCAATGGTTCCCGAACCGCCATTAGACGCGAACGGTCTCTCTCTGGCTGTTCTGAATGCCATCCAGAACCCGGTCATCCTGGTGGATGAAAGCGGCCTTGTCGCCTTCGCCAACTGGGAAGCGGAGTCCTTTTTCGGAGCCAGCGCCAATCATCTCGCCCGGCACGATATCAGCGCTTTCATTCCGTTCGGGAGTCCGCTTCTGACTCTCATCGACCAGGTGCGCGAGAGGCGGGCGCCGGTCAACGAATACCGGGTCGACTTGAGCTCGCCGCGTCTTGGCGCCGACAAGCTCGTCGATCTCTATGTTGCCCCGGTTCTCTCGGCGCCGGGATCCGTGGTGATCGTATTCCAGGAACGCTCGATGGCCGACAAGATCGATCGGCAATTGACGCATCGGGCGGCTGCCCGTTCGGTCACAGGCCTCGCATCGATGCTGGCCCACGAAATCAAGAACCCGCTTTCCGGCATTCGCGGCGCCGCGCAGCTCCTCGAGACTTCGGTCAATGACGAGGATCGCGCCTTGACGCGGCTGATCTGCGACGAGACCGATCGCATCGTCTCGCTCGTAGACCGCATGGAGGTCTTCTCCGACGAGCGACCCGTCGACCGCGTGCCGCTCAATATTCATTCGGTGCTCGATCATGTGAAGGCGATCGCCAAGGCGGGTTTTGCCCGCCGGATAAGGATTTCCGAGAACTACGACCCGTCGCTGCCGGCCGTTTACGCCAATCGTGATCAACTCGTTCAGGTCTTCCTCAACCTGATCAAGAATGCCGCCGAGGCCATCGGCGATCGGGCAGACGGCGAGATCATGCTGACGACGGCTTATCGTCCGGGCATTCGCCTTTCGGTTGCCGGAACGCGCGAAAAGATCTCGCTGCCATTGGAATTCTGTGTGCACGACAACGGACCGGGCGTTCCGTCCGATCTGCTGCCACATCTTTTTGACCCCTTCATCACCACGAAGACGAATGGGTCAGGTCTCGGGCTGGCGCTCGTGGCCAAAATCATTGGCGGCCACGGCGGCATAGTCGAATGCGACAGCCAGCATAGCCGCACGACCTTCCGCGTTCTGATGCCGGCATCCAAGGGACTGGTGGCGGACGATGACGAAATTCCGATGACAAAAGGAAACAATGCATGACGGGCGCTACGATTCTCGTCGCGGATGACGACGCAGCCATTCGCACCGTGCTCAACCAGGCCCTGAGCCGTGCCGGATATGATGTGCGCATCACCTCCAATGCGGCGACGCTCTGGCGCTGGATCTCCGCCGGTGATGGCGATCTCGTCGTCACCGACGTCGTGATGCCGGACGAGAATGCTTTCGATCTGCTGCCACGGATCAAGAAGGCGCGGCCGGATCTGCCGGTTCTTGTGATGAGTGCGCAGAATACCTTCATGACTGCGATCAAGGCTTCGGAGAAGGGGGCCTATGATTATCTGCCGAAGCCGTTCGATCTGACCGAGCTGATCGGCATTATTGGCCGGGCATTGGCCGAACCGAAACGCCGCCCCTCGAAGCTGGACGATGATTCGCAGGATGGCATGCCACTGGTTGGCCGCTCGGCCGCCATGCAGGAAATCTACCGGGTGCTGGCGCGATTGATGCAGACCGATCTGACCTTGATGATCACGGGTGAATCGGGCACCGGCAAGGAACTGGTCGCACGCGCGCTACACGACTACGGCAAGCGCAGGAATGGCCCCTTCGTCGCCATCAACATGGCGGCGATCCCGCGCGATCTCATCGAATCGGAATTGTTCGGCCATGAAAAGGGAGCCTTCACCGGCGCGCAGACCCGCTCAACCGGGCGCTTCGAGCAGGCCGAAGGCGGAACGCTCTTCCTCGATGAAATCGGCGACATGCCGATGGATGCCCAGACGAGGCTTTTGCGGGTGCTGCAGCAGGGCGAATATACCACCGTCGGCGGGCGGACACCGATCCGCTCGGACGTGCGCATCGTCGCAGCGACGAACAAGGACCTAAAACAGTCTATAAATCAGGGGCTTTTCCGCGAAGACCTCTATTATCGCTTGAACGTGGTGCCGCTGCGTCTGCCGCCGCTCAGGGATCGGGCGGAGGACATCCCGGATCTCGTTCGCCATTTCGTCCAGCAGGCTGAAAAAGAGGGCCTGGACGTCAAGCGTTTCGACCAGGAGGCGCTGGAACTGATGAAGGCGCATCCGTGGCCGGGCAACGTGCGCGAGCTCGAGAATCTCGTCCGGCGCCTGACTGCGCTCTATCCCCAGGATGTGATCACCCGCGAGATCATCGAGAATGAACTGCGTTCGGAGATTCCGGATAGTCCGATCGAGAAGGCGGCTGCGCGCAACGGCTCTATGTCGATATCGCAGGCGGTTGAGGAGAATATGCGGCAGTATTTCGCGAGCTTCGGCGAAACTCTGCCGCCCTCCGGGCTCTATGACCGCGTGCTCGCCGAAATGGAATATCCGTTGATTCTCGCGGCACTGACCGCGACGAGAGGCAATCAGATCAAGGCTGCCGATCTTCTCGGGCTTAATCGAAACACGCTCAGAAAGAAAATCCGCGAACTTGGAGTGTCGGTCTATCGCAGCTCACGCAGCGCTTGACTGCTATGCAACACCGTTGCATTTTCGCCACAATGCGTTGGTTGAAGGTCCGGTAAGCGTCGATTCGCCAGCGCCTCATCGGAGCCGGTTCACCTGAACCGACGCGTACCGGCATGGATTGGGCCGGGAACGCAGGCGTGTGCCGGTGTCATCTCGCGCCGGTTTGGGGGAAGCATTATTCATGGTGGATGGAATGGCCTTGCCACTGGGCACGGAGGACCGCGTCACGGCTGCCCAGGATCGGCGAGCGTCATTTGCTCTGCCGGGGCTGATGCTGGCTACGGGAGCGCTGATTTGTGCGACCCTGTCGCTGCTCGTCCTTCTTGGGCTTACTCCCATTCGGCCGGAAAGAAACATCGTTATCGCCTGCGCGGGCGTCAACGGCGTCTTCGTGGTCGGTCTGATCTACCTCATCGCCCGCGAAATCCTGCGCCTCCTCAGAGCACGCAGCAAGGGAAGGGCAGCGGCGCGTCTGCATGTGCGTATCGTCGCCTTGTTTTCGATCGTCGCGATAACGCCGGCCATCCTGGTCGCGATTTTCGCCAGTATCACCCTCGACGTCGGGCTCGACCGATGGTTCTCATTGCGCACCCAGGCGATCGTCCGCTCGTCCTTGAACGTCGCGCAGGCCTACGTTCTTGAGAATGCCAGCTATCTCCAGGGGCAGACGGTGTCGATGGCGAACGACCTCGAACGTAACCGGCAGCTCTACAGCCTCGACCGCACCGGATTCATTGAATTGATGACCCGGCAGGCACGAGGTCGGGGAATGCTCGGCGCGTTCCTGGTACGCGCCGACGGCAGCGCCATCCTTCAGGCCAACATCTCGACCGAGCGGCCACTGCCGGCAATTCCCCAGGACGCGCTGAAAAGCACCGTTTCCGGCCAGCCGACGCTCATTCCCCCGGGTGTCACGAATCTCGTGGGAGCGGTCATTCCGCTGGACAACATACCGGGCACGTATCTCTACACGGTCCGCAATGTCGATCCGGAAGTGATGCGGTCGATGCGGCTGATGGAGGAGAACACTGCTGAATACAAGGCGCTGGAGGCCGGGCGGACATCGCTTCAGATCGCCTTCGGCGTCCTTTATATCGGCTTCGCGCTGATCGTGCTGTTGGCGGCGATCTGGACGGCAATTGCCGTGGCCGACCGCATCGTTCGGCCGATTCGGCAGTTGATCGGCGCGGCGGACAGCGTTGCTTCCGGCAATCTCGACGTTGTGGTGCCGGTGCGCGCCGTCGACGGCGACGTCGGAAACCTGTCCCGCACCTTCAACAAGATGGTCACCGAAATTCGCACGCAGCAGGAACAAATTCTGGTGGCGAAGGATGAGGTCGACCATCGCCGCCGCTTCATCGAGGCGGTGCTGTCCGGCGTTACTGCTGCGGTGATCGGCGTCGGCAGGGATCGGCGCATCACGATTGCCAATCCCTCCTCCGAGGAGTTTTTGAGGAAATCGGCGCCCAGTCTGCTCGGAGCAAGCCTCAGCGAAGTCGCGCCGGAGATCGAGGCAGTGCTGGTCGAGGCGGAGAGCCGCTATCGCAACGACTACCGCAAGCAGATCAACATTATGCGCGGCGGAACCGAGCGTACGCTCAACGTACAGGTCACGCGGGAGGAGGGCGACGAATCGCGCGGCTCCTACGTCATCACCATTGACGACATCACCGATCTGGTGATCGCGCAGCGCTCTACTGCCTGGGCAGACGTGGCGCGGCGTATTGCCCACGAGATCAAGAACCCGCTGACGCCGATCCAGCTTTCGGCCGAACGGCTGAAGCGCCGCTACGGCAAGCAGATCAACCAGGAAGACAGGACGGTCTTCGACCAGTGCACGGACACGATCGTGCGCCAGGTGGAGGACATAGGCCGCATGGTCGATGAATTCTCGGCCTTTGCGCGCATGCCGAAGCCGACGAAGGAAAAGTCCGATCTTCGGTCGATTCTGAAGGACGCCGTGTTTTTGCGCGAGATGGGCAACACCCACATCACCTTCGTGCGCGATTTCGGCGACGAGCCGCTGGAGGGCCAGTTCGACAGCCGCATGCTCGGCCAGGCTTTCGGCAACATCGTCAAGAATGCGGTGGAGGCGATCGAAGCAGTGCCGGGCGAAACGGGGCGCGGAGCGCCGACAATTGTCGTTCGGTCCCGCCGCGATAGCACGTCCGGCCGTTTCGTCGTCGACGTCGTTGACAACGGCAAGGGGCTTCCGACCGAGAATCGGCACCGAATTCTGGAGCCGTATATGACCATGCGCGAAAAAGGCACGGGGCTCGGTCTCGCAATCGTCAAGAAAATCATCGAGGACCATGGGGGACAACTGGAACTGCACGACGCGCCGGCCGATTTCGACGGCGGCGTCGGGGCGATGATCCGGGTGATCCTGCCGCCCGCCGGCGAAGCCGTGGGCGAGAATACTTTAAAGGATAAGGGAAATACCAATGGCGGCTGATATTCTGGTTGTGGACGATGAGGAAGATATCCGCGAGATCGTCTCGGGAATCCTGTCGGACGAAGGCCACGAGACGCGGACGGCTTTCGACAGCGACAGCGCGCTTGCGGCGATCAACGATCGTGTGCCGCGACTGGTTTTTTTGGACATATGGATGCAGGGTAGCCGCCTCGACGGGCTGGCGCTTCTCGACGAAATCAAGGGGCGTCATCCGGACCTGCCGGTGGTGATGATTTCCGGTCATGGCAATATCGAAACGGCTGTCTCCGCCATCAAGCGCGGTGCCTATGATTTTATCGAGAAGCCCTTCAAAGCAGACAGGCTCATTCTGATCGCCGAACGGGCCTTGGAAAATTCCAAGCTCAAGCGCGAGGTTTCCGAACTGAAGAGAAAGTCCGGCGATCCGGTGGAACTCATCGGAACCTCCGTCGCCGTCTCGCAGCTACGCCAGACGATCGAGAAAGTGGCGCCGACCAACAGCCGGATCATGATCCAGGGACCCTCCGGTGCCGGCAAGGAACTCGTGGCGCGCATGATGCACCGCAAGTCCGCCCGCGCGTCCGGCCCCTTCGTTGCGCTGAACGCGGCCGCGATTACGCCGGATCGCATGGAGATCGCTCTTTTCGGCACCGAGGGCACGGCCGGCCAGCCGCGCCGGACGGGCGCGCTGGAGGAGGCGCATGGCGGCATCCTCTATCTCGACGAAATCGGCGAAATGCCGCGGGAAACACAGAACAAGATTCTGCGCGTGCTTGTCGATCAGCAATTCGAAAGGGTCGGCGGCTCGAAGCGCGTCAAGGTCGATGTGCGCATCATCTCCTCGACCGCCTACAATCTTGAAAACATGATTTCCGAAGGTCTCTTCCGCGAGGACCTGTTCCACCGGCTCGCGGTGATTCCGGTGCGTGTCCCGGCCTTGGCCGAGCGGCGCGAAGACATTCCCTTCCTCGTCGATATGTTCATGCGCCAGATTAGCGAGCAGGCGGGCATTCGGCCGCGCAAGATCGGCGAGGATGCGTTGGCCGTTCTGCAGGCGCATGACTGGCCGGGCAATATCCGTCAGTTGCGTAACAACATCGAACGGCTGATGATTCTCGCCCGCAGCGACGGGCCGGATACGCCGATCACCGCAGACATGCTGCCGACCGAGGTGGGGGACACGCTGCCGAAGATTTCCGCTCAGGGCGACCACCATATCATGACCCTGCCGCTGCGCGAGGCTCGCGAAATGTTCGAGCGTGATTATCTGATCGCCCAAATCAACCGATTTGGCGGGAATATCTCGCGCACCGCAGAATTCGTAGGCATGGAGCGCTCCGCTCTTCATCGAAAACTGAAGTCTTTGGGCGTCTGAGCTGTAACGGAATACGAAAGAGAGCGGCAAGCGGCTTTCGGGCAGCATGCGTCCTGATTTGCAATCCTGTCCCAGGATGAGGGTACGACGGTGAAAGTGATCATATGCGGGGCGGGGCAGGTCGGTTACGGCATCGCCGAGCGGCTGTCGCAGGAGGGTAACGACGTCTCGGTCATCGACACCTCGGCCGCGCTCATCGCCTATATAACCGAGACCCTGGATGTACGCGGTTATGTCGGCCATGGAGCGCATCCGGACGTGCTGGCCAAAGCCGGCGCTGACCAGGCGGACATGATCATCGCGGTGACCCTCTATGACGAGGTAAACATCGTCGCCTGCGAAGTGGCGCATGCGATCTTCAATGTGCCGACGAAGATTGCCCGCATTCGTGCGCAGAACTATCTCGCGCCCGAGTATTCCGACCTGTTTTCGCGCGAAAACGTACCGATCGATGTAACGATCTCGCCGGAGATCGAGGTCGGGCGCCTTGTCCTCCGCCGCATTTCCTTTCCCGGTGCGACCGACGTGGTTCGTTTCGCCGAGGACCGCATCGCGATGGTCGCGATCGAATGCATGGAAGATTGCCCGGTCGTCGACACGCCCTTGCAGCAACTGAGCGAACTCTTCCCTGACCTGCTCGCGACCGTCACCGGCATTTTCCGGGACGGCAAGTTGATCGTTCCGCATTCGTCCGACCAGCTCCAGACCGGAGATCTCGCCTATGTCGTCTGCGATCGCGACCACGCTCGCCGCACCTTGGCGCTCTTCGGGCATGAAGAGCAGGAGGCGCGCCGGATCATTATTCTTGGCGGCGGCAACATCGGCTACTTCGTCGCCCGCACCATCGAGGAACACCAACCCCGCGTGCGGGTCAAACTCATCGAAAACGATCGCGACCGTGCTGTGCTTTTGGCCGACAAGCTGAGCAACACCGTGGTTCTGCACGGCTCTGCCATGGATCAGAGAATTCTGATGCAAGCCGACGTTCAGGACGCCGATCTCGTGGTTGCGCTGACAAACAACGACCAGATCAACATTCTCGGCAGCATGATGGCGAAGCAGCTCGGGACGAAATCGACCCTGGTCTTGATCAACGAGCCTGCTTATCAGGATTTCGCCGGCGCGGCCGGTGTCGATGCGCATATCAATCCCCGGGCGGTGACGATTTCCCGCGTGCTGCAGCACGTCCGCAAGGGCCGCATCCGGTCGGTCTATGCCGTGCAGAAGGGCATGGCGGAGGTGATCGAGGCGGACGCGCTCGAGACGTCGCCTCTGGTCGGCACGGTTTTGCGTGAGCTTGAACTGCCTGACGGCATCCGCATCGGTGCGATCTATCGCGACAAGACGTTTGTTCGACCCGACGGCAACACGAAGATCAAGGCGAAGGATCGCGTGGTGCTCCTCGCCTCCGCCGAAGCCGTGCGCGACGTCCAGCAGCTTTTCCGAGTGAGTATCCAGTATTTCTGAGGCCGCCATCCATGCCAAGAATAGCTTATGTCAACGGCGCTTACGTGCCCCACTCCGAGGCCGCCATTCATGTGGAGGATCGGGGGTACCAGTTCGCAGACGGTGTTTACGAGGTCTGCGAGGTGCGGCACGGCTTTATCGTCGACCTTAGCCGTCATCTGGATCGTCTCGACAGATCCTTGAAGGAGCTGCGGATCTGCTGGCCGATGAGCCGGCGGGCCCTGGTTCATGTCATTCGCGAAGTGCTGCGCCGGAACCGGGTGCGCAACGGGCTTTTTTATCTGCAGGTGACGCGCGGGGTTGCGCGCCGTGACCATGTTTTCCCGGCCAATGACACGCCGCCGTCGATCGTCGTCACGGCCAAGCGGACGGATGCCGCCGCGATTGCCAGGAAAAACGCCGACGGCATTTCGGCAATAACCGTTCCGGAAAACCGTTGGGATCGGGTGGACATCAAATCTGTGGGTCTTCTGCCAAACGTTCTCGCGCGTCAGAAGGCGAAGGAACTGGGAGCGCAGGAGGCGATCTTCGTCGATGCGGATGGCACGGTCAAAGAGGGGGCGGCCACGAATGTCTGGATCGTCGACCGCGACGGCATTCTTCGCACGCGCCCGGCAGACCATGGAATTTTGCGCGGCATAACCCGCACGACTCTGATGGACGTCGCCAAGCCTCTGGGCCTCAAGATCGAGGAGAGGGCGTTTTCGGTCGACGAGATGCTCTCGGCGCGCGAGGTATTCATCACGGCAGCAACCAGCATCTGCTTTCCGGTCGTTTCCATCGACGGAAGGACCATCGGCAATGGCCATCCAGGAAGCATAGCACAGAATATTCGTGAAGCCTTTTTCGACGTTGCGGAAAAGACATTGATTTGATACCAAACTTGGAGAGGTGTCGGGGAAGGCTACTGTGACGCCTCGAATCGCAGAATTTGACAAAATGCACCGGTGAAAAAAGGCCGGCAAATAAGAAAGAAGCGGCGCGATGGCGGAACGTTCTCAAAACTTGCAGGATCTCTTTCTCAATACGGTCCGCAAGCAAAAGATTTCTTTGACGATTTTTCTCATCAACGGCGTAAAGCTGACTGGTGTTGTGACATCGTTTGACAATTTCTGTGTCCTGTTGCGCCGCGACGGCCATTCGCAGCTTGTCTACAAGCACGCCATCTCGACGATCATGCCGGGTCAACCGCTGCAAATGTTCGAGAACGAAGAATCCGCATCCTGACGGAGCGTGAGGAACATTACCAAACGTGATTCAAAATCGTCGTCGATCATTCCGGAGCCGGAAAAGCCCCGCGATGATATGCGCGCGGTTGTCGTCGTTCCGGTTCTGAAGAAGGCCGGCAAGGCATCCTCCGACGTTTTGTCCGCGACCGCGAGCCGCTCCGACGAGAGCCGGCTGGAGGAGGCTACGGGCCTTGCCCTGGCGATCGATCTCGACGTGGTGCGTGGCATGATCGTTCCGGTGGCGCAGCCGAAGCCCGGTACGCTGCTCGGCAGCGGTAAGATCGAGGAGATCGGCCATATCCTCAACGAACAGGATGCGGGACTTGTCATCGTCGACCACCCGCTGACACCGGTCCAGCAGCGCAACCTCGAGAAGGAATGGAACGCCAAGGTCATCGACCGGACGGGCCTCATTCTCGAAATCTTCGGTCGCCGCGCCTCCACCAAGGAAGGCACGCTTCAGGTCGATCTCGCGCATCTCAACTATCAGAAGGGCCGGCTGGTCCGAAGCTGGACCCACCTTGAGCGCCAGCGCGGCGGTGCCGGCTTCATGGGCGGCCCGGGTGAAACGCAGATCGAAGCCGACCGTCGCCTGCTGCAGGAGAAGATCGTCCGGCTGGAGCGCGAACTGGAGCAGGTGCGGCGCACCCGGCAGCTGCATCGTGCGAAGCGCAAGAAAGTGCCGCATCCGATCGTGGCGCTGGTCGGCTACACCAACGCCGGCAAGTCGACGCTCTTCAACCGGATGACAGGGGCGGGAGTGCTGGCCGAAGACATGCTTTTCGCGACGCTTGATCCGACGCTCCGGCGCCTGAAGTTGCCGCACGGGCGGATGGTCATTCTGTCCGATACGGTCGGTTTCATCTCCGATCTGCCGACGCACCTCGTAGCAGCATTCCGCGCGACGCTCGAAGAGGTTCTGGAAGCCGACCTGATCCTGCATGTGCGCGATCTTTCCGATCCGGACAACCAGGCGCAGGCCGGCGACGTGCTGCGCATCCTCGCCGATCTCGGCATTGACGAGAAGGAAGGGGCGGAGCGCATTCTGGAGGTCTGGAACAAGATCGACAAACTCGAGCCGGATGTTCGCGAGGCGCTGGTGAAGAAGGCGGCGAGCGCCGACAACACGGTTGCTGTTTCCGCGATTTCAGGTGAGGGCGTCGATGAACTGCTTTTTGAAATCGGCCGGCGGCTCTCGGGAGTTTTGACGGAGTGCACCGTCGCGCTCGGCCTGGATCAGTTGCAACTCCTGCCCTGGGTCTATGAGCACGCGATCGTCGACGGACGCGAGGACCTCGAAGACGGAAGGGTCAGTCTCGATCTTCGTCTGACTGAGGGAGAGGCCGCCGAGCTCGAAAGACGGCTGGGCAACGGGCCGAAACCGGTCGAAGAGGACTGGTGAGCTTATTGACGTAACGGCATGCCGTTACGTCAACTGACGCTCTATTGCCTTGGCGGCTTGCCAAAGTTCTTCCATGCGCTCCAGAGATGCAGCATCGAGCGTCTCGCCACCTGCTTGCAATTCCTGTTCGATATGTCCGAAGCGGCGTCGGAATTTGGTATTGGTGCCGCGCAGCGCCATTTCCGGATCTGTGCCGACGTGACGGCCGATGTTGACAAGCGCGAAGATCAGGTCGCCCAATTCATCCGCGATCTTGCGCTGGTCGCCATCCTTCAGCGCGTGCCGCAGCTCGGCGATCTCCTCCTCTATCTTGTCGAGGATCGGCTCCGGCTCCGACCAGTCGAATCCGACCTTCGCTGCACGCTCCTGCAGCTTCAGGGCCTCGACGAGCGCCGGAAAGCTCCGCTGCACCGAACCCAGATGACCGCTATTCGCCTCCTGCGGCACTCCGCGCCGCATCCGCCGCGCCTGCCGGTCGGCCTTTTCGGCCTGCTTTATCTCTTCCCATTGCAGCTTGACCGCCTCGGGCGTATCAGCATCGGAGCGGGCAAAGACATGCGGATGGCGGCGGATCATCTTGCGGGTGATCGCTTCGACGACATCGCCGAAAGCGAACTCGCCCGCCTCTTCCGCTATACGCGCATGAAAGACCACCTGCAGCAGCAGATCTCCGAGCTCATCGCAGAGATCGTCCATGTCGTGACGTTCGATCGCGTCGGCGACTTCGTAGGCTTCCTCGATCGTGTAGGGCTTTATCGTCTCGAAGGTCTGAACGATATCCCAGGGGCAGCCGGTCTCCGGATGACGAAGGGCGGCCATGATCTCCAGCAGGTGTTGTATGTCGCGGGAAGATTCCATCGGTTCAGTTCAGCGGTATTTCGTTGTTGTTCTTGCCCGCCTGATAGGTTTCGGACAGGCGACTGTAATGCTCACGGATGCGGGCGTCCTGCGCCGCGAGCCGTTCCTTCGTTTCCGCATCGGCATCGCGCGCCAGCGCCGCTACCGATCCCGACTTCCAGAAAGCGTTTTCCCGGGCGTAACCGCCGGGCCCCAGCCGGAAGACTTCCTTCAGGATCTTCAGGTCGTGCGGGATCGAGAAACTATCGCGCGAGTCCTCGTGGCTGAAGAAATAGTAGAAATTGTCGAAACCCGCCCAGGTGATCGCGGAAAGGCACATTGAGCAAGGCTCATGAGTGGAAAGGAAGATCAATTCGCGCGTGTCCGGCCTCTCGGCCATCTCGTAGAAGCGCTTGAGCGTGTGGACCTCACCGTGCCACAGCGGGTTTTCTGTCTCGTTGTTGGTTTCGGCAAGGACCAGCGAGAGATCCGATTTGCGCAGGATTGCAGCGCCAAATACCTTGTTGCCGGCGGCCACCCCCTTTTCGGTCAGAGGCAATATGTCGTTTTCAATGACCGTCAGCAGGCGCTCGGCCAATTCGGTTTGCTTCATCTCTGCAGTCTCCCGCGCATATCTGCCGCATTTAACGGAGGTCGGTCGATCGGCGCAATGGCCTAACGCCGCCTCGTCGCGCAGTGCTTCGGAGATATTTGCTCAAAAAGATAGGCTGTCGAGCAAAACAATACGTGGCCGTAAAAGCATTGAAATTTCTGTTTCTTCAATTGTTGCCGGCTATGGAGGATATTCGCCGCAGCCTGTAGAAGGAGCCGCTCTCTCGATATGTCGCAGCAATTGTCCGTTTTCCCGGCATTTTTTCGCGTTGCGCAGAAAAGCGTGGCGGTGTTCGGCAATGGAGATGAGGCTTTCGCCAAGGTACGGTTGTTGCTGAACACCGAGGCGCGCATTGTGGTCTATGCGGATGCGCCAGAGGCGGCCTTCGAGACTTTTCTGAAGACCAAGAGCATCGAGACTGTTCGAGAGCCTTTTGCACCGCACCAGGTCGACGGTGCAACGCTCGTCTTTGCCGCGACCGGGGATGCCGCCGCCGACAGGGAGATTGTTGGGGCGGCACGCGAGAGAAAAATTCCCGCGAATGCCGTCGACCAGCCGGATTATTGCGATTTTCTGACGCCTGCGCTCGTCAATCGCGCGCCAGTCGCTGTCGCGATCGGCACGGAAGGGGCAGGGCCGGTTCTTGCCCAGATGATCCGTGCGCAGGTCGACCAATTGCTGTCGCCATCGCTGGGTATAGTCGCATCTTTGGCGGCGGGCTACCGCGATGCCGTCGATCGATTCGTGCCGCGCGGGGTAGCGCGCCGGGTCTTCTGGCGGCGGTTCTTCTCTGGGCCGGTGGCGGACCATGTCGCACGTGGCGATATCGCCTCGGCCCGCCGTGAGGCGTCGCGGCTACTCGACGCGGCCGATCATGTCTCCGGGCATGTCTGGCTGGTGGGAGCCGGTCCCGGAGCCGAGGATCTCCTGACGCTCAGGGCCCAGCGGGTGATGATGGAGGCCGACGCGATCGTTTACGACGCGCTGGTGCCGCAGGCGATCGTCGATATGGGCCGTCGCGATGCTGAGCGCCTTTCGGTTGGCAAGCGCAAGGGCTGCCATACGAAGTCGCAGGACGAGATCAATCAATTGCTGGTGAAGCTCGCCGGCGAAGGCAAACGCGTTGTCCGGCTGAAGTCCGGCGATCCGCTGATCTTCGGGCGCGCCGGCGAAGAGATGGCCGCCCTGCGGGAAGCCGGCATCAGCTATGAGATCGTGCCCGGCATCACTTCCGCATTCGCCGCAGCGGCCGATTTCGAGTTGCCTCTCACGCTCCGAGGCGTGGCGTCGTCCTTGGTCTTTACCACAGGGCACGACCTTGCCGGCGATGTGCTGCCGGACTGGGCGCGGCTTGCCGTTTCGGGCGCTACGATTGCGGTCTATATGGGGCGCACGGTAGCGGCCTCCGTTGCCGGCCGGCTCATGCAGGCAGGGCTTCCGCCGGAGACAACCGTGGCGGTGATCGAGAACGCCAGCCGCGCCGAGCGGCGGCTGCTGCACGGGACGCTTCGCGACCTGCCCGATCTTGAGAGCCGCAGTGAACTCGACGGTCCGGTCATGGTGATCATCGGTGATGCGGTTGCCGGCGCGAATTTCAACCGGTCGGAGCCGCTCGCTGCCGGCCGACGTAAAGGCGCCGATGCTAGGGATGCCGCGGCAGCGAAACAACCAGAACAGATTTGGAATTGAGGACGACGGGAATGGTGGACAAGGTTTTGACGGCAAATCGCCTTTCGGATGGCATATCCGTCTGGCTTGACGCCTCCGGCAACTGGGGCGAGTCCCTTCAGGACGCCTTCGTCGCTCGCCACGCCGAGGCGGTCGCATCACTTGAAGCGACCGGCAAACGCTCTTTCGAGGACAACAAGGTCGTCGACGTCAATGTCGTCGACGTGGAAGAGGTGGACGGAATACTCCGCCCGCTCAGAATGCGCGAGCGGATCCGGGCCGAGGGTCCGTCGATTGTCTATGCGCCTGGATATCATGGGCTTTCCGCCCCTAAGAATGCTGCCTGAGGACCTGAGGACCCATGTACCGTTACGACGAATTCGACCACGCCTTCGTTTCCGCACGCGTCGAGCAGTTCCGCGACCAGGTCCAGCGGCGCTTGTCCGGTGAACTGGCTGAGGATGCCTTCAGGCCTCTGCGCCTGATGAACGGTGTCTATCTGCAGCTTCATGCCTACATGCTCCGCGTCGCCATTCCCTATGGCACGCTGTCGAGCCGCCAGATGCGCATGCTCGCCCATATCGCCCGCAAGTACGATCGCGGCTACGGTCATTTCACCACGCGCCAGAACATCCAGTACAATTGGCCGCGCCTTTCCGACACACCGGACATCCTCCAGGAACTGGCAAGCGTCGAGATGCATGCGCTGCAAACCTCCGGCAACTGCATTCGCAATGTGACCGCGGACCATTTCGCTGGCGCTGCTGCCGACGAAGTCGCCGATCCGCGTCCCTACGCGGAGATCCTCCGGCAGTGGTCGAGCGTGCATCCCGAATTCTCGTTCCTGCCGCGCAAGTTCAAGATCGCCGTGACCGGCGCGGAGCGAGATCGCGCGGCCATCCAGGTGCATGACATCGGGCTGCATCTGAAGAAGGACGAAAACGGCAAGCTTGGCTTTGCTGTCTATGTCGGCGGCGGGCAGGGCCGGACGCCGATGATCGCCAAGAAGATCCGAGAATTTCTGCCGGAAGAGGATCTGCTGTCCTATACGACGGCGATCATGCGCGTCTACAATCTGCACGGTCGCCGGGACAACAAGTACAAGGCGCGCATCAAGATTCTCGTTCATGAGACCGGTACGGAAGAGCTGGCGCGCCAGGTCGAGGTCGAGTTCGCCAATCTCAAGGACACCGAGCTAAAACTCCCCGATGCCGACATCCAGGCGATCTCCGCTTACTTCGCCCCGGCCGCGCTCCCCAATCGCCCGGAGGGCTGGGGCAATCTTGCCCGTTGGAAAAAGGCTGATCCGGAGTTCGCCAATTGGGTTGGCCAGAACGTCCAGCCGCACAAGCATCCGGACTATGGCATGGTGACGATCTCGCTGAAGCCGATCGGCGGTATCCCTGGGGACGCGAGCGACGGGCAGATGGAAGCGGTCGCCGACATCGCCGATGAATACGCCTCCGACGAGATCCGCGTCAGCCATGAGCAAAACCTCATCCTGCCGCATGTGGCGCTCGCCGACCTCGAGCCGGTCTATCGCGCGCTTGTTGCTGCAGGCCTCGCCACGGCCAATGCCGGCCTGATCACCGATATCATCGCCTGTCCCGGCCTTGATTATTGCGCGCTCGCCAATGCACGCTCCATTCCGGTCGCCCAGGAGATTTCAGGCCGTTTCGGTTCGCCCGAACGGCAGGCCGAGATCGGCGAACTCAAGATCAAGATTTCCGGCTGCATCAATGCCTGCGGACACCATCACGTCGGCCACATCGGTCTTCTGGGGGTCGAAAAGAAGGGCGCCGAACTCTACCAGATCACGCTTGGCGGGTCCGGAGACGAGAATACGTCGATCGGTGAGATCATCGGCCGCGGTTTTGAACCGGAAAAAGTGACGGATGCCGTGGAGACGATCGTCGACACCTATCTCGGCCTGCGCCGGGACAAGGCGGAGACCTTCCTGGAAGCCTATCGCCGGGTCGGGCCACAGCCTTTCAAGGACGCACTCTATGGCGGCAGCGCTCAGGAAGCCGCTTGAAGCACGGATGAGAAGATGACGAAAATCTGGAAAGAAACCGGCTTCGTGAACGATGACCCCTGGGTCGTCGAAACCGACGAGGCAAAGGCCGGATCGAACGAAAAGGCGATACTCGGCCTGGATGCCTTCCTGGAAGCGGCTGCGGCAAGCGGTGCCTCCGGGCTCGGAGTGCTGATTGCCCCCGCGGATGATGCGACCCGCATCGCCCCCTATCTCGACCGGATAGCGCTGGTGGCGGTTGCATTTCCTGCCTTCAATGACGGCCGCGCCTTCAGTCATGCTTCGCTGCTGCGCACGCGCATCGGCTTTGAGGGGGAGATCCGAGCTGTCGGCGATGTGCTGATCGATCAGATCCCGCTGATGCTGCGTTGTGGCATCGACAGCTTCGCCATAACGAACGCAACCGCGATCAAGCGGCTCTCCGAGGGGCGCCTGCCGGGTATTGCCAATCACTACCAACCGACGGCAAGGCCCTCCGTTGATGCAAAATCCTACAGCTGGCGCCGCGTTTCTTAAAAGGGATGCGGCCGCGACAGTGTGAAGCAAGCCGAAATCCCCGAAAAGGACTATATTTGGAAGGGAATTCCTTCCAATTTGGTGTGGCTTGGAATATCCGCTTATACTTGATAGACACGGTCACGATTACAGGACTGAAGCCACGATGAATGCTCCGGCAAAAACGGAAGATTTCGCGATCCAGGCACCGGCGGGCGTCTACGTCGAAACGGTCACGAGTGTCACTCATTATACGGACCGGCTCTTCCGCTTCCGCATGACCCGTCCTCAGGAGTTTCGCTTCCGATCGGGCGAATTCGCCATGATCGGCCTCATGGTCGGGGACAAGCCTGTCTACCGGGCCTATTCGATCGCGAGCCCGGCATGGGACGAGGAACTCGAGTTCTTCTCGATCAAGGTTCCGGATGGCCCTCTGACCTCGCATCTACAGAAGATCAAGCCCGGCGACCAGGTTCTGATGCGCAAGAAGCCCACCGGCACCCTGGTGCTCGATGCGCTCGTGCCCGGCCGCAGGCTCTACATGTTCTCGACCGGCACGGGCATCGCTCCTTTTGCGAGCCTTATCCGCGATCCGGAAACCTACGAGAAATTCGAGGAGGTTATCCTCACCCACACCTGCCGCGATGTGGCGGAACTGAAATACGGCTTCGACCTCGTCGATGAGATTCGCAATCACGAGTTCCTGAACGAAATCGTCGGCGACAAGCTTCGTCATTACGCGACGGTGACGCGCGAGGATTATCCCTTCAAGGGCCGGATCACCGACCTGATGACCAATCGCAAGTTCTTCGCGGACCTCGGTCTGCCGTCGTTCGATCCGGCCATCGATCGCGGCATGATCTGCGGTTCGACGGCGATGCTGAAGGACACCAAGGAAATTCTCGAGGCAGCCGGCCTGACGGAAGGTGCCAACAACAAGCCTGCCGAATTCGTCATTGAGCGCGCTTTCGTCGGCTGAGACGATGGACTGGACTCCCGTTCAAGGAAGCGGCGTATCCTGGATGCGCCTCTTTTCGTCGGGAGTGCCCGGCATAGAGCCGGAGCATCATCTTAGGCTTCCGCGCCCTGTCGCTCTGACGTGAGCGGTAGTAAACGGCTCACGTCTCCGCCATGTAGTCCATCAGTCCGGACATGGCGGCGGCAGCCCCGGCGGCATCGGCCCTTTGGATTGCGTGCATCACCTTCACGTGCCGCTCTACCGATTCCTTCATCTTTCGCGGTGAAGCGGTTGCAAACCACAAGCGGCGTGCATGGGTTTGCAGCGGCGCGAGTGCGGCCGTCAGGAACCTGTTCGGGCAGGCATCTTCCATGATCTCGTCGAACGCTTTGTCCGCGACGAGAAATCCTTCCATATCGCCGCTATCCGAGCAGTCGATCATCTGCTGCGCGCAATCGATCATCGATTGTCTGGCTTCGGCACTGGCATGCTCCGCCACAAGGGCCGCCGCCAAGGGCTCCAGTTGTCGACGCGTCTGCATGACGTGGGCCTGATCCTCAGGTCGGATCGTCGTAATCTGCAGCCCCACGCGCGGGCGGATTTCGATCAGGCCCTGCCAGGCAAGCTTCTGGATCGCTTCGCGAACGGGTGTTCGGCCATGGTTGGCGAGTTCGAGGAGCTGGCGCTCGGTGACGAGCGTTCCCGGCTTCAGCTTTAATGTAACGATAAGGCGTTCGAGCGCCAGATAGGCGAGGTGGGACTGAGACTGGCTTGCCATGGGCATCCTGATGTTCTGATATATCAGAGATTGACACAGTTTCGAAATGGTGGCAAGTAAACCTGATATATCAGCCCAAAGGAGGCCAATCATGTGGCGCGGCGTATTTCCGGCAGTTACCACGAAGTTCACGATTGAGGGCGACCTCGACAAGCGGGAGATGGAGCGCTGTTTTGCGCTGCAGTTTGAGGCCGGCGCCGACGGCATGATCGTCTGCGGTTCGCTCGGCGAAAACATGACGCTGGAGCCGGACGAGAAGATCGAGATCCTGAAGATCGCCAAATCGGTCGCCAGTGGCAAGCCGGTCTTGATGACGGTTTGCGAAAGCGCGACCCGCCGCGGCGAGACAGCGGCAAAGGCTGCGGCAAAGGCCGGTGCCGATGGTCTTATGGTTCTACCGGGCGTCCCCTACAAATCCGCGCCGGCCGAAACGCTCGCTCACGTCCAGAGCATTGCCGCCGCCGGCGGTCTGCCGATCATGGTCTATAACAATCCCGTCGCCTACGGCGTCGACGTGACGCTTTCGATGTTCGACGAGTTGGCGAAGAACGATCTCGTCGTTGCGATGAAGGAATCGACCGACGACATCCGTCGCATCACGGAGGTGCTGACGCGGTTCGGGGACCGCTTCGATTGCTTCACCGGCGTCGACAATCTTGCGCTCGAAAGCTTGCTGATGGGCGCGCATGGCTGGGTCGCCGGCCTTGTCGTGGCCTTTCCGAAGGAAACGGTTGCCATTTGGAAGCTCGTTCAGGCCGGCCGGCTCGAAGAGGCGAGGGTTATCTACCGCTGGTTCCGGCCGCTCCTCGACCTCGATGTCTCCACCAATCTCGTGCAGAATATCAAGCTCGCCGAAGTATTTGCGATCGGCTCCAACGATCGCGTCCGCGCACCCCGCCTGCCGCTTGCGGGCGTCGAGCGCCAGCGTGTGCAGGGTATCATCGAAGCCGCTCTTGCCAAGCGTCCGACGCTGCCGGTCCTCTGACGGATTCCGCGACCGATCATGAGGCGGGTCCACCATTTTTGCGTAGCGTCGTCCCGTGTGACGGTTTCATGTAGTTAAAAACGAAACGGCCCGCCTCTTGAGCGGGCCGTTTCGTATGAGCGTGTATTCTGATGTCAGTGCAGGATCTGGCTGAGGAACAGCTTGGTGCGCTCATGCCGCGGATTGTCGAAGAATTCAGCCGGCGAATTCTGCTCGACGATCTGGCCTTGGTCCATGAATATCACGCGGTGGGCGACCTGGCGGGCAAAACCCATTTCGTGGGTGACGCAGAGCATCGTCATGCCTTCTTCGGCGAGGCCGACCATCGTATCGAGCACTTCCTTGATCATTTCCGGGTCGAGCGCCGAAGTCGGCTCGTCGAAAAGCATGATCTTCGGATTCATGCAGAGCGAACGGGCAATCGCGACGCGCTGCTGCTGGCCGCCCGAAAGCTGGCCCGGATATTTGTGGGCCTGCTCGGGAATCTTGACGCGCTTGAGGAAATGCATCGCGACTTCCTCGGCCTGCTTCTTCGGCATCTTGCGCACCCAGATCGGTGCCAGCGTGCAGTTTTCCAGGATCGTCAAGTGCGGGAAGAGGTTGAAGTGCTGGAAGACCATGCCGACTTCGCGGCGCACCTCGTCGATCTTCTTCAGGTCGTTGGTGAGTTCGATGCCGTCGACAACGATCTTGCCCTTCTGGTGCTCCTCGAGCCGGTTGATGCAGCGGATCATCGTCGATTTGCCGGAACCGGACGGGCCGGCAATGACGATGCGCTCGCCGCGCATCACCTTGAGATTGATGTCGCGCAGCACGTGGAAATCACCGTACCACTTGTTCATGCCGGTGATTTCGATCGCGACATCCGTCGTCGAGACGGTCATTTTTGAAGCAGTGGCGTCGTGTGCCATATGTTTCCCCTGTTTATCGTTGGCTCTTGTCGAGCAGGCGTTCCATGAAGCCTGAATAGCGCGACATGCCGAAGCAGAAAAGCCAGAATATGAAGCCTGCGAAGATCAGGCCGGTCAGCGGCGTTACCGCGGACGCCCAGTTCGTGTCGGTAAAGTTCAGGCGAACGATGCCGAGCAGATCGAACATGCCGATAATCGAGACGAGCGACGTGTCCTTGAACAGGCCGATAAAGGTGTTGACGATGCCGGGAATCACCAGCTTCAGCGCTTGCGGCAGGACGATGAGATTCATCTTCTGCCAATAGCTGAGCCCGAGCGAATCGGCGCCTTCGTACTGGCCCTTCGGAATAGCCTGCAAGCCACCGCGCACGACTTCCGCCATGTAGGCGGAGGCGAAGAGCGACACACCGATCAGGGCGCGCAGGAATTTGTCGAAGGTGACACCCTGCGGCAGGAACAGCGGCAGCATCACGCTCGCCATGAACAGAACCGTGATCAGCGGGACGCCGCGCACCATCTCGATGAAGACCGTGCAGAGCATCTTGATCACCGGCATGTTCGACCGTCGCCCGAGCGCCAGCAGAATGCCCAATGGCAGTGAAACCGCGATACCGACAAATGAGAGAACCAGGGTGACCATGAGGCCGCCCCACAGCGGCGTCTCGACGTAAGTGAGGCCTAGCCAGCCGCCGGGAAGCAGGATCGTGGCGATGATCGGTAGGACCACCAGCAGCAGAACCGCGTTCAACCCCTTGTACGGAACCTTGGGGATCAACATCGGTACGAGGAACAGCACGAAAAGAATGCCGACGAGAGCGGGCCGCCACCGTTCCTCAGGCGGATAGCGGCCAAAGAGGAACTGGCTGAATTTCGCGTTGACGAAAGCCCAGCAGGCGCCGCTCCAGTTCTCTGGCTGTGACCCGCCCTGGGAGATCGTCGCGCAGACGCCGCGACCGCCGCCGGTCCAGGCTGCGTCGATAAAGAGCCACTGTATTGCCGGGGGCACCAGCCACGCCAACACCAGCAGGCTGATAATGGTCAAGGCTGTGTCCTTCGGCGTGGCGAAGAGGTTCTTCCGCAGCCAAAGAGCAATGCCACTTTCCAGCGCCGGGGCGGGTGAGGCTTCGATCAACGAAGCACGAACGAAACTTGCCTGATGCGTGCTCATGTTCTTACCTCTCCACCAGCGCCATACGAGCGTTGTACCAGTTCATGAACGCCGAGGTGGCAAGGCTCAGGCTGAGATAGACGATGAGCCAGATGCTTACGACTTCGATCGCCTGTCCGGTTTGGTTGAGGATCGTCCCGCCGACGGCGACGAGATCCGCATAGCCGACGGCAACCGCTAGCGACGAGTTCTTGGTGAGGTTGAGATATTGGCTGGTCAAGGGCGGGATGATGATGCGCATCGCCTGCGGCACGACGACCAGACGGGTGGTCAGCCTTGGGCGGATGCCGAGCGCGTGGGCCGCTTCCGTCTGTCCTTTTGAGACCCCGCGGATGCCTGCCCGGACGATCTCTGCGATGAAGGCCGCAGTGTAGAAGGAAAGCGCGAGGAAGAGCGACATGAATTCCGGTCCGACGACCGAGCCCCCCGTCAGGTTGAACTTGCCCGCGACGGGCACATCGAAGGCGAGCGGCGCGCCGCTTGCGAGGAACGTCACCAGAGGTATGCCGATGACGAGTCCGAGCACAATCCACAACACGGGCAATCGTTGGCCGGTCGCCATCTGTTGCTGACGGGCGTAGCGGGCAAAGACGACGCTCGCGATGATGCTGATGATGAGCGCGATGAGCGTATAGTGTGATCCTTCTCCGAACATGGGCTTCGGAAAGGCGACGCCGCGGTTGCTCACGAAAATGTCGAAGGGCAAGGCAAGCGCCTCGCGCGCCTGAGGCAGGATCGCCAGAACGCCGCTGTACCAGAAGAAGATGACCAGCAGCGGTGGAATGTTGCGGAACACCTCGACATAGGCGAGCGACAGCTTGGCGATGATCCAGTTGTGCGAAAGACGTCCGATGCCGACGATGAAGCCGATGACAGTTGCCGTGATGATACCGGTAATCGCCACCAGCAACGTATTGACAAAGCCGACCACCAAAGCACGGCCATAGGTGGAATCGCTTGTGAAGGCGATCAGCGATTGTCCGACATCGAATCCCGCCCGGCTTCTCACAAAACCATAGCCGGACGCGATGTTCGCGCGCTTCAGGTTCTCGACCGTGTTGTCGACGATCCAGTAGATGAGGACCGCCAGAATGATGATGGTGACTGCCTGGTAGAATATCCCGCGCACCTGAGGGTCGTTAATAATCGATCCTGAGGATTTGCTTTTCTCAGGCGCGTTCGTAACGCCAATGGCCATGTAATGCCTCTTTCCCCAATCCGCCCTTGCCGGGCGTTTTTTATTGCAACGGAGGAGCGGTGTGCCGCCCCTCCGGATTTCCCGAACCGGTTTAGCGAACCGGCGGGGCGTACTGGATGCCGCCCTTGCTCCACAGCGCGTTCAGTCCGCGCTCGATCTTCAGCGGGCTGCCTGCACCGATGTTGCGATCGAAGATTTCGCCGTAGTTGCCGACGGCCTTGATGACGTTCACTGCCCACTCATTGGTGAGGCCGAGGTCGGTGCCGATCTTGCTGTCGGCTTCGACGCCGAGGAAGCGCTGGACGTCAGGGTTCGTCGACTTCTTCATTTCCTCGACATTCGCCTGCGTCACGCCGAATTCCTCGGCCTGGATCAGCGCGTAGTGGACCCAAGTGACGATATCGAACCATTGGTCGTCACCTTGGCGGACGGCCGGGCCGAGCGGCTCCTTGGAGATGATTTCCGGCAGAATCACGTGGTCGTCCGGCTTGGAAAGGGTGAGTCGCAGCGAATACAGGCCGGATTGGTCGGTCGTGTAAACGTCGCAGCGGCCGGCATCGTAAGCCGCGTTGACTTCTTCGAGCTTCTCGAAGACCACCGGATTGTACTGCAGGTTGTTCGACTTGAAGTAGTCGGCAAGGTTGAGCTCGGTCGTCGTTCCGGTCTGCACGCAAACTGCGGCGCCGGACAGTTCAAGCGCCGACTTCACGTCGAGGCCCTTGCGAACCATGAAGCCCTGGCCGTCATAGTAGTTGACGGGGCGGAAGTTGAAGCCGAGTGCCGTGTCGCGGTTGATGGTCCAGGTCGTGTTGCGGGCGAGGACGTCGACTTCACCAGATTGGAGAGCCGGGAAGCGCTCCTTCGCGGAGGTCGGCGTATACTTCACTTTGGTGGCGTCGCCAAAGACAGCGGCAGCAATCGCCTTGCAATAATCGACGTCGAAACCGCTCCAGTTGCCGGCTGCGTCGGGCGAGGCGAAGCCGGCGAGACCGGTGTTAACACCGCATTGGACGAAGCCCTTGGCCTTCACGTCGTCAAGCGTCGCGGCCGATGCCGCATGTGTGCCAATCCCCATGACAGCAGCGCCAACGAGAGCTGTCAGAATCCTTCTTGCCATTTTTTGAACCTTTTCGGTTGTCGTTTGTTCGCGTCTGCATAGTCGCGCTCCGTAGGCGCGTGCAGTCTCCGCCACCCTCCTGGCGTGAGTGCAATCTATCTCATGCTCAAAATCCACAAGGGTCAAGAGATGTTGCCGATTTTCTGATTTTCCATGTGAAAAACCCGAAATTCGCCAGAAGTTTAGGCAAGTTTCGCGGAAAATGCGGCGCCACTGAATAAAAAACGGCCAGTTCCCCGTTTTGCACGTCTCAGCTGTTCTCGCACACGGAATTTTTCCTTGACCCCGCCGGTGCCGCGTTCGATGAGTTGGCATCGAGTTTCAACAGCGGACCTTTCAATGCCAGACAAGATCAGCGCGCTCGGAGAGACGGGCATCAACACCCGCCTTGCGCACACCGGCAACAATCCCGCCGATTTCCACGGTTTCATCAATCCGCCGGTGGTTCACGCCTCCACCGTGCTGTTTCCAAACGCAAGGACGATGGAAACCCGCGCACAGAAATATACCTATGGCACGCGCGGCACGCCGACGACCGATGCACTTTGCGATGCTATCAACGAGCTCGAGGGTGCAGCCGGAACGATCCTCGTCCCATCAGGACTCGCGGCGGTCACCGTGCCGTTCCTGGCCTATCTCTCGTCAGGCGATCACGCTTTGATCGTCGATTCGATCTATTTCCCGACCCGGCACTTCTGCGACACCATGCTGACCCGTCTCGGCGTCACGGTCGAGTATTACGATCCGATGATCGGTGCAGGAATCGAAGGCCTGATCAGGCCGAACACGCGGCTGGTACACACTGAAGCGCCGGGCTCGAACACGTTCGAGATGCAGGATATCCGCGCGATCGCCGCCGCGGCCCACCGGCATGGCTGCCTCGTGACTATGGATAACACCTGGGCGACGCCGGTTTACTTCAGGCCGCTCGACCACGGCGTCGACGTGTCGATCCATGCGGCAACAAAATACCCTTCGGGGCATTCGGACGTGCTGTTTGGAACGGTGTCCGCCAATGCAGCCCATTGGAGCGCCTTGACCGAAGCGATGATCACGCTTGGCGTTTGCGTGTCGCCGGATGATAGCTATCAGATCCTGCGCGGCTTGCGCACCATGGGGATCCGTCTCGAACGCCATCAGGCAAGCGCGCTTGCGATCGCCGAATGGCTCGAAAGCCGCGATGAGGTTGCGCGCGTGCTGCATCCGGCGCTGCCGAGCTTTCCGGGGCACGACCTCTGGAAGCGCGATTTCGCGGGCGCGAGCGGGATCTTTTCCTTCGTCCTGAAAGCCGAAGCGGAGAACAGTCGAGCGAAAGCGCACGCCTTCCTCGACGCCCTCTCGCTTTTCGGGCTTGGCTATTCCTGGGGCGGATTCGAGAGCCTTGCCGTTCATGTGAACCTCTCCGACCGTAAGATTGCCAAAGCACCTCCGGAAGGGCCGGTTATCCGACTGCAGATCGGGCTCGAAGATGTTCCGGATCTTCTTCGCGAGGTCGAGGCCGGCCTGGCTGCGGCGAACGCCGTCTGAGACCCAGCTTTGCGCGTCTGAATAGACCCGGAAAACCGCACGCACTTTTTCGTCGTGCGGCGCTATCGTTCCGGGGCGCCGTAGCCGTAGAGCCAATCGAGATCGGCCGCCAGCGCTTCAGGCCCTTTAAGCGCCAGGACAAGGTCGCGGCCGATCCGTACGGGGCCGCGTGCATGATAGGCGAAGCGATTGAAAGCGGCCCGTTGACGTACGCGGGCAATCCGCGGTCTGCGGGCACTATCGTATTGCGCCAATGCAGACGGGACATCGGCGCTGCAGGCAAGATACCGGGCGAGCTCGCAGGCATCTTCGATCGCCATAGCGGCGCCTTGTGCTGCAAATGGTGTCATGGCGTGGGCTGCGTCGCCTATAAGGACAATGTCGCGCCCATTGTGCCACGCGCCGTCGCCGACGGTGTATAAGGGCCAATACGTGGCCGAGGCGGCGTCATCGAGGAGCGCATGCAGATCGGGATGCCAGCTTTCGAATGCAGCGGTGAATTCCCGCTGCCTGTCTTCGGAATTCCTGCCCGCCCAGGTCCCGTCGGTCGGCTTGCCTTCGATGATCGCGACGAGGTTGAAACTGTCGGTTTCCCGGATCGGGTAGGCGACGAGATGTGCATTCGGTCCGAGGAACGCCGTGACCCGGTCGGCCGACAAGTGGGCGTTGGCGCTGTGGCGAGGCAACATCAGGCGCCAGGCTACATTGCCCGAGAAACAGGCGCTGCCGGCGCCCGCGATGGACGCTCTCACGCGCGACCAGATACCGTCCGCGCCGATGATCATGGACGCACGACATCCGATTCCGTTGGTGATGGCTGCCTCCGGGTCGCCTTCGATTCGGCGGCCAAGATGAAGGCGGCAGAGCGGCTCTGCTTCGACTGCCTTAAGCAGAACCCTTTGCAGGCTGCCACGATGCAGGACACCATAGGGCGCTGCCCAGCGGTTACGGGCGCTGGAGCCCGCCGGAACCCTTGCAAGCAGTCGCAGCGAGCGGCCGTCGACAAGCGCGATCGAGTCCGGTTCGCTCCAGACGTCTTGAAGGGCGGGGAGCAGGCCGAGCTCGATCAGGATACGTGACGCATTCGGCGAGAGCTGCAAGCCGGCCCCTGTTTCCTCCAGCGCCTCGGCCTGCTCGAAAATATCTGTTTTGAAACCCCGTCGCGCAAGACAGAGCGCTGCCGTCAGTCCGGCAATACCGGCACCCACGATCGCGACCGGGTCAGCGCTTTGCATCGACGTCGTGCCGGCACGCGCGAAAAATCACGCGGCCTTGCTTGTGAAGAGGCAACCGGGCGGGTTTGTCTCCGTCGCCTTCAAGGATGGATTGTAGCGATAGAGCGTCGAGCAATAGGTGCAGACCTTCTCGTTCTCGTCGCCCATGTCGATGAAGATATGGGGGTGGTCGAACGGTACGGACGCACCCGTGCACATGAATTCCTTGACGCCGATCTCGATTGCCTGGTGTCCGCCGTCATTCTGAAAATGGGGGATGTTGTGGTCGGCCATGCGATGCTCCGATGTATGCAAGTCTTTGGATATCGATTTTCGCCGGCACCATAGTGAGCTTTGTTCGAAATGTGTAGCAGCAAACATGCCGCGCCTGTGGTTTTCGAGCTGCCGGGGGTTTCCGCCGATGGCGTTACAACCTAGTTTGCGGCGAAACAGCCGGAGCGGAATGAGGAAAGGTGTATTTCCGCCCGCATGCCGCTCTAATCTAAATGTGTCAGGAAAAAGCAATGGACCTCAACGCTCCGCCATTTTCCCGTTTCGTGCACGAGGGACTGGAAATCGCCTTCTTCGACGAAGGCGACCCGTCCGGAGATCCGGTCCTCCTCATCCACGGCTTTGCTTCGAGTGCCAACGTCAACTGGGTGTTTCCGGGCTGGCTGAAGACGCTCGGCGACGCCGGCTACCGAGTTATCGCGTTCGACAATCGCGGTCATGGCGCCAGCAGCAAGCCTTACGATCCCTCCCGCTATCATCCACAGCAAATGGCGGGCGATGCGGCAGCGCTTCTGGTGCATCTTGGCATCGGCGAGGCGCATGTCATGGGCTATTCGATGGGCGCGCGCATTTCCGCCTTCCTGGCCTTGCAGCATCCGGATCGCGTCCGCTCGCTCGTGTTCGGTGGGCTTGGCATAGGTATGGTGACCGGCGTCGGCGATTGGGACCCGATCGCCGATGCCCTGCTTGCCCCATCGCTAGAGGTCGTGACGCATGGGAAAGGCCGGATGTTCCGAGCCTTTGCCGACCAGACGAATAGCGACCGCCAGGCGCTTGCCGCCTGCATATCGACGTCGCGTGATCTGCTTTCCGCCGAGGAGGTTGCGCGCATCGATGTGCCGGTCTTGATTGGCGTCGGAACGAAGGATGAAATAGCCGGATCGGCCCAGGAACTTGCCGCGCTGATGCCGCATGCGAAGGCGCTGGATATTCCAGGGCGAGACCATATGCTGGCGGTTGGCGACCGTGTGTTCAAAAGGGCGGTGCTCGAATTTCTGGCAGAGGTGGGGCGAGCCTAGCTTTCTCTGCGACTCACGGCTGAAATCGGAGGCACCCATTTATGTCGGCCGGGAATTGTCCTATATATGACCCACGAGGGGACAGGCCGAACATGGACGCGGCAAGGACTGACCACACCACGGACTGACCAGGAAGGAGAGCGACCATGGTCGCCAATACCGAACTTCGCCAGACAGAACCGCTCAAGGCGATCGATCCTATCTGGGACAGCCTGCGGCAGGAGGCGCGTCTCGCCGCCGAGCGGGACCCTATGTTGGCAGCCTTTCTCTATTCGACCGTCGTCAATCAGCATTCGCTGGAAGAAAGTGTGATCTACCGGATTTGCGAGCGGCTGGATCATCCGGACCTTCAGGCAAACCTGTTGCATCAGACCTTTGCCGAAATGCTTGAGGATTGGCCCGAATGGGGTACGATCCTGCGCGTCGACATACAGGCCGTCTATGATCGTGATCCGGCCTGCACGCGCTTCATCGAACCCGTCCTTTATTTCAAGGGATTCCATGCGATCCAGACGCACCGTCTCGCCCATTGGCTATGGAGTCGGGGTAGGAAGGATTTCGCGCTCTATCTCCAGAGTCGCTCCTCGAGCGTTTATCAGACTGACATCAATCCGGCCGCCCGCATCGGACGCGGCATCTTTCTCGATCACGCGACCGGCCTTGTCGTCGGCGAAACCGCGGTCATCGGCGACAACGTGTCGATCCTGCACGGCGTCACGCTCGGCGGCACCGGCAAGGAAGGCAGCGACCGTCATCCGAAGATCGGCAACGGCGTGCTGATCGGTGCAGGGGCGAAGATTCTTGGCAATATTCATATCGGCCATTGCTCGCGCATCGCTGCCGGCTCGGTCGTGCTGAAGGCGGTTCCACCGAAGACGACGGTGGCCGGGGTTCCGGCAAAGGTGGTCGGCGAGGCCGGCTGCTCCGAGCCGTCGCGCCAGATGGACCAGATCCTGGCCAGCTTCGATATCTGAGAGGCGCTATGGAGCGGCTCCAGTTTCTTCGATGGTCAGTGATCGAAGGAAAAATTCGTGCAGCAATTCAAGATGTTGCAGCCGCCCCCGCGCGTCTTAACAAATGCCTGGCGCTGTAGTGGGTTTACACCTGGCGATGCAGCATGCGAGAAGCGCCGCAAATCAACCGGCTACGGAGAGTAGATTTGAATCCCGAAGAAATCCGCAAGCTTGAAGCCTATTTCAAGCGCACCTTCAATCAGTCGATGATCGTCAAGGCGCGTCCGAAGAAGGACGAGTCAGCCGAAGTCTATATCGGCGACGAATTCCTCGGGGTCGTCTTTCGCGACGAGGAGGACGGTGAGCTTTCCTACAACTTCTCGATGGCGATCCTCGATATCGATCTCTGAGGTCGCCACCTCCACTTGTCATGCCCGGCGCTGAGCAATCAGGCCGGGTTTTTTGTTATTTATCATACTTTTAGGAAAAATTTCTGGAAGCGAACAGATCTTCATCAAGTCGTTGCAAGAACAGTGTTTTATTGCAATGCACACTTACCTTGACTTTTTGTGCAGTGCACATAGACTAACCTAGCACACCCGTCAAAAAGGAGACACCCACAATGTTTAACTTCGACGATGCAAACAAGAAGAGCAAGGAAGCCATGGATGTGGCTGTTAAGAGCTATTCTGCTCTGACCAAGGGCTATCAGGCCATCGCGACCGAAGCGGCGGATTATTCGAAGAAGTCCTTCGAGGACGGAATTGCCCATATCGAAAAGCTGTCCAGTGCCAAGAGCCTCGAGGTCGCGTTCGAACTTCAGACGAACTATCTGAAGGCGAGCTTTGAAGGGTTCATGGCCGAAGCAACGAAGATCGGTGAAATGTATGCCGATCTCGCCAAGGACGCTTACAAGCCCTATGAGGCCCCGGTCGCCAAGACGGCCGCAGCGATGAAATCCGCCGCTGCCGCCTGACGACAAGACAATCCGCCATCGTACGAAGGCCGGTCGCGGATGCCGCGGCCGGCCTTCTTATTTTGGCTCGCGGTGTTTTCTGGAAGCGTCGTCGGGAACAGAATGAGCCTTCGGCAATTGACAGCAGTACGGCGGCGTTGACGCTTGCGGCAGCGCGCAAAAGTTGCTCGCGGCGCCCGAAAAAAATTTGATCAATCTTGTGTTTCGCCGTGCGAATATGATTGCAGTGCGTCGGTTCGGTCTTAAAATCCAGAAACGAACCATTAGATAAAGGCAAGCATGTCGCGGCCATGTTCGATGAGCCCCGCGGCCGTCAAGGGAATGAACAAGAATGATCGCCATGCCGGTCCGGATGCAGCAGGGAAGCGAAGGAGACGGAGGCGGCCCGAGTCGAGGCACGTCCGTTATCACGCGTACCAAGCCGAAGACCAAGAAGCCGAGTTTGTATCGCGTTCTGCTTTTGAATGACGATTACACGCCGATGGAATTCGTCATCCATATCCTGGAGCACTTCTTTCAAAAGAACCGGGAAGAAGCGACGCGCATCATGCTCCATGTCCACAACCACGGCGTGGGAGAATGCGGCGTCTTCACCTACGAAGTCGCCGAAACCAAGGTGACGCAGGTGATGGATTTCGCCAGACAGCATCAGCATCCGTTGCAATGCGTCATGGAAAAGAAATGAGGAACTAACGTGCCAACTTTTTCGCCCAGCCTCGAAAAGGCGCTGCATCAGGCACTGACATTTGCCAACGAGCGCCATCATGAATATGCGACGCTCGAGCACCTGCTCCTGGCATTGATCGATGACACCGATGCGGCGGCCGTGATGGGCGCGTGCAACGTCAATCTAGAGGCGCTGCGCAAGACCGTGACGGACTATGTCGACAATGAATTGTCGAATCTCGTCACCGGCTATGACGAGGATTCGAAGCCGACCGCCGGGTTTCAGCGTGTGATCCAGCGTGCCGTAATCCATGTGCAATCTTCCGGCCGAGAGGAAGTGACCGGTGCCAACGTGCTCGTCGCGATCTTCGCCGAGCGCGAAAGTCACGCCGCCTATTTCCTGCAGGAGCAGGAGATGACGCGCTACGATGCCGTCAATTTCATTTCCCACGGCATCGGCAAGCGGGCGGGCAGCTCCGAGGCGCGGCCAGTGCGCGGCGCGGAGGAGGAATCCGAGCAGAAAGCATCCCGTGAAAATGAGGAAAGCGGTCCGAAGAAGCAGCAGGATGCCTTGACTGCCTACTGCATCAACCTCAACGAAAAGGCGAAATCCGGAAAGATCGATCCGCTGATCGGCCGCAATGCCGAGGTCAACCGTACGATCCAGGTGCTCTGCCGCAGATCCAAGAACAATCCGCTTTACGTCGGTGACCCTGGCGTCGGCAAGACCGCCATTGCCGAGGGTCTGGCCAAGCGCATTGTCGAAAAGAAGGTGCCGGAGGCGCTTGAGGACGCCACGATCTTTTCGCTCGACATGGGAACGCTGCTGGCCGGGACACGCTACCGCGGCGACTTCGAGGAACGCCTGAAGCAAGTGGTCAAGGAGCTCGAAGAATACCCGGGCGCAGTGCTCTTTATAGATGAGATCCATACGGTCATCGGAGCGGGTGCGACGTCCGGCGGCGCGATGGACGCGTCCAATCTCCTGAAGCCGGCGCTCTCTTCGGGTGCGATCCGCTGCATTGGTTCGACGACCTACAAGGAATACCGCCAGTTCTTCGAGAAGGATCGTGCGCTTGTACGCCGTTTCCAGAAGATCGACGTCAACGAGCCGACGATTGCCGACACGATCGAGATCATGAGGGGGTTGAAGCCTTATTTCGAGGACTATCACCACCTGAAATATTCGAACGACGCGATCAAGGCGGCGGTCGAGCTTTCCGCGCGCTACATCAATGACCGCAAGTTGCCAGACAAGGCGATCGATGTCATCGACGAGTCGGGTGCGGCTCAGATGTTGCTGCCGGCGGGTAAGCGTCGCAAGTTGATCACCGAGCGGGAGATCGAGGCGACGATCGCGACCATGGCGCGCATCCCGCCGAAGACAGTTTCCAAGGACGACGAGGCGGTCCTCGCCAACCTCGAAAAGGAACTGCGGTCGGTCGTCTATGGCCAGGATCTGGCGATCGAGGCTCTGGCCTCGTCAATCAAGCTGGCGCGTGCCGGCCTGAGGGAACCCAACAAGCCGATCGGCTGCTACGTGTTCACCGGTCCGACCGGCGTCGGCAAAACCGAAGTTGCCAAACAATTGGCGACGTCGCTCGGCGTCGAGCTTCTTCGTTTCGACATGTCGGAATATATGGAGCGGCATACGGTCTCGCGTCTGCTCGGTGCGCCTCCCGGTTACGTCGGCTTCGATCAGGGCGGCCTTCTGACCGACGGCGTCGACCAGCACCCGCATTGCGTGCTGTTGCTCGACGAAATTGAGAAGGCGCATCCGGATCTGTTCAACATCCTGCTGCAGGTCATGGATCATGGCTCGCTGACTGACCACAACGGCAAGAAGATCGACTTCCGTAACGTCATTCTGATCATGACGACCAATGCCGGTGCGTCGGATATGGCCCGGCCGGCGATCGGTTTCGGTTCATCGAAGCGAACCGGCGAGGATATGGAGGCACTCAATCGGCTGTTCACGCCGGAGTTCCGCAACCGTCTGGACGCGGTCATTCCGTTCAGCTCGCTGCCGACCCCTGTCATCCATCAGGTCGTGCAGAAGTTCGTTATGCAGCTTGAAACGCAGCTTGCCGAACGCAACGTCACCTTCGATCTGGCACCGGACGCGGTCGCCTGGCTCGCGGATAAGGGCTATGATGAAAAGATGGGCGCACGGCCGCTGGCCCGTGTCATCCAGGAAAACATCAAGAAGCCGCTGGCGGACGAAATCCTCTTCGGCAAGCTGAAGAAGGGTGGCGTGGTCAAGGTAACGATCGGCACGAAGGAAGACGGGACCGAGGGGCTGATCCTCGACGCCGTGCCGGAAACGGCGCCGATCAAGCCCAAGGCCGAAGTGTCACGCCCCACTGGCAAGAGCGCCAAGCCGAAGAAGGAGAAAGAAACCGTCTCCGCCGACGCCGATTCAAAAGCGAAGCCGAAAAAGTCTTCGGCGAAAGCCGCCAATGGCGCTCCCGATGTGATCCCGCTGAAGGGACGAACGGTTCCCAAAGTGCCGCGCAAGAAGTAGCGCGGTCGCGATTGCACCTGACGGTGCCGGGTGGCCTCGCCCGGCACCGTTTCGTTGAGCAGCGAGCGCAGTTCTCAGGACCGGTATGGATAGCGTTGAAGACGAGCGATCATCTTTTGGCTGGTTTCTAGCCGGGGCGCGCGGGATATTCAGCCTGCCCGCCATGATTCTGATGCTTTCCTTCGTCGGTTTTTGTTCGTTGACCGTTCAGGCGGGGATACCGCCGGAGCAGGTCGTGTTCATGACGGGTGCGGTCTGGGCATTGCCGGCAAAGGTCATCCTCGTAAGCTCGGTCCTTGGGGGAGCCAGCCTTGCGACGGCCTTTCTCGCGGTGACCCTCTCGTCGGTTCGGCTGATGCCGATGGTGGCGGCGCTCATTCCCGAACTGCGGACATCGAAGACGCCGACGTGGCTGCTGCTCGTACTGTCGCATTTCGTTGCGATCACCGCTTGGGTCTTCGCAATGGAGCGCGTGCAGCACGTGCCGCGCGATCATCGCGTCACGTTCTTCGCCGGTTTCGGCATCACGCTGGTCGCGGCGAACATGTTGCTGGTGGCGATCGTCTATCACCTCGTCGCCGAGTTTCCGCCGATCGTCGCTGGCTGTCTCTTTTTCCTCACTCCTGTCTATTTCCTCACCTCGATCTGGCATTCGGCGCGCCACCCCGTCGTCTATGTGGCGCTCGCGACTGGGCTCGCCCTGGGGCCGCTCTCTTACTGGATCGCACCGGAGTTCGATATTCTGCTTGCCGGCGTTGGCGGCGGCACATTTGCGTGGCTTGCCGAACGCCTGTGGCATTCGCGGCGGGAGCCGCGCGCATGAATTGGCTTGAAGGATGGTGGGCCTACGCATTCATCGCCATTGCCGGCTGGCTCGCGACCGATATCTGGCGATGGCTTGGCGTACTCGCCGGCAAGCGGCTCCGTGACGATTCCGAGGCGTTGAACTGGGTTAGATCGGTCGCGACCGCGCTGGTCGCCGCCGTCATCGCCAAGCTCATCCTTTACCCGACAGGCGTGCTCCAACAATCACCGCTCTGGTTGCGACTCGGAGCCGTAGTGCTTGGCGCGATTGCCTTTTTCCTTGGGGGTCAGAAGCCGGCTGCCGGCATCGCTACGGCAATTGCCGTGCTGGCCGCCGGGCTCTGGTGGCTGGGCTTTTAGATAGCTCGGACAAGCGGTCGAGCCGGCGCTCTACTGCATGGTTCCTTAAATCGGAGCCGACTTAAGGACAAACCATGCAGCAGTTCAAAGTGTTACAGCGTCCCCCTTTGTGCGTCTGAAAGGACGCACGGCGCTTCAATCGGCAGCGGCGCCTAAAGCGCCCGGCGAATCTTCTCCGCATTCGCTGCCAGAACGGCGTCATCCTCCATTTTCCCGGAATGCGGCTTCAGCGGAACGCCCGCGCGACGAGGGACGACGTGAAAATGCAGGTGGAAGACGGATTGGCCAGCCGGCGCCTCGTTGAACTGGAACACCGTCACGCCGTCTGCGTCGAAGGCGTTCTTTGCCGCGACGGCGATCTTCTGAACCGTTGCGATCAGCGCGGGCAGGGTAGCGGGGTCGGCATCGAAAAGATTGCGGGAAGGCGCCTTCGGCAGCACCAGAACATGTCCTTCCCCTTGGGGCATGACATCCATAAAGGCCAGCGTCGCCTCGTCCTCGTAGACGCGGTGCGAGGGAATTTCGCCCCGCAATATCTTGGCGAAGATGTTGTTGGTGTCGTACGCGCTCATAATCATTTCCCCTTTGCTTTGGGCTCGGTGCGGGGAATCTCCCCGGCCGTTTCAATCCTCTTGGCGCTCACCTTTGCGGAAAGGCCCGTGCTCCGCAAGAAATTCGCCCGTCTCTTCCACATCCCTGCGTTCCCGCGCGAGGTAATCGGCGACGGCGCGCGCCAATCCCGAGTGGGTGATGAAATGTGCCGAATGGGTGGTCACCGGCATATAGCCGCGCGCAAGCTTATGCTCGCCCTGCGCCCCGGCTTCGACGCGCTTCAATCTCTTTGCAATCGCAAAATCGATCGCCTGATGGTAACAGACTTCGAAATGCAGGAAGGGATGGTCCTCGATGCAGCCCCAGTGCCGTCCGTAGAGCGCGTCGCCACCGATGAAGTTGATCGCGCCGGCGATATATCGGCCGCCACGCTTGGCCATGACCAGCAATATGTCGTCGGCCATCCTTTCGCCGATCAGCGAGTAGAAGGCGCGCGTCAGGTAGGGGCGGCCCCATTTGCGTCCGCCGGTGTCCATATAGAAGGCGAAAAACTGGTCCCAGATCGACTCCGTGAGATCACTCCCCGTCAGCCAGTCGATCGTGGTCCCGTTTTCGACGGCCGCCCGGCGCTCCTTTTTCAAGGCCTTGCGCTTTCGCGATGCCAACGTTTCAAGAAAGTCGTCATACGACCCGTAGCCTTCATTGGTGAAATGAAACTGCTGGTCGGTTCGATGCAGAAATCCGGCCCGCTCGAAGATCGGCATCTCATCGAACGGCACGAATGTGACGTGAGCCGAGGAGACGCCGTGGCGGCGGGTGAGTTCCTTCAGGCCTGCGGCGAGCGCCTCGCGAACCGGTCGCGGGTCGCGTCCCTCGGTCGTGAGCAGGCGTGGTCCGGTAACCGGCGTAAAAGGCACGGAGCATTGCAGCTTCGGATAGTAGCGACCGCCCGCGCGCTCGAAGGCATCCGCCCATCCATGGTCGAAAACATACTCGCCCTGGCTGTGGCTCTTCATATAGCAGACGAGCGCGCCGCGCAGGAAGCCGTCCGCATCCTCCATCAGGAGGTGCTGCCCGAGCCAGCCCGTTTCCGCCGCGGCGGAACCCGATTCCTCCAGTGCCGACAAATAGGCGTGCGAGACGAAGGGATTGTAGGCTACGCCTGCATGCTCTTTCGATGCGCCGGCGAGCCTCTTCCAGTTAGCCGCCGAGATCGAAGTGAACGAGTGTTCTATCCGGATGTTGATCGCATCTGTCATGGGCCTATGAAATCATGGTCTCCCGTGGATCGAAACCCTCGAATGTCATCTGATCGGCATGGGCGAATGAATGTTCCTGTGCCTGCCTATCGCGCACCGTCCAGGTGATGAGCGTGTGGCCGAGTGCGCGTTCCTTGCTGATGAAGGCATTCGGCAAATGGCCGTAGAAATAGGAGATGAAATCGAGACCGAGTTGCATTGCCTCCTCGTGAACGAAGAAGGTTTCCGGGTTGGCGCCCTCTGCCGTGAGGCCGAGCGGATAAGGCGCGTCGAGCGCCTTCAGATCCTTGAGCAGCCAATGATCGAAGCTCATCAGCGCCACATGCCCCTGATAACCTTCGAGCGTGTCGAGCACCGCTGCGGCAAACCCTTCGTCGTCGTCCCTTCGGCCTTTGAGCTCGATGATGATCGGCACGCGGCTATTAACGACGCGCAGCATTTGCGATAGCGTTGGAACCTTGTCTTTGGTGCCGCCGATTGACAACAGCCCGAGTTCGCCGGCCGTCTTCGCCCGGACGTCACCCTTAATGCCGCAGAGACGCTCCATGTCGTGGTCGTGAAAGACGACTGGAACGCTGTCGGCCGTATATTGCAGGTCGCATTCGATCGCGAAGCCTGCGTCGGCCGCACGGGAAAATGCTGAGAGCGTATTTTCCCATACCTCTCGATTCATGTCGTGGTAGCCGCGATGGGCGATCGGCTGAGCCTTGAGCCAGGAGATATCTGTCATGATACGATCCCTGATCAGCCGATCTCGATGATGGCATCGATTTCGACGGCCGCATTGAAGGGGAGGGAAGCCAGGCCGACGGCAGCGCGCGCGTGTTTGCCGCCTTCGCCAAGCACGCTGGCGAGCAGGTTCGACGCGCCATTGATGACGAGGTGCTGTTCCGTGAATTCAGGGACGGAGGCGACGAAACCGTTGATCTTGACGAGGCGGCGAATGCGGCCGAGGTCCCCTGCGAGAGCGGCTTTGGCCTGCGCCAGAATATTGATTGCGCAAAGCTCCGCTGCACGCTGCGCCGCCGCGACGTCGACATCCTTGCCGACATGCCCTGTCACGGCGACCTTGCCGGCTTCCATCGGCAACTGCCCGGAAATGTAGAGCATCGAACCACTGACCACATAGGGAACATAATTCGCAGCGGGCGCTGCGGCTTGGGGCAGAACGATGCCGAGTTCAGTGAGGCGCGTTTCGATCTCTGCGGACATAGAAGCTCCGTTGTTGTCTTTTGTGATAAAATCCTGCATGCAAGCGGATCACGACAGGCGTATGCCAGAACGGATCTGCCGCGCTTCTGCCGAAGGCTTGTTTATAGCATTGCCGGCGAGTCCAACAGGAGGAAACGGATGTTTCGTAATGGCTTCGGTCTGGTCAGTATGGGGAGCGTCTGCTTCGCCTTGATGACGGCCCCTGTTGCGGCGAATGCGAGCGCGCTCGCCCCCCACCGCGCCGTCTATGACCTCGAACTGAAGGACGCCTCCGAACGATCCGGCATTTCCGGTATGTATGGACGCATGGTCTACGAGTTCAACGGCTCGGCCTGCGAAGGCTATACGGTAAGTTTCAGGTTCGTCACCCAGGTGGATACCGGCGAGGAAGTTCGCCTGACCGACCAGCAGACGACCACTTACGAAGACACGAAGAACGGCAGCTTCCGCTTTCTGACCCGCTCCTTCACCGACGAGAAGTTGGATAAGGAGGTCCGCGGAAGCGCGCGTGACGAAAAATCCGGCGTTAAAGTCGAACTGACGGCTCCTGACAAGCGCGAGGTGGCGCTTGCCGAAAGCCGTTTCCCGACCGAGCACATGCTGGAGGTGATCGCGCGGGCGAAGAAAGGCGAGACGTTCTTCGAGGCCCGCATCTTCGATGGCTCCGATTCGGGAGACAAGACGCTGATCACATCGACCTTCGTCGGCAAGCCGCGCAAGCCGGCGCCGGACGACGCGGATGTCGGCAAGGCCGGCAAGCTCGCCGGGGAGAGCTACTGGCCGGTGACGATATCATACTTCAATGATGACAGAGGCAACGGCGACGCGCTGCCCATCTACCGCATGTCCTTCAAGCTTTATGAAAACGGCGTCACCCGCGATCTGACCATGGACTACGGAGAGTTCGTATTGAGTGGAAAACTCGCCAAACTCGAAGTCTTCAATGCGGAAGATTGCAAATAGCGGCGGCAAAACAGACTTCCAGTCTTGATTTATCGGGCAGTTGCCGCTAAGGGGCTGTCCATTCCACACGTGAGGCATGGGATTTTCCGGGAGAAATCCGGACCGTTCCGCCGGTGGGTGCATCGACGATGCATTCGACGCCTTGCGGAGGTTCAACCGGAAAAGGAGACAAAGGCATGGCATTGCCTGATTTTAGCATGCGCCAGCTTCTCGAAGCAGGCGTTCACTTCGGTCACCAGACGCACCGCTGGAACCCGAAGATGAAGCCGTACATCTTCGGCGACCGTAACAACGTCCACATCATCGACCTCGCCCAGACCGTTCCGATGCTGTCGCGCGCCCTGCAGATCGTCAGCGATACCGTTGCAAACGGTGGTCGCGTTCTGTTCGTCGGCACCAAGCGCCAGGCTTCCGAAATCATTGCCGACGCTGCGAAGCGCTCTGCCCAGTACTACGTCAATGCCCGCTGGCTCGGCGGCATGATGACCAACTGGAAGACCATCTCCAACTCGATCCAGCGCCTGCGCAAGCTTGACGAAATTCTCGCTTCGGAAGCCTCCGGCTTCACGAAGAAGGAGCGTCTGAACCTCGAGCGCGAGCGCGAGAAGCTGAACCGCGCGCTCGGCGGTATCCGCGACATGGGCGGCACGCCGGACCTGATGTTCATCATCGACACCAACAAGGAATCGATCGCGATCGACGAAGCCAAGCGTCTTGGCATCCCGGTCGTTGCCGTTATCGACTCCAACTGCGATCCGGACCAGATCGACTATCCGATCCCGGGCAATGACGACGCGTCGCGTGCGATTGCGCTCTATTGCGATCTCATCGCTCGCGCTGCCATTGACGGTATTGCCCGTCAGCAGGGCGCGGCCGGTCGCGATATCGGTGCATCCGCCGAGGTTCCGGTCGAGCCGGCTCTCGACGAAGCCTCCGAAGCCTGATCGGCCTGGGCGGCAGATTGAATGCTGCCGTACCGCATGAAATGTCAGGGCGAGGCCGTTTGTGATGGAAAATCTGAACGGCCTTGTTCTTTTTCTGCTGGGAATGGCGCTGCCGACGGTCTGTCGCCCGCGCATCATCGCGATGAAAGCCTTCATAACGATGTCACATAGAGAAGCCATTCCCTGCCAAACTTGCTGGCATTGCGCCACTCGCGGGTGAGCGCGCCAGCCAACCAGACAAGAGGCAAGAAGATGAGTGTTACTGCCGCAATGGTGAAGGAACTGCGCGAAAAGACCGGCGCAGGCATGATGGATTGCAAGAAGGCGCTTGCTGAGACCAACGGCGACATGGAAGCCGCGATCGACTGGCTGCGCGCCAAGGGCATTGCCAAGGCCGACAAGAAGTCCGGCCGCACGGCTGCCGAGGGCCTCATCGGCATCGCCAGCGCCGGCAACAAGGCTGTTGTCGTAGAGATCAATTCCGAAACCGACTTTGTCGCCCGTAACGATGCCTTCCAGGACCTCGTTCGCGGCGTGGCAGCCGTTGCTGTTGGCACCGACGGCTCGGTTGAAGCGATCAGCGCTGCCCTCTACCCGGCGACCGGCAAGTCCGTCGCCGACACGATCACCGATGCGATTGCAACCATCGGCGAGAACATGACGCTGCGCCGCGCGGCACTCCTGTCCGTCGATGAGGGCGTGGTCGCGACCTACGTCCACAATTCGGTTGCCGATGGTCTCGGCAAGCTCGGCGTGCTGGTCGCGCTGAAGTCGAGCGGCGACAAGGAAGCGCTGAACGCAATCGGCCGCCAGGTTGCTATGCATGTGGCGGCGACCAACCCGCTGGCCGTCCGCCCGAGCGAGATCGACCCGGCGGTTGCCGAGCGCGAGCGCAATGTTTTCATCGAACAGTCGCGTGCATCGGGCAAGCCGGAGAACATCATCGAAAAGATGGTCGAAGGCCGCATGCGCAAGTTCTTCGAAGAAGTCGCCCTGCTTTCGCAGGCTTTCGTCATGAACCCGGACCAGACTGTGGAAGCAGCAATCAAGGAAGCCGAAAAAACCGTCGGTGCGCCGATCGAGGTTGCCGGCATCGCGCGCCTGCTGCTCGGCGAAGGCGTCCAGAAGGAAGAGTCGGATTTCGCAGCAGAAGTTGCAGCGGCCGCAAAGGGTTGATTTCTTCATCCTGATTGGGGAAACGTGGGGGCATCGCGTGACAACGCGGTGCCCTTCGTGTATCCGGCATCCGTCAATGGGTCTGGCCTGCCGGAATTGCCTCGGAGCGGTCGATACCGTGCACCCAGATTACGTCCCAGCCGCTGTGCGCCGTCTCTCGCACATGCGTGCCGTTCTGTTCAGGAGTGATGATGTCGGCCAAGCCAATCTACAAGCGCGTTCTTCTCAAAGCCTCCGGTGAAGCGTTGATGGGAAGCCAGGGCTTCGGCATCGACGTGGCAGTCGCCGATCGGATAGCCTCCGATATCGCCGAGGCGCGTGCGATGGGCGTCGAGGTCGGCGTCGTCGTCGGCGGCGGCAACATTTTCCGCGGCGTTGCGGTTGCCTCCAAAGGCGGCGACCGAGTGACGGGTGACCACATGGGCATGCTGGCGACGGTCATCAACGCTCTCGCGCTTGCGACGTCACTGCGTAAGCTCGATGTCGATACGGTCGTTCTGTCGGCAATCGCAATGCCGGAGATCTGTGAAAGCTTCTCGCAGCGCGCAACGCTTTATCATCTCTCGCTTGGTCGCGTCGTGATCTTTGCCGGTGGCACCGGCAATCCGTTCTTCACGACGGATTCCGCAGCGGCGCTTCGCGCAGCGGAGATGGGGGCGGAGGCGATTTTCAAGGGAACGCAGGTCGACGGCATCTATTCCGCCGATCCGAAGAAAGACCCCTCGGCGACCCGTTTCGAGCGCCTGACCCATAGCGAGGTCCTCGACAAGGGATTGGCCGTGATGGATGTTGCAGCCGTGGCGCTCGCGCGGGAAAATGCTATTCCGATCATCGTCTTCTCGATCCACGAGAAGGGCGGTTTCGCGGAGATATTGACCGGTGGCGGTCATGCCACCATGGTGACGGATAATTGATAAGCTGCAGAAGGGCCCGCAGGGGCCGTTGAAAGACAGGAACGGGAGTCTTGAGCCATGAGTGAAGGTGTGGATCTGAAGGAACTGAAGCGCCGCATGGACGGAGCGATCTCCGCATTCAAGCATGACATCGCTTCGCTTCGTACCGGCCGCGCATCGGCAAATGTTCTCGATCCGGTGACCGTCGAAGCTTACGGTTCGCGCATGCCGCTGAACCAGGTCGCCAATATCACGGTTCCGGAGGCGCGGATGCTCTCGGTATCGGTATGGGACAAGTCCATGGTCGCCGCCGTGGAGCGTGCGATACGGGAGTCCAATCTCGGCCTTAATCCGATTGTCGATGGGCAGAACCTGCGCATTCCGCTGCCGGAACTGAACGAGGAGCGCCGTAAGTCGCTGGTCAAGGTCGCTCATGACTACGCGGAGAAAAGCAAGGTTGCGGTCCGCCATGTTCGCCGCGACGGTATGGACGACCTGAAAAAAGCCGAAAAGGACGGTGAGATCGGCCAGGACGAGAGCCGTGCTCAATCCGAGCGCGTTCAAAAGATGACCGACGACATGATTTCCGAAATCGACCGCTTGCTCGCGGAGAAGGAAAAGGAAATCATGCAGGTCTGACGGCGGATATCCTGAGTCTCTATTTTCGGACAGCCCATGCAAGAGCTTATTCCCACAAACGTACCGGCCCACGTCGCGATTATCATGGACGGCAACGGTCGTTGGGCGAATGCGCGTGGACTGCCCCGTGCGATGGGGCATCGAAAAGGCGTCGAGGCGGTACGGGTCGCGGTCAAGACGGCCGCAGAGCTTGGCATTCGCTATTTGACCCTTTTCGCGTTCTCCTCGGAAAACTGGAGCCGGCCGGAAGCCGAGGTGAGCGACCTCATGGGCTTGCTAAAGGCCTTTATACGACGGGACTTGGCCGACCTGCACCGCGAGAACGTCCGCATCCGCGTCATTGGCGACCGCACGAACCTCGGCAGTGATATCCTGCCGCTGCTGATCGAGGCTGAGGAAACGACGAGCGCGAACACCGGAATTACCTTGGTGATTGCGTTCAACTACGGTGCGCGAGACGAACTGGCGAGGGCCATGCGTCACCTGGCGACGGAAGTAGCCGCCGGCCGTCTTCGCCCCGACGAAATCACCGCGGACCGGATCACTGCGACGATCGATACCGCGGGCATCCCCGATCCCGATCTTATTCTTCGGACGAGCGGCGAGGAACGCCTTTCCAATTTTCTGCTTTGGCAGGGAGCCTATTCCGAATTGCTGTTCATACCCGAACTCTGGCCGGATTTCACACGCGAGACATTTCTCGCGGCGATTGAAAAATATGCCTGCCGCGAGCGCCGCTTCGGCGGCCTCTCGCAACCGACTCTGGCGGTCGGCTCCTGATGCAAACTGAACTCAAGTCGCGGATCGCCTCCGGCGCTGTACTCGCCGCAGTTGCCCTTGGCGCCACCTGGGCGGGCGGGTTCGCATTCCAGCTCCTCGCGGTCGCGATCAGCTTGCTGGTCTACTATGAATGGTCGACGGTAACGAAGCTCGCTGAACGGGATTTCCAAGGCAACGCTTTCGGGTGGTTGTCGCAGGCCGTCATCGCTGCGCTCGTTCTCCTCGATTATATGCCACTCACTCTGCCTGTCCTCGTCACCTGTGCAGCCATCGCCGCTCTTTGGGTGGGGCTCAGGAAGACGAGTTGGTGGCTGTTCGGCGGCATTGTCTACGCCGGTTTGACCGGCATATCGCTGGCTGCGATTCGCGGGGCGGATTATCTCGGGCTGGTGGCGATGCTGTTCGTGTTCGCCGTGGTCTGGGGAACGGATATTTTCGCCTATTTCACCGGCCGGGCGCTTGGAGGGCCGAAACTGGCGCCCGCAATCTCGCCGGGCAAGACCTGGTCGGGGGCAATCGGCGGCACGATGTGTGGCGTTCTTGCAGGCGTCGCCGTCTTTATGGCTCATTTCTCACTGCAAGATCTGCGTATCCCGCTCATCGCGCTGGTGCTATCCGTCGCCAGTCAGGTGGGGGATCTGTTCGAATCCTTCATCAAACGCCGCTTCGGCGTGAAAGATTCGGGTCGGCTGATCCCCGGGCATGGCGGGGTCATGGACAGGGTCGACGGATTGATATTCGCCTGTGGCGCCGCGTTGCTTCTGGTGCTGGGTCAGCTCCTGCTTGCCGGCGGGCGCGAGGTCCCCTTCGGTTCGGTTCTGTTAGGTCTCTGAAACTGCCGGACGTTCCTTAAATCGGGATCGAATTGAGTGTAAACTTATGCAGCTATTCGAAATGTGGCAGCCTCCGCGCCTGTGAGGAGGCGAGGCGCCGCGACAGCGGATGCGTTAGGAAATACGATGAGCCTTCTGCTTAACAATCTGCAATACGCCATCCCCACGTTCCTGTTCCTGTTGACCTTGCTGGTCTTCGTTCACGAAATGGGGCACTACCTTGTTGGCCGTTGGTCGGGGATACGCATCGTCGCTTTCTCGGTCGGTTTCGGCCCGGAACTCTTCGGCTGGACCGACCGCCACGGCACCAGGTGGAAGTTTTGCGTCATCCCGCTTGGCGGCTATGTGAAATTCTTCGGCGACGAGGACGCGGCGAGCACGCCTGACTATCAGCGGCTCGAAAAGATTGCGCCGGAGGAGCGCGCCCGCACATTTCTGGGTGCCAAGCTATGGAAGCGAGCTGCAACCGTTGCTGCCGGCCCGATTGCCAACTTTCTTCTCGCGATCGCCATCTTTGCCGTCCTCTTCTCTATCTATGGTCGCGCGGTTGCCGACCCGGTGGTGGCGATTGTCGCGCCAGGCAGTGCAGCGGAGAAGGCCGGCGTCCTGCCAGGGGACAAGCTGGTATCGATCGACGGAACGCCGATTGCGACCTTCGACGATGTGCGCCGCTATGTCAGCGTTCGGCCAGAACTGCCGATCACCGTTCGAATCGAGCGTGATGGCGCCATGATCGACTTGCCCATGGTGCCGCAACGCACCGAATCCGTCGATCCGCTCGGCAATAAAGTAGAAGACGGCAAGATTGGCATCGGAACGAGCCAGGAGGCAGGCAACTTCCGAATCGAAACCTATGGGCCTCTCGAAGCCGTCGGGCAGGGTGCCCTGCAGAGCTGGCGCATCGTCACCGGCACCTTCGACTATTTGTCGAATCTGGTCGTCGGCCGAATGAAAGCGGATCAGGTGGGGGGGCCGATCCGTATCGCTCAGATGTCCGGTCAGATGGCGAAGCTGGGCATTGCCGAAGTGCTGAACTTTGCGGCTGTCCTTTCGGTTTCCATTGGATTGCTTAACCTCATGCCCGTGCCGGTCCTTGATGGCGGCCATCTCATGTTTTATGCGGTGGAGGCGTTGCGCGGGAAGCCAGTCAGCCCGGCAGCGCAGGATGTCGCGTTCCGTATCGGATTCGCCATGGTGCTGATGCTCACGGTCTTCGCGGCTTGGAACGATATCAATTGGCTCTTTGGATAGAGCTCCGGCCGTTGACAGGGTGTGCTGATCTTTATGGATTTAGTGAACGATTGAATTTCAGCGGCTTGCTCTGCAACGATTTGTTTACGATAAGGCGAGGCTGTAGTGGCTGTTAAGCCACGGTTCGAATTGAAGTAAACAGAAATTAACGAGCTGGCTTGCTTGTATGGGAAAAGCGGGTAAAACGGCAACCGTGACCGGAGTCGGTACGAAATTGCCGCGGGACGTTGGGAAAAGGTAAGATTTGAACATGAAAGCTGGTTCAAGGTTTTTGAACGCGGTGTCGGCGTTTGCGCTTTCGGCAAGCATGGTTGCCACGGGTACCGGTGTTGGATTGATCGCCGGGACGTCGGTCGCACAAGCCGCGGTCATCAATCGTGTCGAAGTACGTGGTGCCACCCGTGTGAGTGCGGAAACCGTCCGTGCGAACATAACGATCGTTCCCGGCAAGAGCTTTAGCAATGCCGATATCGACGCTTCGGTGAAGCGCCTGTATGCGACCGGCTATTTCTCTGATGTAAGCATCACCGTTTCAGGCGGTACGCTCGTCGTCAGTGTCAGCGAAAACCAGCTCGTGAACCAAGTGGTCTTCAACGGCAACCGCAAGATCAAGGACGACAAGCTTCAGGGTGTCGTGCGGACCCAGCCGCTTGGCCCCTATAGTGAGGCCACGGTCGAAAGCGATATTCAGGCCATTAAAAGTGCCTATGCTGCGATCGGGCGCAGCGACGTGACTGTGACGACGCAGGTCGTGCCAGTTGCCGAAGGTCGCGTCAATCTGGCCTTCGTCATCAATGAAGGTGAGCGCACGAAGATCACTCAGATCAACTTCGTCGGCAACGAAGTCTACAGCGATGGCCGCTTGCAGTCGGTGATTGCGACGAAAGAATCGGGCATTTTCTCGTTCCTGACGCGCAAGGACGTTTACAATCCGGACAAGTTGCGGGCCGATGAAGAGTTGCTGCGGCAGTTTTACTACAATCGCGGTTACGCCGATTTCCAGGTAATTTCGTCCGATGCGACGCTTAACGAAGAGACCAATGAATATACGGTGACGATCACCATTGAGGAAGGTCCGCGTTATGACTTCGGCGCCATCAACGTCGAATCGACCGTTGAGGGCATCGATGCCGAAGAATTGAAAGGTCTGGTCCAGAGCCGTGAAGGCTCGGTCTACAAGGCCAAGGACATCCAGGAGACGATGAGTGAGATTTCGAAGCGGGTAGCTTCGGAGGGGTATCCCTTTGCTCGCGTGACGCCGCGCGGTAATCGCAATCTCGCTAATCACACGATTTCGGTCGACTATCTCGTTGATCAGGGCGAGCGCGCCTATGTCGAGCGTATCGAGATTCGCGGCAACACCCGCACGCGTGACTACGTCATCCGTCGCGAGTTCGATGTCGGTGAAGGTGATGCCTTCAACCAGGAAATGATTGCGCGCGCCAAGCGCAGGCTTGAGGCGCTGGGCTATTTTTCGACGGTGAACATTTCGACGGCGCCGGGCAGCGCAGCCGACCGCGTCATCATTATCGTCGATGTGCAGGATCAGTCGACTGGTTCGTTCGGCATCGGTGCCGGCTATTCGGCCGGCAGCGGCGGCGGGTTCCTTGTCGAAGCTTCGATCGAGGAGAAGAACTTCCTCGGACGCGGTCAGTATATTCGTCTGGCTGCCGGTCGTGGCGAAGATAGTCAGACTTACAATGTTTCGTTCACCGAACCGTATTTCCTTGGATATCGTCTGGCCGCCGGCTTCGATCTGTTCAAGAACGAGAACGACTTTGATGACGATCACTATAGCTATAACGACCAGGGCATCAGCCTGCGTGTAACGGCACCGATCACCGAGAACCTCTCGACGACGCTGCGCTATAACTACACGGAGCTCGAGTACTTCGGCGATGAGGACGAGCTTTCGTCGCCTTATATTCGAGCGATCAACGACAGCCCGTGGACGCGCTCCTCGGTGTCGCAGTCGATCACCTACAACACGCTTGACGACGTTCAGCTGCCGCATGAGGGCATCCTCGCGACCGTGACGCAGGAGTTTGCCGGGCTTGGTGGTACATCCGACTTTTACAAGCTCACCGGTAAGGCCAAGTGGTATTACACGGTAAGCGACGAGGCGGACATCATCGCGTCGCTCGCAGGAAGTGCCGGTCACGTGTTCAAGACGTCCGGTTCCATGGAGGTCTTCGACCAGTTCCAGTTGGGCAGCAACGACATCCGAGGCTTCGAGCGCAACGGCATCGGTCCGCGTGCCAACAACGGCGACGCGCTGGGCGGCACGACCTATTTCACCGCGTCGGCCGAAGCGTCGTTCCCGCTTCCTGGGATCCCGCGCGACAGCGGCTTCCGTGGTGCGTTCTTCGTCGATGCAGGCACGCTCTACGGTAACGATTTGGATCTGACCGGACCCGGCGAATTCGCACGTGGCACAGATGCGTCCTTGCGTGCGTCCGTCGGCGTCAGCCTGATCTGGGCTTCGCCGTTCGGCCCGCTGCGCGTCGATTACGCGGTACCGGTCGCGAAGGAAGATTTCGACGAAGTCCAGAACTTCAAGTTCGGTATCAACTCGTCGTTCTGATAAGAGCAGTCCAGAACTGCCAGAAAATCGTTCTGGAGTGTCCATGGAACAGAACTGGTTTTTTCCGCCCCATCAGGGGATTCGTTTGGGCGACCTTGCGAATCAGATTGGGGCGGAACTGTTGGACGTTACGGTCGTAGATCGCGTCGTTCGCTCGGTAGCGCCGGTCTATCGGGCGAAGCCTGGCGACGTTTGCTATATGCTTTCGCGCAAGAGCCGCGATGAGTTGCAGAGCTGTCACGCCTCGGCAATTATCTGCGACAAAGCGATTTCCTCGATTATTCCACCCAATATTCCGGTGCTCCTTGCTTCGAAGCCGCACACGGCTTTCGCGCTCGCTGGCGCGCTGCTCTATGAAAGGGCGCTGCGTCCCTCGCGGAACACCAGCGAGCAGGGAATAGCGCCGGGAGCCTTCGTCGATCCCACGGCCCGTCTAGAGCCGGACGTCGAGGTGGAGCCTATGGCGGTGATCGGGGCCGGAGCTGAGATCGGCAGCGGCACAAGGATCGCAGCCGGCGCCGTCATCGGGCCCGACGTTCGGATCGGTCGGGATTGCACGATTGCTGCAGGCGCAAGCATTCTCTGCGCCATGATCGGCAACAATGTCATCATTCATCCCGGCGCACGCATCGGGCAGGACGGTTTCGGTTACGCACCGGGTCCCAAGGGCGGAATGATCAAGATCGTTCAGGTCGGGCGTGTGATCATTCAGGACTATGTGGAGATCGGCGCCAACACGACGATCGATCGCGGTACCATGGATGACACGGTGATCGGCGAAGGTACCAAGATCGACAATCTCGTCCAGATCGGACACAACGTCCGCATCGGCCGCTATTGCGGCATCGTCAGCCAGGTCGGTATCGCCGGCAGTACGCGGATTGGCGACGGCGTGATGATCGGCGGCGGCACCGGCGTGAACGGTCATATCACTGTTGGCGACGGCGTGCAGATTGCAGCGATGAGTGGTGTGGCGAGCGATGTGCCGCCCGGGGAACGATATGGTGGAATTCCGGCGCGGCCCATGCGGGACTTCCTGCGCGAAATCGCCGAGATGGCCTTGAGGGCAAGCGAAAGGCAGAAGAAGAAGGGTGGCAAGGATGAATGAAGCTGCAACGGTTCTCGGTACGGCAGATATTCAGGAGATCTTGAAGCTTCTTCCTCACCGGTATCCCTTTCTGCTCGTCGATCGTATCATTGAGATCAATGATGATAATTCGGCGATCGGGATCAAGAACGTGACGGCCAACGAGCCGCACTTCACGGGGCACTTCCCGGAAAAGCCGATCATGCCTGGTGTGCTGCTGATCGAAGGCATGGCTCAGACGGCCGGCGCCATTTGCGCGCGCCGGAACGGTTTAGGCAGCAACCTCGTTTACTTCATGACGATCGACAATGCTCGTTTCCGCAAGCCTGTGGTGCCGGGCGATCGGGTCGAGTTCCACGTCACCAAGCAGAAGCAGCGGGGCAATATCTGGAAATTTCACTGTGATGCAAAAGTTGACGGGCAACTTGTTGCGGAAGCTGATATCGGCGCGATGATTGTCAGCAAGGAAGACGCCTGAAAATGATTGCATCAACTGCGAAGATCCACCCGTCCTCGGTCATCGAAGACGGTGCAGTGATCGGCGAGAATGCGAAGATCGGCCCATTTTGCCATGTCGGGCCGAATGTCGTTCTCGGAGACGACGTCGAACTCTTGAGCCATGTCGTGGTGATCGGCCGCACGACCGTCGGCAAGGGCACGAAGATCTTTCCAGCAGCGGTCATCGGCGGCGACTCGCAAAGCGTGCATCACAGCGCGCTCAACACCACCCTGGTCATTGGCGACAACTGCACGATCCGCGAAGGCGTGACGATGAATACCGGCACCGTCGAACACGGCGGCACGACCATCGTCGGCAACAACAACCTGTTCCTTGCCAATTCACATGTGGCCCATGATTGCCGGCTCGGAAATAACATCATTCTGTCGAACAACGTGATGCTCGCGGGTCACGTGACCGTCGACGACCGCGCCATTCTGGGCGGCGGGTCGGCTGTTCACCAATTCACCCGTATAGGCAAGCTGGCCTTCATCGGCGGGTTGTCGGCGGTGAGCTACGATGTCATTCCCTATGGCATGCTCAACGGCAATCCGGGCGTTCTAATGGGCCTCAATGTCGTCGGCATGACGAGGGCGGGCACCGACCGCGCAACCATTCACACGGTTCGGCGCGCCTACAAGCAGATATTCGAAGGGCCGGAGTCGATCCGGGCCAATGCGGCTGCCATCCGTGATGAATATCCGGATTGCGCACCGGCGATCGAGATTCTGGACTTTATCGCTGCGGAGAGCGACCGTGCGCTGTCATCGCCGAACCGCGGCAACAAAGGTTGATCACCGTGGCAGCCCGCGGCCTGCCGGCGTCTAAAGGCAGGCTTGCCATCATCGCCGGCGCCGGTGCGCTTCCTCATCACGTCGCTGAAGCAGCGCGCAGGCAAGGGGAGGACCCCTTCATCATCGCATTGTCGCGCGAGGCGGATGCCGAATGGACGGGCTTCGATCATTCCATTCTCGCGATCGGCGATTTCGCTGCGATCAGCCGGACGTTCGAGGCGGAAGGGATCGACCGGGTGGTGCTTTCCGGCAGCGTTCGGCGGCGGCCGGAATGGCGCGATATTCGCCCGACGCTGAGCACGCTGGCCAAAGTGCCGAGTGTGCTGCGGACGCTGATGTCGGGCGGCGACGATGCGGTTCTGCGCATGGCGATGGACCTCATAGAAGCGAGCGGCGCCCGCGTGATCGGCGCACAGGAGGTCGTCCCCGGCCTCCTTGCCGAAGTCGGGCCGCTTGGCGCTCGTGTGCCGACCGAGGACGATTGGCGCGACATTGAGGCCGGTATCGCCGCTGCCAACGCGCTGGGGGCGCTCGACGTCGGCCAGGGCGCCGTTGCCGTTGGCGGCCGTGTGATCGCGCTCGAGGGCGCGGAAGGGACCGACGCGATGTTGTCGCGTGTCGCGGCACTCAAGACCGATGGCCGTGTTTCGACCCGCCGTCGTGGGGTTCTGGTCAAACTTTGCAAGCCGCAGCAGGACGAGCGCGCCGATCTTCCCTCGATCGGTCCTTCGACGATTGCGGGCGCCGAAGCGGCCGGATTGGCCGGTATTGCTGTTGAATCCGGGCGTGCGCTTATCCTTGAACGCTCGAGGGTCGTCAAGGCGGCCGATAGAAGCGGGTTGTTCATTCTGGGTGTCGAACGTGAGGGCGGGCGGGGTCGCAGATGACGAACCGGAGCTACAAGCTGGCGGTCATCGCGGGTGAAGTCTCCGGAGATCTGCTGGGCGCCGATTTGGTGCGCGCGCTCCGTTCACGGATCGGGGAACCGATAGAGCTCGTCGGTGTCGGCGGCGAGGCGCTCGAGGCCGAAGGGCTTAGATCTTTGTTCGACTATTCCGAACTGTCGATTATGGGATTTTCGCAGGTCCTTGCACGGCTGCCGAAGCTTGTTCTTCGCATCCGTCAGACAGCCCGCGCGATCATCTCCGCGCGGCCGGACGCATTGCTGATCATCGACAGTCCCGATTTCACTCATCGTGTCGCTCGGCGCGTGCGCGCCGCTTTGCCGGGCCTGCCGGTAGTCAACTATGTCTGCCCGAGCGTTTGGGCGTGGAAGCCCGAACGGGCGCCGCGGATGCAGGCCTATGTCGACCATGTGCTTGCCGTTCTGCCGTTCGAGCCGGGTGTCATGCGCGAGCTCGGCGGCCCACCCACCACTTACGTCGGGCATCGTCTGGCGTCCGACATGAATGTGCTCGCGGTGCGCAGCCATCAACGCAAAAAGCAGCAGGCGGAGCATCAGCGCGAAGTCACGACCTGCTTGCTGCTTCCCGGGTCGCGCGCCAGCGAAGTGAACCGCCTGCTGCCGATCTTTCGCGAAACGGTCGAGGAGCTCGCAGCGCGGCACGATTGCATGCGCTTTCTGCTGCCGACCGTCCCTCGCCAGGAAAAGCGCGTGAGGGAATTGACCGCGTCCTGGAAGATCCGGCCGGAAATATCGGTTGCAGCCGATAGGAAGTGGGAGGCCTTCGCCGAAGCTGACGCCGCGCTTGCAGCTTCCGGCACGGTCATTCTCGAACTGGCGCTTGCCGGTATTCCCGTCGTTTCGACCTACAGCGCCGACTGGCTTGTCAGTTTCCTGCATACGCGAATTCGGATATGGACGGCGGCGCTTCCGAATCTCGTTGCCGATTTTCCAGTCATACCCGAATATTTCAATAAAACGATCCGACCCGGGGCTCTGACACGCTGGTTCGAGCGACTTTCGAGCGACACGCCGCAGCGTCGCGCCATGCTCGACGGTTTCGCCATCGTACAGCAGCGCATGGCGACCGACCGCCCGCCAGGCGAAAAGGCCGCGGAAATCCTCTCCGATTATCTTCAAGAAAAAAAGCCCGGCCATTTCTGACCGGGCTTTTCCTGTCTGCTTCGCTGCCTGCTCAGCGCTTGGAGAGCGGCACGTAATCCCGCAACGGTGCCCCGACGTAGAGCTGACGCGGACGGCCGATACGCTGTTCCGGGTCCTCGATCATTTCGTTCCACTGGGCGATCCAGCCGACGGTACGGGCGAGGGCGAAGAGCACCGTGAACATGGTGGTGGGGAAACCCAGCGCCTTCAGCGTGATGCCCGAATAGAAGTCGATATTCGGATAGAGCTTCTTCTCGATGAAGTACTCGTCGGTCAGCGCGATGCGCTCGAGCTCCATCGCCACTTCCAGCAACGGGTCGTCCTTGTGACCGAGTTCGGCGAGGACCTCATGCGTCGTTTTCTGCATGATCTTCGCGCGCGGGTCATAGTTCTTGTAGACCCGGTGGCCGAAGCCCATCAGACGGAACGGGTCGTTCTTGTCCTTGGCCTTGGCAATATATTCCGGAATACGGTCGACCGTGCCGATTTCCGCAAGCATGTTGAGCGCCGCCTCGTTGGCCCCGCCGTGAGCCGGTCCCCAGAGGCAGGCGATGCCCGCGGCGATGCAGGCGAAGGGATTGGCGCCCGACGAACCGGCAAGGCGCACGGTGGAAGTAGATGCATTCTGCTCGTGGTCGGCATGCAGGATGAAGATGCGATCCATGGCGCGCGCGAGGACAGGGTTCACGACATATTCTTCGCAGGGCACGGCAAAGCACATACGCAGGAAGTTCGAAGCGTAGTCGAGATCGTTCTTCGGGTAAACGAATGGCTGACCGATATAGTACTTGTAGGCCATCGCGGCGATGGTCGGCATCTTTGCGATCATGCGCAGCGAGGCGACCATGCGCTGGTGCGGGTCGGTGATGTCCGTCGAGTCGTGATAGAAGGCTGACAGAGCGCCGACACAACCGCACATCACGGCCATCGGGTGGGCGTCGCGGCGGAAGCCGGTGAAGAACCGCGACATCTGCTCGTGAACCATCGTGTGATGAGTCACGCGATAGTCAAAGTCAGCCTTCTGGGCCTTCGTCGGCAGCTCGCCGTAGAGCAGCAGGTAGCAGACTTCGAGGAAGTCGCCGTGCTCCGCCAACTGTTCGATGGGATAGCCGCGGTGAAGCAGCATGCCTTCGTCGCCGTCGATATAAGTGATCTTCGATTCACAGGATGCTGTCGACGTAAAGCCTGGATCGTAGGTGAACATCTTCGTCTGTTTGTAGAGCGAACCGATATCTACGACATCCGGACCGATGGATCCCGATCGCACTGGCAGGTCCGCTGATTTTCCATCGATTGTTACGACCGCGCTTTTTCCTGACATGGGAACCCTCCGTCTTGTGGCAACGTGACACAGCAATATGCCACGAGAGTAAACGTTGCGAATTTGCTATATGATTTATTTTCGACTGCCAAGCTGTACGAAAGGCAAATGGTGCGATGCGAAAATGAGCATATGGCGACGCAATAATCGCACGTTACAGCACCAGATCCAATAAAAACAAGGATCGGCAATCTGATTATACGGTACCATTCCATATAGCTTTGCCGCTTTTTTCAGCAACTGGCCTTCGGTTGCAATAGCCCGTCTTTGGTTGCAGGATCGGTCCGCAACGGCCAGAAGGGGCAGGCGAGCATAATGGGGGAGGGTCAAGGAGAGGCGGCAGCGCGGAATGCGGAATACCACGCATTTCGTTTCATCGGCGCCGAACGTCTCCTTGAAGCCGCTGAATTGCCCGGAATCTCTACCAAGAGCCGATTGCCGCCTGTCCTGAACGATCCGGTTGTGGGCAACCGTGTGCGTTCTGCGGCCACCTCGGTTTTTCATGGCTTGCGAGCAGCCGCGCGCGAGGAAGGGGAGTTCGGCCATGGCTTCGTTCTGCTTCCGGTGCTCCTGGGGCTCGGCTCGCTGGCATGGTTTTCCTCCGCAGAAACCGTGGGAATCGCCAAACTTGCAGCGCTGCTTTGCGTTTTCGGCATATCGGCCTTCTGCTGCCGCGGGAGTTTTCGCGTGTGGAGGCCGTTTGTCCTCGGGCCTGCTCTCATCGTAGGCGGCATGCTGCTTGCCGCGCTCGAGACTGCCCGGCTAGACACCGTTGTTCCCGATAGTCCGGTGACGACGAACCTTCGCGGGACCGTTCTGTCGCGGGAACCGGACGACAAAGGACGATGGCGGTATGTAGTCGAGGTCAAGGAGACCTCGCGGCCGCAATTGCGCAGACCGCCAGCCAAGGTAACGCTGCTGGCGCGGAGCCGCCACGAGCCTTTTGCTGTGGGTTCTGTCATAGAAGGCAGGGCCCGACTGTCGCCGCCGTCCGGTCCGGCTTTACCCGGGCTCAACGACTTCGCGTTTGACGCCTACTTCAGAGGTGTCGGCGCGGTCGGTTTCTTCTACGGCGCGCCTCGGGGGCCTGCGGACATTGCCGCTTACCCAGGTGAGAGGTCCCTCCTGTCACGGGCGAGCGCCTATCTCGGGGCGGTACGCGAGACGGTGGGCAATCGGATCCGGGTGGCGATAGGTGGCGACACCGGCGCGATTGCTGCGGCGCTTGTTACCGCGGAGGAACGCGCCATCAGCCGTGAAACCGTCGAGACCCTGCGCGCGGCCGGCCTGTCACACGTTCTCGCGATCTCCGGGCTCAACATGGTTCTGGCGGCGGGCACCTTCCTCGTCGGCGCGCGAACGCTACTGAGCCTGGTTCCGAGTCTTGCGGAAAGGCTGCCGGTCAAGAAGATCGCGGCTGCCGGCGCCCTGTTGATGGTTTTCGTTTATATTCTGATTTCCGGCGGTGCGGTCTTCGCGCTGCGCTCCTGGATCATGATCTCCATCATGCTTGTTGCCGTCTTCTTCGATCGCGTTTCGATCAGCCTGCGCAATGTGGCCCTTGCCGCTCTCATTATTATCGCCTGGACGCCCTCGGCGGTTGCGGGACCGGGATTTCAGATGTCTTTCGCGGCGACATTGGCTCTCGTTGCAGGCTACGCCCGCTGGCGCGACCATCGCGCGAGGGATCGGGAAAAGGCGGCGCGCGGGCCGGCCTGGGGCGCCGTATCGGGCCTCGCCGTCGGTACCGCCGCGACATCTCTCATCGGCGGACTGGCGACGGCTGTCTATGCTGCGGCGCACTTTCACCGGCTGCCGGCCTATGGATTGGTAGCCAACGTCCTTGCAACACCGCTGATCAGCATCCTCATTATGCCGTTCGGCTTGTTTGCCATGTTGCTTATGCCTTTTGGGCTGGAGCATTACCCCTTGATCGTGATGGGGAAGGGACTTGACTGGATGCTCGCCGTCGCCGGCTACGTGGCGTCATTTGACGGGGAGTGGATCACCGGCCGCGTCGGCGACGCCGGTTTCTTTTTGGTCGCGTTCGGTGGCGTCATTCTCTGCGTACTGAGAACGCGATTGGCGCTTGCAGGTGCGGCACTCGTCCTTTTGGGCGGATCCGCCATCGCGCTGGAACGCCAGGCGCCGCGGCCATCGATCACCATTTCGGAAGATGGCCTGCTGGTCGGCCTGGTTGGCGATGACGCAATTGCGACCAACCGGAACCGGCCTCCTGACTTCGTCTTCTCGCAATGGCAACGGGCGCTTGCCGTTACCGATCACGTGCCGCCGATGGATGCTTCCCCCGACGATGTCACCGCTTCGAAAGCTGTGGCCGGCCGGAAACCCAGGATGGCCGCCAAATCGGAGCTGCTCGACGCAGCGACAAGCGCTGCCGAAGCGAAGGCAAGCCTGGCAACGGCGCGACCGGGCGCTTTCGTCTGCAGGAAGGATGAATGGTGCGTCGCTCGAAGCCGGGAAGGCTGGACAATAGCAGTCTTCGACAAGCCCGAGATCTTCCCCGCGCTTTGCGAAAGTGCCGATCTGGTGATCGCCGCAACGCGCCGGCCCTTGCCCGCCTGTTCATCGGGCAAGGCGTTGGTCGTCACAGGTCAGACGTTGCGAAAGAGCGGTGCGATCGAAATCTACGCCGATCAAACGCGGACCGACAGCTTGCCGCACCTGCGGGTGGTGAAGGCGTTCACCTCTACCGAAAGACCGTGGCAGCGCCACCGCCGTTACGATTGGCGTAGCGGCAGCTTTTCGTCCGAGGAACCGGTTCTTTAACGCATGCCGGCCGCCTGCATCCTTCGCAGTCATTATTCTTGATTATAATACTCCACAAATCCTTGTCATCCGGTCATAGTTTGTCGTAAAGAGCGTACAGAAGGGCTTCGCCCATACGTTTGATTGCATGCCACGCAATGTCGGCAAATGCACGAAATATGAGGAACGAGATGTCGAACCGGATCCGGCCGAAGTTGAACATGTTGCATGCCGCGACGCTTGCTATCTGCTTTGCCGGCCCCGCCTCGATCGGCTTCGCCGAAACGACACAGCAGGCGCAGTCTGCACCGATCACCGAACAATCCGCAGCCCCGACGCAAGATGGTTCGGGCGGCAATCAGCCAGCTGTCACGCCGACGGGACCGGCCGAAGCCGCGGATGCCGACGCGCCGACGACGGGAATCAACCCGATTCTGCCGCACGATCTTTCTCCGGTCGGCATGTTTCTCGCCGCCGATGTCGTCGTCAAAACCGTGATGGTTGGCCTAGCACTGGCGTCGGTCGTTACCTGGGCGATCTTTCTCGTGAAGACGCTGGAGCTCGCCTCGGCCAAATCGCGGCTCAGGCGCGCGCTTGCAATCCTGACGGCCGCGAACAGGCTTGCCGAAGTGGAGGACGGACTCGGCCGCACGAGAGGCGTCGCCTCGGAAATGGTCACTGCGGCAAGTGGCGAAATGGCGCGTTCGGACGCCGTCCTGGATCACGCGCCCGCCGCCGGTGTCAAGGAACGTGTCTCCTCCCTGCTGACCCGCATCGAGGTGCGAGCCGGTAAGCGGATGGCTCTCGGCACCGGCATACTTGCCTCGATCGGCTCGGTCGGACCCTTCGTCGGCCTCTTCGGCACCGTCTGGGGAATCATGAATTCGTTCATCGGCATCAGCAAGGCGCAGACGACCAATCTGGCGATCGTCGCGCCGGGCATTGCCGAAGCGCTGTTGGCAACTGCAATCGGTCTGGTCGCAGCCATCCCGGCGGTGGTGATCTACAACTACTTTGCCCGTTCGGTGGGGGGATACAAGCTCATCCTGGCGGACGCGGCGGCAGCGGTCGACAGGCTGGTCAGCCGCGATCTCGATCACCGCCTTGTCCGCAAATCGCAGCCGCGCCGGCAGGAGGGCTATGCTCATGGCGCCGACGCCTCGATAGCCAGAGTCCGGTAAAGCCATGGCAGGGAAAATTTCCGAAGGAAGCGCCGATCTCGACGAGAACAGCGAGATCAACGTCACGCCCTTCATCGACGTCATGCTCGTCTTGCTGATCATCTTCATGGTCGCCGCTCCGCTCGCGACGGTCGATATGAAGGTCGATCTGCCGCAATCGGTGGCGAAGCCGGCGCCGCGCGACGACAAGCCGGTTTTCGTGACCTTGAAGGCCGACCTGAGCCTTGCGATCGGCAATGAGGAAACGGCCCGTGAGGCTTTCGTTTCGGAGCTGAACAGGATTACCAACGGCAACAAGGAGATCCGAGTGCTCCTGCGCGCCGATCGGCTGGTCGACTATGGCGAGCTGATGACGGTGATGAACCTCATTCAGAGTGCAGGCTACGGCAAAATTGCCCTAGTCGGCCTCGAAGCCGCGCCGGATCGCTGAGGATCACAGCAGCACACTGTGGTGCTGTCCCATTACGCCGGCGCCTTTTCCGATCCTCGCTTTGTCGCACCGCGAAATTTCCTTTTTGCACCCCGGAATGCCACGGTCGCTTGAAACCGGCGGTATGGCGAATTATGAGCTTATGCGACAGGCTGTCAGCCAGCCAGACGCAAGATCGCGCGGATATCCTTATTAAGGTCGCCGCGCCCAGCCGGACACGAGGGCAGTACCATGAACTTCGAAGCAGCGCGCACTAAGATGGTGGACAATCAGATCCGGACCACGGATGTGACGTCCCATTCGATACTGTCTGCGTTTCTCTCGGTGCCGCGCGAGGAATTCGTGCCCGCCAAGATGAAGGAACTCGCCTATATCGACGCCGATATCCAACTCGTCGGCGGTCCCGAGCCGCGTTACCTGATGGAACCGTCGCCGCTGGCGAAGCTGCTGCAGCTCGCCGAAATCTCCAAATCCGACGTAGTTCTCGAAATCGGCTGCGGCACCGGCTACGCATCGGCCCTGCTGTCGCTGATTGCCGGCTCCGTAGTTGCGCTGGAAAGCGATGAAACGCTGGCCGCCACGGCGACCGCGACGCTGGCTCGCCTGGGCTATGACAATATCGCAGTCGTAATCGGCGATCTTGCCCAAGGGTATCCGGCAGAAGCGCCCTACGACGTGATTTTCATCAACGGGGCCGTCGAGATGATTCCTGCCGCCCTTTTCGAGCAGCTTCGCGACGGCGGCCGCCTTGTGGCTGTTGAAGGGTTTGGTAACGCATCGCGTGCTAAACTCCATGTGCGAGAAAACGGCAGGACGTCGAAGCGATCTGACTTCAATACGGCCGTGAAGCCGCTTCCCGGCTTCCGTCGTGAGCGGTCATTTGTTTTTTGAAGTGCCTCCTATTGAGGTAGCTCAGCATATGAGTGTTGAAGCTAAAACTGCAATGTTGCCAATTGGCAACGTATTACCTGTTTCTTTTTGAAATGCCTGCGTAGAGTGCCAGTGGACAGTTGTCGTAAGGCCGAATCCGGGTTTCAAAGAGCATGGAAGTGGTGATTTGCCCGCCAGTGGGTGGCGCGGGCATCATTGCAGTGGTTTGAGCGGGTCGCCCATAATGGGCTTGACCCGCCGGAAATTACGGGGCGCGCATTTGCCTGTCCCGGCTGATCGGAGGGAAGATGGTGTCGATTGTCCGCAAAGCAGCCTTGTGGGCGGCTGTCTCGACCAGTGTGCTGCTCGCGCCGCACGCCGTACTCGCGGAGACGATCTTCGGGGCTATGGCAAAGGCCTATGCGAACAACCCGGATCTCAATGCTGCGCGCGCCGGCCTTCGCGCCACCGACGAAGGAGTCCCGATCGCCAAATCGGCCTTCCGGCCGCAGATTGCCGCGTCGGCGACGGGCACGCTAACCCGCACCGACATCGAGAAAACGGGCACGCGCGATTTTCACAGTGGACAGATCGGCATCAGCGTTACCCAGATGATTTTTGACGGGTTTCAGACGCTGAATAACGTCAGAGCCGCCGAATCGACTGTTTTTTCCAGCCGCGAAACGCTGAAGGCGAATGAAATCCAGATCCTCCTGGCTGCAGCGCAGGCTTACGCGAATATCGCCCGCGACCAGCAGATCGTCTCCATCCGCCGCCAGAACCTGGCCTTCCTTCGGGAACAGTTGAACGCCTCACAGGCGCGCCTCGAAGTGGGCGAGGGCACCCGTACGGACGTGAGCCAGGCGGAAGCCGAGCTGGCAAATGCGCAATCGCTGCTCGTCAGTGCAATAGCGCAGTTGAAGCAGAGCGAAGCGGTCTATGTACAGATCGTGGGCGCGACGCCCACGGGAATCAGGCAGCCGGCGCCGGCGAACAAGGCCATGCCGAGATCTCTCGATCAGGCGGTGGCAACGGGGCTGCGTGAAAATCCGCAGATTCTGGCTGCGCAATATGCGGTCGACACGGCTGGCTTCCGGGTGAAGTCGGCCGAGGGCACGATGCTGCCGGGCGTCGTCCTTCAGGGTGCAGTCACGCGCAACACCGGCAACGTCGGCACCGGCCTCGACGACACAACGGCAAGCATAACAGCTCGTGTTGAGGTGCCAATCTACCAGGGCGGCATCGAATACGGCCAGGTACGCCAGGCGAAAGAAACTTTGGGCCAGCAACGCATCCTCGTCGATTCGGCGCGCGCGTCGGTCCAGCAGACGGTCGTCACGGCGCATGCCCAACTCGAGGCTGCATTGGCCCGAATCACGGCAAGCAGATCGCAGATCTCCGCGGCGGAACTCGCGCTTGCCGGTGTCATCGAAGAGCGGAAAGTCGGCCAGCGCACGACGCTCGACGTGCTCGACGCGCAGCAGACGGTGTTGGATGCACAGGAGTCGCTCGCTTCGGCCCGGCGTGATGCGGTCGTCGCAAGCTACTCCCTGCTCGCGGCCATGGGCCGTTTGACGGTCAGGACGCAGGGTCTCCAGGTCGCGGAATACCGCTCTGAAGAGCACTACGAGGCCGTCAAGGACAAGTGGTTCGGCCTGCGCACGGTCGACGGCCGCTAAAAGCGCGAATGCTTCTAGCCCCGTGCGTCTTTTTCAGACGCACGGGGCTATAACACTTTGAAGTGCTGCATGATTTATCCTTAAATCGCATCGATTTAAGATACCACGCAGTGAAGCGGCGGCACGATCTCTGCCCCGAAAAACAAATCTGTGCAACAATTCCTGGGGTTGATTCGCGGCGTTTGTTTCGCCCGCGAACTCACCTAAGGTTTGTTTGAAATCGGCACACGGAGATTTTCGATCCGTGCTTGTCCGCACCAAACGGGGATTGAAATGGCACAGCTCAATGTCGCGCGTGAACCTTCGATGGATGAGATTCTGGCATCCATTCGCAAGATCATCGAGAACAACGAGCCAGGGCCGACCGGAGCCTCTGGCCGGCAAGCATTCGAAGATGAAGCGGAAGACGAGATCGAGTTGACCATCGACTCGGAAATCGAGGCCGCCGCCTTCAGCCGGAGCGAAACGCGGATCTCGCCAAGCACGCCCTCCTCGGATGCGGCAAACGGCGGGAATGCTCCTGTTCCTGAAACACCGCCGCCGGCGCCGCTTTCGCTTGCCGATGTCGCGGCCAGGGTCAGGGCTGCATCCGAGCGCCACGCCGTAAGCTATGCTTCGAAGGACGAACCCGGCATGGAGGGAGCGGAGCCGGTGCGTCCGGTAAAGGATAGCCCGATGATCACGTCCCGCATGGCGGCGATTTCGTCCCCGATGACGACGGAGACAAGCGCGACCTTGTCGAACGGCGCTCCGCTGCATCACGTTGCTGCGGATCCGGCGCAGGCGGAATCCGAGCCGCCAATCTCCTTCCAATCCGCTGTCGGGGAGGAGACGGCGGAATCGGAGCAAGGGGCCGATGCAATCGTTTCCCCGGCTGTCAGCCGCCAGGTGGCGCGTGCCTTCGACGATCTGGCGCATGCGGTCGAGCAGGGACCACGGCGCTCCTTCGATGAAATTGCCGAAGCCATGCTCCGTCCGATGCTGCAGGAGTGGCTGGACGATAATCTGCCTAAGCTGGTCGAACGGCTGGTGCGCGAGGAAATCGAGCGCGTTGCCCGCGGCCCGCGGCGCTGAGGCACCTCCGAGGCGCCGCTTGTCCGATCGTCGGCCGCGGCGACCTTGAATTGAATCAACTCAAATTCGTCGTGATCTGCTACAGTATGGTTCCTTAAATCGGAACTGATTTAAGGATGAAACGATGCAGCAGTTTAAAATGCTATGGCGATCTCTGTGCGTCTGAAAAGACGCACAGCGCTGTAGGATGAGAGCCGCGTTCGCGATGGTCTGCGGCTTTTTTTCCGTTTGTGTTGACTTGCGATGGGCCTTCCGGTTTACCAACGCTGACATCAATCTCAAAAATTGGCCAAAAAATGCTTGATAAGACCTACGATTCCGCATCCGTCGACCCGCGTATTGCCAAGAAGTGGGACGAAGAAAACGCGTTTCGTGCGGGCGCTGGCGCAAAGCCTGGCGCCGAGGCTTTCTGCATCGTGATCCCGCCGCCGAACGTCACGGGCTCGCTGCATATGGGCCATGCGCTCAACAATACGCTGCAGGACATCCTGGTACGCTTCGAGCGCATGCGCGGCAAGGATGTCCTCTGGCAGCCAGGCATGGACCACGCCGGCATCGCGACGCAAATGGTTGTGGAACGCCAGCTTGCCGAGCGGCAGCTTCCCGGCCGCCGCGCGCTGGGGCGCGAGGCTTTCGTCGAAAAGGTCTGGGAGTGGAAGGCCGAGTCCGGCGGGCTTATCTTCAACCAGTTGAAGCGGCTCGGCGCGTCCTGCGACTGGTCCCGCGAACGTTTCACGATGGATGAGGGCCTTTCCGAAGCCGTCATCGAAGTTTTTGTCAGCCTCTACAAGGAGGGGCTAATCTATCGCGACACGCGCCTGGTCAATTGGGACCCGAAGCTGCAGACGGCGATATCAGACATCGAAGTCGAGCAGGTCGAGGTTAATGGTCATCTTTGGCATTTGCGCTACCCGCTCGAAGAGGGCGTCACCTACCGGCATCCGGTTGCCTTCGATGAAAACGGCAACGCCACGGAATGGGAGACCCGCGATTATCTGGTCGTTGCGACGACGCGTCCGGAGACGATGCTTGGCGACACGGGCGTTGCCGTTCATCCGGACGACGCCCGTTACAAGGGAATTGTGGGCAAGCATGTGATCCTGCCGATCGTCGGACGTCGCATTCCGATCGTCGCCGACGAATACCCGGATCCGACGACCGGCACCGGCGCAGTCAAGATGACGCCGGCCCATGACTTCAATGATTTCGAGGTGGGCAAGCGGAGGGGGCTCCGCCAGGTCAATGTCTTGACGCCGGACGGACGCGTTACGATCAAGAATAATGAGGATTTCCTGGAGGGCCTTGATCATCCGGCGGCCCTGCATGGCGCCTGGGACCAGTTGGAGGGCAAGGACCGGTTCGAGGCTCGCAAGCTGATTGTCGAGATCCTCGAGGAAGCCGGTCTCGTCGACCATATCGAGCCGCACAAGCATACGGTGCCGCACGGCGATCGCGGCGGCGTCCCGATCGAGCCGCGCCTGACCGAACAATGGTACGTCGATGCCAAGACACTGGCAAAACCGGCCATTGCCGCCGTCAGGGAAGGGCGGACGACCTTCGTCCCGAAGAACTGGGAGAAGACCTATTTCGAATGGATGGAGAACATTCAGCCCTGGTGTATTTCGCGCCAGCTCTGGTGGGGCCATCAGATCCCTGCATGGTATGGTCCGGATGGACAGGTTTTCGTCGAGAGGACCGAGGAAGAAGCGCTGCATGCGGCGATTCAGCATTACCTGGCACATGAAGGGCCGATGAAGGCCTACGTCGAAGATCTTCTCGAAAACTTCAAGCCGGGTGAAGTCCTGACACGGGACGAGGATGTGCTCGACACGTGGTTCTCGTCGGCGCTTTGGCCTTTCTCGACGCTAGGCTGGCCGAAAGAAACGCCGGAGCTCGAAAAATACTACCAGACCGACGTTCTGGTAACGGGCTTCGACATCATCTTCTTCTGGGTCGCCCGCATGATGATGATGGGCCTTCACTTCATGAAGGACGCCGATGGCACGCCGGTCGAACCCTTCCATACCGTTTACGTCCATGCGCTCGTTCGCGACAAGAACGGGCAGAAGATGTCGAAATCGAAGGGCAACGTCATCGATCCATTGGAATTGATGGACGAATACGGCGCCGACGCGTTGCGCTTCACCCTTGCCATCATGGCCGCACAAGGGCGAGACGTGAAGCTCGATCCCGCCCGCATAGCCGGTTATCGCAACTTCGGCACCAAGCTTTGGAATGCCACGCGCTTTGCCGAGATGAACGGCGTGACGAGCAGTGAAGGCTTCATTCCCGAAGCTGCCTCGCTGACCGTCAATCGCTGGATCCTGACGGAACTTTCGCGCACGATCCGTGACGCGACCGAGGCGATCGAGAGCTACCGGTTCAATGAAGCGGCCGGAAGTCTCTACCGCTTCGTATGGAACCAGTTCTGCGATTGGTACCTCGAATTGCTGAAGCCGGTTTTCAACGGTGACGACGAGGCAGCCAAACTCGAGTCGCAGGGCTGCGTCGCCTATGTCCTCGATGAGATCTATAAGCTGTTGCACCCGTTCATGCCCTTCATGACTGAAGAGCTCTGGTGGCAAACCGAAAGCGAGGGGCGCACGCGCGACACATTGCTGTGCCACGCCGAATGGCCTTCCGCCTTTTACGCTGACGACGACGCCGCGGACGAAATCAACTGGCTGATCGATCTCGTGTCGGGTATTCGTTCGGTGCGCGCGGAAATGAACGTTCCCCCGGCCGCGACGGCGCCGCTGGTGATCGTCGGGGCGAACGGACTGACGAGCGAACGGCTGGACCGGCATGCATCCGCGATCAAGCGCCTGGCTAGGGTGGAGAGCATCGAGCATGCGGCGGTGGCGCCGCGCGGCAGCGCCCAGCTCGTCGTCGGCGAAGCGACGGCCTGCCTTCCGCTCGGCAACTTGATCGACCTAGCGGCGGAAAAGTCGCGGCTGGAAAAGGCGATAGCCAAGGTCGAGGCTGAACGGGAGAGAATTCTTAGCAAGCTCGCCAACGAAAAATTCGTCGCCAACGCAAAGGCTGAACTGGTCGAGGCGGAACGCGAGCGACTGGTGGAGCTCGATCTGCAAAAGGATTCGCTGGGCGTGGCCCTCCGCCGCGTGGCGGAAGCGGGCTGATTCCAGGCATTCCGGATGAATGTGCAGTCCGCGGCAGAAATGCCGCGGATTTCCTATTTTTGTGGCGGCACTACCGAATCGGGCTTTGGGGCGAGCGACTGGATCCGGGCGCTACACGCATGGGTTTTGTTGATGGTCTTTCAAAGCCGCTGACCTCTGACGGATTGCAAAAAGCGATGTTGTTGTGTTGCGGTCACACACCGCGGCAGAAACAGAATTTTTTTTCAGCTAGGGCCCGAGTATTCCGCCCAGGCGGAACCTGATTCCAAAACTTTTCAAATTGTGTCTAGATTTTGAAATTCTTACGTAAATTTGAAGGCGGCTCTGCCGACCTTCGTCTCAAGTCGGCTATTTGCCAATTCACGCAATCGTGAGGATACTCCCCTCCAAGCGCGGCATGAGGTGGATTGCCGCATTCTGAAAGTGCAGGGGAGGAGCTGAATGGCTCGTAGTGGATTGAAGAAGGGCGTTCTGGCCGCGGTTACCGGGATGCTTGTGGCATCGGCTGCGCAGGCGGGGGGGCTTGAGCGCAGCGGCTATAATATCGATCTGCTGTTCGACCCATCGGATTATGCCGCCGAAGCGACGGCCACATATGTCAATCCGCAGCGCGAGCTCAAGAACGTTGAGGACATCAATCCCGCGAACGGCATTGGATCCAACGGGATCGGTGGCGGTAGCACAAGTGTTCGGGACACGGAAAGTTATTGGGCGCCCCGCATCGGTGTAAAGGCTGGTCTGGGTGACAGTATTGACTGTATGGCGGACTACTCGCAGCCTTGGGGCGCCCACACCAATCCTGGCAAGAACTGGATGGGGGCGAACGACAATATCGAAACGAAGGTCGAAAGTGATAACTACGCTGCGACGTGCTCCTACAAATGGGACATGGGACCGGGCGTGTTTCGCATCATCGGCGGCGCGTTCTATCAGGAAGTTGGCGGGTTTAAGGATCGCCTCGTAGCGCCGGCGGCTGCTGTTGCACCGCTTACCGGTATCGGTCGTCTCGAGCTTGAAGGCGATGGCTGGGGTTGGCGTACAGGTGTCGCCTACGAGATTCCCGAATACGCGATGCGCGCGAGTCTTGTTTACAACAGCAAGGTCGACCTGGATAATTTGTCCGGTTTTATTGACCTGACGCAGTTTGCATTTCCCACCCCGTTGGGCCCGATCAGGGGTACCAAGTACGACGTCTCCGGCTTCGCCTCAATGCCAGACTCGCTGGAATTAAAGGTGCAGTCGGGTATCGCCCCGGGCTGGCTGGCATTCGGCTCGGTGAAGTGGACGGATTGGAGCCAGTTGCAAGTCCTCAAATTCTGCCCTGCAACTGAAACACCGCTCACCCCGTGCACGAGCCTCGACCTACTCTATCGCGATGGTTGGACGGTTACCGGCGGTATCGGTCATAAATTCAACGATCAGTGGAGCGGAGCGGTCAGCCTCACCTGGGATCGCGGCACGAGTCAGGGCTATGGCACGCAGACCGATACTTGGACGGTCGGCACCGGCGTTTCCTACACTCCCACGCAGAATGTCGAACTTCGCCTCGCCGGCGTCGTCGGCATAATGACCAGTGGAAGTTCCGGCCCGGTCACCTTCGACGGCGAGGAGATTGGAAACGAGGTCACATACGACTTCGACAACGACTTCGTCGGAGCGATTTCAACTTCGTTAAAAGTCCGGTTCTGATCCCCCATTGAAGAATGTTCGAGGCCCGGTTTTTACCGGGCCTTTCTCTTGTTGCCGGAGCTTTTGGGGTACGGCTTATGAGCGGTTGCGAATGTGACGATTCAGCAACACATTTGCTGCTATGGTCTGGTAGTATCGGGACCGCGTCGGTTATGTCCATTTCCCGCCACAAAATGAGAGCAGCGATGATAGCGACAAACGTGCGATCGAGTGCCGTGCCTGCGTTTGAGGTGATTTGAGTTTGTATGCTGTCATGACATCCCTTAGCAACTGGCATCGGACGTACGGTCGGGCCAAACCCGGCCGTGCGGCAAGGGAATTCGTGTGGCGCGCGGGAACTTCCTCACGGAAATTCACGGGGGAAGTCCCTTCGATGAGCGCCCCGATGGCAAGCGACTGTGCAGGGATGAATGTTTGCAGCGGTGATGGGTTCGGCGTGGCCGGCTCGAACGGAAGAAGCTGATTGTGATGCTCGCGGGTGAATTCAAGTCTCTTAAGATTGCCGTGCTGAGTATGTCGCTGGCAGTTGGCGCAGCCGCAGGGCCGGTGCGGGCCTTCGATCCCGGGGCCGGCATCAGCAAAGAATCCGGTCCGTTCGCCCTCTTCAAGTTCGGTTTCTCCGCCTACAAGAACGGCAGGAAGGACGAGGCGGTTGAAGCCTATCGTTATGCCGCCGAGAAGGGGCACACCGGGTCGCGCTGGGCGCTCGCGAACATGTATGCCTATGGCGATGGTGTCGCCGAGAACGACCTCGAAGCCTTCAAGATCTATAGCGAGATTGCCCAGCAGGGCGTCGAACCCGGCTCCGAGGACACGGGATACTTCGTCAATGCGTTGATTTCGCTTGCGGGCTACTATCGGCGCGGCATTCCTGATAGCCCGGTGAAAGTGGACCTATCACAGGCCCGGCAGCTGTATTTCCAGGCGGCGTCGACTTTCGGCGTTGCGGAAGCGCAGTTTCAGCTTGCGCGGATGCTGCTCTCGGGCGAGGGGGGCAGCGTCAACGTCCAGCAGGCCAAGAAGTGGCTGAACCGCGCGCGCAAGAATGGCCATGCCGGCGCAATGGGCGTTTTCGGAAACGTCATCTTTCAGGAGGGCCAGACCGTTCGCGGGCTCGCCTACATGACCGCGGCACTCGACCAGTGTTCGCCCAAGGACAGGCCCTGGCTCCAGGCGATGCAGGAGCAGGCTTTTTCCCTCGCCACCGAGGACGACCGCCGCGTGGCGATCGTGATGTCGCAGAACATGCACCTGCAGGCAGACGACTGAGCTCGCCGACCCAGTGGCCGAGAATTACTGCATAATTCCTTAAATCGGAATCGATTTAAGGACCAAATTATACAGCAATTCGAAATGCCACCGCGATCTTTGCGCGCCTGAATCGACGCGCGGCGCCGTAGGAACGCGGCTGCGGGCGGTAACCGGGCACGTTCGTCGTCCCGCTTTACTCGAGCTCGAACGCAAACTCCCCTGCGACCGGAACGTGATCGGACGGTTTTTCCCACGATCGGACGTGCTTTTCGATCGATGTCGACAGGAGCTTGTCGGCCGCTTCCGGCGACAGCATCAGATGGTCGATCCGGATGCCGAAATTCTTCTGCCAGCATCCCGCCTGGTAATCCCAAAATGAATAGAGCGGCACTTCGTCCGAGGTCGCGCGCACCGCGTCGGTGAACCCGAGATTGCGAAGGCGCCGGAATGCCGCCCGCGTTTCAGGCAGGAAGAGCGCGTCATTTTGCCAGACCTTGACGTCCCAGCAGTCATGGGCTTCCGGAATGACATTGTAGTCGCCTGCGAGGATAAGCGGTTCCTCGAGCCGCAGTCTCTGCTCGGCGAAGCCTGCCAGCCGCTGCATCCATCCGAGTTTATAGGCATATTTTTCCGTACTCACCGGGTTCCCGTTCGGCAGATAAAGGCAGCACACACGAATAGCCCCGCCGCTGACGGAAAAGACGCCTTCGATGAACCGCGACTGCTCGTCCGAATCATCTCCCGGCAGCCCGCGATTGACCTCGTCCGGCCGCAGCTTCGAAAGCAGGGCGACGCCGTTGAAGCCCTTCTGTCCGTGCGTCTCCACATGGTAGCCGAGGGCTTCGATCTCGCTCCGCGGAAACGCCTCATCGACCGCTTTGATCTCCTGCAGGCAAGCAATGTCGGGATTCGATGCCTTCAGCCACGCGACGAGACCGTCGATCCGCGCCTTGACGCCGTTGATATTCCAGGTGGCGATCTTCATGGGGCAGAACTGCCTTTCTTGTCGGTGAATCCTTGCAAGCGATTGGTTGTAGCGGCTGCGAATTCTTTTGACAAATCTGATACCTGGAACAATTGTGCCGTCAAAGACCGGGCGAGCGTACGGCGATTTCCCGGTGCCTCTGGGCGCTTGATGCAGCCGAGAGTGGCGGAATTGATTCCGCTTGGCGTCCGTCTATAGTCCCGCGCATGATTGCTTTCGTAGACAACTATTGGCCTCATTTTCTGGCGCTGCTGTCCTTCGCCTTGGGCGTGCCGGCAATCATCCATGCGGCAATGACCAAGGACGATGTGCGCGCCGCTGCCGGCTGGGTCGGCGTGGTCCTCCTATCGCCGGTTATCGGCGCCGCTATTTATGCCGTCGCGGGCATCAACCGCATGCGCCGCTCGTCGATCGGTCTGCAGCGTTCGCTCCTGCGTTCGACCGGACCGGATCAGTTCGGCCGCTTCGATATTACCCACGACGACGTGGCCCGCCGCTTCGGCCAGCGCTTCGCGGCGATGAAGATTCTTGGCGATCGAGTCGCGCGCTTTACGATGTCGACCGGAAATCGCATCACCATGTTGGAAGGCGGCGACGATGTTTATTCGGCAATGCTCGATGCGATCGCCGGCGCACGCCGCAGCATCCTGCTGGAAAGCTACATTTTCGATCGCGATCCGATCGGGCTGCGTTTTGCCGACGCCCTGATCGCCGCCGTGAAACGGGGCGTCAGTGTTCGCGTTCTGATCGACGCCGTCGGTGCGCGTTATTCCGTGCCGAGCATTGTGGGCTACCTGAAGGAGGGCGGCGTGCCGATTGCGGTCTTCAACGGCAACATCATCATGGGCCTGCGGCTGCCTTATGCCAATTTGCGAACCCACCGCAAGGTCATCGTGGTCGACGGCGCGATTGCTTTCGCCGGCGGCATGAACATCCGGGCGGGTTTCACGACGGAGCTTGCGGGCAAGGAGGCGTCTTTCGACACCCATTTCCTTGTTACCGGCCCGATCGTCGCCGACATATTCCAGGTCGCCGCGGAAGATTGGCAGTTTTCGAGCGGTGAGGTCCTCTCGGGCGACACCTGGCAGTTGGCTGACCTTCCGGAGGAAGAGGATTTACCAACGGTGCTGATGCGCGCCGTGCCTACCGGGCCCGACAGTACCAACGAGACGAACCATAAGATGCTGATGGGAGCGTTTTCGATCGCGCGAAACCATATCCGGCTGATGTCGCCCTATTTCCTGCCGGACAAGGAACTCGTCAGCGCACTGGTGACGGCGGCAAGAAGGGGGGTCGAGGTCGATATAGTCGTGCCGGCGATCAACAATCTGACCCTCGTCGACCGAGCGATGACCGCGCAATTCGACCAGGTGCTGAAAGGCCACTGCCGCGTATGGCGCGCCCGGGGAGTATTCAACCATTCGAAGCTGATGGTCGTGGACGAACGTTGGACCTATGTCGGTTCAACCAATCTCGACCCGCGCTCTCTGCGCCTCAATTTCGAGTTCGATCTCGAAGTTCTCGATGAGGCGTTTGCGCGCTCCGTCAGCGAGAAAATCTGCACGCTCATTACGACCGCCGAGGAGGTAACGCTTGCAGGGCTTCGCGCGCAACCTTTCGCGAACCGACTGGCAAATCGCTTGCTCTGGCTGGGATCACCCTATCTCTAGAGCGGCATGAGAGGCGGCATGAGAGAAAGTGCGTGCAGTTTTTCGCCCGCATCCCCGTTCTAACTTACTGGAACGATCAGGTTTATGCTTTTGGGTCGATTCGACCCAAAAGCATAATGATCAAACGGAAATGCATTGCTGAATCGCGCCCGCCGCGTTGCGCAACCGTTGTTCGTCAGATCGAGAAGCTTGTTCCGCAGCCGCAGCTTGCAACCGCGTTCGGATTCTTGATCTGAAAGGACTGGCCGAGCAGGTTGTCGACGAAATCGATTTCCGAGCCGCCCATATAGATGAGGGAAAGACTGTCGATCAGGACCTTCGCGTTGCCCTTTTCGAGAACGAGGTCGTCCTCATTCTCTGCGTCTACCAGATCGAATTTATAGGAGAAGCCGGAGCAGCCCCCGCCTTCGACGGAGACGCGCATCGCTTTTTTATCTTTTTCAGCCTGGAGAATTGCGGCAATGCGGTTGGCCGCCGCGTCCGAAAGCGTCACTGTTTCCTGCGTCATGTCTGCCTCCAACCGGGGTCAAGAACCGGAGAGATTGATTTTTCGCCTTACAGCGCCGCGTCTTTTCACGCGCACAAATGTCGCTGTAACACCTTGAAACTGCTGCACGGTTTAAGGAACCATGCCGTAGCGTTACAATCGCCCCAGAGGACAAGTCAGCTTCACGATTCTCCGTCAAGCCCTTGTTCTTCCGCGAGGATCATGCGGCAAATCCCTCGCCGCTTTCCTGTAACGTGTACTATAGGTATGAAGGCTTGAATGTCCCGTCAATGGGATGACCTGCGCAGGTGTGAAATGACCTTCGATAGACAGACCCTCGGATTCGGCTATGGCGAACACGCAGTTTTTGCTTCGGATCCATGGGCCTCACGCGGCAGGCTCTATCCCGAATCCGCCAGCCCGACGCGTTCCGATTTCCAGCGCGATCGCGATCGAATCGTCCATACGACGGCTTTCCGGCGGCTGAAGCACAAGACGCAGGTGTTCATAGCCGCGGATGGCGACCATTATCGGACGCGCCTGACGCACACGATTGAAGTGGCCCAGATCGCACGAGCACTGGCGCGGGCCCTCAAGCTCGACGAGGATTTGGCGGAGGGCGTCGCTCTCGTCCATGACTTCGGCCACACGCCGTTCGGCCATACCGGCGAGGATGCATTGCACGACGCGCTAAAGCCCTATGGCGGCTTCGACCACAACGCCCAGTCGCTGCGGATCGTCACCAAGCTGGAGCGGCGCTATGCGGAATTCGACGGGTTGAATCTCACTTGGGAGAGTCTCGAAGGTCTCGTCAAGCACAACGGCCCGCTGATGACGCAGGACGGGCAGGGAACGCGTGGCCCGGTTCCGCAGCCGATTCTCGACTATTGCGCCATTCACGATCTCGAACTTGCGAGCTTTGCCAGCCTTGAAGCGCAGGTTGCCGCAATCGCCGACGATATCGCCTATAATACCCACGATATCGACGACGGCTTACGTGCCGGTTATCTCACTTTCGAGATGCTGGAAGAGGTTCCGTTTCTCGCCCGCCTGATGCGCGAGGTACACGATCGCTATCCGGGGCTGGAAAGCAGCCGCTTCACGCATGAGATCATGCGACGGCAGATCACGGCGATGGTGGAGGATGTCATTGGCGTTGCGCAGGAGCGGCTCGAAGAAATTCGGCCGCAAAGCGTACGTGACGTGCGTATGGCTGGCAAAGTCATCGCGACCTTCTCGGAGGCGATGAGCGAAACCGATCGACAGATCAAGAATATGCTCATGATGCGGATCTATCGTCATCCCGATGTGATGCGCGTGCGGCAGGGGGCGGCGTCGATCGTCACCGATCTCTACCGAGCTTTCATGACCGATCCGCTGTTGATGAAAGAACACTACTGGATCGATCAGATCGCGGGGATGGCGGAGCCGGCGAGAGCCCGCCACGTGGGAGACTATCTTGCGGGCATGACGGATACTTTCGCGATCAGCGTGCACAGGCGTTTGTTTGACCATACGCCCGATTTGCGATAGGGACCCGCCCGGAGGCTGCAGGTTCCCCGGGGAGCCCGGCCTCCTTTGAGTTTTGCGCAATTCTCCAGTGCAACTGGAAAAGCGGACGGATCAGATGAATCTTTTCACAGACTTCGAATCAAGAATTAAAAACATTCTCGAAACCCTTGATATCGTGCGTGAAAAGCGATCCGAACTTGACTTCGGGCGCATCAATGTCGAGCCGCCTCGCGATGCAAGCCATGGCGATGTGGCGACCAACGCGGCGATGGTGCTCGCAAAGCCGCTGGGCATGAATCCGCGCGCCCTCGCAGACCTTATCGTTGAGAAACTGCGACAGGATGCCGAGGTCACAGAGGTCTCCGTTGCCGGCCCTGGTTTCATCAATGTCCGCTTGTCCGTCTCCTATTGGCAGAAACTTCTGTCCGCCGTAGTGCGGGCAGGTATCGACTATGGGCGCAGCACCGTTGGCGCCGGGCGGAAGGTGAACGTCGAATACGTCTCGGCCAATCCGACCGGTCCGATGCACGTCGGCCATTGCCGCGGCGCGGTTGTCGGCGATGCGCTTGCCAACCTTCTTGCCTTTGCCGGGTACGACGTGACTAAGGAATACTACATCAACGACGCCGGCTCGCAGATCGATGTACTCGCCCGGTCGGCATTCATGCGTTACCGCGAGGCGCTGGGTGAGGATATCGGCGAGATTGCTGCCGGTCTTTATCCCGGCGACTATCTCATGCCGGTCGGTGAGGCGCTCGCGGACGAATTCGGCACGAGCCTCAGGATCATGCCGGACGAAAAATGGATGCCGTTGGTCAAGGAGCGCGTGATCGACGCGATGATGGCGATGATCCGGGAGGATCTGGCGGCGCTGAACGTCAATCACGACGTCTTCTTTTCCGAACGCACCTTGCATGACAATGGCGCGACGCCGATCCGCACGGCTATCAACGACCTCACCTTCAAGGGTCATGTCTACAAGGGCACGTTGCCGCCGCCGAAAGGGCAACTGCCTGAGGATTGGGAAGATCGCGAGCAGACGCTCTTCCGTTCGACAGAGGTTGGCGACGATATCGACCGACCCCTGATCAAGTCCGACGGGACTTATACCTATTTCGCGGCCGACGTTGCTTACTTCAAGGACAAGTTCGATCGTGGTTTTCACGAGATGATCTATGTGCTCGGCGCCGATCACGGTGGCTATGTCAAACGGCTGGAGGCGCTGGCGCGCGCGGTTTCCGGGGGAGCGGCGGAGCTCACGGTGCTGCTGTGCCAGCTCGTCAAACTCTATCGCAATGGCGAACCGGTCAAGATGTCCAAACGGTCGGGCGACTTCGTCACCCTGCGTGAGGTGGTCGACGAAGTCGGCCGCGATCCGGTTCGTTTCATGATGATTTACCGGAAAAATACCGAGCCGCTCGACTTCGATTTTGCCAAGGTGACGGAACAGTCAAAGGACAATCCGGTCTTCTACGTGCAATACGCGCATGCGCGCTGCCGTTCTGTCTTCCGTCAGGCCGCCGAGGCGTTCCCTGATCTCGATTTGTCTTCGGTCGATCTTGCCAATGCAGTGATCGGAAAGCTCGTTGATCCCACCGAAATGCAGCTTGTCGCCAAGCTGGCAGAATATCCGCGCGTGGTCGAGGCGGCAGCACTCTCTCACGAGCCGCACCGAATCGCTTTTTACCTGTATGATCTTGCTGCGGTCTTCCATGGACACTGGAACAAAGGTAAAGAAAATCCGGACTTACGCTTTGTTAACGATAAGAACAGAGAATTGAGCATTGCCAGACTCGGGCTGGTGCATGCTGTCGCCTCGGTATTGAAGTCGGGCCTGTCCATTACAGGCACCTCAGCGCCGGAAGAGATGCGGTAAGTAGTGTCACCATTTCCCCACAATGCACTGGCAAATCAACGCAGGCAATTGTGAGTGGAGAGTATGGCAGACAAACAATTCGCACGAAGCGGGCCGGCAGAGTTCGATGTATTGGCCGATGATGATCCGTTGAGCGAACTTGCCCGCATTGTCGGTTACGATGCTCGGCCGGCCGTTCAGCAATTGCAGGAACTGCAGCGACACCAAGAGGCGATCCGTCGCGATCCGACTTTCGATCTCGAGGAAGAGCTTCTTCGCGCGTTCGACAGCTACGATGCCCCTCGCGCCGCGCCGGTTCAGCCGGATAGCGGCCTCGTCGATCATCCGGTTGCCGCCGCCGTAGCCGAACATCGGGATGCTGGAGAGGAGCCGTCCGCCGAGGCGGAGATACTCGTCGACGACATCGTTCCGGCCGTTGAACACCATGCCGCCCCGACACTCGCTCCAGTCGAGCAGCAGGCCGACGATTTGCTTCCGTCCTCTTCGCTCGCCGATCCCGGATTCTCGGGTGACGACGAGGACGTTGCACGCGCCCAGGAAGCTGATCCCGCGGTGGACTTGGAGCGTGAGCTCGAGTTGTCGCTCGGCTACGAAGATCCGTCGGCCGAAACGACTGCAAGCCAGGATACTGTGCGGCAAACGAGCCACCAGCCTGAGGTGGACGAACTGCCGGCCTTTGACGACTGGCAGGAGCCGCTCGCATCCAAGCTTGCCGCCGCTGCCAAGGTGGACGAGCCGGCAGATGCCTCTGGGGCCCTCTATGTCGATATGGTCGATGACTTCGCCGCGCGCCGTGATGGTGAGGCTCTGCGTGCTGAGGCCGTAGCCGATACGCCGATGGTCGCGCCTATTGGTGTTTCCGATCAGGTCGATCATCTTTTGGCGGATGTCGAGCGTTTTCCCGTTCCTTCGGCTACAGACCTGGTCGCGGCAGCGGTTGCCTCGCATCCCGCCGTTCACGTGCGTCCTGCCGCGCCGGTAAAGAAGAGCAGTTATCCCTTCACACCGACTTTCAGCCGCGCGACGCCGGTCGCGTCGCCTGCCGGCGTTTCGCAGCAGCGGGCCTTCGCAAAGCCGATGGCCGAGTCTGCTGCGGCGAGTCTCATAAGCCCGGTTGTTTTGCCTGAGGCAGCACCCTCAGCCATCCCAGGAGCTCTGCCGTCCGGAGCCATGCAGGGCGGCCTGCCGGAAGCCGAGGTGGAGCCGAGCTTCGATCTCGACGATTTCGAGCTTGAGCTGTCCGACCTCGCCTTGGACGTCGATCTGGCCGACAACGGTGCGCCGAAAGCTGATGAAAGCGCAGCCGAACAGCCCGTTGTGACGCACCCTGCGTTGGTCGAGCCCTCCGCCCAGCCGTTCCTGCAAGCACTGACCACGCCGAGTGAACCTGAACCGAACCGGCACGAGCCTCTGGCATCCGCGCTGCCGGAGATCGAAGAGGCGCCGGCTGAAAACCCGCTGCCTTTCGATCCGGCCATGATCGGTGAAACCGAAAGCGGCGTGGCGCCGATCGCCGACATGGACGTACCGCAACTGCCCGCGCTGGATACCGAGGAGAAGCCGGTCTCCTATCCGGCCGACTACGACCTGGATATCGATGCCGAAATGGCGCAGCTCTTTGGCACGCCCGCGCCTGCTGCGAAGAGCGCTTCTCATGCCGGAGACTTCGATCTCGACGTGGGGGCTCGCGCTGCGTCAGCGGCCAAGGCAAGCCCGGCGGTTGCTTCGCTGGATGACTTCGATGAATTCGAAAGGGCGATGGAAGAGGACTTCCAGCGTTCGATGGCGGAACGTCAGAGCCCGACGCATGATGCAGAGCGTCTGGCGGCAAGGCCGCGGCTCGACGAGGCTGCCGAATATGGCGAGCCGGCCTATGGCGGTCGTTCACAGCGTACGATGCTGATGGCTGCGAGTGTCGCCGGCGTCATCATTCTCGGCGGTGCCGCTGTCTACGCCTGGATGGGCGGAAGCAGCGCGGTCCTTTCCGGTGACGGTCCGAAGATCATCCTGGCCGACAAGGAACCGGTGAAGGTCGTGCCCGAAGTGAAGGGCGGCAAGACGGTGCCCAATCAGGATAAGGCCGTCTACGACCGCGTGGCCGGCGATCAGGGCAGCGCACCGCGCCAGGAGGCTCTGGTCTCCTCGACGGAAGAGCCGATGGATGTTGTGCAGAGGACGCTGACGCCCGAGACCTTGCCGCTCGAAGGCAGCGACGAAGGCGAGGCGCTTGCCGGCGTTTCCACTGGGGACGAAGACGAAGTCGCGCGCTTGCTGCCGGATGAAAATAACGGCAACGCCGCCGAGGAAGAAAGGGCGCCTGCCGTCGCGCCGCGCAAGGTCCGCACCATGATCGTCAAGCCGGATGGAACGCTTGTCGCTCGCGAGGAGCCCGCGGCAAAGCCGGCGGACGACATTGCGGCAAACGGCAATGATCAGCCAATCCCGGCAACCGCTTCGGGCGAGGCAGTAGCCTCCGTTTCTCAAGGCAACACTGCGGTCGCAGAGGTGGGTTCCGAGCTGCGCGCCGCCGAACAACCTAACGCTAGCGACGAGGTCGCACTGGCCGCTGCTGGCAAGGGCCCCGCAAATGAAGCGCCCGTTCGCTCTGTCAAGACGACGGCTGTCGGTGGCGGGCAGGCACCGTTGCCGGAGACGCGCCCGGCAGCACAGACCGGTACTGCCGCCAAGCCAGAGACGGCTGCAAGCCCTGCGGAAAGTCGGGCTCCAGCGGAGACGGCAAGTGCAGCCCAGACCGCTCCGCTTGCGACCGCTTCCGTTCCGGCCGGCACTTACGTGATCCAGATCGCCTCTCTGCCCTCTGAAGCCGAGGCGCAGAAGAGCTACAACAATCTTTCCGGCAAGTTCGCGAGCGTTATAGGCGGTCGCGGCGTGGACATCCGCAAGGCGGAGATCGCGGGGAAGGGCACCTACTATCGCGTGAGAATCCCCGCGGGTACGCGTGAGGAGGCCAATTCGCTTTGCTCTCGATACAAGAGCGCCGGTGGAAGCTGCCTCGTGACAAAGTAGTGCTGAAAAGATTGAATGCGGAAACCGGGCGCGGCAGAAATGTCGCGCCCTTTTCTTTGCGACGAACACTTTGTCTGTGCATGACCTGGCGCGAGAAGGTTTGTGACTTCGCGTTGAAGCTTGGGGACACTATGGTTTTATCATGAGCGAATCAAAAGCATTTATCGCCGGCTGCAAGGGCCTTTTCCTGACGGAAGAGGAGCGCAGTTTCTTCGCCGGCGAACGCCCATGGGGCTTTATTCTTTTCGGGCGCAATATTGGCGAGGAACAGCAGATCTGCGACTTGGTCGACGCGTTACGCGACAGTATCGGCAACCCCGTGGCACCTGTCCTGATCGATCAGGAGGGTGGTCGGGTCCAGCGCATTCGCCCGCCGCTCGTGCAGCAATATCCGACTGGCGCGGCACTTGGCGAGATCTACGGGCGCGATAGGGAGATGGGGGTGCGCGCCGCCTGGCTGATGGGGCGCCTTCACGCCTTCGATCTGATGCGCTTCGGTATCACGGTCGACTGCCTGCCGGTTCTCGATGTTCCGGTACCCGGTAGCCATGATGTTATCGGGAACCGCGCCTACGGCCACGACGCCGCAACGGTAACGGCGGTCGGCCGTGCCATGGGCGAGGGTTTGAAAGCGGGGGGCATGCTGCCGGTGATGAAGCATATGCCCGGCCATGGCCGCACCTTCGTGGATTCCCACCACGACCTGCCGGTCGTCAGTGCCGATCTCGAAGATTTGAAGCGGAGTGATTTTCTGCCTTTCATAGCCATGAAGAACGAAGCCATGGCTATGTCGGCGCATATGGTTTTCACGGCGATCGATCCCGAAAATCCAGCCACAACCTCTCCGAAGGTCGTGGAGGAGATCATTCGCGGCCATATCGGCTTCGACGGCCTCTTGATGTCCGACGACGTTTCGATGAACGCGCTTGCCGGCGACATTGCCACGCGGGCCTGCGAGATTATTGGTGCCGGCCTTGATCTCGTCCTGCATTGTCATGGCATAATGGAAGAAATGAAGGCAGTTGCCGACGTTGTTCCGGTTCTGTCCGGCGATCGGCTGCGCCGAGCACAGGCGGCCGAGGCGGCCTTTCGAAAGCCCGACAATGCCGAGGAAGACGTGTTGCGGGCGGAATTCAATGCAATGTTCGCTCTGGCCTAGCAAGGCGAGGCGCTGAAGGGGCAAGATCGTGAGCAATTCGCGCGAAAGGCAGGTACACCCTGCTACGAAGGCACCGCTGGAGCCTTTGTGGCAGGACGAGTCCGCCGGCCGCGGCTTACACGAAGAAGAACTCGTGGTCGACATCGCCGGTTTTGAAGGGCCGCTGGACCTGCTTCTGCATCTTGCCCGCAGTCAACGTGTAGATCTTTCCCGCATTTCCGTGCTGGCGCTTGCGGAGCAATATATAGCCTTCGTCGAACGGGCCCGGTCCATTCGTATCGAACTCGCAGCCGACTATCTGGTCATGGCGGCGTGGCTCGCCTATCTCAAGTCCCGCCTGCTGATACCGCAGCAGACAAAGGACGAGGGACCCTCCGGTGAGGAGATGGCCTCGGCGCTGGCGTTCCGGCTGAAGCGCCTTGAAGCGATGCGGGACGCGGCGACAAGACTCGTCAACAGGAATAGGCTCGGTCGCGATATTTTCGCACGCGGCGCGCCGGAACACATCGTTTCGGAGAAAAAGTCCGGCCACGACGCTTCGCTCTACGACCTGCTGACGGCCTATGCCACCCTCAGACAGCGTCAGGCGATAACGCAGGTGACGATCGAAAAGCGCCACGTCTGGTCGCTCTCCGACGCGCGCCTGATGCTGGCGCGGATGATCGGCAGCCTGGAGGATTGGACCGCGCTCGACCACTTCCTCATCCGCTACATGACAAGTCCGAAGGAACGCGCGACCGCGATAGCGAGCTCCTTCGCCGCGTCCCTCGAAATGGTCCGCGAAGGAAGGTTGGAAATCCGGCAGGATGGCGCTTTCACGCCGATCTACTTGCGGCGCGGACCCAAGCCCATCGATGCGGCGACCTTGGCGGAAATGGAGGCAGCGCGTGGCTGAAGCGCAAAAATATTTGCCGGGAATGCCGGACGAAGAGGACGAGCTCGACGAGGCTTCCGTCGGCCCGGGGCTCGAGCAGGAGGCGGAGCGGATTGCGGAGGCGCTTGTCTTTGCATCATCGCAGCCCGTCTCCGAAAGCTATATCGCCACCCGACTTCCACGGGGTGCCGACGTTGGGCGGATCATGTTGCGGCTGAAGGCGCTCTATGCAGCGCGCGGCGTCAACCTCGTTCAGGTTGCCGACCATTGGGCCTTCCGCACGGCGGCCGATCTCTCCTTCGTCGTGCAGACGGACGAGCAGGAGGTCAAGAAGCTCTCTCGCGCAGCGCTCGAAGTGCTGGCCATCATCGCCTACCACCAGCCGGTCACCCGAGCGGAGATCGAGGACATTCGCGGCGTACAGACTTCGAAAGGTACGCTCGACGTTTTGATGGAGGCGGGTTGGGTCCGCTTTCGCGGACGCAGGCGGACGCCGGGACGCCCGGTGACGTTCGGGACGACGAGGGAATTCCTGGATCACTTTGGGCTGGAGGAGATCCGGGACCTTCCGGGCATCGAGGAACTAAAGGGCGCCGGCCTGCTATCCGGCCGTATCCCCTCGAACTTGCATATTCCGGTTCCGGTTGGTGAGGATGAGCTTTCCGAAAACGAGGATCCGATCACACAGATGGACCTCGAGGAACTGGGCCTCTTGACACCGAAGGCTGAAGAAGACGATTAAAAATCCTGAGTAGGGATATCGGCTTTAAAGCCCGCATGGGTACGCGAGCCGAAACGCCTTCGGTCCAAGGAATGCGCAGCATGGTTTCAGATCCGCTCAACGGCGCCGTCATGGCGACGCGACGGTCGGCAGGGGTGTCCTTCGCGGCAAGCCTCTCTTTCGAGAATATTAGTCATCGCTATCATTCCAAGGAAACGATCAAAGGCGTCACGCTGACGGCCAAGGCCGGCGAGGTACTCTGCCTGCTCGGACCGTCGGGGTCGGGCAAGACCACTCTGCTGCGCATCGCGGCAGGCATTGAGATGCAGACGGGGGGCCGGCTTCTCCTCAATGGCCAGGAAATTTCCGGACCTTCCGTCTTCCTCCCGCCGGAAAAGCGCGGGGTGGGGCTGATGTTTCAGGACTTCGCGCTTTTCCCGCATATGACGATCCGGGAAAATGTCTGCTTCGGGCTCACCGCCTTGCCGAAGAAGGAAGCGCTCGTTCAAGCGGATGCGGCTTTGGAACGCGTGGGGCTCCTGCACTATGCCGACCGGTATCCGCATGTGCTTTCAGGCGGTGAGCAGCAACGGGTGGCGCTCGCCCGCGCCCTCGCACCGCGGCCTGCGGTGTTGCTGATGGACGAACCGTTTTCCGGTCTCGATTCCCGTCTGAAGGATTCGATCCGTGCCGACACTCTGGCCATTCTGCGCGAGACGCGCGCAACCGCCATCGTCGTCACTCACGACGCCGAAGAGGCGATGCGCATGGCCGACCGGATTGCGCTTTTGAAGGATGGCTGTCTGGTTCAGGTCGGTACCGCCGACGAACTCTATCGCAAGCCGCGCAATCTTTTTGCCGCCGGTTTCTTTTCCGAAATAAACGTATTCGACGCGCATGTGCATGGCGGCCGCGTCGAGACGCCGCTCGGGGTCGTGGCTGCTGGACACTATAAGGAGGGACAGCCGCTGAGCGTGGCGGTGCGGCTTTCCGGCGTTCACCTCAAAGAAGAGGGAGGCGATATCCCGGCCCGCATCGTGTCGCGGCGCTTCCTGGGTGTCGTCGAGTTGTTGGAGCTCGCGGTGCCGCAGTCCGAGCGGACGGTGCGCGCGCGGATCCGCGCCGATCTGCTGCCTCAAGGATTGCGCGACGTCACGCTTTCGGTTAACGAGCGCGACATATTGGTGTTTGAAAAAGACGCCTCAACATCTTAGGGTCCATCGAGAATGATGGTGTGCCCCTCGGTACGCCTGAAAAATGACAACGTGATGGGCTCTACACTGGGTAAGGGCTGCGAGGGAGTAAGTGAATGGGTTCCTTTAGTATCTGGCATTGGTTGATCGTCTTGGTGGTGATCCTCCTGCTGTTCGGCCGTGGCAAGATTCCGGAGCTGATGGGCGACGTTGCCAAGGGCATCAAGAGCTTCAAGAAGGGCATGACCGACGATGATGCCGCTTCGGCCGACAAGACGGTCGATGGCAAGACCGTCGAGCAGAAGTCTGACGAAGTCCGCTGACGATCGGAAGCTGGCGGGATCGGGCGGAAGCAGGTGCCCGGTGAGCCGCAATACGAGTTTGTAGGGCGCGTCGGATGCTTGATATCGGCTGGACCGAGCTTGTTGTTATCGCAATCGTTCTGATTGTTGTCGTTGGGCCGAAGGACCTTCCGCCGATGCTGCGGGCATTTGGGCGGATGACATCCAAGATGCGCGGCATGGCGGCTGATTTCCGGCGGCAATTCGACGAAGCATTGCGCGAGGCCGATCTCGAGGACGTGCGCAAGACGATCAGCGATGCGCAAAGCCTTAATCCGACCACCGCATTGCGGGACGCGATGAACCCGTTGCGGCAGCTTGGAAACGAGATCAAGTCCGATCTGCAAAAGGCGGCAACGCCGGATATACCAGCGCAAGCCGGGGCGGCGGAACCTGCGGTCGAGCCGGCGGCGGCGACTGCCGCGCCTGTTGAAGCGCCGGCAAGGCCAGCCGATCAAGTGGCTGCCGCCGCAATCAGTTCGGCGTCACGGCAGATGGATCGTGTAACGGCGGAAGAACCAAAGCTGGCCGAGACGAAGCCGAAGCGCGCTGCCAAGCCCAGGACCGGCACTGCATCGAAGGCACCCGCCGCCGCAGCGGCAGCTCCCAAGAAAGCCGCGGGTGCAGCGACGGTGAAGAAGCCGGCCGCCAGCAAGACCGTCGCCGGTGAGGGGCAGCCTGAGACCGGGACCAAGAAGACACGCGCGCCCTCGCGCAAGAAAGGTAACGCATGAGCGGCGATATCGAGGACCGGCCGCAGCCGCTGATCGAGCACCTGATCGAGCTACGAAAACGGTTGATGTGGGCTGTCGGCGCGTTTTTCGCTGCTTTCCTCGTCTGCTTCTACTTTGCCAAGCAGTTGTTCAACGTCCTTGTTCAGCCGTTCAAATGGGCCGTCGAGTGGGCGGGGCTCAGCCACCGCAACGTCGAGCTTATCTACACGGCGCCACAAGAGTTCTTTTTCACCCAGATCAAAGTTGCGATGTTCGGCGCGCTGGTCATCGCGTTTCCGGTCATCGCGTCGCAGATCTACAAGTTCGTGGCGCCTGGTCTCTACAAGAACGAACGCGCGGCCTTCCTGCCGTTCCTGATTGCCTCGCCGATTTTGTTTCTCCTCGGCGGAGCGCTGGTCTATTTCTTCTTCACGCCAATGGTCATGTGGTTCTTCCTTGCGATGGAGCAGGGGGGCGGCGAAGGGCAGGTCGCGATCCAACTCCTGCCGAAGGTCTCGGAATATCTAAGCCTGATCATGTCCCTGGTCTTCGCGTTCGGCCTGGTCTTCCAATTGCCGGTGGTCACGACGCTTTTGGCACGCGTCGGTTTCGTCACCTCGCGGGGGCTCGCCGAGAAGCGCAAATACGCGATCGTTATCGCCTTCGTCGTCGCTGCCGTCCTGACGCCGCCCGACCCGGTTTCCCAGATCGGTCTTGCGCTGCCAGCCATCCTTCTCTACGAAATTTCGATCTATACGGCGCGACTCGTCGAAAGACGGCGAGCAGCCGAGGCGCTCGCAACCGACGTCGCCTCTTCGCAGGAAAGTTCTTCAGAGACGGCTGGACCCGCCAAGGGCTGATCGTCTGATGTTCTCGCGCCGTGACCTACAGCGCCGCGCGTCTATTCAGGCGCGGAAAGGCCGCTGTAGTACTTTGAATCCCTGCATGATTTTTCCTTAATCGATTCCGATTTAAGGAATCATGCAGTAACCAACGCGTGGAACGATTATGCTCGATATCAAATGGATCCGTGAGAATGCAGACGCGCTCGATGACGCCCTGACGAGACGGGGTGCGGAGCCATTGTCCGCTTCGCTGATTGCGCTTGATGAACGCCGCCGCGCGATCCTCCAATCGCTGCAGGACATGCAGTCGCGTCGCAATGCCGCTTCGAAGGATATCGGCGCGGCGATGGCACAGAAAAACGGCGAGCTTGCCGAAAAGCTCAAGGCCGAAGTGGCCGAGCTCAAGAACGCGATGCCGGCGGTCGAGGACGAGAGCCGCGAACTCGAGGCCGAGCTTTCGGATGCGCTGTCGCGCATCCCCAACATTCCCCTTGAGGATGTCCCCGTCGGGCTGGACGAGAGCGCCAATGTCGTAACTCGGATCGTCGGCACCAAGCCGACCTGGAACCACAAGCCGCTCGAGCATTTTGAAATCGGTGAAGCGCTGGGTTTCATGGATTTCGAAGGCGCGGCGCGGATTGCCGGCTCGCGCTTCACGATTCTCAAGGGGCAACTCGCCCGTCTTGAGCGGGCACTCGGTCAATTCATGCTCGATCTGCACACGCAGGAGCACGGCTATACCGAAGTTCAGCCGCCGCTGCTTGTCCGCGATGATGCGATGTACGGAACGGGGCAACTGCCGAAATTCGCGGAGGATCTCTTCCGCACGACGGACGAACGTTGGCTGATCCCGACCGCCGAAGTGCCGCTGACGAACATGGTTCGCGAACAGATCCTCGACGGCGAAGCGTTACCGCTGCGCTTTACGGCCTTGACCCCCTGCTTCCGCTCGGAAGCTGGTTCCGCCGGCCGCGACACCCGCGGCATGCTGCGCCAGCACCAATTCAACAAGGTCGAACTGGTTTCGATCACGGATGCCGAAAGCTCCGTTGACGAGCATGAGCGGATGACGGCCTGTGCTGAGGAGGTGCTGAAGCGGCTCGGTCTGCACTATCGCGTCATGACGCTTTGCACTGGCGATATGGGATTTGGTGCACGCAAGACCTATGACCTTGAGGTCTGGCTGCCGGGGCAGGGCAGCTATCGCGAAATCTCGTCCTGCTCGGTCTGCGGCGACTTCCAGGCACGCCGCATGAACGCGCGCTACCGCACGAGAGAAGAAAAAGGAACGAAATTCGTGCATACCCTGAACGGTTCTGGCGTTGCCGTCGGCCGCGCGCTGATCGCCGTCATCGAGAATTACCTGAACGATGACGGCTCCGTCACCGTGCCGGACGTCCTTGTTTCTTACATGGGCGGCCTGCGGCGGATCGAGAAAGCCGTCTGAAGGCGAGGAAGCGAATGAAGACCGAAATGCGGATCCTGTTGACGAATGACGATGGCATCCATGCCGAGGGGATCTCCGTCCTTGAACGCATCGCGCGGACGATTTCGGACGACGTCTGGATCGTTGCACCCGAGGTCGACCAGAGCGGCCTTGCCCACTCTTTGACGCTTTCCGAGCCGTTGCGCTTGCGGCAGGTATCGGAACGGCATTTCGCATTGAGAGGGACGCCGACGGATTGCGTGATCATGGCGGCGAAGAAGATCCTGGATCGCAAGCCGGATCTGGTTCTTTCGGGTGTCAATATCGGCGCCAACCTTGCGGACGACGTCACCTATTCCGGTACGGTGGCTGGCGCCATAGAAGGTACGCTGCAAGGAATCCGGTCGATCGCGCTCAGCCAGGCCTATCAGTATGCTGTTGGCAAGGCCGTCCCATGGGATGTGGTCGAAACCCATGCGCCGGCGCTTATCCGCACGTTGATGGATGTCGAACTGCCGGATGGAACCTTCATCAATTTGAATTTCCCCAATTGCCCCGCCGACGCGGTGACTGGCGCGGAGGTCACGTCGCAGGGCAAACTTGAGTTCGGGCTCAGCATCGACGAACGCACCGACGGTCGCGGCTTTCCATATTTCTGGTTGCGTTTTGGCGAGCGGTCCGGTGACTTCCGCTCCGGCACCGACATTCGTGCCATGCGTGAGAACAGGATTTCAGTGACGCCGCTGAAACTGGACATGACCGATTACACCGTCCAAGATCGCGTAGCGCGTGCATTGCGGGAAGGGACAGTCGCTTGAACGGACGCGTTTCCCAGCAGGAGGGATTTGCGGCGATGATGCTGCGCCTTCGCGGCGCTGGCATGGCCAATCACGATCTTCTGAAGGCGGTGGAGCAAACGCCGCGCGGCCACTTCTCTCCGCCGCAATATCAGGCGGACGCCTATTCTCAGCGGTTGATCCCGCTGGATTGCGGCTCGTTCATGGAGGGGTACGACTTTGCGGTTCGGCTGCTGCATTGTCTCAACCTCAAGCCGGGGCAGCGCATTCTCGAGGTTGGAACAGGAAGCGGTTTTACAGCGGCCGTCATGGGACGCATCGCCGAACGTGTCCTGACGATCGATCGATACCAGACGCTGGTGAGCTCGGCACAGAAGAACCTCGAGAAGGCCGGCATTCGCAATGTTGTCGCGAGACACGCCGACGGCAGCGCGGGTGTGCCGGGCGAAGGCACCTTCGACCGGATTCTCATCACCGCCGCGTTCAACAATCTGCCGCGCATGTTCTCCGATCATCTTGTGTCCGGCGGCACCTTGCTCGTCCCGATCATGATGAGCGAAACGCAATGCCGGATCGTTCGCGTCAACCGCACCGGCAGCCGCTTCGACCGCGAAGACCTGTTCGACGCGCCCTATCTTCCAATCGTGCCGCAATTGGCATCGTTCCTATAGATCCCCGGTCTCGTCTGTACGGACGAAAAGCTCGCCGCGCTCGACGATCCCCTTCACGCGGCCGGCCTGGAAATCATCGTTGTCGCGAGCTGATCCTGATTCTCTCCGCAGCTGTCGCCGGATTTCTGCTTGCCAACCTCGGCCGATCGGTCGGCCTTCGTTTCTTAAAACAGACGGTTAACGTTTTCTTAACAAAATCCAGCTCCGCGCAAGCTTGCCGCAATAGCCCGGAAAGGCACGATTGTTCATGGCGCATGGGCGCCTGGTTCTGCGTTGTTCGAGCGTGCAAATGACGGAGACGGCAGATGCAGATTGCGAACAGGTTGACTGCAGCAACAACCGGCGACGGCTTGGGCAATCTTGCCGGACGTTCCGCCGGGCAGGTTGCTCCGGGAAGCAAGGACGAGAGCGGCGCGCCGGCCTCGCAAACGGGCTCGTTCGATCCAACGCCGCGCATTTCATTGTCGGTTGACGCTCTGCTTTATCTCAGCCGGACGAAGAAGGCGCCGGAAAAGCAGCCGCCTCTTACCAAGGATGAATGGAACAACAGGCTTTCACCGCAACTGGCGGCGCGGGAATATCAAGCCTTCGGGAAGTTCGCCGAGACCGGCGATTACAAGGCCTACTACGGTGCCTTCGTCGACTACTACGACAATCTCCGCCCGGAGGACCAGAACAGCCTGCGCTATTTCGGAACACGCGAGGCGGCTGTCGCCGGCTTGCGGTCGCTTGAATATGACGCCGAAAGCGGTCTCGACATCGAGGCGAACTTCGAGAAGCTTGTCAGCGTCTTCCTCGATGAGGACAAGGCCCCGTCTGAAGCTTCGACCGCTCCGCCGACCGAAAATGCTTTTTTCGGTTGGGATCGATCCAATATCAGCTACGAGGATCAGACCGCTGAGCCGAGACCGATATCGGAAATCGAACGCCTTTATTCCGAGCTTTTCTAGGCCTATTGATGCGTAAGCCGACCGAGCCGCTCCTTAAACAGCGTCCGGTGCTATCTCGCTATGGTTAGCATTTGGTCAAATCGGTGCCGTCCTTAACCGGGCGGTAACTCTAATGCGCTTTAATCATTCCGAAGAGAGTTGCGTTCGGAGTGGGTAAGCGTCATGCGTAAATTTGTATCTCCCAGTGCAGGGAAGTCGATGATCCGCCTGTTTGCGGCGGTCTTGCTGGCCAGCGTTGCGACCGGCTGCAGCTCCGACGTCAGCCGTTTCGATGGGCTCTTTTCGAGATCTGACGATGTCACCACCGGTTCGATCCCGCGGGACGTGGCGCCTGTGCCGAAGGGTGATGTTGCAAGTGGGCAGTTCACGGCTTCCGGCTCCGGCGTCGCCCAAAATCAGGCGTACCCGGCTGCGGGTCAAAGCGCCGGCTATGATCCAATGACCACGGCAAGCGCGCCGGTCTCCAGTGCGCGTGTCGCCTCCACGCCGATGAATGTTCAGCGTTCCACTCTCGCCGAACCGTCCGCCGTTACCCGCCAGCAGCCTCCGGCTCAGGCGTATCCGACGCGCCAGGCGCAGCCGGCGCTCGCGAAAGCCGAGACGATGGCGGCGGTCGCCAAGGAGACGGCGAGCCGGGGCGGTTGGACTACCGAGAACGCGCCGGCGGTCATGGTTCGCCAGGGCGATACGGTTGCTGTCCTCGCCAGGCGGTTCGGTGTGCCAGAGAGGGAAATCCTCAAGGCGAACGGCTTGAAATCCGCAGGGCAGGTCGAGCCTGGCCAGCGTCTCATTATTCCCGCATTCGGCACCGCAAGCAGCGCTGCAAAAGCGGCCGCGTCGAGTTCGATGGCGGACCTCGATGGCGGCAGAAAGCGGCCGTCCCCTCTGCCGACGGATCAGCGGGAGGTGGCCATCCTCCCCGGCCAATCGCAGTCGCGTGAAAAGCCCGAAGGTCGCAGCGACGTAGCTGCAGGCAAACTGAATGCCGCTGGCGAGGGTAGTCGCGGCGAAGGCGTCTACACGGTCAAGCCAGGTGACTCGCTGAACCGGATCGCCAAAGCCAACGGCGTGTCGGTCAACGCTCTGAAGCAGGCAAACGGCCTTACGACAGAGGCTATTCGAGTCGGGCAAAAACTGAAGATGCCTGGTGCCACAGGTGCTGCAACCGACGCAGTTGTCACAGCCTCCGTTTCCACCAACAAGGTGGAAACCAAGGTGGCGTCGATCGACCAGAGCAAGCCGGCGGAATATAAGCCGCCGGTCGCCAAGGAGAGCGTTTCCGAGGTTGCGATCAAGTCCGACGTTGACGAGGACCTGCCGAAATCGACCGGTATCAGCAAATACCGGTGGCCGGTACGCGGCGCAGTGGTCGCCGCCTACGGTGCAAATGTCGACGGCAACCGCAACGACGGCATCAATATTTCGGCGCCAGAAGGTACGCCCATCAAGGCAGCCGAGAACGGCGTGGTCATCTATTCGGGCAGCAGCCTGAAGGAATTGGGCAATGCGGTGCTGGTCCGCCATGATGACGGGACGGTCACGGTCTACGGCAATGCTTCGGAACTCAAGGTGCAGCGCGGCCAGAAAGTGCAGCGCGGCCAAACGCTTGCCGCTTCGGGCATGACCGGCAAGGCGGCCCAGCCGCAGGTGCATTTCGAGGTTCGCAAGAACGCGACCCCGGTTAATCCGGTCAGCTATCTTGAATAGGTGCCATCGCTAGGGCTTTCGAGCTGCCGGCGTAGGCGGCCGGCCAAGTCCTGAATGAACTGCCAGGCGACGCGGCCGGATCTCGCTCCCCGCGTCGTTGCCCATTCCAGAGCTTCCGCGTGGAGAGCATCGCGCTCGACCGGCATTTGATAGAAGCGGGCATATCCGTCGACCATCGCCAGATAATCTTCCTGGCTGCATTTATAGAAGCCGAGCCATAGGCCGAACCTGTCCGACAGCGAAACCTTCTCCTCCACCGCTTCCGACGGATTTATCGCGGTCGACTGCTCGTTCTCCATCATGTTGCGCGGCAGCAGGTGCCGGCGGTTGGAGGTTGCATAGAGCAGCACATTGGCCGGGCGGCCCTCGACGCCGCCGTCAAGAACAGCTTTCAGCGACTTGTAGGACGTATCGTCGTGGTCGAAAGAAAGGTCGTCGCAGAAGACGATGACCGGCATCGGCGCAGCCTTCAAAATGTCCAGCAGGACCGGCAACGTCGCAATGTCTTCGCGGTGCACCTCGACGAGCTTCAGCGCGGCGCCGGTATCGCGCGCGACCTGCGCATGGACCGCCTTGACAAGCGAGGACTTGCCCATGCCGCGTGCACCCCAGAGAAGCACGTTGTTCGCCGGATAGCCTTCGGCGAAGCGAAGAGTGTTGTCGAAGAGAATATCGCGGACATGGTCCACGCCCGTGATCAGCGCAAGCTCGATGCGGTTCGGCCTCGCGACCGGCTGCAGATGGCGCGTGGCGGGCGCCCACACGAAGCACTCGGCCTGAGCCCAGTCGTTCGCCGCAGCTTGCGGGCCCGCTATCCGTTCGACCGCTGCCGAAAGCTTCTGTATTTCGCTGATCAGAATGTCGATCTTGCTTTCGCGCATATGTATTCCTCCGGCAAACTGAAACGGCGGCCTTGGCCTGCGCCGCCTTGCATCGGCTTGAAAGCACAAGCGCCGTAATTCCTTGAAATGCTGCGCCGTTCATCCTCCGGTCGTATCCATCAAGGCGGATCGGCGACAGCTTTTTTTCGGTAGCACGATGGTTTGCGCTGGAAAAGGCCGAGTGCGCGTGCTCGGGGGGTTCTCCTGTTGCGCAATTTGTGTCAGAGGCACAGGAACGGAGAAGGGCGCCGACGTTTTGCGTTGGGGTAACGCTTCCCCCCATATTCCGGCGGATTTCGCGTGGGGCAAGCCCGCGCATTTTGAACTCAAGGAGTGATCGATGTTTATTACCGAAGCTTTTGCGCAGACAGCCGCCCCCGGTGGTGCCGGCGGCGCCGATATTTTGATGTCCATCCTGCCGTTCCTGCTGATCTTTGTCGTCATGTATTTCCTGATTATCCGCCCGCAGCGCGCGCAGATGAAGCGTCGTGAAGAACTGCTGAAGAACATTCGCCGCGGCGACCAGATCGTCACTGGCGGCGGCATCGTCGGCAAGGTGACCAAGGTGGTGGACGATGCGGAACTCGAGGTCGAGATTGCCGAAGGCATCAAGATCCGCGTCGTCCGCAGCGGTGTCTCCGAAGTTCGCGTAAAGGGTGAGCCGGTCAAGGAATAGTCCCCAGGCACGAGCCACGACCGGCGGAGCCCGGCGAATGGAGCATTTCGAGGCATGCCCAAGTTCTCGCCGTTGAAAAACACGCTCATCTGGCTAGTCGTTCTGGCCGGCTTTGTTTTCGCTCTGCCGAACCTCTTCTCAAGAGAGCAACTTGCTGCATGGCCGGAGTGGCTGCCGCATCGCCAGGTGCCGCTTGGACTGGATCTCCAAGGCGGTTCGCACATCATGCTGAAAGTCAGCCGCGACGACGTCGTAGCGGAGCGGCTGGAGGCGACGATAGACGCGATCGGCAAGGCCCTCAGGGATGCAGACATCGCGTATATGGGCCTGTCCGGCAGCGGCCAGGCGATTCAGTTCCGGCTTCGCGATCCGTCAAGGACGGCGGCGGCGCGCGAGGCACTGCATGCCCTGACCGCTCCCGTCGATGGGGCCGGACTTATCCGGAACCCGGTTCAGGAGCTGGTTTCCGTGGCAAACGACACCGGCGACACAATACGGCTGCACCTGACGGATGAGGGCCTGGATCTGAGGGTTTCCGCAGCCGTTACACAGTCTATTGAGGTCGTTCGTCGGCGCGTCGGAGAGGTCGTCGCCGTCGAGCCGACCATCCAGCGCCGCGGCGGTGACCGCTTGATCGTCCAGGTGCCTGGGTTGGACGACCCTCAGCGTTTGAAGGATCTCCTCAGCCAGCGTGGCAATGTCACCTTCCAATGGCTTGATCCGTCGATGCCGCCGCAAGAGGCGGTCGATACCCGGCCGCCGGCGACATCCGAGGTGCTCTATTCCCTCGACGATCCGCCGGTTCCCTACCTGGTCGAAAAACGTGCCGTCGTTTCGGCGGCGGACTTTGTCGAGCCGCAACCGGGCTTCGATCGGGCGACCGGCGAGCCGATCGTCAACGCCAAATTGACGCCCGGTGCATTCGAGCGCATCGGACCGTTGCTGCAAACTGAATCAAAAAGGCAATTCGCAATCGTGCTCGATGGCCAGGTCGTCTCGACGCCGGCCCTCGCGGACGCGATACGCGACGGCACCGTCATGATTTCGGGCAATTTGTCCGAAGAGGGCACCAACGATCTCGCTGCGCTGCTGCGCGCCGGGCCGCTTCCAGTGTCGCTGACGGTGATAGAGGAGCGCACTGTCGGGCCGGAGGTCGGCACCGATGCAATCGCGAACGGGCGCAACGCCGGAATGATTGCAGCGCTGGCGGTCGCCGCATGCATGATTGCCTTCTATGGCTTCTTTGGGCTCGTCGCCGTGGTTGCGGTCATTGTAAATCTCGTACTGATCATAGCAGTGCTTTCGCTGCTGGGCGCCACGCTGACCTTGCCCGGTATCGCAGGGATAATCCTGACGATCGGTGTAGCGGTCGACTCGAACGTTCTCATCTATGAGAGGCTGAGGGAGGAAGCGCGCAGCAGCAGCGAACCCCTGCGAAGAGCGCTCGACAACGGTTTTTCGCGGGTCTTGAGAAGCATCATCGACGCGAACCTGACGATGCTGATCGCGGGCGTCATTCTTCTCTATCTCGGTTCCGGCGCCATTCGCGGCTTTGCCGTTACTCTCGCCATCGGTAGCGTGACCACCATTCTGACAGCGCATAGCCTGACGCGCCGGCTTATTCGCGGATGGTTTCGCCGCCGTCGGCCAAAGCGCCTGCCGAGAGGGATCCGCACTGGCTTCTTCGGCCAGGCTGACATCCGGTTCATGGCTATCCGCAACCCGGTCTTCATTCTGATGGCGGCGCTCTCGCTCGCCTCGCTCGTCCTCCTGACCAGCCTTGGGCTCAATCTCGGCGCCGACTTCAAAGGCGGTTCCATCATTGAACTCAGGGCGAAAGCGGGCGCAGCCGATGTCGCCGACATCCGCGCGCGTCTCGATGAGTTGAACCTCGGCGAAGTTCAGGTCCAGGAACTCGGTTCGGGGCGCGATGTCCTTGTCCGTATTCCTTCGCAGGAGGCCGGCGATAATGCCGAGCAGACCGCTATCGGGCTTGTTCGCGCCGAACTGGAAGATCGGTACGCATTTCGGCGCGTGGAGGTGGTCGGTCCCGCCGTCTCCGGGGAACTGACGCGGGCCGGAACGCTTGCCTTGGCGGCCGCGATGCTTGCTGTCCTGCTCTATGTCTGGCTTCGTTTCAGCTGGCGGTTCGCTGTCGGGGCTATCGTTGCGACACTGCACGACCTGCTGTTGACCTTGGGGTTCCTCGTGGTGGTGGGCGTGGAGTTCAATCTTGCCAGCATCGCTGCGCTGCTGACGATTGTCTGTTATTCTCTGAATGACACCATGGTGATCTACGACCGTATTCGGGAAAATCTTGTGCGTTATCGCAAGATGTCGCTTTCCGTGTTGATCGACACATCGATCAATCAGACCTTGTCGCGCACCGTTCTAACGGCTCTGACGACGACGCTGGCGCTCGTCGCGCTCCACCTGTTCGGGGGCAGTGGGCTTATCGAATCCTTCAGCGCGACGCTGCTTTTCGGCGTGCTCGTCGGAACGCTATCGTCGATCTATATCGCAGGACCCGTTCTTATCCTCTTCAATCGTCGAAACGAGCACTTCCACAACGGCGAGAGTCCAACCGACCGATCCGCTGCACCTGAAAGCACAACAACGGGTACTGCCTGACCATGGCAAAAGGTATCGAGATGCGCGAAGCGCACTTTCCAGGCCGTGCGCCGATTGATGCTTACGGCAACGGTGGCTTCCGGTTTGCCGATATGTCGCATCGGGGCTCGGTGCTGATGTTGCCGTCCGGCGTCTACGCATGGGATGTCGCCGAAGGTGATGCGTTTACGGTCGAACAATTCCAACGCGTTCTGGATGAGGCAAGGCAGATCGAAGTGCTGCTGGTCGGGACCGGTCGCGAAATCCGTCCTTTGCCTGCGGAGCTGAAGGCGGCGCTGCGTGCCGCCAAAATTTCTTCCGATCCGATGAACACCGGGGCGGCAGTGCGGACCTATAATGTGATGCTTGCTGAATCGCGCGCCGTCGCTGCGGCATTGATCGCGGTGTGACGAGTTTAAAGGAAGCTGCGCGTGCAAGACCCTGATGCCCAGATTCTCGCAATTCTGCGAGACACAGACCGCGACCGCTATCTCGCCTGCCTGCTTTCGCCCGCTGAGAAACAGCCTTCACTTGCCGCCCTCTATGCATTTTATGCGGAGATTGGCCGGGTCCGCGACCTGATACACGAGCCGTTGCCGGGCGAAATCAGATTGCAGTGGTGGCGCGACATTCTGGAAAAAGACCGATCGACAGGCGAGGGCCATCCATTGGCCGAGGCTCTGCTGCAGTGCATCCGCGAACATCGTCTGCCGGTTGCCGTGCTGCTGAACATGATCGACGCGCGGATTTTCGATCTTTATGACGATCCCATGCAGGACCGATCGGCGCTGGAAGGATATGCCGGTGAAACCGCGTCGGCGCTCATTCAGCTTTCGTCGCTGATTCTCGACCCGGAGAGCGCAGCGAGCTCGGCAGAGGCCGCCGGGCATGCCGGTGTCGCCCAGACGATAGCCGGTCTGCTGATGCTTCTGCCAACCCACACCCGGCGTGGTCAGGTCTATCTGCCGGCGGAACTCCTGCGGGCGACGGGGCTCGAGAGGGAATCGCTGCTGGCCGGCCGCGACGAGGAGGCGATTGGCAGGGCGGTTCGAGCCTTCTGCGGTCTCGGCCGGGACCATCTCGCAAAGGCACGCCAGAACATAGGTTCGATCTCTGCCAAGAATTTCCCGGCTTTCATTCCAGTCGCCCTAGCCGAGCCGGTGTTCGATCGTGCCGAGGCAGCCGGGGACCGCACCCTTCAGCATTCCGTTCAGCCGCCGCAATGGCAGCGGCAATGGCGGATGTGGCGGGCGAGCCGTCGCAGGCGCTTCTGACGACGAAGCTGCGATTGCTTGGTCAAATTGGCACAAGCCTCGCAAGATAGAACTCCCGTTTATCGGATTCCTGCCTTAAGGGCCCACGCAATGCTTTGGTTGCTGCTCATCGTATTGGTTATTCTCGTCGGTGCGTTCTACATCTGGATGAACGCGCGGGCAGAGCGTGATCTCGACAATCCCGATGCCGGTTCTGCCATGGTCGAATTCGGCCGCGCGTTCCCGGAGGAAGCAATCCGTGCGCTGCATTCGACGATCGATAGGAAAGCCATCTTTCTCCGCCTGCATGACGGCAAAGCGGGCTTCATTCAATCACATGGCACCCACTACGTGTGCCATGTGATTCATCCGGGCAAGGTACGGGTGAACAGTTCCGCGACGGGCCAGGGGCTGATCGTTCACTTCCCCGATTTCGCCTATTTGGACAACACCTTTGAATTCCAAACGGCCGCCGAGGCCGCCGAAGTCTCGCTCTGGCTGCTTGGCAGTTTCAGTCCCAAATCCGAGCTGGAGGCGGAGTCGCCGGACGTTGCTGCGGTGTGTGTCGCTTCAGATCCGCAAAACCCGCTCTAATATTTCGATTGCTGCAGACGGCACGGGTAACTGATTGAATCTGCTACGCGGATTTACCGAGCCAGCTTGCGCAATCGCTGAGAGCCCGTGAAGCGATCGCCTGCTTCTTCGCCTGTGCCTTTTCCTTGCCGCGGAAGCGCTTGGCGCCATCGGGTTTTGTCAGAGCGCCAGCTTCCAGCGGCGGGAACAGGCCGAAATTGATATTCATCGGCTGGAACGAGCGCTTGCCCGGCTCGTCGTCGGAAACGATATGGCCACCGGTGATATGATTGAGCAGCGCCCCGAACGCCGTGGTCGCGGGTGGAATCGACGGCGTTTCCCCCTTGCGCTCGGCTGTCGCGAACCGGCCGGCAACCAGGCCGATGCTGGCGCTTTCGACATAGCCCTCGCAACCGGTGATCTGGCCGGCGAAACGCAAACCAGGCCGGGACTTTAGCGTCAGTGACTGATCGAGCAGCGTCGGCGAATTAATGTAGGTGTTGCGATGCAGGCCTCCGAGCCTTGCAAATTCGGCGTTCTCGAGGCCGGGAATCATCCGGAAGACTTCCGCCTGCGCGCCATATTTCAGTTTCGTCTGGAATCCCACCATGTTGTAGAGGGTTCCGAGCGCATTGTCCTGGCGCAGTTGCACGACGGCATAGGGCTTGACGGTCGGACTATGGGCATTGGTTAGACCCATCGGTTTCATCGGGCCGTGGCGGAGCGTCTCGCGCCCGCGTTCCGCCATCACCTCGATCGGCAGGCAGCCATCGAAATAGGGCGTGCCTTCCCATTCCTTGAAGCCCGTCTTGTCGCCGGCAATCAGCGCGTCGACGAAGGCGTTGTACTGCTCCTCGGTCATAGGACAGTTGATGTAATCCTTGCCCGTACCGCCGGGGCCGACCTTGTCATAGCGCGATTGGTGCCAGCATACGTTCATGTCGATCGTTTCGGTATAGACGATCGGCGCGATCGCGTCGAAGAAGGCGAGGGCATCGGCGCCGGTTTCGTGACGGATTGCCTCGGCAAGAGCGGGCGCCGTGAGCGGGCCGGTGGCAATGATCGCGAGGTCCCAATCCTCCGGCGGAAGGCCGGATACTTCTTCGCGGACAACCGTGATCAAGGGGTGATTCTCGATCGCAGTGCTGACGGCTTGCGAGAAGCCATCGCGGTCGACGGCAAGCGCTCCGCCGGCCGGCACTTGGTTGCGGTCGGCGGCCTGCATGATCAGGGAGCCAGCGAGCCGCATCTCAGCGTGAAGCACGCCAACGGCATTGCTTGTCGCATCATCGGAGCGGAAGGAATTGGAGCAGACGAGTTCGGCAAGCCCATCGGTCTTATGCGCATCGGTACCGCGCACCCCACGCATCTCGTGCAGGATGACGGGCACGCCGGCCTCGGCGATCTGCCAGGCGGCTTCCGACCCGGCGAGACCGCCGCCGATGACATGAATGGGGGAATAGGAGGACGTGTTATGCTTCATGCGCGGCTTCCTACCACAGCGGCCCCCCGGTTCCAATTACGAAGAAACGAAAACGGCGCCCGAAGGCGCCGTCTTGGAAGGTCGATAACGTCCGTTCCGATTAGCGGAAGGAACGGGCCGCAATGTTGCGGATATCATAGCGGGTGATGCCGATATCATTGAGAGCGTGGTTCGACAGGCTGCCGAGCTCACTAACGGTGCGGCGATAGTTGATCCAGCTTTTTGCAATACGAATCGGGTTCATGGTCTTTTCCTCAAGATCGATTAGTCGCGACAGTGATTTGTCTGCGTCGTTGAGGTTCTTATACGCTTGTCTAACTAGGACATGGAGTGCAAAGTAGATGCATCTGCTATGCATTTGTGCACTGCATCGCCAAATTCGTGGGCACAAAATCGGCAAGCCCGAAAATGCGCCAGGCGTTGAGATTTGATTAAAATTGCGAGCTGCTCCGCTAAGCGCATGTATGTCCGCCGTTTTTCACCATTTGGATCGCTGCCTCGTGCGCGCCGAGGAATAAAGCTGGCGATGCATCTCATCTGATAATCGCCGGTGCGCCGGAAAGCAGTTTCGCAGGTGCGAAGACGCATTGCAGCGGGGAACATTCCGGCAAAGAAAAACGCCCACCGGAGGGAATCCGGTAGGCGTTTTCTAGGGTCGCTAATTGCGAAACTTTTACTTACTTGACCGCCTGGCGAGCAACGTAGGGAATGTCGCCACGGCCGATGCCGAGGTCATTCAGTTCACGGTCGCTCATGCGGCCGAGTTCGTTGCAGGTCTGACGGTACTTGCGCCAGTTGTTGAAAGAGCGTGCGAGGTTCATGATCCTAATCCTTTCCTAGGGTCGTTTGCCAGCGCTTGTCTCTCTTGCTGGCCGTCATCTCATGGTCTGGAATATAATCGATTTGACCGGTAATTACAGAGACGATGCTGCATCGCACCCATGCAGTTCCTGCAATCCTCGCCATGGGCGTTAACTCGTCTTTAACCCCTCATTGTCCTCCCCGTCCGGTCACGCCGGTCGGGGCCGCAAGCAACGGCGGAGGAGGCGCAAAAAACAACGCCCGCTGGGGGAGGAGATCCAGCGGGCGTTGCTTGTTCTGATTGGCAACCGGGAGGAGGAGTGTCGCCAATCCGTATCGGGAGCGCTGGGAGGAGGAGTGCGCTTCCCGATCGATGAATTGAAGATAGGTACAAACCCCTGAATTGTGTAGGGCGTATGCTGAATGGCACCTATGCGAAATGTGCATGGCTTTCCAGCCGAAGTGGGGAAAGTGCTTCAATATTGTGCAAATTGGCTCTTCGCGCTGCGGAGCTTGCCAGATGCCTCAAGAAGCTTGGAAAAGAATAACGCCCGCTGGGGGAGGAGATCCAGCGGGCGTCACAAAAGCGATTGGCAACCGGGAGGAGGAGTGTTGCCAACCATATCGGAACAGCGCTGGGAGGAGGAGTGCGCTACTCCGAATTCCGACGAGCTCAAGCTCGGGTCTTTCCGGACTTCCGGGAGCGGGCGACCAGTCCCGCCGGCTTCCATTCGGTTCGTCGCCTCCTGTAGCCTTTCGATGGTTTCAATATAGTGGTCTTAAATCGATTTGTGCAGTGCAATATTAACATGGAAGATATGCGCGTTACGCAATTCCAAATCCGGCTGCCGGGTGAACGGACAGCCGCCGCTGAAATTCGCGGAGTTGACCGGATTATCCGCGCTAGCTTTCTGTTGTTTTTTCGGGCCGATCCATGATTTGTTGTGCGGACCGAAAAGTCTGAGTGTCTCAGCGTAGCCCCGCGTCTATTCGGATGCGCAAAGTCGCTGTAGCACTTTGAATTCGCATAAGTTCCTTAACTCGATTCCGATTTAAAGAATAATGCAGTCCCGCCGAGATCAGGAGATGGCATGTATCGCGGACGCTTGGAACGGGACCTGAAGCGCTGGGTGGATCTCGGCTTGCTGCCGGAGCCATCCGCGAGGGCCATACTGTCGGAATACGACTCGCGCAATTCCGCGTTCAATGTCGGCCGCGTGCTTCTCGTTTTGGCTGCGTTGCTGGTTTCGGCAGCCGTTTTACTTCTGGTTGCGGCAAACTGGGAACTATTGCCTCGGCTTGTGCGCGTCGCGGGCATAGCCCTGTTGATATGGACTAGCCATTTCCTGGGTGCCTATCTCCTCGGGCGCGGCGCACGGGCGCCGGCTGCCGCTTTGCTCGTTCTCGGTACGATGTCCTTCGGCGCCGGAATAGCGCTCGTCGGCCAGATGTATCACCTCTCCGGCGATGCGGCGGACGCCATGCTCGTCTGGTTTACCGGAGCGTGTTTTTCCGCCGCCGTTTTTGCTTCGCCGGCCGTCACTGCTGTCGCTGCGGCCCTTGCTTGGGCCTTTCTCGTCACCCTGCTGATGACAGGGGGCGGCCTCGTGCCGACCACCGGCATCCACATATGGCTTGTGCCGATATTGGCCGCGATCGTGATCGTGCTCGTCCGCTATACCGAGGCCGGACGCGTCCGCCATCTGGCTTATCTTCTCTGTGTTGCCTGGTTAGGCGCTCTTTATGCCTCAACTGACGAAATTTGGTTCGCCGCCCTTCTATTCGTCGGCGGCCTTGCCGGCTTCCTGCTGGCGTCGCTGCCGCAATCGCCGCTGTACCGATTGGCCTCCGAGGCCGGATCCGCGCCCTCGTTCTATTCCTTCGCTGTCGCGATCCTTGGGTTGGTCGCGCTACAGACCGAACTGATGAGCCTATGGGGTGAGATCGCCGTCGGCGCTGCTCTGCTGGCCGTCGCTCTGCTGGGAATTGGCCTCGGCGGCGCCCGCAACGGCGCGGTTCGCTATCTGGGCTATGTCGCTTTTGCCGGGGAGACGTTGTATCTGGCATTCGCGACCCTTGGTTCGATCCTCGGCACCTCGGGTTTCTTCCTGGTAGCCGGCGTGGTCGTCGCACTTGTCGCCTGGCTCGTCATCCGTCTTGAAGGTCGATTGAGGCGAGCGCCGCCGGAGGGAGCTTCGTCATGACCGACACTTCGCCGTCCCGTCGCCGGATTCGCCCTTTCGTTGCCGCGCTTGCGGTCGCCGTGCTGCAAACCGCAGTGCTTGGCTACATGATCGAAAGTCGAGCTTCTATTCTGCGCAACGGCAAGGATGTCCTCTTGAAGATTGCGCCTGTTGATCCGCGCGACCTGTTGCGCGGTGATTATATCATCCTGAGCTATGAGATTTCCCGAATTCCGGCGGATCTCGTCGTGGGCGGCTTTCCCCAAGAGGGCACTGACGCCGTACTTTTCGTGCGGCTCAGGGAGCAGGCGGACGGCTTCTGGGCGCCGGCGGAGGCTTCTTTCAATCCGCTGACCCCGACCGCCGACAGTGTGGTCATCCGATCGCTTCCATTCTCTTATTACCCGCTGCCCGGCATGCCGATGGAAGCCCTGCGCCCGGACTACGGCATAGAGCGTTACTATGTTCCCGAAGGGGAAGGGCGGGCGCTCGAAGCTGCGCGTTCCAATCAGGGGTTCGCCATCAACGTTCGCATCGACTCCGCTGGGCGCGGCCAGATTAGGCGTGTTTTGATGAATGGGACGCCAATCTATGAGGAGCCGCTTTATTGAAGCCGCCCCTCGCGATTGAATAGGAGCGGCATCATTTTCTTGCCTGTATCCGCGAATAGAATCCCTGCGTCGACTGGTCGATATCGGGCCTGGGCAGTGATGGCGGCGGGTGCGCAGCGTCATGCATTTTCCCTTTGATCCCGCGAAAACGAGTGATATAGAGACGCCGCGCTCGGGATGCCCTAAACCCTTCGCACGTCCAGAATATCCGCGGCGTTCCCGCTGGTTGGTGTTGCGGTAATGCGATTGGGCGGTGCGATTGTCTGAACGCGGGTATGGTGAAATTGGTAGACACGCCAGATTTAGGTTCTGGTGCCGCAAGGCGTGGGAGTTCAAGTCTCTCTACCCGCACCAGGACAATATAGCAGCCACGTTGTCGGTATTCGACGACGATGAGGGCGGTGGAGTGCCATTTTGCTTGCAAAACGGTCACGGATTTGCGTAAAGCCACTCCCGGCAGATGGATCGGCTCACGTGCTCGCCAAGCCTTTCGAGGGAAGAGCACTGTCAACGTGAAATGAAGGTTTGAACATGCAGGTTATCGAAACGCTCGCTCAAGGGCTGAAGCGCGAACTCAAGGTCGTCATTCCGGCCAAGGACATGGAAGCTCGGATGAACGAGCGTCTGGCCGAAGTGAAGGACCGCGTCCGCATCAACGGCTTCCGCCCGGGCAAGGTGCCGGTTGCGCATCTGAAGAAGGTATACGGCAAGTCAATCATGGCCGATCTCGTCAACGAGATCGTTCGTGACAAACCGACCGAGATCCTGACGGAGCGCGGCGAGAAGTCGGCAACCCAGCCGGAAGTTGCGATGACCGAGGACGAGGCCGAGGCCAACAAGATCCTCAATGCCGAAGCCGATCTGGAGTTCACGGTTGCCTACGAAATCATTCCGGCGATCGAGCTCAAGGATGTGAGCGGCATCAAGGTAACCCGCGAAGTCGTCGATATCGGCGAGGACGAAGTCAACGAGCAGATCCTCCGCATCGCCGAGAGCGCCCGCACCTACGAATCGAAGAAGGGCAAGGCCGCCAACGGCGACCGCGTCACCATCGACTACCTCGGTAAGGTTGACGGCGTCGCCTTCGACGGCGGCAAGGATGAGGACGCCGAACTGGTGCTTGGCTCCAACCGTTTCATCCCGGGCTTCGAAGAGCAGCTCGTCGGCGTGAAGGCGGGCGACGAGAAGTCGATCACCGTAACTTTCCCGACTGATTACCCGGCTGCCAATCTCGCCGGCAAGGAAGCGACCTTCGACATCACCGTAAAGGATGTTGCTGCTGCCGCCCCCATCGAGATCAACGACGAGCTGGCGACCAAGCTCGGGCTCGAATCGGCTGAAAAGCTGAAGGAAATCGTTCGCGGTCAGATCGAAAGCCAATACGGCTCGGTGACCCGCCAGAAGGTCAAGCGCCAGATTCTCGACCAGCTCGACGAGCTCTACCAATTCGAGACCCCCGAACGTCTCGTCGACGCCGAGTTCGAAAACATCTGGCGGCAGATCAACACCGACCTGCAGCAGGCCGGCAAGACCTTCGCTGACGAAGACACCACCGAAGAGGAAGCGCGCGCCGAGTACCGTAAGCTCGCCGAGCGCCGCGTCCGCCTCGGCCTCGTTCTTTCCGAAATCGGCGAAAAGGCCGGCGTTCAGGTCAGCGACGAGGAAATGCAGCGTTCGCTGTTCGAGCAGCTACGTCAGTTCCCGGGCCAGGAAAAAGAGATCCTCGAATACTTCAAGAAGACGCCGGGTGCTGCCGCTTCGCTGCGCGCACCGCTCTTCGAAGAGAAGGTCGTCGATCACCTGCTGTCGGAAGTCTCGGTAACCGACAAGACGGTTTCCAAGGAAGAACTGATGGCTGACGACGAGGAGGCCGACAGCAAGCCGGCTTCCAAGAAGACGCCTGCCAAAAAGAAAGCTGCTACCAAGTCTGAAGCCGGCGAAGGCGAAGAAGCTGCCGCGCCGAAGAAGAAGGCACCGGCCAAGAAGAAGGCCGCCGACGAGAGCGCCGAGTAATCGGATCTGCTCTTTGGAAATTGGGAGGCCCTGCCGCGTGGCGGGGCCTTTTCCGTTTCGGGTTCCGATGTCGTCTACGGAAGGTCGAGCAACAGCGCGCGATCCTCGAAGCGGATGATGTCGACATCCTTCGTCACCAACATGTAGTCGGCAAAACGACCGTACTTGCCATAGTGCGAGGTGCGTGTGTCGGTATACGCGCGTGAGACGACGAGCCAGTCTGGCGAAACGCCGGGAGAGCGCACGACCTCCTGCAGGCATAGGACATCTACGTCGACATGGGCAAGATACGTCATCAACGGCTCAAGGAACTTGCCGCCCCCCGGGCATTGAGGGATACGATCCGCATCTTCATCACCTATTTACCGACGCACTCGGCAGGCGCGGCTACCTGATTCGGGATCGGCGCTTAGGTGCCTGCCAGTGTTGCGCGCATTCAGACCGTTGACTTTATCTCGCCCATCCGGTTCCAAGCATCGAGCCCGGCAATCTTGTAGGCCTCGGCAAGCGTTGGATAGTTGAAGGTATTTTCGACGAAATATTCGACCGTGCCCTTGAGGTTGAGAACTGCCTGGCCGATGTGCACGAGTTCTGTTGCGCCTTCGCCGATGATGTGCACCCCGAGCAGACGCCGAGTCTTTAGCGAAAAGATCATTTTTAAGAGGCCGGAGTCGAGGCCCATGATGTGTCCGCGCGATGTTTCGCGGAACCTTGCGATGCCGCATTCGTAGGGAATGCCGCGTTCCTTGACCTCTTCTTCCGAAAGCCCGCAGGTGGAGATCTCGGGCACTGCATAGATCCCGTAGGGAAAGTACTTCTGTGGTTCCTTGGCGATTGCGCCGACGGCGACGCGTGCGGCGACGCGCCCCTGTTCCATCGATGTCGAAGCGAGGCTTGGAAAGCCCACGACGTCGCCGGCCGCATAAATGTTCGGAACCGAGGTCTGGAACGTTTCCGGATTCACCTTGAGCCGTCCGCGGCTGTCGGCTTCGAGACCGGCTGCGGGCAGGTTGAGGGCGTCGGTCGCGCCTATGCGGCCGGCTGCGAACAGAACCATTTCGGTCGATATCTTGCGGCCATTGTTCAGCGTCAGCTGCACTTTGCCGTCATCCAGCCGCTCCACCTTCTCCGCCTTCTGGCCGAGATTGAGCTTCATGTTGCGGTCACGCAACTGATAGGTGAAGTCTTCGACGATTTCCCTGTCGATGAAATCGAGCATCGTCGATTTCGGGTCGATCACTGTCACCTGTGTGTCGAGCGCACTAAAGATCGTAGCGTATTCGATGCCAACCACGCCGGCGCCGATCACCACAAGCGAACGCGGTAGTTCTTCTATGTCCAGAAGCTCATCGCTGTCGACGACGGTCTTCCCGTCGAAGGGTATGTAGTCCGGACGGAACGGTTTCGTTCCAACAGCGAGCAAAACGCTCGTGCCGGAGACAAGGATGCTTTCACCATCGTCCATGATGACATCGAGCGTGGTCGGGCTTACGAAACTCGCCTTGCCGCGAATGTGCTGCACCCGATTTCGCGCAAACTGATGTTCGAGAACCTCAACCTCGTGGTCGAGCGTGATGAGGAGACGCCGGCGCAGGTCTTCGGCGCTAATTTCTTGCTTCACCCGGTAGGCGCGACCGTAAAAACCGCGCTCGCGCCAGCCGGACAGGTTCAGCGCCGTCTCCCGAAGGGTCTTCGACGGAATGGTTCCGGTATGAACGGAAACGCCGCCGACACGCTTGCCCTGCTCGATGACAAGAACCTTCTTGCCGAGCTTTGCGGCCTGGATCGCGCCCCTGCGCCCTGCGGGACCGCTACCGACGACAATGAGATCGAACTGATTCATGAACGCTTCCCGTGAGGCCAGAGTGGACCGTTGTGCAATGCGGCAAATTTCGCGCGACTCCATCTATACCGTCAACCGCATGATTTGATGAAGTGCAATACGCAATGATCTGTCGTGGATGCGTCCGTTGCGAAATGTGGTTATTCTGGAGCGGGCTAGGGATGCTGATTCCAGCCCGCGGCGAAGAGGTTAATGGAGCGCTCGAATGGATTGGGTTGGATGAACGAATCTGGCGCAAGCTCGCGGCCCACCGCTGATGACCGAGGTCAAGCGCTTCCGCCGGAAGAAATGCATAGCAACCGGCCCGGCGTCGTGGCGGCCGCCGTCTATCAGAATGGCCAGCGTCTTCGCGACATTCAGATCGAAGAAGCCAGTCAATGGAGAAACCGGGAGAATGTCGTCGTCTGGATCGGTCTGCACGAGCCGGATGAGATGCTGCTGCGCCAGGTGCAGGCCGAGTTCAATCTGCATGACCTGGCGATTGAGGATGCCGGAAAGGCGCATCAGCGGCCGAAGCTGGAAATCTACGGGGATGCGATCTTCGCCGTGGCCCGGACCGCCCACATGATGGGTGACGAGATCGCGTTCGGCGAGACGCATCTTTTCGTCGGGCGCGGCTATATCGTTTCTGTGCGCCACGGAGCGTCCACGTCCTATATGGCGGTGAGGCAGCGATGCGAATCTTCTCCCGCGGCGCTCGCCCACGGTGAGAACTACATTCTCTATTCCATTCTCGATTTCATCGTCGACAACTACATGCCGGTGGTCGAAACGATCCACGGTGAGGTCGAAAAGCTGGAGGACCGCCTGCTGCGCGGCCGGCTGGACAAGGCCGACATCGAGCGGCTTTACAAGCTGCGTCGCAACCTGCTTCGCCTGCGCAACGCGGTGGTGCCCCTGGTGGATGTGTGCCGCCGGCACGAGCATCTCGAACTTCCGGGAATGGACGCGGCAATGCAGCCTCTGTTTCGTGATGTCACCGATCATGTCCGGCGGGTTCAGGAGGACATTGACGCCCTACGAGAGGTGCTTGCCTTCACGTTCGAGGCGAGCCTGATGATCGGCCAGTCGGAGCAAACGGAAATCTCGCGCAAGCTTGCCTCATGGGCAGCCATTCTGGCCGTACCGACGGCGATCGCCGGTATTTATGGCATGAACTTCGATGCCATGCCCGAACTCAGATTCCGCTACGGCTATTTTGTCGTCCTGGCCGTGATCTTCGCACTCTGCGCGACGCTCTACCGGCTCTTCCGGCGCGCGAGATGGCTGTGATCAGAGCGAAATGCGCGGGGGTTTTCGCCCGCCGTCCGGCTAGAGCGCCGTGCGTTCAAGTGAACGCACAAAGGACGCTCTAGCACTCTAGATTCTAGAGCATCTTGTCCGCTTCCAAGCTTGAAAGCGGGATGCTCTAGAACAATCGAAGTCCCTTGAGGCTCGCGTGCCCGTCCTTGCCGATGATGATATGGTCATGGACGGTAATCCCGAGCGGCTTCGCGGCTTCGGCAATCAGCTTGGTCATTTCAATATCCGCACGCGACGGTGTCGGATCGCCGGACGGGTGGTTGCGCATGACGCCATTTGAAGGGCCTAACCCGCTGGAATAAAAGGAATAACCTTGACGCGCAGGTAGGCGCGGGGACCGGTAATTGGGGGCGGTCAAAAATGCTCCGTAGGAACTACGCGACGCCCGTTGGGCCAATCTGTTGATCAAAAACTGTAACAGCTCGTCTTTGCAACTATGGAATTTCAGAGAATGGTTGTATAAACGGAGGCCAATGAAACCTCTCCACTAAGCGGCACCGTTTGCAAGTGGGCGTTGTAGAATCCAACTATATCTCAGCTAGACGTCCGAGAATAAGTTAGCCCCAGGTTTTTGGGACACTTGCAAGCGGGTCCGTTTCAATTCAAGGGGCCGGCTCATCTGGCAGCCACGTTCATGAACTTGAAAGTGTGTGGCTGAGAGCTGTTTCAGAAGTAACTGCGTTGCGGATCGCGTTCTGGCAGGTTTTTGCGAGTGCCTGTAGGACGTTGAGATCAATTTAATGTTATTCTTTTCGGCCGGACGCATTTGACCGACGATTGGATGATTGCTCCAATGAAGCTTAGGCTTGTCCTTACCTGGCTGCTGATCGTCGTGGCATTGACGGCTCGTGCCCAAGAGTCGCGCGAGGCCGCTGACTGGCCGATCCGGGTTGAGGAATTGCTCGCCGTGCACCGCTTCGAACTCGAGGAAGGCTTCGAATTCGACTGGAGCGCCGAAGCAAGAACCGTACGCTCCGGCACGCTGGTCGTCATCAAGGTCGACCCGGATATCGTCGTGCCGCGCAATGCGCCCGAGCCGATCCTATATGCCGGGGATCGCACCGTGCAGCGACTCAATCGAGGCTCCGGCTCCGGCGTGGTCATTGGCATCATCCCTGGCGACATTGACCTTTCTGTAGCGCCGCTCTGGTTCGGCGCGCCGGGGCTTCCGGAGAGCGTGACGGCCGAGACCATCCGCAATGAGCGCCTGCTCGCCGAGCGCGCAGAGATCCGGCCTTTCGCGAGGGAAGTGGTCGAACGCGTCAGGGCCGAGCCGCTGGTCGCCAATGATCTAGCCGAGCTATTACGCACGCATGTCGCTGATCTTGTGCTGCAATATGCGCCCCAGGAGAGGGACTTGGCCGAGAGTTGGCGGCTGCCGGTCGTTTCTGCGCCCCAAAAGGATCGCCGCCCCTAAAACGTCTCGCGTTCAATCGGATTCATTCGAGGCGCTTTAGATTTCGCTTTTGTTGCATGTCGTTACTCCGAAACCGCTGCGCATTGAGACACCAGGCGTGAAATTTCGAACACGTATTTCCGAAGGACGCTTTGATGTCACCCTTCCGGGGAGCCTTTGTTTGCATATCGGGCGTGTTGACGGCGCTGCAAGCAGCGTGTGTCTGGGCTCAGACCGCTACTGAGCTGGCCGGAAATCCACTAACGGAATTTCCGCGTTTCGAGTATGTGCGCGCGTTTAATCAGAACGCGCCGGTATCCGTCGCAATCGATACGACGCGCTTTCCATCGATCGCGGGGCAAACCTGCGATGTCTACGTGACCGCCGCCAAGACGGCCAGCCAATGGGCTTCGAACGCGACCTTGATCGATGTGACGCCGGGCGGCGCGCAGGCCAAGGCATTCTCGGCCGGAACGATCCAGGCCAATACCGTCCAGGTCGCCTCGGCAGGCGATCTCAATGCCGATGCGGGCACAGGGCTCGGCGTCGGTTACGACGTGGTACTCGACTGCGACCAGAACGGGATGTTGAGCACCGCCGATTTCATTGACGGGCTGGACGACGAGGCGGGGCTCTACGTGGTGCACGACACAACCGAAGCCGGCCCTCTCGCAGTGACAGAGCTCCAATACTCAATCGATTCCACCACCGGCTCGACCTATGGCATCCCGAGCAATAAGCTCGCGCAGGACCTCTACTATCCCGAAAACATCGGTTCGCTCGGTCAGCTACCGCTAATCATCATCAGCCGCGGCAACGGCCATGACTTTCGCTGGTACGACCACATCGGCTTTCACATGGCCTCTTACGGCTATGTGGTGATGAGCCATGACAACAACACCGAGCCCGGCACGCAGTCGGCTGCGGTCACGACGCTCGGCCACACCGACGCATTCATCGACCTCGCAGGCTCGGGTGCGATCGCCAGCGGAGACCTTGTCGGCCACATCGACACCAGCCGGATCGTCTGGATCGGCCATAGCCGCGGCGGCGAGGGCGTGGCGATCGCCTATGACCGTCTGGTGAACGGCTCCTATACCCCATCGAACTTCACGCGCTCGGCAATCAAGCTGATCAGCTCGATGCTGCCCACGGATTTTTACGGCACCGGTTCGGCCTCGTCCCTGCCTTCGAACGCGCCGTCGCTCGGCATCGCCAATCCGCACGATGCGAACTACCACCTCTGGACTGCCGCGGGCGATTCGGATGTTAACGGCTCTGCCGGGTGTCCTCTTTGTCAGACATTCCATATCCATGACCGCGCCACAGGCTACCGCCAGTCGACCGTGGTGCAAGGCACCGGGCACGGCTGGTTTCACGATCAAGAAAGCGCGAGCGCAGCATTCACAGGGCCATGCGCCATCGGCCCGCCGAACGATCTGACCCACGACATCCAGCTCGGTCACTTCCTACCGCTGATCAAGCACTATGTCGAAGGCAACGTGCCCGCACTTGATTTCCTGACCCGCCAGTACGAGCGTTTCCGGCCGATCGGCGTGACGACAAGCAACCCCTGCGTGGTCGTTACCCACGAATACCGCAACGCGTCTACGCTCGGGAACTTCGTCATCGACGACTACCAGTCACAACCAAGCGACGGCATCAGCAGCTCGGGCGCCCAGGTGCTCTACGACGTCCAGAACCTGACCGAGGACCGGCTCGACGACAACGACAGCTCCTTCAGCTGGACGACCTCCGATCCCTTCAACGGCGCGACGCAGGCGCATGATACCGACGACAGCCGTGGCGTGATCTTCGACTGGACCGACCAGGACCGGTTTTACGAGTGGGAGGTGGCAGCAGGGCGGCGCGACTTTACTGCGCACACTTTCCTGTCGTTCCGCGGTGCGCAAGGGACGCAGCACCCCAACACACTAGCCGACACGAACGATCTGACCTTCACGGTGACATTGCGCGACCTCTCCGGCAACACGAGCTCGATCAATATCGGCGCTTATGGCGGCGGGCTCGAGCAACCCTATGCCCGATCGGGCGGCTGGCACAACGAGGTGGAAACGGTGCGGATACGCCTCACCGATTTTCTGAACAATGGCAGCAACCTCGACTTGTCGAACATCGTCGCCGTCCGACTCAATGTAGGACCAAGCTGGGGTTCGAGCCGCGGCCGCGTCGTCATCGACGACGCAATGCTGACAAATGACGTTCCGCCCGGTGCCCCGGCGCTGCCAATGCTTCGCGTTTCCGAGGTGGTGCTCGACTACGGCGAAGTAGAGCTCGGCTTTGCCTTCAGCAAGGCCATCGTCCTGCACAACGACGGCACAGCGCCTCTCACCGTATCGGTCGACCTCACCACGTCGCCGGGCGATCCCGGCCTGGCCCATTGGTCCGAGATTGACGAGGCGCCACCGACCACCATCGCGCCGGGCGATCCGCCGCTGATCCTGCGCCAAACCTACGAGCCGCAGGGGATCGGCAATCATCTGATCCAGATGCAGGTGACAAGCAATGATCCGGCAGCGGCGACCGTGCCGATCACGCTTGTTGGCGAGGGCGTCACCCCCATACCGCTCGACTCGATGCTGGTTCTCGACCGCAGCGGCAGCATGAGTGATCCCGCCGGCGACCGGATCAAGATCGAGGCATTGCGCGACGCAGCGATGCTTTATACCGACCTGCAGCGTCCGGACATCGGCGGCACCGGCTTCGGCGACAAACTTGGCTTCTGGAAGTATAACCACCAGAACAGCCAGTATCTTGCGCTCGACTTCGTTACCGCCGCCACGAGCGGCGACGTCGCGGCGTCCGAGCTGAGCGCAGCGGCACTCACCGACACGGCGCGGCTGCGCCCCGCCGGAAGTACGGGTATCGGCGGCGCAATGCAGAACGCCGCCGCGGCGATGGGCGGCCCGCTGACCGACCGCAAGCAGGCGATGGTGGTGCTGACCGACGGCATCGAAAATGTGAGCCCCTACATTCTTGATGTCATCGGTCCGATCCAGGCGGCCAATCCCAATCTTCAAATCTACAGCGTCGGCCTCGGCTCGAACATCGAGGCCGGCAAGCTGCAAAGCATCACCAACATGGGGACCGAGGGCTATCACCAGGTCTCCGACTCGTTGACCGGCGAAAGCCTGTTCGAACTGGAAAGCTTCTATTTCAAGATCTTCTCGAACGCGACGGGCATGGATCTGGTGGTCGATCCGACCCATGTGGTCGACCTGCGCTCGCCGGATCCGATCATCGTCGACACCGCACGGATCATCTCGTCGGACCGGAACGCCAACTTCCTGGTGATCGATGATCCCGCGCTCAGGAGTTTCTACGATCTCGAACTCCTCAGCCCCACCGGCGCTGTCATCGTACCCGGCGTCACTATCGGCGGCATCCCGATCCAGGAATCGCGGCGCGGTACCTATCGCATCTACCGCATCGTGTTCCCGGATGTTTCTCAGGCGGGCAGCTATGTGGGTGACTGGGTCCTCCGGCTTACTCCCAACGGCAAGTGGAACCCCAGGAGCGTGAAGCAGGCGCTCGGCGAATCGCGCTTTACGCATTCGAGCTTCATCGACCCCAACCGCGGACTGATCCCGATCGGATTCGCCGCGGCGGTGTCGTCGAACTACCGCCTTGCGGTGAGCACCCGGCCCGACCGCTTCCTGCCCGGGGTGTCGGTGCGACTCGAGGCGCGGCTGAGCGATCGCCACTGGCCGATGCCAGAGGGCCAGGTGAACGTCCGCGTGACCGGCCCGGACCATGCCACTCACACCGTGGTGCTCTTCGATGATGGGACCCACGGCGACACAGTCGCCGGCGATGCGGTCTGGACGAACAGCGTTACCGACACAGGCAAGGCCGGCGTCTATGAATTCCTGTTCCGTTCAACGGGAAGCAACGGACGGGGCGAGCTGGCGCCGCGCGAGGCCAGCCGGTTCGTGACCCTTGCTGAGGTCGAGCCGACGCCCGACGGCGATCTGGGTGAGCCCGGCAAAGGCGCCGGCACTGCTGTGGCGTCCTATCTCGTCGGCACCTATGATTTGCGCGAAGGCCGGACGCGTATCCATGTGATGAACCCAACCGGCGAGAAGCTGATTGCCCTGATCGCGCTCTTTAGCGTGGATGGAAAACCGCAGCGCTGCGTCGACCGCGAGCTCCCGCCCAATGGTCTGTTTGAGCTTCAGGTCGGTGACCTGGACCCTGAAGTGCTGTTCGGCGTCGTCAAGGTGGTCTCCCTCGACCCCGAACGCCGCCTTCCGAAGCTCGGTGTTGTTGGTAATCAGCATATCCGTTACGAGCGGGGTGCCGTAAGCGAGACAGGTCTCCACCCGGTTTCGGACGCCATCCTGAACGGCGATTTCAGGCGGATCATGGGTGCTTGCCGATAGGATTCTGTGCTGCGACTTGCAGGCTCGCCATGTGACCGGTGCGCCTCTATGCAAATGTCTGCGAAGGTCGGAAGCCGACTTGCTTATAAGCTTGTGCCGGGACTTTGTCGGAAGGGCCTCGACGTCCTCTGATATTTCCTGCCTCAGCTTGGGCCTTTTGGCGAGACGGCGCTTTCGTCGCCGCCCTAGGCCGTCGTAGCGCTCGCCGCCCTTGGCTGGCGCAGCGGCCTGCGCCGGTTCGGGCAGCGGCGGATTGGTGGTCAGCCAGAAGCGAACGAAGACAGCGAGCGTCTCGACGGCAATGCCCAGATCGCGCTCCAGACGGGCGAGGGCGCGCTACAAATCCCACATCCAATCGGCTTGAATCCAGCGGTAGGCCGTCCCTTCTCGGGCGACGTGGCCCAAGCCCGGGAACGGGAGATGATAGCTTGCGACGAGAACCTTTTTCGAAGCGGCACTATCGAGGAACGACCGGCGAGTCTTAACGCCCTGATCGAGGTCGAGATCGAAGCCACCACGCCAGTCAGGATGCTGAAATCCGACAGCGCGATTTCCGACCACGTCGCCGGTGCAGACGAGTTCTTCCCCTTCCGACGCTATGCGAATCGAAACGTGGCCTGGAGTATGGCCGGGCGTGCTCATTGTCATGATACCAGGGGTGACCTCGCCGCCCGCCTTTATGGTGCGGATGCGATCATCGATTGCTTCGAAGTTGTACGTGTTGCGGCGCCAAACGAAGCTCCAGTTGGCGTCTGTTTCGAACGGATGGTTTGGCATGCGCCAGAAATTCAGTTCGTCCTCGCAAAACACGTATTCGGCGTTCACGAAGGTCCGCTCTTTATCCGCGGCATCGGTGACACCCCACAGATGGTCCGGGTGAGCATGCGTGACGAGGACAGTATCAACCTGCTCCGGCTTAACTCCCGCGACTGCGAGATTTGAAAGGAATTTGCCCGCCGTAGGCATGAACTTCCCGCGCGACCCTGCATCGATGAGAATAAGACGATTCCCGGTGTTGACGACAAGCACGTTGGTTTGAAGGACAACCGTCCCGGTTGAGGTGAAATCACTGCCGAACACAGCATCCCGCTCACCCTTACTCGCCTCTGGCCAAAGAACTTCGGGCGGAAAGCTGATGGTGCCGTCGCTAACGACAGTGATCTCAAATGAACCAATTTTGAAGCGATATACTCCGGGAACCTGAACGCCGCTGAGGGGTGCTTTTGCTATAGCCTCGCGTGCAGTCGGCAAAGCTAGCAACATGCCGACCGCTCCCACGGAAGAATAGGTCAGCAAATCACGTCGGGAAATGGTCATAGCATCCTCCCTCCTGCCCTGGAGGCCGCTAGACAAGCCAATCCTGCCAAATCACAACCCGAAGGGCCGCATCACTACGATGTAACTTTTCAGGTTAAGGCACAAGCTTGGCTAGCTTCCCGAGCTGTTCGAGATGGTGGTTGCTGCCTTGGTTGTGCGGCGGTTCGCCCTGGCGCCTAGATCGCATCGCAGGTAGACTCAAAGCTGCCGCTCGGACGCGCGCTACGCGCCAAGAGTGCGAGCCGCTCAAGGCAGCGTCGGCGCTGACGTGGAAGCGTTTCACGACCTTCGTCAGACAATCTCCAGGTCTGCATTCGAGAAGACGAAGTTGGCAGCGCTGAGATCGGCCGTCTGGACGCGAAGCAGGGTGACTTGGTCGACCGTGCCATTCAGATGCACGACGGCGTTCCCGTTGGCATCGTCGCTGATGTTAGGCAGCAAGTCGGCGAAGTTGCTGTAGCCGTAGTCGAGCGAGACCTGGATGACATCCTTGTCGATCTCGAAGTCGAAAATGTCGTCCCGCCCACTGTGCTGGGCAAACAGGAACCGGTCGGCACCCGTTTGCACCACGAAAGACGAGGTAAGCCCACCATCGCCCCAGAGCTGATCGTTGCCGCGGCCGCCAATCACCACGTCGTCTCCACCCGCGGTCTCCACGCCAGACTCTGCATCGCCGTATAGGAGATCATCGCCCGAGCCACCGTCGAGCAGGTCGTTGCCGCCACTGCCGAAGCGTGCGGAAAGCACATCGCCGACGAGGAAGTCATTGCCCGAGCCGCCATAGAGCTGGTCGTTGCCGCCAGTGCCCGAGTCTAGGACGCCCTCGGTGAGGCCGTCGCCGTAGAGCCTGTCCTTACCCTGTCCGCCCTCGAGCCGGTCGTCCCCGCCAACCACAAAGTCGCCGAAGATGAAAGCGTCGCCGACGAGGATATCGTCTCCGGCGCCGCCGTCGAGCCAGTCGTTGCCGCCGCGTCCGCTGATGGACTCGAAGCTATCGCCGTACAACGTATCGTTCCCTTTGCCGCCGTCGAGGCGGTCATCCCCGCCGGCGACGGCAAAGAAGTCGGGAACATCAATCGAGAAGGCATCACCATAGAGCGTGTCGTTCCCTGTGCCGCCGTCGAGCTGGTCGTTGCCGCCGCGACGCAGGTCGGTGATCGCCCACGCGTCGCCGAAGATCGTGTTTTTCGCGCGGGGCGATGCGACACCGCGAACGGGCCAGTTTTGAACGAACGCTTTCCTGCTGATGCATAATCCCTCAAATCAAAATCGATTTTAGGGTAAAATTAGGCAGCGCATTAAAGGCTGCAGCGTCCTTGCGCGCCGTATTCGACGCGGGGCGCTGTAGAGGAAAGGTGAAGCCAATGAAAAGGTTAGCAATCGTTACCCTGTCGCTGGTGACGGCGCTGACGAGCGTCCCGCCGGCCGTGGCGTTTCCCACCGTTGCCGTGCCGAAGATCGAAGTCCCAGAGGCGCAGCCGGTCCAGTACAGGCGTTACCGCGGCGGCTACGACCGTGGATACCGGGGCGGCTATCGAGGCTACCGCGGGCATAGACACCACAATGGTGACGACGATTGGGCTTGGGCACTCGGCGGGCTCGCGACCGGCGCAATCATCGGCGGATTGCTGGCGCAGCCGAGGTATTATGGCCCCAGCTACTACGATCAGGGCTACTACGATCAGGGCTACTACGGGGCGACTTATTACCGTCCGCGCTACTACGCGCCGCGCTATTACCGCCAGGTCTATTACGGCGCCAACACACATACGCGCTGGTGCTATGCACGCTACCGGTCCTACAGGGCTTACGACAACACGTTCCAGCCCTTTTACGGTCCGCGACGGGCGTGCGTCTCGCCCTACTATTGATTGCGGGCGTACTTGGAGACCCACTTTGCCTGGCGTCTTTCCGGACGCGCAGGCTATCGGATTCTTCGGCTTCTCCGAGTGGAGTTTGAACCGTTGAGGTGTGCGCGGGAAGGACTGCAGTGGGGGCTAAGCGGAAGTTCGAGGCGAACGAGCGAATCGGCCGCTATGCGCCAAAAACCAGGCATTCGGCGGCGTTTTTCAACGCGAATATCCGAATCCGACACATGCGCGACGTAAAGCGCCCACACTGGCGTCGATGCATGGGAAATGTGTGGGCGCTGCCCGCTGGAGTTCTCCTCGGTCGGTAGGTCCGTGACAGTATGAGTTAGGTGCATTCTGCGGCGCATCTCACATATTCTCCGGCGTCACGATATCAAAAGCGACGGTGCGGTGGATTGTGCTGCCCGGTACGCCCGGATTGATCGTCTCGATCATCGTCTGCACCAAGGTAGCGGAAGTCTTTTTCAAGGGATGACAAAGGGCCGCTGTAATCAGCCCCTCGGACAGACCTTTTCGTGTCTCCGGGCCGATATCCCGGCATACCAGACGGATATTTTTGCGCCGATCCTCGGGGCCCTCTCTGAGTGCTCGTAAGACCCTGGAGATGCCGCCCCCGACAATCAGGATGCCGGCGAGATCATCCGTAGTCGTCAACAACTCCTTGACCATCCGGTATGCCTCGTTCGATTTCTCATGGGTGGGGCGACTGTCGTCAATGGTCAGATGCGGCGCGTGTTCGCGTATGTAGGAGCGGAAGCTTGCATCGGCCACGTCCTGACATTGATAGCGGTGGTTACCAATGAATACAGCAATACGCCCTGGCCCGTGAGTCATGTGCCCGATAAGCCACGCCGCCGTTCGCCCCATCTTCCAATTATCGGCTCCAACGTAGGCGGCTCTTTCCCGCGCGGATTGATCGGTAATATAGGCGGTGACCGGTTTGCGCTTGTCGTGCAACTCGCGGATGGCCTGCGCGATGACGGGATGATCTGCGGCGATCACCGCGACGGCGTCGCAGGCCTCACAAGCGCCTTCAGCCGGCCTGCTATATTTTCCGGCGTTAGCAGATCCACGAAATCGATGACCGGATCGACGACCTCGTCACGCCTGGCATGGCACGCATCGACGATTTTCTTGCCAAAGAGTTGGTAAAGCTCTCGGCTGCACCATTGATGACGAGGGGATGCTTGCCGCGACGCGGGACTTCGACAAGCCAGTGGTACTGCTCAATGGTGACGACCCGTTCATGAGGCTATCGAGCGTAACCCCTTGCAACCGCTCGAGCGCACGGCTGGCAACCGATCGCCTCATCGATCTCGGCCATAGCCGCATCCTCTTTCTCATGCGGCCTGGCCGCAGAACCATCGAGCGGCGCTTCGAAGGCTGGCGCGATGCACTGCTGGCGAAAGGACTGCCGGCAACGGATGATCTGGTCGTCCCCGTCGACGACTGGCTACCCGGAGCTTGCGATGCATGCTGTTGCCCAACGGATTTCGGCCCGCGGGCTGGATTTCACGGCCGTGCTGGCTGCCGGCGACAGCCTCGCCGTGGGCGCGATGATCGGCATTCGACAAATGGGCTTTTCGATACCTGGCGATGTCTCGGTGATGGGTATGGACGACCTGCCGCAGGCGGCTTTCCTCAATCCTCCGCTGACGACGATGCACATTCCGATGTGCGAGATCGGTTCGATCGCGCTCGACCTCCTGCGCGACAATCTTTCCGGCCTGCCCATGCCGCCGCGCCGGGTGGAACTCGCCTGTCATTTGGTCGAGCGAGCATCGACGGGAAAGGCGCCGGCAAGCTAATCGGCGGTGTGAAGCCTCTCTGAACCTCGCTGGTCCGCCCAACACGATCTCGCCGTCGTCATTCTCGCTTCCATCGTCAAATGGCTCATGTCCAGGCGACCGCTCGTAGACCGGCGTATCGAAGGGGCGTTCCCAGCGCGTCTTGCACGTGACAGCCTCACCCAGTGACGGCCGATCCTCGACACGACCCGAAGCTTGATGCCGTGGGGCGACCCAACGCTCTCATGGCCGGTCGAGGCGGCTGAATGTCGAGCTGGCGCCACATTTGACGTTCTATGCGGGCCCGAGAACGTCGTTCGTTCCGGGCTCAGCCGATGGCCGTGGCGGGCTCGATTATCCGCTGGCCATACAGTTCGCCCTCTGCGGGTTAAATTCTTTGCAATCGTCGGAACCTGCCGAACAGTTCAAGTCTATCGCGCATTCTCAACTGCTGATACGGCATGACGATCGCTCCATTGACGAAAGGTCCGGCGCGACCTGAGTTAATCAGGGCGTTGAAATTTCGATCGTCGCTTGGCCGCTATTTCGGCTATCACTATCGGATTCTGACCGGTCAGGGCGCAAACGTCGCCGGCGGCCGGTACGACCATGTCATCAACGGCAACATGATTGGCGGCTTTGCCTTGTCGCCACGCTTAGGATCAGGCGTCGTGAATGCGCCGGCCATTGCATGTCTCGAAACCGCCGAAGCAGTTCGCAGTCTTATCCTCGGCTTTCTCATGCCCGACCGACACTCACCATGGACGAAGCTTAGTGATAAGCTAGCGTCTATAATATTGTCCTTTGGTGCAACGGCACGTAGTGGTATGCTCCAAGCGCAACTTTAGCAGCGTTCCCCGATGACATATTCCAGCCCTCTGGTGGCGCATAATTCCCTGATTCCTGGCTCGTCTCGGCAGTGAACCGCATGAGCCCTTTGCCCGAGAATGCGTCCGCCCTCATTTGCCTTCTGTTGGTCGCAATATTCTCAGCGACTGGCGTGGGTTCCGCAGGAGCGGCGGGTCCGGTTCCGCGTGTCCTGATCCTCTACCCCTATGACGAGCGAATTCCTGCTACGAACATCGTCGGCGAGGCAACAAGAACGCGGCTGCTCGAGGCGACCGCCGGCAAGATCGAACTCTTTTCGGAGTTCCTCGACCTTTCCAGATTCCCCGAGACGCGCCACGTCGAACGCATGGCGCGGTATCTTGCTGAGAAATATACCAATCGCCGTCCGGACCTGGTCATCGCCCTGGGCGAGGAATCAACCCGCTTCATTGTAACAAACCGGAATGCGATCGCACCGAATGCGAAGATCGTCTTTGGCGGTTTCGGCAGTGCGACTGCCGAGGAATTGCGCTTGCCCGACGACGTCGTCGGCGCCTTGACGGAATTCGAAATCAGAAAAACCATCGAGATGGCGATCGGACTTCAGCCCGACGCTCGCAAACTTGTGGTGATCGCGGGATCCGCGGAATTCGACAAAGCATGGATAGCCGCAGCGCAGGAGGACCTAGCCGGTCTGCCGCCGAACATCCAGACGACCTATCTCACCGGATTGTCGATCGATGAGTTTGCCGAGCACGTGGCAGCTCTTCCGCCAGACACGATCGTCATCGTCTTGACCGTACTTAGTGATCGCACCGGCCGGAACTTCGTCCCGCGCAATTCGCTGGAGAAGATCGCAAGCGCGGCCAACGCCCCCGTCTATGGTCCATACTCAACATATCTTGGACATGGGGTCGTTGGCGGCAATGCGGCGACCTTCGAATCCACGGGGGCCGCCGTCGCCGGTCTGGCCATCGACGCCCTTGGCGGCAACGCGATCACCGACGTGACTGTGCCGCAAAGCTACATGGCCGATGCACGGCAGTTGCGGCGTTGGGGGCTTTCGGAAGCCGATCTTCCTCCGGGCACTGTTGTGTCCTTCAACGAAGGATCACTGTGGGAGGAATATTGGAAGGAGATCATAGCGATTTCCGTCTTTGTCGCAGCCCAGAGCCTAGTCATTGTGTCGTTGGTCTTCGAACGCCGTCGACGGGCAGCCGCGGAGTTTCAGGCGCGGCGCCGTCTTCTCGAGGTTATCCATCTAAACCAATCGGCAACTGCCGGTGCACTGTCGGCCTCGATCGCCCATGAACTCAACCAGCCGCTCGGTGCCATCCGCATCAACGCCGAAACCGCGGCCGTGATGCTTGAAAGCAAAGAACCCGACTTGAAGCTGATCAGGCAGATTCTGGCGGATATCCGCGACGACGATCAGCGCGCCGGCGACATCATTGCCCAAATGAGGGGATTGCTGAAGAAGCGAAGCGAGATCGACTGGCAGGAATTCGACCTGAAGGATGTGATCCAGAGCGCCATTCACATACTCAAACCGGAAGCTGAGCGCCGAAACGTCGTCGTGAGTTCGATGGGGCCACTACAGGGGTTGCCGGTTCGCGCCGATCGGGTCCATGTCCAGCAAGTCATCCTCAACCTCGCGACAAACGCCATGGACGCCATGCTCCATGCGTCGGCCGCCGAGAGGAATTTGGTGTTTCAAACGACGCTGACCGGGACAAATGGAAAGGTTGAAGTGTCGATCTCCGACACCGGCTCCGGGATTCCGAGCGACAAGCTCAGCAGTATTTTCGATGCTTTCTATACGACGAAGCCTGCGGGCACCGGCCTTGGTCTTTCGATTGCCCGTGTGATAATAGAAATCTATGGCGGCAAGATCTGGGCCGCCAATCGCCCCGAGGGCGGTGCTGTATTTCGCTTTGTCCTACCCCTTGCGCGACCGGGGTGAATCAGTGAACCCGACCGTTCACATCGTCGATGACGACAAATCGTTCCGCACGGCGGTGGGGCGAATGCTGGAGGCTTCAGGCTTCCACGTCGCGTCCTATGCATCGGGGGAAGAGTTACTGGCGCGCCTACCAAGTGGACATGGCTGCATTCTGCTCGACTTGCAGATGCCTGGCCTGTCCGGCTTGGAGCTGCAGGCTCGTCTTGCCGACCTGGCGCCTCTCCTGCCTATCGTATTCCTGACCGGCCGTGGCGATATCGGGACCACTGTGCGGGCGATGAAGGCCGGCGCCCATGACTTTCTCGAAAAGCCGGCCTCGAGCGCGGCGTTGCTTGAGGCCGTTGAACGGGCGCTGCAGCTTTGTGAGACGAGACGGCTGGAGCAAGATCGCGTCCAGGCCTTTCACATGCGCATCGCCAGCCTCACACCGCGGGAATCACAGGTCTTCGACCTGATCGTCCGCGGCAAGCGCAACAAGCAGATCGCCTATGAGCTCAGCACATCCGAGCGAACCGTCAAGGCACATCGGCACAACGTCATGGAAAAGCTCGGCGCCCGTTCTCTGGCCGAGGTCGTGTCGATGGCGGAAAGGCTGGGAAGGCTTGAAAAAACCACATGACTGAAGTGCCAGCCATCCAATCACATCCGTCTTCCCCTAAGGACAATAGGCGACACCGCGATTTTGCCTCCTAATGCCTTTCGGGCCGTATTCCGCGGCCAGCCGGCTTGGAGAGGCAACACCTTGGACAAACGACCACGCACGGTTGCTGTCGTGGAAGACAATCCGAGCATGCGAACAAGTGTCGAGCGGCTGCTGAACGCACATGGTTTGACGACCGAGGGATACTCGTCGGCCGAAGCCTTCCTCAGCGACCCTAAGGCCACGGAGATTGGCTGCCTCGTGCTCGACATCCACCTTGACGGCATGTCGGGCATCGAGTTGCGACACCGGCTGAAACCCGCGCATTGCAGGCTCCCAGTCATTTTCATCACGGCAGTCGACGACGATGCGCTCGAACTGGAGGCACGTAGGGTGGGTTGCGTCGCCTATCTTCGCAAGCCGTTTCCCGCCGCCTCGTTGATTACCGCCATCAATGAGGCACTCGCGGGGAATGCAACCGATTGAACGTTGGATCGTCCTTATCATTGCTAGGCTGGTCTACGCGCTTAGGAGGTATCTTCCCCAAAGTACAATAGCGCCGCGAGCAATACTCCATAGAATTCCCGCTGAAAATCCGGGGCGCCATGAAGGGAGAGCGTCGACAAATCCGCATTCATTGAGGGCGTGTTCCGGCCCAAGCGGCCCGGACGTCAGAGGGCTTGCCGTCGGCATGTCCGCGCATTCGTTCAAACCAGTCAGGGAGAAGAAAGATGAGCGACAAGCAAGCAAATCCGCGCCACCATCCAAGCCGGCGTGACATTCTTCTGGCGGGCGGATCCCTGCTTGCCCTAACGGCACTGGGGCCGATAACCAGCGGGAGTGCGAAAGCGCAAGCACCAGGTCCCAAGCCGAATATCCTGGTCATCTTCGGCGACGACATCGGCTGGTGGAACACGAGCGCCTACAACCGCGGCCAGATGGGATATCAGACGCCCAATATCGATCGCATTGCCGACGAAGGGGCGATCTTCACTGACCTTTACGCCCAACAGTCGTGCACGGCGGGACGCGCCGCGTTCATTACCGGGCAAAGCTGCTTCCGTACCGGCTTGCTCAAGGTCGGCCTGCCAGGTGCCAAGGAAGGCCTCTCGGACAAGGATCCGACGCTCGCCGAACTGCTCAAGCCGCATGGCTACGCGACCGGCCAGTTTGGCAAGAACCATCTGGGCGACCGCAATGAGTTCCTGCCTACGGTTCATGGATTCGATGAGTTCTTCGGCAATCTCTATCACCTCAATGCCGAGGAAGAGCCGGAAAATCCGGACTACCCGAAGGACCCGCAGTTCCGCGCCAAGTTCGGGCCGCGCGGCGTGCTTAGATGCGTGGCAAGCGACACGGATGACCCGACTGAAGACCCGCGCTTTGGCAGGGTAGGCAAGCAGAAAATTGAGGACACCGGACCTCTCGACAAAAGGCGCATGGAGACCGTGGATGCGGAATTCCTGGGCGCCGCGATGAATTTCATCGATAAGAACCAGAAGGCCGGAAAGCCGTTTTTCTGCTGGTTCAATGCGACCCGCATGCATATCTACACGCATCTGAAGCCGGAGTCGCAAGGCAAGACCGGCCTCGGTTTGGTGGCCGACGGGATGACGGAATTCGACGGCATGGTCGGCCAGCTTCTGAAGCAACTGGATGACTTGGGCATCGCCGACAACACCATCGTACTGTGGACGACCGACAATGGCGCGGAGCTCTTTTCGTGGCCGGACGGCGGCTCCACGCCGTTTCATGGGGAGAAGAACACCAACTGGGAAGGCGGCTACCGAGTTCCTGGGGTCATTCGCTGGCCGGGGGTCATCAAGCCCGGCACGGAAATCAACGACATCGTCTCTCACGAAGACTGGGTGCCGACATTGGTGGCCGCGGCAGGGGAGCCGAACGTCAAGGAGAAGCTGCTGGCGGGCTATGAGGCGGCAGGGAAAACATTCAAGGTCCATCTCGACGGGTACAATCAGCGGGAGCTCCTCGCCGGCACTGGGCAAAGTTCGCGCAAGGAATACTTTTATTGGACCGACGACGGCAATCTCGCCGGGCTGCGCTATGACCGCTGGAAGATCGTGTTTATGGAGCAGCGGGCCGAAGGTCTCGATGTGTGGCAGGACCCGTTGATAACGCTGCGCTTCCCCAAGCTTATAGACTTGCGCGCTGATCCTTTCGAGATGGCCCAGCACGTCGCCGGCGACTACGCCAGATGGCGCGTCGAGCATGCCTTTGCGCTCGTACCGGCGCAGGCCTTTGTGGCCCGGCACCTGCAGACCTACGTCGATTTCCCGCCGCGGCAAAAGCCCGGCAGTTTCGCGCTGAACGAGGTGCTGGCGAAGCTGCAGGAGGCAGGGAAACACTGATTGTTTTCTGAAATCATTCCAAGGTCGCGCCAGGCAGGCAGCGGGCGCGACCTCCAGGGCGAACGGGAGGCAGACTCATGACGGAAGCCCATTCGACTGCGACGATTGCCCAGCGGGCGAAGCGCGAGCTGAAGGAATATGCCCTCCTATCCGCGTATCTGTATGTCTGCTTCGGCGCGCTCGTCCTCTACAAGATGGCGATACTTGGCAGTCAGGGGGTGCATTTCTCTGCATTCGGCGTCCCGGTTATCAAGGCGCTGATCCTGGGGAAGTTCATTCTTCTCGGGCACGCAGTCAAATTGGGTGAACGATATGGACGGCTGCGGCTCGTTTCCGTCATCGCCTACAAAGCAGTGCTCTACCTTCTTCTGCTCATCGTTCTTTCCATCATTGAGGAAGCGATCATCGGGCTCAGCAACGGCAGAACGATCGCCGTCACACTCGCGGAAATTGGAGGCGGCAAGCTGCCCGAGATGCTCGCGACGAGCGTGATCATGCTGCTCATACTGATCCCCTATCTGGCTTCGAGGGAATTCGCCGTTGCACTTGGCGAAGGCCGGCTCTGGGACCTGCTGTTCGAGTATCGCGACGGCCTTCATCACGACGGATCGGCAAATATCGCGAAGGAGTGACGTCACCCCATGGCATGCCTGCCGCTGACAACCGTAAGGAGATCAGGCCATGACCTATTTCATTCGTGTTGCAAAGAGCTACCTGTTGCCCATCATTCTGCTGGTATTCGCTTCATCTGCCCAAGGCGCAGATGCGCTTCCCTCCTGGAATGAAGGCAGGGCCAAGCAGTCGATAGTCTCGTTCGTCGAGCGCGTGACCGCTCAAGGTTCGGCGGATTTCGTACCTGTCCCGGAGCGTATCGCCGTCTTTGACAATGATGGCACCTTGTGGGCCGAGCAGCCGATGTACTTTCAGCTCCTGTTCGCACTTCACCGTGTGAAGGTGCTCGCCCCTCAACATCCCGAATGGGCCTCGCAGGAGCCGTTTGCCTCGCTGCTGAAGGGTGACCTGAAGGGGGCGCTCTCAGGCGGCGGAACGGCAATCATGCAGATCGTAATGGCCACTCATTCGGGCATGACCACCGAGGAGTTTGAACAGATCGTCCGCGACTGGACTGCCAGCGCCAAGCATCCGAAAACCGGGCAGCTCTACACGAAGATGGTCTACCAGCCGATGCTGGAGGTGCTGGCCTACCTGCGCGCCAACGGTTTCAAGACTTACATCGTCTCTGGTGGCGGGATCGATTTCATGCGCGTTTTCAGCGAAGAAGTTTATGGCATTCCACCCGAGCAGGTGATCGGCAGCAGCGGCAAGACCAAGTTCGAAATGCGCGACGGAACGCCCTTGCTGATGCGGCTGGCCGAAGTCAACTTCATCGACGACAAGGCTGGCAAGCCGGTAGGCATCCACCAGCACATCGGCCGTAGACCGATAGCGGCGTTCGGCAATTCCGACGGCGATCTTCAGATGCTGCAATGGACGTGCAGGCCTCCCGGCCCACGATTTTGCCTTTTCGTCCGTCACACCGACGGGGACCGAGAATGGGCTTATGACAGGGCCTCGTCGATCGGCCGGCTGGACAAAGGCCTGGACGAAGCCGGGATCATGAACTGGACGGTTGTCGACATGAAGACCGACTGGAGAAAGGTGTTCGCGTTCGAACCGTGATCTCGGGACATGGCCCGAACCCTGCATGGAACGAGGAAACGAAAGGTCATGTCAAAGCTTGCCGAACTAAGCCGCGCAGATGCTTCATCGAGACCCTCCATCGACCGAGCGATGGTGTGGATTCCCGGCGGCACATTCCTCATGGGATCGGACAGGCACTATCCCGAAGAGGCGCCGGCACACAAGGTGGCGGTGACTGGCTTCTGGATCGACGTCTGTCCGGTCACCAATCGCGATTTTGCGGCATTCGTCGAGGCGACCGGCTATGTCACCGTGGCTGAGCGGCCCGTCGATCCCGCAGATTATCCGGGTGCGAAGCCGGATATGCTGCTGCCGTCCTCCGTGGTGTTCAGCAGGACCAAGGCGCGTGTCGATCTCCGCAATCACTACAACTGGTGGGCCTACGTCAGAGGCGCGAACTGGCGGCATCCTTATGGACCAGCAAGCTCGATCAAGCGCCTGCAGGATCATCCGGTGGTCCATGTGGCCTACGAGGATGCGGAAACCTATGCCACCTGGGCGAAAAAGGAGCTGCCCACCGAGGCCGAGTGGGAGTTTGCGGCGCGCGGCGGGCTCGAAGCGGCAGACTATGTCTGGGGTGATGAACTGACACCCGGTGGCAGGCAGATGGCCAACACCTGGCAGGGCGAATTCCCCTGGCAGAACCTCCGCGAAGACGGCTACGAGAGAACCTCGCCTGTCGCCGCCTTTCCAGCGAATGGCTACGGCCTTTTCGACATGGCTGGCAATGTCTGGGAGTGGACCTCCGACTGGTATCAGGAACATGGCAGGATCGACAGCCCGTGCTGCACGATCTCCAACCCGAAGGGCGCGGACCAAGCCGACAGCCTCGATCCGCTCCAACCGCACATTAGAATCCCGCGAAAGGTCATGAAAGGCGGCTCACATCTTTGCGCCCCGAACTATTGCCGGCGCTACCGTCCGGCGGCCCGGATGGCGCAGCCCGTCGACACTTCGACGTGCCATGTGGGGTTCCGCTGCATTTCGCGCGATCCGACTAGAGATGTTTGATGGCAAGCGACTTCGCACCAGTGACCGCTTTTGTAGCATGCGAGTCCGGCTCGAACTGACGCTGCTGTGTCCGTTTACCACCACCCTTAGCGGCAGCTTCGGATTATCAGGACAGAGGACCGCTTCGAGGCCAAATTGCGCCGTAGGGCGAGCAAGGCCAGGATCAGCTTGATCTTCAGGCCTGCCATCGTGTTCGGTCGCGACTGGTCTCCCGGCGCACGGCGACGATCAATCAGATCCGCGCCTTCCTCATTGAGCAGGGCATTGCCGTCAGGCCGGGTGCAAGGGCACTGCGCAATTCGCTGTTCGCGATATTGAAGAACCGTGAGGACGAGCTCTCGCCCCGGATGCACGATCTGATTGTCGGTCTCTACGAGGACTGGCTCTGGCTCGACGAGCGCATCGAGACTGTCAGCCGAGAGATCGAGGAGATCAGCCAGAACGAGGCCAATTGCCGGCGCCTGATGAGCGTTCCCTGCGTCGGCCCACTGATCTCGACGGGCGAGGGAGTGGACTCTATTGCTCGTTGGACGCAAAGCAACCATGCGAGATGAACGAAACTCAACCGCTGGGCAGGCGCTCGAAGTCAAATATGCCTTGTGTTGCCAAGGCTGCGGCGCCTCTCGCCCAGGAACTGGGCACCCAGTCCGTCTGTATCTCGGGCTTGGAGAAAAACAGAAACTGGTCCATTGATCGCTTGAGCGGGTCGAGGAGGGCGTCGCCGAACTGGACGGCTTCGCCTCCGACGACGATCACTTCGGGATCGAACAGGTTGACCAGGTCCGCCAGGTGTCTGCCGATGCGCGATCCCGCGTTCTCCAGGATCTCCAAGGCGTCTTCGTCGCCGGCGGCGGCGGAAGCGACGAAGTCGTCTCTTGTAGGTTCGACGCCTCTCCTGCGTCCCCATTCGGCAATCATGTATGGCTCGGCGGCGTGTGCCATGAGGCATCCGCGCCGGCCGCATTCGCAGAGTTCCCCGTCGGGCACGGAGGTGATGTGCCCGAGCTTGCCGGCCGCGCTGTTGCTTCCGTGGTAGATATCGCCATTCAGCACCAGAGAGCAGCCGATCCCGGCGCCGATCGCAAGGGCCGCGAAATTGCGGTGGTTGCGGCCGGCGCCGAACAGCTTTTGCGCGATCGCGAAGGCGTTGACGTCGTCGTCTATCCAGACGGGGGCATGCACTCGCTCCGCCAGCATTTCCGCGAAGGGAAGATCACGCCAGCCAAAGCGCGGGCTCTGGAGACAGACGCCGTTCCTCGGGTCCACCTCGCCGGGGATGGATACGCCGATCCCCATGATGTCCTTCTCGTCACGCGCGGCCCCCGCCAGAAGGCGCGGAATGGCGCCCCGGATTGCCTCGATCATGCCCTCCGGACTGGTATCGCCAACGGTCGCCTGCAATGTGGAAAGGGGCGAAGTGGCGAGGTCGGTGAGCACGCAGTCGATGCTGCTGCGGTTGAGCTTGAAGCCCAATGCCAGGTGGGCCTCGTAGTTGATATCCATCGGTATGGGCCGGCGACCGTTCGAGCTCGCGACCGCCTCCCGTTCCACCACCAACGCCTCATCCATCAGTTCTGTGACGACGAACGTGACGGCTGCAGGGCTGAGACCCGTCACCGAGGCGAGTTCGGCTCTCGATACGGGTCCGCGGTTGCGCAGCAGATTCAAGATCAGCCGCCTGTTCAGCGCGCGCGACGTGCTCGCATTCCCTTTCAACGCTGCGTCTCCTAGTTAGTTTATTTCTTAAATTAACTATTGTTCCTGATCCGAAGTTAGGCTAGCTTTTCTCCGTTGGCAATGAGGAGGAGTGTGCGGAGCGCCAATTTCCCGAACTCCGCATGATCGCAAAATTTCTTTTTCCAAGAGGCCTGGGCGCTGCTCGCCCGGGCGTGGCGGAGCTTTGTCCTGGGAGAATATGGAATGGCATCCAACGATATCATCAAGCTGGTCACTCGCGCCCCGGCGTCGCGTCGCCAGTTCCTCATCGGCGCGGGGACAGCGCTTGCGGGAATGACGCTCGGCGCTCCGGCCATCGCGCAGAGCAAGGAACTGACGATCATCTCCAACATTGGCAACGCCTCGCAGCGCGAGGTGCTCCAGCGGATCGCGAGCGCCTACGCGCAGGAGAGCGGCGTCAAGGTGGCCATCAACAACATGGATCACGAGGCGCACAAGACCGCCATCCGCAGCTATCTCGTCGTGGGTGCGCCGGACATCTGCTTCTGGTTTTCGGGCAACCGCATGAAGACCTTCGTCAAGCGCGACCTTTTCGACGACATCTCCGATCTGTTCGAGCGCGAGAACTACAACAACGTGCTCGGCCCCGCGGCGGGCGCAGTCACAGTTGACGGAAGGCATTACGGCCTTCCGCTTGGCGGTCTCCTCTGGGGTCTCTTCTACCGCAAGGACGTCTTCGAGGACAAAGGCTGGGCGCCGCCCAAGACGATTGAAGGCCTGCTTGCGCTCGGCGAGCAGGCCAAGTCGGCCGGTATGATCCCCGTCAGCATGGGAACGAAGGAGATGTGGCCAGCGGCCGGTTGGTTCGACCACATGAACCTGCGCATCAACGGCCTCGACAAGCATATGGCGCTGATGGACGGTAAGATGTCCTACACCGACCCCGCAATGCTTCCGGTCTTCGACAAGTGGGCAGAACTGATCAATGCCGGGCTGTTCAGCCCGAACGGAACGTCCTTCGGCTGGGAACAGGCAGCGGCCGCGCTTGCCCAGAAGAAGGCCGCCATGATGGATCTCGCAGGCTTCATCAAATACGGCTTCCCGGAAGACCAGCAGGACCAGATCGCATTCGCCCCATTCCCCGAGATCATCCAGGGCATGTCGCGTTACGAGGATTTCGCGCTTAATTCGATCCACGTTCCGAAGAACGCCAAGAACAAGGAAAACGCGCGCGATTTCCTTGCTTTCTTCTACAAGCCCGAGAATCTCTCCGCTTTCCTTGAGACGGAGAGTGCGGTTCCGCCGCGCAATGACTGCCCGCCGAGCAAGGACCCGCTCGTCAATGCGGCGGTCGAGTCCCTGAAGACCGTCGAAGGCTCCGCGCAATACTACGACCGCGACACCGACCCCGACATGGCGCAAGAAGGCCTGAAGGGCTTCCAGGAGTTCATGGCCAAGCCTGACCGGCGCGACCAGATCCTCGAGCGCCTCGAAACGACGCGCAAGCGCATCTTCAAGGCCTGAGCCTCGCGCGGCCGCTCTCCTCTCCCAAGAGCAGACCGCAACAGGGCAGGGCCGCAGCACAGACCTGTGGTCCTGCCTGCTTCCGGTCAGTGAGGCCAGCTTTCGAAGCCTTCGTGAGTGATCTTAAATGTCTACCTTCTGGCGAAACCATCGGCATTGGATAGCCCCGACCCTGTTCATCATGCCCGGAGCTTTGCTGTTTGGGGTCGTGATCATCTTGGCGTCCGCGGAGACCATCTGGGTGTCCTTCTTCGACTGGGACGGCGTCGGAGCAAAACAATGGGTGGGGCTGGCGAACTATGCGCAGTTGCTGGACGATCCGCAGTTCCACGTGTCGCTGAAGAACAACCTGATCTGGCTTGCCATGTTCATGCTTGCGCCGCCGCTGGGCCTGGCGCTGGCGCTGCTGCTCAATCAACCGATTCGCGGCATGCGGGTCATGAAGTCGCTGTTCTTCGTGCCCCTGGTGCTGGCGTCTATCACCGTCGGCGTCGTCTTTACTTGGGTCTATGATCCCACCTTCGGCCTGCTGTCGCTCATCTTCAGCTATTTCGGCGCGACGGCCCCGGCGCTGCTTTCGGATGAGCATCTCGTCACCTTCGCAGTCGTCGTGGCGGCGCTCTGGCCGCAGGTCGCCTTTTGCCTCGTGCTCTTCCTGGCGGGCCTGAACAACTTGAGCGAAGACCTCATCGGGGCGGGACGGGTCGATGGTGCGCGCGGATGGCCCATGCTGATACACGTGATCCTGCCGCAACTGCGCGAAGTCAGCTTCATTGCGCTCGCGGTAACGGTCATTGGCGCATTGCGGTCCTTCGACATGGTGGCGGTGATGACGTCCGGCGGCCCCTTCGGCTCTTCGACGGTCCTCGCCTACCAAATGTACGAGCAATCGATCTTCTCCTACCGGTTCGGTTACGGAGCCGCGATTGCCACCGTGCTCTTCGTGATCATGGCGGTCTTCATCGCCTGGTATCTGCGCACCCTTCTCAAGCCTGAACGGGAGGGCGTCTGATGTATCCAAGGCCCATAGCTGAAGACGCTCCCGTCCGGCGGTTTGCATATGCGTCGATGGTCGTGCTGATCCTCGCTCTCTGGCTCGTGCCGCTGATGGCGGTCATGGCGACGTCGCTCAGGTCGTTCGAGGAGGTGATGGCGGGCAATTATTGGGGTTGGCCGAAGAGCTTCAACTTCATCGAAAATTACATGGCGGTCTTCACGCAGACCGCCATGGCGCGATACTTTCTCAACAGCCTGATCGTGACGCTGCCCTCCGTCGTCGGCGTGCTCGTCCTGTCGACGCTCACCGGCTATGTCCTCTCGCGATACCGTTTCCGCGGCGCGAACCTGATGTTCGCGCTGTTCGTTGGCGGCAACTTCCTGCCGGCGCAGATCATGATGATCCCGGTCCGCGACCTCATGGTCTCGATCGGGCTCTACGACACCTACTACGCGCTGATCGTCTTTCACATCGCCTTCCAGACCGGTTTCGCGACGCTTTTCATGCGCAACTTTATAGCGGCACTGCCGGACGAACTGTTCCAGGCGGCCCGAGCGGAAGGTGCTTCGCCGTGGCAGACGCTGTGGCATGTGGTGCTTCCGTTGATCCGGCCCGCCCTCGCGGCGCTTGCGATCCTGACATTCACCTTCGTCTGGAACGACTATTTCTGGGCGATCGTGCTGACCCAGAGCGACGCGGTGAAGCCGGTGACCGCGGGGCTGAACAATCTTCGCGGCGAATGGGTGTCCGCATGGAATCTGGTGGCCGCGGCAACGATCCTGGTCGCGATCCCGCCGGTCGTGATGTTCTTCCTCATGCAGCGCCACTTCATCGCCGGCCTGACGGTCGGTGCGGTTAAGGGTTGAGGCGTAACTCAAGGAATCCTTCACATGACGAGCGTTGAACTGATCGACATCGAGAAACACTATGGCGGCTTCCATGCCCTGAAGGACGTCAACCTGACCATCGCGGAAGGCGAGTTCGTGGTCATGGTCGGCCCGTCCGGCTGCGGAAAGTCGACGCTGCTGAAGACGATCGCGGGTCTTGAGACCACGAGCGCTGGAACGCTCCTCATCAAGGGGCGGGACGTCACCAGGCTCGAGCCCGGCGACCGCGGTATCGCGATGGTGTTCCAGTCCTATGCGCTTTATCCGCACATGACCGTCGCCGAAAACATGGGGTTTGGCCTCAGGATGGCGAAGCGGCCAAAGGCGGAGATCGACACGGCTGTCGCGAGGGCCGCGAGGGTTCTCAGGCTCGAGGAGCAGCTCGAAAAGAAGCCGAAGCAGCTGTCGGGCGGCCAGCGGCAGCGCGTCGCCATCGGGCGGGCGATCACACGGTCGCCCGACGTCTTCCTCTTCGATGAACCGCTGTCGAACCTGGATGCGGCATTGCGAACGCAGATGCGGGTCGAGCTTTCGACACTTCACGCCGAGCTCGGATCGACCATGATCTACGTCACGCACGACCAGGTCGAGGCCATGACGATGGCGAACCGGATCGTCGTCTTGAACCGGGGCAGGATCGAACAGGTCGGAGCGCCGCTCGATCTCTATAACAACCCCGACAACATGTTCGTCGCCGGCTTTCTCGGCGCGCCCCGCATGAACTTCGTGGCCGGCCAGGTCACCGAAGTCAGCGGATCCTCTGCGAGGGTCGTCTGCGCCGGCGGCCTGAAGGTGGCGTTTGAGGCTCTCGTTGGAAAGGTGAGCGTAGGTGAGACCGTCACCCTGGGCATCCGGCCGGAAAGGCTGCGGCTCGATGATGCGGCAGCGCAGATCCGCTTCGCGGGAAGCGTCAGGCTGACCGAATATCTTGGCCGCGAGACGATTGTCTATGCCGATGCGGGGCGACTGGTCACCACCGGATCTGACAGCGGCACCAATGTCTTCACCGTGCAGATCGCCGATATCAGGCCCTTCCACAACGGCAGCGCGGTGTCGCTCGGCTTCGATCCCGCCGACGCTTACCTCTTCGCCGCTGACGGCACAACCATCACGCCTCGCAAGGCCGTCGCGAAAATCTAAGCAAGGACAAAATCATGAAGCGTACCCCTCCGGCGCCGCTCTCGGTCTGGCGCACCCTCAACCTGGACGATTTCCTGCTCGGCGTGCCGCATTATCCGGAGCATGTCGACGAGAGCTATTGGCTGCGCGATGCAGAGCGCATTGCGGCTGCGGGGTTCAACGTGGTCCGCCTTGGCGAATTCGCCTGGCATCTGATGGAGCCGAGGGAAGGGGTGTTCGACTTTTCGCTGTTCGATCGGGCCATCGGCGTGCTCGCCTCGGAAGGCCTGAAGACCATCTTCTGTACGCCGACCGCGACCCCGCCGCGGTGGCTGACCGCAACCTATCCGGAAGTGCTGCGCGTCGATGAAAGAGGCCGAACTGCCACGCATGGTTCCCGCCAGCATGCGGACACCAACAGCCCCGTCTACCGCATGCATAGCCGGCGCATCACGGAGGCCTTAGCGCGCCATTATGCGGATAGTCCGAACGTCATCGGCTGGCAGACCGACAATGAGTTGAACACGACCGCTTCGACCTCCTATTCCGAAGCGAGCGAGCGCGAGTTCCGCCGCTATCTTCACGATCGATATGAGGCGATTGACAAGCTCAACTTCGCCTGGGGCGGAAACTTCTGGGCGCTTGCCTATGACAGTTTCGATCAGATCACCATCCCGAGGAAGGACAATCCGGGATTTGTCGCGCCTGGGCACATGCAGGACTACCATCGCTTCCTCGCCCATGCGACGGCGGCCTTCCAGCATGACCAGGTTGAAATCCTGCGCCGGGCCAATCCCGAATGGTTCATCTTCCACAATCTCGGACGGCTCGACGACATCGACTTCCGCGGCCAGTTCGGTCAGGATCTCGACTTTCTCGGCTTCGACATCTACCCGATGCTCTATGACGAGATGCGCCGGGCGGGCGGTCATCCCGCCACTCAAGCATTGCATCTCGACGTCTGCCGCGCCTGTTCCGGCAACTTCATTGTGCCTGAGCAGGCATCCGGTTTCGGCAGTCAGCCGGGTTTCTCGACCATGACGCCCGAACCGGGCGAGATGCGCCGGATGGCGCTGAGCTCCGTCGCGCGTGGTGCCGACGGCCTCCTGTTCTTCCGCTGGCGCCCGGCGCACTTCGGCGCGGAAATCTACTGGATGGGCGTGATCGACCACGACGATGTGCCTCGCCGCCGGTATCAGGAAGCAAAGCAGTTCGCCGAGGACATCGGCAGGATCAAGCAGGACCTCCTCGGCACCACCGTGCGCATGGACGTCGCGATTGCGGGAGCCGACTTCGACAACCAGGAGGCCTACAGGACCTATCCGATGGGCATGCCGAGCCCCCTTGAGGACGGCACGCTGCTCCATCGGTACTGCTATTCGAAGGGCATCGCCTGCGGCTTCATCCATCCCGGGGACGACCTCTCCCGGATCAAGGTCCTCTACGTGCCGCACTGGGTGATGTGGAAGCCGGAGTGGAACGAGAACGTCGAGACCTTCGTCCGCAACGGCGGAACCCTGATCGTCGGCGCCATGAGCGGCACCCGCGATGAAAACAACCACATACCGACGGACCTCGCGCCCGGCCCAGGGCTTTCGAAGCTCTGCGGCGTGCGCGTCGAGGAGTTCGGCCGGGTGGCAGAACCGGGTGCCGACGGTCTGTTCGGGCTTCATGGAACCGAGTTCGGCTTTCACAACCCGGGGAAGCGCCTGCCGTCCAGTTCGGCGTCGCGGCGTTATCGTTTCACCCTGGGCAACCGGGAGCACGGGGCCGCACACCTTTACGAGCTTCTCGCGCTCGACGAAGACGTGGAGGTTCTGGGGCACTGGTCGAACCGCTTCGCGAGCGGCAGGGCAGCGGTGACGAGCCGGAAGGTCGGCAAAGGCCGGGCCTGCTACGTCGGAACCTATCTGACCCAGTCCCTCGTCGAAGGATTGGTGGACCATGTCCTCGGCGCGGATATCCAGCCGCTGGTCCCGGACTTGCCGCCTGCCGTAGAGGTCGTCCTGAGGGAAGCGGAAGACAGAAAGCTGCTTTTCCTGCTGAATTGTGACGCAGAACCGGTAGAGTTGAGCTCTGTCCCCGCTGGAACGGACCTCCTTTCGGGCAATCCGGTCGACGGCGGGCTGGTCCTGGGGCCCTATGGTTGTGTGGTTCTGCGCGTGTGAAGAGACTCGGCTTGCGGCAGAGTCCGCGTGCGGTCGACATGTCCGGTATTTGGGCTCCAAGTGCGCTCAACGTCGGCCTTCGCCGCGCCGACTGGGTGGTCGAGGCGCTGCGCTCAACATCCGTGTCGCTCGCTTTCGCCGCACGTGGCATCTTTGACGGTCACCTCCAGAAGATCACGACCATGTGGGACATCGCCGGCGGCGCGGTACTCGCCCGCGAGGCAGGTCTCCAGGTCCGTATCGGCACCCGTGATGGATCGGGGACTCCGTGGATCGCGGCCGGAACGGCCTCCCTAATGGCGGTGACGGAAAGCCTCTGGCCGAAGATCCGCCCCGGTAAAGACGACGCGGTTGCGGCGACGGCCGCTGAGTAGCTCTGACGTTTTTCAAATCTCAGTCGAGCCTCTCTCGTTGCGCTCTACCGCGGGCTCTCGACGGTTTACGCCGGCAGCGACCGACGATGTGCATCCGGTCTAACGGAGGTTCGGGTCGAACCTGACCTGTCCTCTCGGAGTAGAAGACAAGTGTGACTCAAGCACCATTACGATTGGCGCGGCGAGGCGGCTCGCTAGGACTGTGTGCTATGGAAAAGCTTCCGGCCTGCGAAGCGGAAGATTCCGCGTAGCAGCGATCCGTTCGATATCGCGCCACATGTATGCACCCTTGAGAGGATAGACGTTGAACGGGGACGTGGACAGGCCCCGAGCCGCGAACATCGGCCCCAGCAGAAAGGGCCGCGATTCCAGCTTCCGTCCTCGGGCGGCGCCTGTCTCGTCGGCACGCATTGCGGCCAGGTAGGAGCAACTGGAGGTTAACTCGTACCAAAACTCAATCGTGTCCATCGCTCTCTTCGGCTGCGTGATTTAAGTCCCGTCAAAGCTCCCCTGCGGTCATTTCGGTCGCCGCCGCGACGATCGTGTTTCGGAGCCACTTATGCCGGGGGGAGTCGTGGTGGCGCGCGTGCCAAGCCAGACTCATGGCAAAGTGACCGAGATCGAGGGGCGGAACCAGGGAAACGAACCGCCTCATGTCCGCCGCCGTCCGCGCCAGACTCGACGGAAGGGTCATGACGAGGTCGGCACGGGCGGCAATCTCCACCGCCGCGAAGAAGTTCGGCACCCGCAGCTTCACCCGTCGCCTCCGCCCCAGACGGGCAAGGGCTTCATCGACGGGCGCCGGCCCTAGGCCGGGAACGCTCACCACGATATGTTCAAGCGCTAGGAAGCGGTCGAGCGTGAGTTTCCCGGCCGCGGCCGGATGTTCAGCGCGCATGAGTGTTACCAACTCCTCATCATAAAGGTGGCGGCGGCGGATGCCGGCCGGCGCTTCGTCGACCAGTGCCACCATGGCATCCGCCGCATTGTCCTCCAGCGCTTCGATCCCGTTCGCGCCCGGCGCGACGATGTCGAAATCGAGGGACGGCGCTTCGCCTGCAACGCGCGCGAGCAGACGCGGCACAATCACGGCGGCCTGAAGATCGGGCATCAGGAGCCGAATTTGGCCCGTTGCCGTCGCAGGATTGAACGGGCTCGCCTCCAGCATCTCGCCGATGCCGGCCAGCATTCTGCGTAGCATTGGACGCACTTCTTCGGCACGGGCGCTAAGCACGTAGCCGCCGGGTCCGTCGGCAAGGAGCGCATCCGCAAACAGCGTCCGCAATCGTCCCAATGCCCGGCTTGCGGCCGGCTGGCTCATGCCGAGCCGATGGGCCGCGCGTGTGACGTTCTTCTCCTCGATCAGCGCGTCCAGCGCCACGAGGAGGTTGATGTCGATCTTTCGTAAATCCACTTGGCGCATGCTGACTATGTACCTCATGCATTGGACGCATGGGAAGCTCTGCTCCTATTCTCGCGCGGGCGAATTTGAGACGGAGGAAGTCATGTACGTGGTGCTAGGAGCAAATGGGCGAGCCGGCGGTGAAACGGCCCACGCCCTCATAGAATGCGGCGAGGCCGTGCGCGTCGTCGTGCGTCGCCCTGAACATGGCGAAAAGTGGAGGTCACTCGGCGCGGACGTAGCCATAGCGGATATCGATGACGCCGACTCCATCGCTGAAGCCCTGGACGGCGCGTTGGGAGCGTTTCTCCTCAATCCGCCGCCGGTGAGCGGAGATCCCTATGCGCGGACCGTTGAGATCGGCACCGCACTCGCCAAGGCGGTAAGACGCGGGCGCGTGCCAAAGGTGGTCGTCCTGTCATCGATCGGCGCGCAACACGCTTCGGGCACGGGCGTCATAACGACTCTCCATCAGATTGAGAGGCTGTTGGATCATGTAGCGCCTGCAACCGCCTTCCTACGATCGGGTTACTTTGTTGAGACCTGGGGCGAGGTCGCTGGGATCGCCATCTCGGAAGGGGTGCTGCCGACCTTCCTCGAACCCGATCAGCGTATTCCGACGGTGAGCACGAGCGATGTCGGGCGCACGGCCGCAGCGCTGCTTCGCGAGGACTGGACCGGCAAGCGGATCGTCGAACTGAGCGGACCGGAAGATTGGAGCGCCGGCGACGTAGCATCGGCCTTCGCCGATGCTCTCGGCTGTCCGGTGTTCCCGGCATTCGTTCCGCCGCAGCAGCGCGCAGCCATCCTGGCCGGTGACGCCATCCCCTACGAGGTGGCGACTGCTTTGCTCGGCATGTACGAAGGCATCGCCGAGAATCGGTTCGCGCACGAGGGTGGGGGGCTCGCCCAGCAACGCTGCGAGTTCAGGCCTCAGCCGCGCCACATCGACCGGCTGGTTGACGAAGGCGTGCTTGAGGCCGAGCCCCGTCGCGGACAGCGCGAAGCGCTGGCAGGCACGCCCGAAGGCAATCCAGTGCGCCTTGTCCTCGCGCTCAGCGAGGAGGACGGCGATGCCGGCCGAGCTGTCGCTCTACGCGACGCCGCTGTGTTCCGCGAGATCTCGTCGCAAAGGCGCAGTAGCGGCACCAGCGGTATCCGTCGGCACCGTGGCCCGTGGCAGGAACGCCGGCGATCCGTCCGCACCGGCGTTAGCTTTTCGCCGGCTTCAAACGCAATATCATGCCGGATGCCTCGTCGGTGAGCGCGAGTACCGAGCCATCGGAGGCTTGGAGGACATCGCGAATCCGGGCTCCCAGGGAAAGAACCTCCTCGTTGGTCACCTCCTGTGTGTCCGTCTCCACTCGGACGATTCCTTCGGCCGACAGGCCACCGATCAGGAGATCGCCCTGCCATTCAGAGAACATGTCGCCGGTATAGAAGGTCATGCCGGAGGGTGAAATCACGGGTGTCCAGCTGTGGATGGAGCCGGCAAATTCAGACCGGGTTGGCGGATCGGGGATTTCCTCGCCCGAATAGTGGCGGCCCCAACTGACCACAGGCCAGCCATAATTCTCGCCGGCCTTCGGGATGTTCAATTCGTCTCCGCCCCTCGGGCCCATCTCTGCCACCCAAAGTACGCCCGTCTCGGGATGGATGGCCGCCCCTTGAACGTTGCGGTGGCCATAGGACCAGACCTCGTCGGCGCCTTCCTGGTCGATGAAGGGATTGTCCCTCGGAATCGATCCATCAGGGTTGAGGTGGACGATCGTCCCGAGATGGTTGGCCGGATCCTGGGCCTGCCGCATTTGGAAGCGCTCTCCGAGAGTCACGAACAGCGTACCGTCCGGCGCGAAAGCCAGCCGGGAGCCGAAATGGTTTTCGCCCGAAACCGCCGGTTCCTGCCGGAAGATCACCTCGAAATCTGATATGGCGGTAGCGTCCTCGTTCAACTGGCCGCGCCCGACCGAGGTGGCCGCGCCGCCTTCGCGCTCCTCGGCAAAGGAAAGATAGATGGTCCGGTTGCTCGCGAATTCCGGATCAAGGACAATATCGAGAAGTCCGCCCTGACCTTGTGCGAACACATCCGGGACCCCTTCGATCGGTTCGCCGATGGTTCCGTCGGCCGAAACAAGGCGCAGCCGACCGGGACGTTCGGTCACAAGCATGTCGCCGTCCGGCAGAAGCGCAGCGCCCCAGGGATGCTCAAGACCATTCGCGAAGACTTCCACATTAACGGGACCGCTTTCGGTGTCGAGCGTCCGCGGCGTGTCTTGCGCCCCGACCGCCTCGTGTCGCAGAGCGATGAGCACCATCGCCAATGCGAAGAAAATGACTGCTCGCAACATGGCCAACTCCGTCGTTTCAAGTTCGTGGCAAATGTCGATCTCGTCAGGGCTTTGAGCTCTGTTGCGGAGGCAACTCCTCCGGGCGGATCACCGGTGTTTTTCCCTCGTTCGGCGCCGGCTCGACAATTTCACTATCGCCGATCGCAGGCGGCTCTAGGACTCCGTTGCATTCATCGAGCTTGTCCGCGTAGGATTTCTGATCGCCATCTACGCCCGGGTCGACGCGGCAGCGACCATTCTCAACACCTTCGGCCTGCTGAGACAGACCTGGCGACGCATTCAAGGCCGTAAGGGCCAGCACCAACGCCGCAACAGATTTTCCAGCTAGTGTACGCCTCATCCTCCTCGTCCTTCGATTTTAAACTCCAACCGCAGGGGTTTCCGCAGGACAGGCCATTACAAGCCAAACCCGAGCTTCCCGGGTTGGTTCCGACAAACCCTTCCGGAGAATGCGAAGCGCAGGGGCGAGCGTCGACGCTATCCAGCATCTCGGTCGCGGCAAGGACAGTCGACGTCTAGTCGCCTTCCTGCGGCGTACAACTTCAGCCGATATCTTTGTGGCGGTGCCGCCATATTTTTCGCGTGCCAAGACAAGCTGCTGGTCTTGAGTTCGAAGCTCCTCAAGGCGAAGGGGTTTGAAGGTCGGCTGTTGGGCTCAAAGCAGTCACCTCGACACAACAGGGCCTAAGAGGTCGAGTTCGGGACGACTGCTCTTCATCCGCCTTCTGGGGATCTGCTCCTGGCTTTTGTCTTAGGCGTCAGGTGTCATAGGCATGTCATCTTTCGGTGATGGTTATCCGGGTGCCTAAGTTCGTTAGAATGGCGGCGCGGCTCGTCGCTGGGTAAATGATGCTGTATTTGTTCGCCGCCGCCGGTGCATTCCTGGCCATCAATGTGTTGAGCCTGATGATTGCGGGCTGGCGTATCTGGCCTCATCTGGGCCCTCAGCCTAGGACGATGCATCGACCTCCTGTCTCTGTCGTGATCCCGCTCTGCGGCCTCGAGAAATTTTCCCGAGAAACGCTCGAGAGCGCGTTTCGCTTGGATTGGCCGGACTACGAAGTCATCTTCTGCGTAGCTGACGCAAAGGATGCGGTGATCCCCTTGATCAGGGAAGGGCGCGAGCGCTACCCAGCCATTCCCACAAAAATTCTTGTCGGTGACGACCTGATCAGCGCCAATCCCAAGCTGAACAACTGCGTGAAAGGTTGGAATGCGGCTTCGCATGAATGGGTGGTTCTCGCCGACTCGAACGTCCTTATGCCGACCGATTATCTCATTCGTCTGATGGCAGCGTGGCGGTCGGATACTGGGCTGGTATGCTCGACCCCGCTCGGTTCCCGCCCGTATGGATTTTGGGCGGAGGTTGAATGTTCGTTCCTCAACGCCCACCAAGCGCGCTGGCAATACGCCGGCGAAGCCCTTGGATTCGGGTTCGCGCAGGGCAAAAGCATGCTCTGGCGTAAAAGCATGCTGAATGCCCATGGCGGCATTCAGGCGCTGGCGTCGCAGATCGCCGAGGATGCGGCCGCAACGAAACTCGTGAGAAATCTCGGCTTGAAAGTGCACCTGGTTTCATCGCCGTTCGAACAGCCGCTCGGTACCAGGACATTTCGAGAGGTCTGGGCTCGGCAGTGCCGTTGGGCGAGGTTGCGACGCGTGACCTTTCCTCACTTCTTCTCGCCAGAAGTCCTGCTTGGCGTGATGCCGCCACTTCTGCTGTCGGTGATCGCCGCTATCGTTGCAGGTCACAGCGTGTTGGCCATCGCCGGTTTTGTCGTAAGCGCTACCTACTTACCGGAAATCGCCCTCGCGTATCGGAAGAACTGGCACGCTTCCCCACGGTCGCTCATCGCCATGTTCACGCGCGATGCATTGCTCCCGATAATATGGGTTCGCAGTTGGCTTGCGGGCAGCGCCGATTGGCGAGGCAACAGGATGTTGATCGGCTCGGATGAGTCCCGGCTTGAAACAAGTGCGCCCCGGCCGCTCGCGAGCACCTCGTAACAACCCGGCGCCGGTGGACAGAAGTCGTTTGATTAAATGCGGATGATTTCGGTCCGATTCGACATTCTCCCGAGATCGCCTTTGGCGCAAAGCGCAAAGTGCAATCCCGTCCCGATCACATGTTCTCGTTATGTGCTTCGAAGTCGCATAATGTATCCACTGGACCGCAAAAAATGACACGGTCGCAACTGCGGCCGACGCGACTAAGCTTCGATTGCCTTTAGGCGGTGCCGGCCCACCCCCCCCCTGAAAATGGCTTTACCGCTGATGCACATAAGTGCCGGGCGCATCATCGATCGGGGGATAGCCTTTTTTGGGGGCGCCGATGACCGGAGGTGCCAGCCGTTCCGGCGCTGAATGGCCGGCGAGCCACTCGACCCAGTCCGGCCACCATGAGCCGTCCTTCGATGTGGCTGCCGCGATCCATTCCTCCGCACTGGCGCTCGACTCGATCTCACGTGTCAATGCGATGCGAAAAGCTCTCCCGGGATGGTCTGGCTCGGAGACGATGCCGGCATTGTGGCCCCCGCTTGTCAGCACAAAAGTGACGTCGGTGTCGGTGAGATAATGTATCTTGTAGACGGAATGCCACGGTGCGACATGGTCTCGCTCCGTCCCGACGACGAACATGGGAACGCGGATGTTCTGGAGGTGAGCCGGGCGTCCGTCAACGATGAAACGGCCGGCGGCAAGTTCGTTGTCGAGATAGAGGCGCTGCAGATATTCCGCATGCATCCTGTAGGGCATATGGGTCGGGTCCGCGTTCCACGCCATGAGATCGGTCATCGGCTTGCGTTCACCGATCAGGTAGTCGTGGACGAGTCGCGACCACACGAGATCGTTGGTGCGCAGCAGTTGAAATGCCCCCGCCATCTGATCGGCGGAAAGACAGCCACTATGCCACATCATGCTGTCCAGAAAATGCAGCTGGCTATGATCGATGAACAGCGCCAGTTCGCCAGGTTCGGAGAAGTCCGTCTGGGCGGCAAACAGCGTAACCGAAGCCAATCGCTGGTCTTCGGTGCGCGCCATCGCGGCCGCCGCGATCGCTAGAAGCGTCCCTCCTAGACAGTAGCCCGTTGCGTGGATCTTGCGTTCAGGAACGATGGCGCTGACGGCATCAAGCGCGGCCACGATTCCCAACCGCCGGTAATCGTCGAGAGTGAGGTCTCGGTCCTTCGCGGTCGGATTGCGCCAGGAAATGCAGAAAACGGTGTGGCCCCGCGCGACGAGATAGCGGATCAGGGAATTATGCGGTGAAAGGTCGAGGATGTAGTATTTCATGATCCAGGCCGGCACGATCAGGATCGGCTCGGCCAGGACCTCCTCCGTCGCGGGCGCATACTGGATCAGCTCGATCAGGTGGTTTCGGTAGACGACCTTTCCAGGCGTGGCCGCGATGTCGCGACCTACGCGGAACGCTTCCGTACCGACCGGGGGTTGCCTCATGGCCAGCCGGCCGACGTCTTCGAGCCAGTTGCGGAATCCCTGCGAGAAGTTCGCCCCGCCCGTCTCCATTGCCTTGTGGATCACTTCCGGGTTGGCGAAGGGAATGTTGGACGGCGAGAACACGTCCAGCCACTGGCGCGCGGTGAAGGAGACGACGTCCTCGTGGTGCGGTGTCATGCCGGGGACGTTGCGCGTAACATTGTGCCACCATTGCTGGCACAGCAAGAAAGCCTGCGCCCAGACTGTGTAGGGTTGCCTTTGCCAGCACTCCGCGCGGAACCGGTTGTCTCCCGGCAGCGCCTCGATGCAGGGCGGCGCGTCCGGACGCGTGGCGGCTGCAGCCATGTAAGTCAGCAGAAGGCCCCAATTCTGCCCTGCCTTATCGGCAAGTTCCATGCGCTTGCCCGGAGCCGATGCGAGGTGGATCGACCAGTCGAAAAAGGCGAGCACCAATGCGGCAGGTGAAAGACCTCCCGTCGCCATTGCACTCAGAGCCTCACGCATCCGATCGATCGCCCGGAATGCTTCGCCGTCCGAGCCCTCGTCTTCCAATGGCAGCGCCGATTGAGCCGCTATCGAGTTGGCCGACCCTGCTTCCGTCGCGCGGTCTGCGGCCAAAACTGATCTGTCACACGTCTCCATCGCGAAACTCCATTCAGCCTTGCCGCCGCAGTCGTTGATGCCGATTAATGCCGATCGCCGACGGGGAATAACGAAGTGTCCTTGATCGGGGCAGAAGACGGAAGTTTTACTATTTATGATGGTGCGCTGCTTCTCAGGTCTGTGCAAGTCAGGCTTTTCGGGACTTCCATAAGTGGGCCTCGAAGGGCAGGTTCGGGCCGCCTTGCGCTGTAGGACGGTCACATCAACTTCCGCAGAAGAGCTCTCATCCCGAAAACTCGTCAGCGTTCGGGAGGCGCGTGGCGCTGTCTGGCTTATGGTGCGAATGTCTCAGAAGCCATATCGAACTAGGCGCCCCATACGATAGGGTGTCAGGATGGTGCTGAAGAGCTGCAGCGCGATTTGGGCGGGCGGTGACATCCGCGCCACCTGTCCGATGTCCCAATCCGAACGATCCTCGATGAGCTTTAGCCTCGGTACCCGCCGCTCTACCTCTGCCGGGTCGTCGAGCGCCCAATGGAGACAGGCACCGGTGGCGCGGATCGCCGGATTGAAGCGCAGCAGTCGGATTGCGAAGCTGCTATAGGCATCGAAGGCTATCTCGCCCGAGGGAAAGTGACCGGCGATCCGCCGCAGAACCTGCGAAACCTGGTATTCCTTCAGATAAGGCAGAACGCCCTCGGCGACGATCATGGCCGGCCTGTCGGCGGGAAGTTTCGCAATCCACCCGTGCTCGAGGATCGAGCCGGCAATCATCGTGCAGTCCGCACGGTCGGGGTAGATCTGCTGACGCAAGGAGATGACATCGGGGAAATCCAGTTCGAACCAGCGAACTCCCGGCCCCGGATCTATCCGGAAGATGCGACTGTCGAGGCCACAGCCGAGATGGAGAACAGTCGCCTCCGGGCAGCGCTGAAGGAATGCCTGCGTCCAGCGATCAAGCATATAGGCGCGCAGCGCGATGCCGATGGTCATGTCGTGACCAACCTTAAGGTGCCGACTGTCCTGATCGATACGGCGCAATGCATCTGCGGCGAAGCGGTCGCAAAGCAGCGAATCCGGCATGGCGCTTTCGGCTGCCTTGGCTTGGAGCGTGATCAGCAGGGTTTCCCTTGCGCCGGTGAGGCGGACTTGCTCCGGTTGCATGGCTTCCTCCAAGGTGGCCCGGCATCAGCAGGGTACTCTCTCTGCCGCCGCAGCAGCAACGATCTTCTTATCCTCGGCATCAATCATTGAGAGCCAGGAGGCTGAGGTGAAAATCTACTCACAAGCCGTCTTAGCGAAATCAGCGTCCATTCCTCCGAGTTTCGACGGAAATGTGCAAAGCACGTCATTTTTAAAGGACAAGGCAGCCGAACTAGAATATTGTGCAGTGCAGCAACAAGAGGCAATCTTGCCGCGTAGCACCCATGATCGCCTGCTGGCGACAGCGAGGAGGCGACATGCGATCCCTTGCCGATACACTGGAGCGACTTGCCAGATTTCGTAGAGGCAAGAGCGGCCACGCTACTGCGGCAACCTCGAATCTGTCTCGGCTCCAACGCTTGGGTCCCAATTCCGCAGCTTTGGAAGCATGGTTCCATGTTCCTGAGGCCCTGACCGAAGCGCCGGCGTTGGTCGTGGTCCTCCATGGATGTACGCAGAACGCCGCCGGTTATGATCACGCATCCGGGTGGTCGGAACTCGCTGAGGATTTCGGTTTCGCGGTCCTTTATCCGGAGCAGGTCCACGCCAACAACCCCAATTTATGCTTCAACTGGTTCAACCTCAGCGATGTTCGCCGAGGGCAGGGAGAGGTCCATTCCATACGGCAGATGGTGGAGACGATGATCGCCGAACACGGCATCGACCGTCGCCGGGTTTATATCACCGGACTGTCGGCGGGCGGCGCGATGGCGAACGCCGCGCTTTGCGCCTATCCCGAGGTTTTCGCCGGCGGCGCGATCATCGCCGGCCTTCCTTATGCCGCTGCTACATCAGTACCGGAAGCCTTCGACCGCATGCGTGGACACGGAATCCCAAACGCGGAAAACCTGCAAAAGCGGCTGTCCGGGGCATCACCTCATGCCGGTGCCTGGCCGACGATATCGGTCTGGCACGGCACGAATGACAGGACCGTCGCCGAGGCGAACGCCAATGCGATCATCGCTCAGTGGAGCGGCGTCCATGGCGTGCCATCCAGTCCGTCGTCGGTGGAAACCGTCGACGGACACAAAAGGCTGGCTTGGCGAGACCGATCCGGCAGGGACGCGATCGAGCTTTACCTCATAGAGGGAATGGGCCATGGGACACCGCTCGACGTCGCATCAGGCTACGGGCACACCGCGCCGTACATGCTGGACGCAGGAATCTCCTCTACTCTCCATGTAGCCCGCTCGTGGGGCCTGACCCCGTCTTTCCAGCGTCGACGGGAAAGAGCTGATTATGCCAGGTCCGCCCGACCAGCTCAGGCAGCCAGCCGATCACGGCCAGCTAGGCAGGGAGACATTCAGGCGGTGATCGAGAGGGCACTGCGTTCGGCAGGACTGATGCGCTGACAGCGCCGCGTCGAAGGCATCTTCTTCGGTCGTCAAGTCTCGCCGGTCGATCATTGGCTCTTCCTGCTTGGCGACATGCTCACTTGCGATGGGTCACTCTCTGGCCGCGGCATCAGCTGAACTTCAGGCCTATCTTCTTGCGAATAGGAGGCGGGGCTTCTGCGGGCACTGATGCCCGTTTCTTTCCCAGGCCGGTCGCGCGTGCGAGTTCGGAGCGCTGTCGGGCATAATTCGGAGCTGTCATCGGGTAGTCGGCTGGAAGGGTCCATTTCTCCCGATTTGCTCCGGCGTGAGAGCGTACTTCGCCATCAGGTGCCGCCTCAGGGATTTGAATTTCCCGCCGTCCTCCAGGCCGATGATGAAGTCCTCAGCGCAGATTTCTTGATCGGGACGCACGAGGATCGACAAGGCGTATCGCTTCGACACCGACGCGGGGAGCGCCTCGCTCGAGGATCTCTTCCTGGGGCGTTCGCGGGCCGACTACACGGCCGGCTGTCCCGCCTGCTCGGCGATCGCGGACGGCTTCAACGGCTTCGCCATCCACCTGGCCAACCATGACGTGATGCTCTGGGCGGTATCGCGGGCGCCGTTCGAGAAGCTGGAAGCGTACAGGCGCCGCATGGCCTGGACCTTTCCCTGCGCCTCCTCACACGGCAGCGACTTCAATGCCGATTTCAACGTTTGGATCAGCGAGGATGAGCAGCGCGCGGGAGGCACCGAATACAACTACCGGCCCGAGGCGGTCTGGCGTGACAGGCCGGACACCGACGGGAGTGATGCCATTTTCGCGCGCATGACCGGAACCGACACGGAGACCTGTGTCCGCGAGAGGCCGGGCATGAGCGCGTTCGCGCTTGAGGACGGCGGCGTCTACCATATCTATTCCGCCTATGAGCGCGGGCTGGACGGCCTCTAGGGCATGTATCAGTGGCTCGACCGCGCCCCCAAGGGCCGCAACGAGAAGGCCCCCGGGTTCCGCCGCCATGACGAGTACGGCTAGGCCTGAAAATTCGAGCCGGGTGGAGGCGACAACTGATCTGGATGGGCGGTCGATGGAGGTCGGAACGAGACATGAAACCGGAGTACCCGCGGTGGCCGATCGGTGCACCTTTCAGACGGAGCTGGACGTCTTGGTTCGAGAGAAGGCGCACACAAGGGAAGGCGACGCGGTTGGAAGGCGACCATCCCTACCGCGCCGATGGACGTCCCATGGTCCAGTGGCCTCGCGTGAAGGCCGGGTTTCCGACGATCTGGGCGCCGACGGGCGCTGAACCGTTCCGCCCCGCGCGCTCATGACAGTGACGTCACCGCGATAAAATGGGCGGATCGCGCGATACGCATTCGAACCGCCGTACGAAGAGAGAACAGGAGAGAGAACATGAGTGAACTGCGATATCCGAACGAAAGCAGGAAATATCGTGACGCACGCGACCTGCTGCTCAAGGACGAGCAAGAGCTCGTCGACAAGGTGAAAGCCGTGGCGGCAAAACGCCGTGCCCTCCCTCGCGGCGGGGAGCTGAAGGAGGATTATGTTTTCCAATGGGCCAACGAAGGAAAAGTAGGCAAGAGCGTGAAATTCTCCGAGCTGTTCGGAAACAAGAATACGCTGCTGCTTTACTCATGGATGTTCGGTCCGAACTGGGACAAGCCCTGCCTGTCCTGCACGTCGCTGGTCGACGGGTTTGACCGAACCGCGTACCAGGTCACCCGGCACGCCGCCTTCGCGGCGATCGCCAAGGCTCCGGCCGACCGCATCAACGCCTGGGCGAAAGAGCGCGGGTGGTCCGAGATCGATCTCCTTTCCGGATCGCAGTCTTCCTATCAGGCGGACTACAAATGCCAGGGCGACTCCGACGACATGCAGTGGCCGGTGATGCATGTCTTCACGAAACGCGATGGCAAGATCTTTCACTTCTGGGGAACCGAGCTCCCGGGGAACCATGTTGATACGGTATGGGCCTACTGGAACCTGATGGACTTCACGCCGGAGGGTCGGCCGGACATTGACACTCCGCCGCAAAGATACAGGTCCGAATTCCTGGAAAAGCATTATCCGGAATAGGAGGGCGCATCTTGCCGACCATGCAACGGAGGACGGGGATGGTTTCGCAGCGAACGTCAGAGCCGTCTTTCTTGGCCGTTTCGGCGCTGCTCTTCGCCAGCGCGGCAGCCACGATCGTCTGGAGCGCGCCCATGTGAGGGATGGGCGGGATGCCGATGCCTGGCGGCTGGACGATGTCGAACTCGTCGAGCATAAGACTCGGAGCCGATCGCATCGGGTGTTCGCCGCCCCCTGCTTTTGGAAAGCGGGAGCCAGGTCAGTCCAAAGAGCATATCGTCGGACCAAACGCCGCATCCGGATGCCGGCAAGGCACTAACCAGAGCCGCGTCGCGGGAAGGGCTCGGGCCCAAACGTCAATGGATGGGTCAGGCAGGTTCGCGGCAATTACGAGCAAGCCCGGACGCCCCAGCGCTGCGCGCAGGGCGGCAAGGCGGATACGTTCGGCATCCGATAGGTCCGCGGCCCCCTCGGCAATTCGACGGTCCAGACCGCCAAGACCCTCAAGGATAGGTCCAAGGTTCTGTACGGCCAGTCTCTTGCAAATGGTCTCATCGGAAGGACGGTCCAACACGCCAAGCGTCAATGCACGCCTTATGCTTCCACGCAAAACCGCTGGCTTTGCACCAATGACGGCGACGCTGCGGCGCAGACTTCCCAATGTCAGCCGCCCGATCGGCTGCCCTCCGAGCGTAACTCCATCCACAGGCGCAACGTCGTGGCCGCTTAGGATGGGCACGATTGAAGATGCTGTTTCAGGGAGATACCCGTCTTCGCCCGGCCCCAACGTCAATGGGGGTATGCCGGTAAGCGTGAGAGCAAGCGACAGAGGACCTCTCCCTAGTCGAACGTCGCGGAAGGAATCGGTACGGAGAGGGCGGGCGAGAGCCGCTGCCAGCTTAGCATGTGCGGCGCGGAAGGCGGCGAAGTGGTTTACGACTCCCATTACCTGACGCAACGGATACAGCGAGAGACCAAGGGCCGCCAACGCTGCTGCGATAGTTCCCGAGGCCATCCCGGAATGCGATCCATAGATAAGGATGACCGCGGCGGCGATTCCGACTAGCGCCTCCGGCAGACCGTGCAGCAATTCGGCCAATGCGACCCGTTCGAGGGCCACGTGGCGCAAGGCAGCACTACGCTTCCTGATGAGGCGTAACTCGCGCGCGCGGCGCCCCAGCGCAGCCAGTTGCGGGGCGAGCGGCAGCCTTTCCGTCATGTCGGCCGCCAACTGCGCCCTACGTGCCCGCAACAGCCTGTGCGACGCCGTTAGAGTCTTGCCTCCAACCAAAAGTGCCACAAATGCCGCGGCCGTCATCACCAAGCCGGTCCACCCGAAAGGGGCCGCCAACCAGAACAACACGCCGATGGCGGCAGGCAATAGTGCGGCCGCTTGCACGAGCCGTGGCAAACCAAGACCCGGCCAATTCTTTAACGCAGCTAGGTCGCCGATAAACCGCATCGCCATGTGGCCAGTCCGTCGCTTCGTCAGTTCCGAGGCGGCGGCTCGACTGGTATGGTCGAACAGAGCCAGGCGCACGTCACGGGCATAGTCCTGACCGAAATCTTCAGCCAGCGTCCTGAACAACGGGCGTAATGCGGCCATCGCCAACCCTGTGCCCGCTAACGCACAGAGCACGGAGGGTGGAATCTTCCCTGTCTCGTCGAGCCAGGAGAACGCCGCCCTTGTTGCGAAGGCGGTGGAGGCCAATGCGACCGCCTGAGCGAGCGCCGCTCCGATCAGACCTGCGAGCAGTATCCGCCGGCGCCCGGAGAAGAGTAGCGGCGCGTTCATGCCGCACTCGCAACCCGTTGCGCCCCGACCTGCGCGGCAAAACGGTTCGCTTCCGCCGGATCCAAAAGCTGTGATCGATTGATGACAGGAACGCCCGTGGCGGCAAGCGCCTCGGCAGAAGCCATCGGTGAGCAAGACAGAAGGCCGGTCAGCGCCAATGGATGTACCCCCTGGCGGGCCAACTCCGCCACACCGCCGGCCGCCGCCACAGCGTCCCCACAGGCAAAGATGACACCTGATGCCCATGTCCGGAATCCTGGATCAGCGATCAATGCCGCCGTCTCCCGCTGGAAAATGCCATCCGCAATCTCCATTACTGCTAAGTCGCAGCCCGCATCTTCGGCGGCGGCCAGCAGGTCCATGATTCCCTGCGCTACGCGCGCCAACGGCTCGCGGTAGGTCGTCACCATTCCTGCATCGGTGAAATCGGCGACGAAGGCTGAGCCGGCATCCTGATAGTGGTTAAAGTCGCCAAATGATCCCGTCCCCGTACCCTTCAAGGTCGCCACGCGCCATCCCGCCAGCGTCAGACCGTGCGAAAGCGCGACTGTCGCCGTCGTCTTGCCGGAATTCATTGCGGTACCCAAGACGATGATTACCGGCAGCGCGGGCGTGGCCGTCGCGCGGGGCAGGGCAAAATTCATCGTATCCAGCACCTGCCCATCGGCAGCGGTTATGCGTCCGAGCGGCTGCACCCGCGTCGGTGGCTTAATTCGATCATTGCGGTGCATCATTCGCCCCAAGCATCCACCGCCCGCCAGCATATCACAGCCCTTGGGATCGATCTCGGCAACCCCCTCGAACTGGTCCGGGGCATAACGCGCACCGCAGGGCATGACGATGAGATCGCCGGGGTAGAGGGTCGAGGGCCGCCCTGACGCGAGTTGCATCCGGCCGTGCTGTCCGATGGAAATCACCTGCCCAAGGATGAGCTGTCCGGGGACCACCTCGTCCCACCGCTGGTCAAGATCGGACGCAAGGGCACGGGTCGCACGCCGGGTGGAGAAGGCCCATTTAGCACGGGCGAAGAGATGCTCATTCATAGTCGTCTCCTTTGGTTATTGACAATCCGCAGACCTGGGCAGCGAGGCCAGCGGCCTGGGCGCATTGGGGGAAATCGTGGCCGCAGCCGGGTAGAACCGTAAAGCTCAGGGTCGGAACGATCCCGCGCGCGTGCGCAGCGCTCTTAAAGGCAGCGGCAAATGCATGGGCACGAGCCACGCGATCCCGGCCTTGCAATGCATCTATGCGTCGGTCCCGCCGGAGGGCGGGGTCTCGCAGGCGATCATCTTCGCCTACGTAGATTCGAAGCGGGAGTTTCAGGAAGGCTGAAAGCTGCGCCAGCATCAAACCCGCGATATCCGATTCGCCCGGGGGAACCATGTTGGCTTCAGTTCGCAGTCCCATGGGGAACGGCACGCTATCGTCCGGCAAGCAATACCAGCCGGCAGCAGCCACATGGAGCGCCGCCACATGCTGCGGATAGAGCATCGCAAACCGGTGCGCGAGTTGCGCGCCACCTGAAAAGCCGAAGAGGTCAACTTTCCTCGTATCCGCCAGCCCCATCGCTTGCAATCGGGCGAGAAGCGCCAGCACAGGCTTATCTGGCCGCGCGCCGCCGATCCGCTGAAATACTGGCCAGTCGCCTGGTGGAAATCGCGGAACGATCAACACCCGCCCCGCGGCGGCGGTCAGCGGAGCAAATGCTGTGGAGAGTGCATTCGCGGCGCGCGAGATCCCGTGTAAGGCTAAAAGCGGAGGCACCGAAGCCTGGGGGTTAGCCGGCACAAAAACGTCTGCACGCAGGCGTCCCTCTCGCAATCGTACCCACAGCCGTGTCGTGGTGGGCTTCTCTCTCCCGGCCAGCACCTCCGGATTCGCAATGTTGGGCATCGCGGCCCTTCTCCCGTTGAAATCGGAAGTAGAACGGGCAAGCCCCCCGGTTATTCCATGGAACTTTTATGACTTCGTTTCTCATCCTCGTCGCCGAAGGCAGGGGAATGCATGGGATATCGGACAGTTCGCGTGCTCCTTAATTCGGCTACACAGCGGACGGCTGCACTGCTGGCGCGGTGGCGACTGCGAAGTTTCGTGTCGCACCAACTGCTCACAGCATCTGGAGGCCACAGCTATCGCATATCGGACACGGGGGCGGTCTCCTGTCCGCAAGCCGTGACGGCTCGTCTGTAGTGATTCGGGTCGATCAGGAACTGTAGGCCTGCTGAGCCTGGGGGAACGTCGCCAAGGGGTGGAGAGCGGAAGTTCACTACCAAGGCGCGGGACGACTGCTTAGCGCCAAGAAGCAGTCGCACGGGCCGGAGCGACTCTTATCGGTCCTTCGCGAGCTAGGTTCCGCGAGATCCTACTGCCTCCCACAATTATCTAGACTCTCGCGCAATAGGTGCCACATCATGGAAACATGATCGGCGGGAATACTGCGGCGTCGAGATGATCCGGCATGTCTCCGCAGCGCTTGCGGGCATGCGAATGGCCACGAGGACTGCCAGTTTGCTCGAAGATATGAATGAGCTTCGCCCTTGCGCAGGGAGAAGCTCATATCGCGTGAGACGCTTACAGATCGGTCACACGCTCCGGATCAGCTGAGGCCAGCGCCGCGGCACGCTCGGCCTTCGGCGGATATATCCACACCCTATTGATCTCCTGCTTGGTCTTCTTGGCGCCCTCGCCGACCATCTCGACCTTGCGGTCCCAGCCGCGGGTGAAGATTGCGCCGGCTTCGCCGAGGTCGAGGCAGGTGACGTAGGCCTTCTGGTGATAGCATCGGGTCGGCACACCCAGCAGTTCGGCGGCTGCGTTGTTGCCCGCGAAGGCGCCCATGCGGGTGGCGTGCTGGCACGACATCAGCACATAGTTGCCGACGTCATCGCATGCGGCGCGCGCCGCGTCGCCGGTGGCGAAGACGCCAGGCACGGACGGCACGCGCAAGCACTTGTCGACGAGCAGCCGGTCAAAATTGTCACGCGCGGCGGGAATTTCCATCGTCAGCGGATTGGCGCGAAAGCCTGCCGCCCAGATCACGGTCGCGGCTTCGATGCGCTCGCCGGTGCTCAGGCTGACGCCGGATTTGTCCAGCGATACGACGCCGGCATTGAGCCGCGTCTCAACGCCGACGCTGCGCAGTGCATCTTCAATGATAGGGCGAGGAAATTCACCCATGTCCGGGGCGACTGCAGGGCTACGATCGACGATAATGACGCGCGGTTTGGCTTTTTTGTCGAAGATGGTCCGCAGGCGTGAAGGCATCTCCGTTGCCGCCTCGATTCCTGTAAAGCCGGCCCCTGCAATAACGACGGTGTCGCGTGCCTTTGAGGCGGGCATAGTCGCAAGCTTATGCAGGTGGCGGTCGAGGGCGATTGCGTCATCGAGATTGTCGATGCTGAAGCCGTGTTTTGCGAGGCCGGGAATATTCGGGCGGAACAGCCGGCTACCGGTTGCGATCACCAGGCGATGATAGGAAAGGGACTTGCGCTCCCCCTTGGCATTGACGACGTCCACGGCGCGGGTTTTGGTGTCGACCGCTTCGACGCTGCCTTGCACGTAGACCACGTTGACGGCGTCAAGCACCTCCTTCAGAGGCGCGGTAAGGGTCTCGGGCTTCGGCTCATAAAGCCGAGGGCGGATCACCAATATCGGCTGAGGAGCTACCAGCGCGATCTCAAGTTCTTCGGGCGAAACGTCTTCGATGTCGCGCAGGCGGGCTGCGGAAAGCGCGGCGTACATGCCGGCGAAGCCGGCGCCTACAATAACGAGTCTCATGTTACTCCACTCCAGGGTTTTAGTTTCAAACGCCCGCGCGTCATCGTTGCCGCTCTTGATGAGAGATGACGATGCGGATCCGTGAAGCGAGATCGCGATGGCGCTCATCACCGACTCCAGGCCGGTCACAACCGGCCTCAGCACAGGCGCGATCAACCCCGCCAGCCAGATGGATTGTTGCCGATGTCCAGGTAAACAGTTTCGTTGGAAATGAGCTGCGGCATTTGATTGCCGCAGCTCGCCCTTGAGGACGTCAAGCCTGGACGAGGGCCAGTAGATCGGCGTTCAGCGCATCGGCATTGATGGTCAGCATGCCGTGCGAGAAGTTCGGATAGGTCTTCAAGGTGCCATTCTTCAGAAGCTTGACTGACTTCAGCGCGGAGTCCGCGATCGGCACGATCTGGTCGTCCTCACCGTGCAGCACCAGCGTCGGAATGGTAATGGCCTTCAGGTCCTCGGTCTGATCGGTTTCCGAGAAGACCTTGATGCCGTCGTAATGAGCCTTGGCGCTGCCCATCATGCCCTGACGCCACCAGTTCTGGACCGCCGCTTCCTGCACCGCGGCGCCCCCGCGGTTGAAGCCGTAGAAGGGACCGGCGGCGACGTCGCGAAAGAACTGGGCACGGTTTGCAGCAAGCGCGGCACGGAAACCGTCGAACACTTCAATCGGCAGACCTTCCGGATTGGCCTCGGTCTTGAGCATCAGCGGGGGAACGGCGGAGACCAGGACGGCCTTGGCAACACGGCCCGCCGGCTCGCCGTGCTTTGCGACATAGCGGGCGACCTCGCCGCCACCGGTGGAGTGGCCGATATGGACGACAGTCTTCAGGTTCAGCGCTTCGACGACGGCGAAGGCATCTGCTGCATAGTGATCCATATCATGGCCTTCTGACACCTGTGAGGAGCGGCCATGGCCGCGGCGATCATGGGCGATGACGCGATAACCCTTGGAGAGAAAGAAGAGCATCTGAGCATCCCAGTCGTCCGAGCTCAGCGGCCAGCCATGATGGAACATGATCGGCTGTGCGCCCTTCGGACCCCAGTCCTTGTAGAAGATGTCGATGCCGTCTTTGGTGGTAACATATGCCATTGCCTTGGTCCTTTAGTGAATTGTCGGGGTGAGCGTCCGCTGCGTGGCAGGGGTCACCAGCGCTGAATTTTAACGATCGAGAAAAGGGCCGGATGCCGCAGACGACAGCTGGCCCTTTCGCCTACTTCTTGATCGGGAAGGTCAGGTCCACCTGATCGGTATCAACGACGAAGACCGCCAGCAGCTTCGCCGGTCCGGTCTCGCTGGCATTCTCGCTGACGCCGTGGCGGTCTCCCGGCATTTCAGAGAAGCTCTCGCCCGCCTTGTAGGTCTTGACGGGACCGTCGTTGACCTGGCTGCGGATGGCACCCTCCAGGACAGTCGCATAGATGAAGGCCGACTCCGGATGCGTGTGGGCCGAGGAGAAGCCGCCGGGACCATATTCAACGAGAACACCTTTCATGCTCTTGCCCGGAACATTCGGCAATTCGTGCTCGTAAACCAGCGTGACCTTAGCATCCTTATCGCCGACGTCGTGAGCAGCGGCGGCAGCAGACAAGAGAGCCGTCATGGCAAAGGCGGCAAAGATTGACTTGATCATGTCGAAACTCCTTTCATGAGGTCGGAAGGTGCGCCGCCTCATGCGACGCACCGGTGCTCGGTCATTTCCGCGCTGCGGTTGCGAACCACTGCTCGAAGGTGATGCGGCCGATGCGGGGATTGTTGTCGGAGACGAGCGAGCCATCTTCCAGTTTTGCGCCGAAGTAGCGAGCCTCCGGATCTGCCTCGACCTTGCGAGCATCGCCCATTGCTTTCAGGTAGCGGGCAACGAGTTCGTTCAGCCGGACACGCCCTGGCCCCGAGATCTCCACAATGCCATTGATCGGCGCGGCCGTCGCAACGGCGGCCATGTTGTCGGCCACATCGTCCGAGGCGATGGGCTGGACGTAGGCTGGCGACAGATGCACCGTGTCGCCGATGGTGCCAGACTGGGCGATGCCGCTAAGGAACTCCATAAATTGCGTCGAGTGGACGATCGTATAGGGAATGCCGGATTCCCGGATAATCTTTTCCTGGGCGACCTTGGCCCGCATGTAGCCGCTGTCAGGCAGCCGATCGACGCCGACGATGGAAAGCGCGATGTGATGCTTTACGCCGGCGTCCTTTTCCGCAGCCATCAGATTGCGGCCCGACGTCTTAAAGAATTCGAGCACGGCCTTGTCTTCGAAGGACGGCGAGTTTGCGAGGTCGATAACGACGGAGGCGCCGGCGAGCGCCTCGGCGAGACCTTCGCCGGTGATCGTGTTGACGCCGGTGTTCGGAGCGGCGGCAATGACTTCATGGCCTTGCTTGCGAAGGCGGTCGGCTGTCTTTGAACCGATCAGGCCGGTTCCGCCGATAATGACGATTTTCATGAGTTTCTCCATTCGCGGGCGCTCGGCGCGCCGCATTGTCCATTCGTTCCAGTAGGTGGTTGCGCCGTCTTAGCTCGGGCCGGTCCTGTCGAGGCCATAGACGTGTCGGCCGAACTGGAAGGATACGCACCCAGTTCGGCCCTAACTCAACAAGGGGTCAGTAGTCCCAGAAGGCCGCGACCCAACGAAAGTCGTCGCCGTCGACCGCCACCCGGCCGACGGACGGGAACGGCAGGTGAGTGGCCACCAGCTGTCCGCCGGTCTCCGCCAGCTCGCGCAAAAGACGGACCCGAACGCGCGCCGCCTCCTCGGGGTCGTGTTCGAAACCGTTGTGCCAGTCCGGGTGTTCGAACCCGACCGCGAATACGGCGTCGCCGGCGAACATAAGCCGGTCGCCGCCGGACGCCACGCGGACCACGCTGTGCCCGGGGGTGTGGCCTCCGGTACGAGAGACGACCACGCCCGGCGCCACCTCGTACTCCTCATCGAACAGCCGCAGCTGGCTCTGATACTCCTTCGTGAACCGCTTGGCGGTCGCGCGAAGCGCGTCCGGGAAGCCCGGCGGCATGGAGACGTGGGAGAAATCGGGCGACTCCCAGAACTTGACCTCGGCGGCGGCCACGTGGATCCGGAGGTCCGGACGCAGCTGCTCCTTCACCCCCTCAACGAGCAGCCCGCCGACGTGATCCATGTGCATGTGGGTAAGCACCACGTCGGTCACCGATGCAAGGTCGATGCTGGCGGCCTCCAGTCGCTTGATCAACTGCCCGGCCCGCGGCAAGTTCAGGTTCGGATCCAACCCTAGCCCAGCGTCGATGAGTATGGTCTGGTCGCCGCTCCGCACCACGACCACATTCAGCGCCCAGTCGAAGGCGTCCTGCGGCAGGAACATGTCCTTCAGCCAGGCCGCCCGGGCGGCCGGGTCGGCGTTGTGTCCCAACATCTGGGTTGGGAGCGGCAGCACCCCGTCGCTGATTACCAGCACTTCAATCTCGCCGACCTGCACCGCGTAGCGCGACGGAACCAACTCTTCGGGTCTCGATCTACCGGAGGGTGGGGTGTTGTCCAAGCTCATGTTCTGCTGCTGCTGTGTGTTGGAGATAATCTGGTTCATCTTTGAAAACTCCTGCGTTCGATGTTGGCGCTCGATCCTGCGTCCGCCGCGCTTCCCGCGTGGAAGCGCGGTCAATGCGGGTGAGGTGTTCAGAGATCGGTGACACGCTCATTGCTGGTGTGTCACCATGATGATCTATCGAACTTGACTTGCGACTGCGCCAGAGCGATTGCCGTCGCTATAGAGCGATTGCTGCTAAACACTGCGCCTCCGCCAATCGCTCAGGGTTTCGCCGGTCAGCTTCCTGAATGCGGCCGCGAAGGCAGTCTGGGAGGAGTAGCGAAGCGCCGCGGCGATCGGGACCACGATTCGTCGGTGGCGCGCAGCATCGTCATGGCCTGCTCCAGCCGGTGCTGGCGCAGCCAGACATGCGGCGAGAGCCCGGTGCTCTCCTTGAAAGCGCGGCAGAGTTGGAAGCGCGACAGGCCGGCATCCGAAGCCAGCGCTGCTGGCTGACCGCGGTTATGATGCCGACTGCCTGGGCGAATATCCCTCCAAAGAGCAATCGGCGAAACGCGCTCAGCTCATTCGGTCGATTGTCGTTTCGGGCGATTCGGCGTCGTCGATCTTCTCGGGGATCTCGACATCATCGATGCGCGCGCGCCTGCGCTGCCGGAAATGATGTAAGGGCTTGAAGCGGGCGATGGCCGGCAGCCAGGCCGAGACGCTTGGATCGGCATTCAAAGTATCCGCGGCGTGCTAGACATCGAGGAAGGTCTGGCTGACGACGTCCTCCACATCTTCTCTCGCGGACAAGCCGACGGATGTAATTGAAGGCCTTGGCGCGATAGCGCACATAAGAGAGTGTGCATGGCAGCGGCATCGCGTCCGGCAATGCGTTTGATGAGGTCGTCGTCTCAGACGAGGACTTGGCTGCAGGCGCGTGACGCTCGATCGCAGCGATGACGGGCATGGGCCTTCGTGAGGTGGCAGGGTCTTTTAGCTGGACGGAAGACCCCGTTTCCGCCGCGAGATACCCGGACATCGCTCATGGAGTGTTGCCAGACCATACCTTCGTCTCCGCTTCCTTGGCGTGCGTACAGCGATGAATTAGCGGAGCGGATGGCTGACTGCCCCTGAGCGATTGACGTGACTGAAGAGCAATTGCTGCTAACGCGATCGATGTCGCCATTCGGTCGGGGTCTCGCCGGTCAACTGCCTGAACGCCGCAGCGAAGGCGGTCTGCGAGGCATAGCCGAGCGCCGCGGCAACCGATGCGACCGACATGTCGGGGTCACGCAGCATGTCCATGGCCTGATCGAGCCGGTATTGGCGCAGCCAGGCATGCGGCGAAAGCCCGGTGCTTTCCTTGAAGGAACGGCAGAAATGGAAGCGCGACAGGCCGGCATCCGAAGCGAGAGCAGCGAGAGAGACGTCCACATCGGTATCCGAGCGTAAGCGTTCGATGGCGCGGCGCAGCACCGTCGGCGACAGCCCACCGACGACTGGCTGGAGGGTGGTTGGCGAGCCGGCGTGCGCAACCAGGAGGCGCGTGGCAAGGAGCTCTGTCAGCTGTTGCCTGAACAGTGCATCCAGGGGCCCATTGCCGTCCAGGGCATCGACCGCGCCCAGGAGCAATCGGGATGTAATGGGGTCGGGATGCGCGGTTCGGTCGAGGAGATCGGTCTGTGTGGCGGTCTCGGCTTCGTCCGCGACGCGCTTCAGCATTGCGGGAGGAAGGTAGAGCTGAACGACATCAACAGGTTTCGGAATATCCCACCGGGAGCTTGATCCGGCCGGAATGATGACCACAACCCCACGACGAAACGTTCCAGGCGAAACCGATCTTCCTGATCGCCGCTCCATGCGCTGTACCATGCCGTTGTAAGCCATGATGACGTGATCGCTCATGGGCTCGACGATGTCGTGCAATGGTTCATGTTTCCAGTGGGCGATCCCGCCACCGGAGGGGTCCAATGCCATGCGAAATGGTGTGGTCCCGAGCGCGCGGGCCATCTCCGCATCGGCGGCACGCCCCCGGACGCCCTTCGATGCGTTGCTCCTTTGCGCCGCGGCCGACAGATCTCCCGAATGATCATGCAAGTTGGACTTGCTCATGGCTGGTGCTTGCCTTGGCTCGTGATTGCTGGAGACGTAGAGGAGTTGGCCGCAACTATGACGACAGACACCGCCGGTGTCAACGCGAGTAAGACTCGACTGTTGGCGCGTAAAACGAGCCTAGGTTTGGTGCGCAGGGGAGCGCCGGGAGGGCCTAGCCCGCGCGGGGTCTCCTGCGCGGGATAATTTTTCCTACCGGTGTTGGCGGGGCTGTCGGGGCGCGACTTTGAGCGAAGCGATAGCTGTCGCCGTTCATTTCGAGGATGCTGACGTGGTGGGTGATGCGATCGAGCAGCGCGCCGGTGACATCGCGACCCAGACGTCCTGATGATCCAGGCGACCGGGACCGAATAGTCGTTGGTCTTGTAGCGCACTAGCGACTGGGAGAAGACGCATGCCCGAGGACGCAAGGGCGGACCACGACGGGTAAGACGCCGTCGTTTCTACTGCTAAAGAGGCAGTGCTTGAATTCACCGGGCTTTACACAGGCAGGTCGCATCCTGAAACGCCTCACGGTCGCGACTCACATTACTGCGATCGCTTTCGCTGCTTCAGCGACGAAGTCGCAGAACAGTCTCACCCGCAAGGGCGGGGTGCGCCCGAAAGCGTGCAGGGCATTGAAGGGAAGCTTGGGAAGGGCGATCCGTGGCGCGAGATCTACAAGCGTGCCGGACTTCAATTCTGCTGCCACCAGGCATCGTAAAAGGTAAGCCGCACCAAGTCCGCTTTGCGCCGCTTGGATCATCGCAAATCCTGAGTCGCAGTCGACGCGACCGCTAGGGATAAAGCTGGTTCCATCGCCCAAACGCACCGGCGCCACCATGCCGTCCAATGCGAACCGAGCGAACGGCAGGCCTGCGAGAGCTTCTGCGGACGCCTGACTGCCCCACCTGCGGAGAAAAAGCGGCGATGCAACTACGACCAATGGCAGATCTGCCAGATGGCGTACCATCAGGTCGCCCTGCGTGGGATAGCCCACGCGCAACACGACGTCGTAGTCCTCTTTGATCAGGTTCACGAACCGATCTGTCAGTCCGACGTCGAGATGCAATTCGGGATAAGCAGCCGCAAAATCGGTAAACACGGCGGGTAGCAACAGCGGCGCCAATTCACCCGGCATGCTGACCCGCAGGCGCCCCGCCGGTCCCGTGCGTGACATGATCACCTCGTCGCTCGAATTGAGGTCGCGCAAAAGCGGCGCAACACGTTCGAAAAAGGCCTGGCCGTCCTGGGTGAGGGTCAGCGCGCGTGTGGAGCGCAAAAAGAGGCGTGTTCCGATTTTCTTTTCCAGCCGCGCCACACTTTTGGAGATCGCAGATGGCGTCGTATTCAAGTCGCGCGCGGCAGCGCTGAAGGAGCCGGCCTCTACAGTCCGCACAAATGCCATCAGTCCTGACGTCTCACCCAGCAGATTTGGCACTTGCACCTCCCGGGCACAAATCATGTGCCCGACATCAATCTAACAGCTCGCGCCGCCCGCATTTATCTCAAAGGTCAACGGAAATGGAGATAAGCGATGCAGCACTTGAAAGACGAGGTCGCCATCATCACGGGTGGCAACAGTGGCATAGGCAAGGCGACCGCGCAGCTGTTTGCGGAAGAAGGGGCTCAGGTTCATCACCGGTCGGCGACAGGACGTCGTCGATGAGGCGGTGGGCGAAATCGGCCACGGCGCGATTGGCATTGTTGGCGATGTCGCTGACATCGCGCATCATCGAACTCTCGCGGAGACAGTCAAGAACCGCTTTGGCGGCCTGGACGTCTACATGGCCAATGCCGCAATCCTTAATCTCACCGCATCCGGCAATATCACTCCTGAAGAATACGACCGGCACTTCGTCATCAACACGCGCGGGGTGTTCTTCGGCGTCCAAACAATCGAGCCGCTGATCCGCGACGGCGGCATCATCATCGTCACGAGTTCGCTGGCCGCGACGAAGGTCCTTCCGGATCATACCGTCTATGCCGGTTCGAAGGCAGCAGTCGCAGCATTCGCCAAGAACTGGTCGATGGAGTTCAAAGCGCGGCGGATTCGCGTCAACATCCTGAGCCCGGGACCGGTCGACACCGCCATTCTGGGCAAGCTCGGTGTTTCGGACGCCGAGCGTCCGGCATTCGAACAGCACATGGCTTCACTCATTCCGGCAGGGCGGCTGGGCCGGCCTGAAGAACTCGCGCGTGCGGCTCTTTTTCTCGCCTCCGAGGCAGGTAGTTTCGTCAATGGCATCGAGTTGCATGTTGACGGCGGCATGACATTGGCCTGAAAGGGCAAGTACATTTCCTGCACGCCGCCTACCGGAAAGGTTTTCCTGAGCTTGGTCAGTCGAGGCGGGCGCCCTGCATCCCGTGGTTTCAGACTGGTCGAGAGCGATATATCTGAACATGTTTTCGATCTAGCGGTGCGTCCGCCAACGCCCTTAAGACCGGAAATTCGGGGGTGCTGTCGGCAAATGGCCGTAGTGGGTCGAACGCGGTCATAGAGATTTTTCAGCGAAATTTGCCACGTCAGCCATACGGCTCGTGAACATAAACCGGTTTGTATGCAGCGATCAGCGCGCGAAACCGCTCGCCCGCGAAAAAGCGCAGGGTCCTTCTAGCTACAGGACGATCACTTTCGCGCCGATCTTCACTCGTTCATAGAGGTCGATGACGTCCTCATTCATCATGCGGAAGCAGCCTGACGATGAGGAGCGCCCAACGCTCTCCGGCTCGTTCGAACCATGGATGCGGTAGAGAGTGTTTCCCAGATAGAGGGCCCGCGCACCGAGAGGATTGTCGACACCGCCGGCCATATGAGCGGGAAGGTCCGGTCTTCGGGCGCGCATGTCTGCCGGCGGGCGCCAATCCGGCCAGGAGCGCTTGGCGCTCACCACCTCGGTTCCGAGCCATAGAAAGGGACCTGTCGGCGTCAGCCACTCCGGCCTGAACGGCGGCGATGGTGAGAAGCGAGAAAGCCACGACGCCGCCCAGCATCCAGGTCGTGCGCGCGGGCCTTTGGGCCTTACTGCCCGACAGAGCCCGCGCCGGTTCGGAAAGGCTAAGGCGCGCGCTGCCGAGCGAAACCGTAACGGGCGTCTTTACCTGAAGGCCATGGCCGACAGGAACCGTCGTATCGTCGACGACCACATCGGCTCCGACCGCCTGACGAAGTCGTGCCGGCTCGCGGACGGAGCGCCCGTTGGTGTCGTGAACTGGAGTAAGAGTATCGTCAGAACCAACGGCATTCAGAGTCACATCGAATGAGGCGGCTGACGTTCCGGTGCAGCATTGTTTGTGGTTCTGATCGCTACCATTGCTGTGCGGTGCAATAAATGCGTGGTCTTCAATAGCGGCGGATTATTGCAGTTATATAAACTAGTGATCTGTCTTGATAACGGTTGTGTAGCGTAAGGTTGTGCTAACTTGCGACTGAGGTGCGAGATATCGTGCACCCATGTTTTGGATGACTTCATTCCAAGGATCAGGACCGCTCCGGCAGGAAGAAGCTATGCCTCTTCAGGAATGCGAGCGATGACCTTGATCTCGAAATCGAAACCGGCGAGCCAGTTCACACCGATTGCGGTCCAGTTGGGATAGGGCGGACTGCTGAAGATCTGGTTCTTGACGGCCATGATGGTCTCGAACTGGTTTTCCGGATCGGTGTGGAACGTGGTCACATCGACGATATCGTCGAAGGTGCAGCCCGCCGCTTTCATCGTTGCCCCGAGGTTGTCGAAGGCCAGTTGCACCTGACGCCCGAAATCAGGTTCGGGCGTCCCATCGGAACGGCTGCCGACCTGCCCGGAGACGAAGAGCAGGTCGCCGGAGCGGATCGCGGCTGAATAGCGGTGTGCCTCGTAAAGTGCATGCCTATTGGCAGGAAAAATTGCGTCGCGCTGCGTCATCTTTTAATCCCTCTTCATCGTTGCTGGGTGGCACTCAACAAGCGGAATGCTAAGCTTCGGGAGCTTCACACGCTGCCGCCGTTTGATATACGCCACGTATGTGAAGTATCGAGCATACGCGGCGTATGTCAACCCATATACGCCACCTATGTAAACGGTGGGCGAAATGCGCTGTAAGAGCGCACCGCATCTAAACGGAGTTCGATCTTGAGCGTTGCCTTCACTAAGGAAGAGAGTGCCGAAACCGCTTCGGAAACCCTGCTGCCTGACCGTGCAATTTCACCTCACCCGAACCTTGTTACGGAGGCGGGACTGAAGGCTCTGGAATTGCAGCTCCAACAAGCTCGCGAGGCCCGCGAGGCTACAAGCACAATCGAAGACGTGAATGAGCGACGACGACAAGCAGCAAGCCCGTTGCGTGATCTGCGCTACTTTGCGGAAAGAGTTCGCACGGCCCAGGTTGTCCCTGACCCGCTTTCAATTGGCTCCGTCGCCTTTGGGAGCACGGTCACCTTTAGCCGTGACGATGGACGGGTGCAGAAGTATCGCATCGTGGGAGAAGACGAAGCTGATCTCAAGGCCGGATCCATTTCCTACGTAGCCCGGTCGCAAGGATGCTGATGGGCAAAGCTATTGGGGACGTCGTGAGCGTAGGCGATCAAGAGCTCGAGATTACCGCCATCTCGTAGAGCGCCTATCTCGCCATCATGCGAACGCAGGTTCGTTTGTTGATGTTTCGTTCTGTAGTTCGACAGTTGCGATGGCGGCGTCAACTATCTTATGCATTTCGACAGCCCTGCCGGGTGCAGGGTTGTCTACGCGGTCGACAGGGACCGCACGATGAGGCTTTGCGGGAGGAGCCTTCCTATGTCGCATACGCACGCCCCATCAAGGCTGATACAATCATCCATGGGCGTTCTCTCCGATAGTTGCCAAGGCCTGTGCGAATCGTGAGCCCGTCTGTCCATCTTATCGGGGAACAGCCACTCTCTCCGTTCTTGGGACTACTTTAGGGCGACTTGCTCCCGCAATTGCCCCATGTCGCATAACATCTCAAAGGGAACCATTTCCGGCTTCTGTTCATAGTGTCTAGTGGAACGCGAGGCGTGGTCGGCACAGATGGGTTACAACACTTCCGCAAACCACTTGTAGCCAAGAGTTGCCACCGCTGAAGCTATCGTCCTATCGCTTGGGGTTCCGATTTTACGACGGTCTTTATCTTCGCCGCAGTTTCGAGCGTGCGATGGACCGGGCATTTGCCGGCGATTTCGGCAATCTTGCTGCGAAGCTCCTCCGAGACCTCGCCATCGATGGAAATGACGCGCTCGAAATGGTCGATCCTGGCGCTACCCTCGCGTTCCGATTCGGTGCACTCCGCGCAATCCTTGGCATGGATCTTGGCATGCGAGACGTCAACGCCGATGCGCCCGAGTGTCAGCTTCTTATGATCGGCATATAGGCGCAGCGTCATCGAGGTGCAGGCGCCAAGTGCGATCGACAGGAAATCATAGGGCGATGGCCCGGAATCGAGCCCGCCCAGGTTTTCGGGTTCATCGGCGAAAAGCCGATGGCTGCCTGCCTGAACCGCGTTCTGAAACTTGCCTTCGCCCGTTTCCATCAGGCGGACATGTTCGATTGGTCTGGTGCCCTGCGGCTCGTCGCCGGCGAGATAACGCGTCAGCCACCCCGAAATGATCCGTCCGGCGAAGGCCGCGTCCTCAAGGTTCGTTAGCAGGTGGTCGGCCTTGTCCAGCGAAACAAAGCTCTTGGGATGTCTGGCCGCGAGGAAGATTTCGGTAGCGTTCTCGATTCCGACCGTCTGGTCCAGCGGCGCGTGAAGGATGAGGAGCGGCTTTTTCAGTGTCGCAACAGCGTCTTTGATGCGCTGTGTACGCGTGTCCTCGACAAATTGCTTTCTGACAAGGAACTTGCGCCCGGCAAGATCGACTTCGGCCGCACCGCTCTTCTCGATTTCCTCGAGGCTCGCTCCGAAGTTCTTCAGTACGTGGCCGACATCAGCCGGCGCACCGATCGTAGCAACGGCGCGCACTTCAGGAATGTCCTTGGCGACGGCCAGGACCGCTGCGCCGCCGAGCGAGTGGCCGATCAGCAGCGACGGTGCCTGATAGTGATGGCGTAGATAGTCGGCGGCCGAAAGAAGGTCGGCGACATTGGAGGAGAAATTTGTCGAGGCGAATTCGCCTTCGCTCGATCCCAAACCCGTGAAATCAAAACGCAGGACAGCGATACCTTCGCGCACAAGCTCCGCTGCAACACGGCGCGCTGCCGCCAGATCCTTGGAACAGGTGAAGCAATGGGCAAACAGTGCATAGGCGCGCAAAGGCCCGTTGGGCAGATCGAGGCGGCCGGCCAGGGTTGCGCCGGAATGACCGGCAAATTGGAGCCGTTGCGTGTTGAAAGCCATAGTGACACTCCTTCGCTGTCAGGCAATGATCATTCTACATCTGCAACGGCAACCGACTACCTAGATGTCGGTTCAAAAGCCGAAGCTTCGCTCGTATCTCTGATGTTAGCTCAACGCCGGCAGTGCCGGCGTTCTTTGGTGGAGGCGTCCAAACCGGAGGGCGTGCTCCTTCCGGAGGCCTGGCGTATCCGCCGGGCCTCCGGAGTCGGCTCGAAGGCGACGATAATCTGTGCAGCCGGAGATAGGCGGCCGGTTATTCAGCCGCCGACCGCCGGGGCAGCACCCAGTTGGGGCGCGGGAAGTGGCAGGTGTAGCCGCTGGGGTAGCGCTCCAGGTAATCCTGGTGCTCCGGCTCCGCCTGCCAGAAATCGCCCACCGGCTCGACTTCGGTCACGACCTTGCCCGGCCACAGGCCGGAAGCATCGACGTCTGCGATGGTGTCCTCGGCTATCCGCTTCTGCTCATCGTCGACGTAGTAGATCGCCGACCGGTAGGAGCTGCCGATGTCATTGCCCTGTCGGTTTCTCGTGGTGGGATCGTGGATCTGGAAGAAAAGCTCCAGAATCCGCCTGTAACTGATCGTCTCGGGATCGAAGATGATCTCGATGCCTTCGGCGTGGGCACCGTGATTGCGGTAGGTCGCGTTCGGCACATCGCCGCCGGTGTAGCCCACGCGGGTGTCGATGACCCCGGGGAGCTTGCGGATCAAGTCCTGCATCCCCCAGAAGCAGCCACCAGCCAAAACAGCTCTCTTGGTCATTCAGATGTCCTCCACCTGGTTGAGATACGCGCCGTAGCCCACGGCCTCCATTTCCTCGCGCGGAATGAAACGCAGTGCAGCGGAATTGATGCAGTAACGCAGCCCGCCCCGGTCTTGAGGGCCGTCGGGAAACACATGGCCGAGGTGACTGTCACCATGCATCGAGCGCACCTCGGTGCGGGTCATACCATAGGAGTCATCCCGCAGTTCCTTGACATTTGCCGATACGATCGGCTTGGTGAAGCTCGGCCAGCCGCAGCCGGAATCGAACTTGTCGGCCGAGGCGAACAGCGGTTCGCCGGAAACGACGTCGACATAGATCCCCGGTCTCTTGTGGTCATGATACTCCCCCGTGAAGGGCCGTTCGGTGCCGTTCTGCTGGGTCACCCGATACTGCTCGGGCGTCAGCTTCCTGACCGCTTCATCAGTCTTTGCGTAGGTCATTGCCCAATCTCCATTCTTCGATTTGTTGCCTGAATATGGCGAAGGGCCGCGAGGATTCCCAATATAGGGGATGCATAGATTCAATAGCCGCGCGATTAGGGCGGTTCCCCCCGCTCATGCCCAGCCGTGGCGCGCCGCCAACTGCGCGATCTTACGGATCTCGAGCGGTGTGCCGGAACCGGAGACCGTTACAAACACCAGTTCGCGCTCCAGGGATATTCCTTCAACTGCGCGGGTCGCTATGCCTTGCACCACGGCGGACCGCTCGGGCATGATGCAGATCGCGCGGCCTTCGGCTACCATCTGCTGGACCCAGTCCTCGCGCTCGGCACTGAAGCGCGGCTGCATGACCGCATCATGGTCCATCAGGTGCTCGGTGATCTCGGTGTGAAACTCACACGCCAGCCGGTCGACGTAGGGATAGGCGGCGATCGCCTCGGTGCTGACGACATTTTCGCTCGCCAGCGGATGGTTCTCCGAACAGGCGAGGAGGAATCGCTCGCGAAACAGCGGCACGACGTTGAGCTTGGGGTTGGGACGCAGCGCCCGCGGCAGGATACAGGCGTGGTACTTGCCCGAAAGCACCTCGTCCGAACCTTCGCCGGCCAAGAGCTGATGCATGTTGATCTTAACCGAAGGGAGCTGGCCAAGCGCGTCGTCAAAGAATGCGGCAAATGCAGCGGGACCGATGGTCGGGGCAACAGCGATGTCGAGAATACGGCGCCGGCCGAGCACTGTACTCTCGGAATGCTCGCGCACGTTTCGGAGAGCGAGTTCGATCCGCATGAACTCAGCCTGGACGTCGCGGCCGAGTGCGGTCAGGCGGCTGTCCTTGCCGTCGCGATAGATCAGCGGACTGCCCACTTCTTCCTCGAGACGCTGGATTGCTCGGGTGAGACTAGGCTGCGAGACACCACTTTGACCCGCGGCTTCGGTGAAGTTCAATGTTTCGGCCAGATTGAAGAAATACCTGACCTGATTGATGTCCATGACGCACATCTCGCTTGGGTTTGCCGGATGCAATTGCAGTGTCTCATGATACAACCACGCAAGCCAATCGCCTGTTCGCTGTTCAGCCGCCAGCCGGCTGGAGAATCGTTGCCGTTGCGCCGCTCATCCTCGTCGGCGTCCTTGCGCAGGATGGCAGCCGTCGCTGCAGGACGAGGCCGGTCCCAGGCTTCCTTTGTCTTGCAGTCCCTCCGGTTTATCGCGTCCCTTTCTTCGAGTGGCTAATCACACCTCCCGCAGTTATCGCCCTTTCGTCTCGGCTGCAGGAGTGCTGGGAGCACGATGGACCCGTAGACGTCTAGAGGTTGACCACAGACGGGCCTCTGTAGGAGATCCCGGCCGTCGCCATTGCTTCCAGGTGGTTGTACAGGCCGATCAAGCGGGCAATCTTTTGGGCGGGCCTAATTGGGTAAACGCCTTGGCGCCGGCCCGCCAGCGGCCGCGAGAAGCGAGACGGCCACCTTCTTGCTCAACGAGGAACACTTGCATTGACACCGCCTCGGCCCTGTCGTTGGGCAAGCGTACGGCCAACGTGACCTCTCTAGAGGCGGCACGATGATGGAAGACTTCGTCTCTCGGCTCGCCGGCCTTGCGTCCGGCGGCCGGCAACTTGTGGCGATTGCGGGGCCGCCAGGCAGCGGCCACCACAGCTGCAGAGCGGGTTAGAAATGCGTGTCGCCGACAATCGGCTGAGACGCCAGATTAAATTCATCCTTCTGGAGCGACCTAGACGACCGTATAGGTCATCCCTTCCTCCTTGGTATCCAATCCGTCCTCCCGATCAATAGTCGGATCGCGGACCGTGCTGCTATGGTCAGTGAACATCCTCCCGAGGGGCCGCGCCAAGAATGGTTAGTACATACGGCGCTTCGAGAGGCGGAGCCGCCTGAAAAGACGGAGTCGGTTACGGCGGATCGAACTCGATAGAAAGCTTCGCAACCGAAGCTGGCCCTATTTACCATCGAGGAAAACGCATCATGTGCAAGCCAGCAGCTATTCTCTTTGCAGCCGTAACCGCTGCTCCAGCGGCGGCACATGATGCTACGCCAACGGCGGCGCACCCAAACGGATGGACATATCCATTTTCGTGCTGCAGCGGAATGGATTGCCGCGAAATCCGAGATCAAGCGGTACTCGAAGGCCCTCAAGGCTATGTCATCAAGCTCACTGGGGAGCTCATATCCCCAAGGGATACTCGCATCAAGTACAGCCCGGACGGGCAGTTTCACCAATGTACTGTAGCTGGGGAGCCCACAGGTCGCACCATTTGCCTCTTCGTTCCTCCGCGTTCCTTCTGAGGATTGTGACCATGACACAGGAACTAAACCGCGTCGAAATCGATCTGGTCCCGTTGAAGCTATTCTCCCGGCGTATTTCGGAAGGCTGGACTATGCTACCAGGCAATCCGCTCCAGATGCTGCCAGACTTTCAGCCAAGGTCGAATGGTGAATCCGAAGCACATTTGATGACGTTTTCCGTCATGCCACGCGAAACACGCGCGCCCCTCGGGGGTCTAGCTTTGCACGCCCGGACATCTGCCTTCACCCTGTACGTGACTGGGACGCGGTTCGGACTTTCGTGCTACTCGCTCGGGCTTTTCCGCCTGGTAGAGGACTTTGAGGAGCTTTGCCTTTCGGAGCGCTCCGTGACTATACATTAAGGCAAGCGATCGGCGTCCTTCAGAGGGTCTGTCGCCGACTAGACGAGTAAACCGGCCAGGAAGGGTGCTGACCATAACGGTCCTGCAACTTGTGCGGACTTAAGAGCCTTGCGGCTCTCCTGACGCGACCTTTAGCTTGTCCGCCATGCGGGCGAGTTCGGGCAAGGACTTAGCGCGCATCTTCTGCATGACCTGGCTGCGGTGAACCTTCACCGTAATTTCGCTCACGCCCAGATCGGCGGCAATCTGCTTGTTGAGCCGTCCAGTCACGACCAACGCCATCACCTCGCGCTCCCGGGGAGTCAGGCTGTCGAACCTCGCGCGCAACGTCGCCAAGGCCTTTTCATTCTCAAGCCACACACGGTCGCGCGCCAGACCGACGTGTACGGCGTCTAGCAGATCCTGATCGCGGAACGGTTTTGTCAGGAACTCGATCGCGCCCTCTTTCATCGCTCGGACAGACATCGGAATGTCGCCATGCCCGGTGATGAAGATGATCGGGAGCTGAATGTTTCCCCGCGATAACTCTCGCTGAAAATCAAGACCGCTTTGTCCAGGCAGCCGGACGTCCAGCACGAGGCAGGTCGGCCCGTCGGGTCGCCCAGATTTGAGGAAGTCGCTCACAGAAGCGAGAAGTTTCACTTCAAAGCCGACGGATCGCAGCAGGCTGCCAAGCGCGTCGCGGATCGCCGGATCATCATCGATGACGATGACGGTTGCTGGCACCTCGGTCATCGTCAGTGCTCCCCAAAGGGAACTGGCCCTTGCAGACGAGAGCTGTTTGCACCCGTTAGGGTATCGGGGGGAGCCCGAACGGCAGAGCGCCGACAATGTGTTGAGAACACTCCGCTCTCTCCTCGGCCAGTGCGAAAACGCAGTTCCTCGCTTATCAGAATGCGCGCTAATTACCTCAGCCACAAGGCCAATTGCGAGGCAATCGGGTGGCCGCCTGAGCGTTGCGCCTCCCGCGGGCTGCCATCGATCGCATGTCAATGCGCGGCTAAGCAGCGAGGGCACTGGTGGACCAGTACCGACAGACCCGGCGAAACCAAGAAAATCTGCGAAACCGGGAAGCTCTCGCCTGCTGTGGCACCGCAATTCTCAAACGATCTATACCATCGTATAGCTTCCTCTGGCTTTGTTGCCCCTAGATGCTGATGTATGTTTAGCCACCGCGCCGTAATACTAGATTTTCTCAAAACGTTCATCGCGAATTTTGGAGGCGGGAGTGCCAACCAAGAAGCCTCTGATTGCGATCGTTGATGACGACCAATCAATGCGCGAGGCTACCAAGGGCCTCATGAGGTCGCTGGGATTTGATGCCGAGGCCTTTTCCTCTGCCGATGACTTCTTGAAATTCCCCCATCTCCGCCGCACGGCCTGCTTAGTAACGGACATCCATATGCCGGGAATGAGTGGGCTTGACCTACATCGCCAGCTCGTCGCGTTGGGGGAGAGCATTCCGACCGTTCTGATCACTGCCTATCCGAATGAGAATCTGCTCGCGCGCGGGTTGGGTACGGACATCGTCGGCTATCTGGCAAAGCCGTTTGGTGAGCAGGATCTGCTGGATTGCATCCGTTCTGCGCTGGCGCGCGGTACCGACGGCGAAAGTGATTGATGACGGCCGCTGATGCCGGGCATCTGCACGTCTAGGATGGGACAGGAGGTGTCGCCCGGAGCTGCCGCCTCACACGGCCGGCGTTTGACCGCCATGCTCGCCAGGAGCGCTCCCGTCCTGGTCTGAAGGCAGGGTGAATTGAAACACAGCTCCGCAAGGCTCGCTCGCCGCGGCCCACAGCCGCCCCCCGTGCGCCTCGATGATCGACCGGCAGATGGCCAGGCCCATACCCAGACCCTCCGCTTTCGTCGTGTAAAACGCCTCGAACACCCGCTCCACATTCTGCGGCGCCAGCCCCACGCCGGTGTCCTGCACTGCTACCAGCACGGCCTCGGATGCGTGGGGTCGGGAGCTGATCAGCAGCTCGCGTGGCCGGTCCTCTACCTTCTTCATGGCCTCTATGCCGTTCATCACCAGGTTTAGCATCACCTGCTGCAACTGCACCCGGTCGCCTGCAACGCGCGGGAGATCGTGTGCCAGCTCGGTCCGCAGCAGGATCCGATGGCGGCGCACCTCACCATCGACGAGGGCTAGCGAGTCTTCGATAAGGCCGTTCAGGTCCACTTGCGCCGTGGCGGTGGCCGTCTTCTTGAGGAGCGCGCGCACCCGGCCGATCACCTCGCCGGCCCGGTGGCCGTCCCGGACAATGCGCTCCAGCGTTTCCCGCGCTTCGCCGACGTTGGGAGGATGGCTGGCGAGCCAGCGCAGGGCCGCGTTGGCGTTTGTGACCACGGCCGCCAGCGGCTGGTTAACCTCGTGGGCGATGGACGAGGTCAGCGCCCCCATCGTCGTCACGCGCGTGACATGCGCAAGTTCGGCCTGTGCCTTCTGCAGCGCCTCCTCGGCCCGCTTGCGGCCTTCGATGTCTACGAGGAAACCATACCATTTTAGGACGGTTCCATGCTCATCCCGCAGCGGCACGGCACTTTCTAACCACCAGCGATATTCGCCGTCAGCCGCACGACGGATCCGCACCTCAGCCTCGAACGAGTGGCCTGTTGCCAAGGACGTACGCCACTTGGACATATATTGCTCAAGGTCCTCAGGGTGAAATCGGGCTTCGGGTTCCCAAGTCCCTCCCGACGTTCCGTCGAGGGACAGGCCTGTGAACTCCTGCCAGCGCCGGTTGATGAAATCGACACGGCCGTCGGGCAGGGCGGTCCATACCATCGCTGGAACTGTCTCGATGACCTGGCGAAGCTCTTCTTCACTCCGTCGGGCTGCCTCTTCGGCGCGCTTGCGCTCGGTGATGTCCTCGCACACGATCAGGATGACGGGTCGCCTCCTGATCAGCATCGCCCGCGCCGTCTCGCGGACCCAGAGCATCGAGCCGTTCTTGCGGATCTTGCGCAGCTCCCAGCTCATGGCGCGGCCGAGATGTTCGAGGCAGGCGGCCGCATGCCTTTGGACGGCGTCTCGGTCCGCCTCGTAAAAAATGTCCTGTACGGGACGGCCGATCAGTTCGTCGACCGTATAGCCGAGCTGCTCCGCCCCAAAGGGATTCACAGACACGATGGTGCCGGTCGCGTCCACCATGAAGTACATCGTCGGATTGTTCTCGAATACGGCTCTCCACTGCTCCTCGCTGTCTCGCAGCGCCTCTTCCACGCGCTTGCGCTCGGTGACGTCCTGGATCGTACCAAACATGCTGCGCGGGCTGCCCGACGTGTCCCTTGTCAGATCGCCCTGACTGTGGACAATGCGCACCTCGCCGTTTGGCCGCACGATCCGGTACTCCAGGTCGTAACGAGATTCGCCACGCACGGCCTCCGCCGCGGCATTGTTCCAGATCGGCCGATCCTCTGGATGTATCCTCTCAATCGCCTCGGCAAGACCGACCACCGTGCCTGGGCGCGGAGTGAGTCCAAAGATGCGATATGTCTCGTCTGACCAGGTAAGACAGTCCGTGCCGAGGTCACGTTCCCAGTAGCCGACATGGGCGACGCGTTGAGCTTCTGCGAAGTTGGCCTCGCTTCGACGTAGACCCTCCAACGTCTCCTTGAGACGGGAAGTCATGAGAGCAAACGCTTGGGCAAGCAGGCCGACTTCATCGGTTCGAGAAACCTTCGGCACGTCTCGCCATTCCCCCTTTGCGATCGCGTGCGCGGCCCGCGTCAGGGCAGTCAGCGGCCCCAACGTGCGTTCGACCGTCCCTAATCCGAGGACCACGAATGCAGCGACGATGACCGTGCCGATGCCAACAGAGACATAGGCGGCGCGATACACAGGCCTCAGGAAATCCGAAGCTGGTACCGCCGAGATGATGGTCCACTTAAGTGCTCCGGGTGCAACGCGATCGACCGCCGCATAGATCCTGCCGCGCTCAGGGTCAATGAAAGAAAATACTCGCGGCCCAGCCGACGAGGCCCCGGCGATGCCTGGGTGCCGACCAAGATAGCGGGCGGTTTCGCGGACAATGGGATCGGTGGCCTCTGACGCCTGCAGGCGCAGATGCCCGCCATCGGCGCCGACGGTGACGGGTGATACTCCTCCCGACGCGCCAATCAAATGTCCGGTGGCATCGATGATGAAGGCCCGCCCGTTGTCGCCGATTTCGAGCGTTTGCAAGAATCTCGAAAGCTGAGTCAGGATGAGATCGATCCCGCACACTCCGACGAAGTTGCCATCCTTGTTGAAGACTGGGGCGGAAAGCGAGACGCCCAGGATCGGCTCGACCAGACCGAGATAGGGCTCGGTCCAGTATCGCTCGCCCGTCTCCTTCGCCTGCGCGTACCAGATCCTCCGACGTGAATCGAATGCGCCTTCCGACTTCCGCAAACGGCCGACCCTGCCGCCTGGCAAGGCTTCGAATTCGCGCACGACGCCGGCGCGAAATTCATCGGTCATCAGAAACACGCCGCTTGGGTCTGCCAATCGCCCGACTGAAACGAGCCCGCCGGCCTCGTTGCCGAAAAACAGCCAGTCGACACCCGGTTCTTCAGCGAGCAATGCATAGAGCTCGCGTGCGACAGCATGTTGGTTGGCGAGTGGCACGTCGTGACGAACAAGACCGTTGGCCAAACGGGATACCGCTTTGTCGGCGCCGTGTACCAAATGACCAACGTCGCGATGCACAGCCTGCGTCGCCTCTCGGATCAGGCGTTCTGACATGATCGAGACAATGACGTTTCCCGTCCAAATCCATAAACCGGCTAGGACAAGGCTTAGAACGAGAACGACGCCGGCGACGGGGAAGATTAAGCGGTGCCGTAACATGATCGCCAAGTTTCCCCCAGATAATCAGATGAATATTCTCTTTCGCTTATATTGCTCCCATGGATCGGCGCCGGCAATCCGCGCCCAGTATCGATGCCGGGTGGGTGTCCGATCCGTCCGTGGACGCAAGAAGGCTCGCTCAGCACTGACGTCGGCGCTATCTCCGGAGTCGAATCTTGAAAGCCGGCCGGGCATCGAAAAAGTGGCCACGCCTTCGGCGCACCGACTGAACGGCCCCGACCAAGAAAGCGAGGAAACCAATTCGATGCGGATCGCTACAGGCAACGACCAGCACCCGCCCTCCAGGTTTGACAACCCGCGTCATCTCCCGAATGCCCTTCGGCATGTCGGAAACAGCATGACCCCAAACTGCGATCCGGCCATGTCGAAGCTGTCATCGCCAAACGCAAGCGCGTGCCCGTCCATCGCGCGGGTGTCTATTTGCAGGCTTTCCCGGCTGGCGCGCTCGCGCAGCAGGCGGAGCATGACGGGCGACTGGTCGACCGCGACCACCTCGGCGCCGATCCGCGCTGTCGAGATGCTGAGGGCACCGCTGCCCGATGCAACGTCGAGGAAGCGCGCGCCGGGACAGAGACCTGCCCGGAGTAGAGCCTCATTACCGAGCCACATCTGCGCAGGGCAGGGACTGAACGTCAATTGAACGTATGTAGCTTGATCTTCAAGCTGCCATCGGCCTGTCGCTCGAAAACATGTGTGGCAATTCCGCCCCACGGCTGGTCCTTGCCCTGAGCATCCTTGCCCTTCGCCGACCATTTCGCTGCGCCGTAAATCAATTTCTCGTCGCCATCCACCCTGATTGCCTCGAGCCTGTGATCAGTGGCGCCCGTACCGAATATGCCGCTGAAAAACTTTTCAACGCCAGCAGGTCCTTCGATTACGTCATGACTGGGGGGAAGAAGAAGCGCGTCCTCAGTATAGAAGGTGGCAACCGCCTTAGCGTCCCCCTTTCCGAAGGCCTCGTCCCAAGCCGTGTAGGCGGCCTTGACATCGTCTTCAAGGGGACCGGCCCGAACCTCCGTTGACGCCATAGAGATGGAGCATGCTGCAAGCGCAATTAGCCAACTAACGCACGTCGTCGACATAGCTTTCCTCCTTATAATTGTAATTATGCTCCTGCTATTTTCATAGTATATCAAAGAATTCGCGATCTCGAACTTCCTCGGCTGGAAGAAGGAGCTGGCCTCGAGCAGAGAGTGCACGCGGGAATAGTTTAATAACGCCGCATACGGTGTGGCATAACATGGCAGATACGAGTTAATATGGAGGTAAACTATTGATTTCACTGTGTCTGCCATAGAAGGACGCCTATCAGAGTAAAATAGCGGCGGCCACCCCGGCATCATGGGTGGTGCACGTCTTCCGAATGCCGCGCCCCTGCTATCGGCATCTGCGGCCCCGTGGATGTCCACTGGTCCCACGCTCGCGCCGGGAGGTCCGGGGTCTCAAAAGCAAGAAGACGCCGTGTACGTCGGAACCGTAGGGCGAAGCGACGTCATCCTAGTGTCTGTTTGAAATCAGCGCCATCTCAGTTAAGCTATCTGCCGCACCGAGGAATTACACAGATCCGATGGGTCGGACCTGATGTACTTTGTCGACTAAGCTGGATGTGCGGTGCTCTATGTCCGCATATTGTTTATCACTGCTTTTCTCGGGGTCTCCAAGCCTCTTCAGTGCCGTCGCGCAGGAGCCTTCGCCCGCGCCGACGAACAAGACGGCTCAAACCGAACGGGTTTCGGAAATTAAGCTGGGCTATCATCGTGCCTATGCGCCCCAGCTTGCCCTTTCGGTGCTTGACGTGCGGCCGCGCGACGAGGGTGTCGCGGGGGCGAAGGTGGCCATCGGCAACAACCTCTCGCGACGCAGCTTCTGTCGATACCCGATCTCGCTCGCGATAAGGACGTCCTGATGTTGAGCGCCACTGAAGACCCTCTGCGCGAGGAGGAGTGCGGGGTCCACACCGCCTCAACGCGCACCATGCTCGCCGATGGGCTGGCGCAGTATCTGATCTGGAAACAGTAGCGCCGATGGGTGCTGGTCTACGGCTCCCATGAGCCCGATAAGCCATTCGCCGATGCGCTCCGCCGTGCCGCCACGCGCGTTGGCGGTAAGATTGTCGCAGAAGAGGAGTTCACCGATACTGGTACAGCACGGCGGACGGACACTGGGAAGGCGCGATGCAGGTGCAGTCCACGACGATCCGACAAGGTGGCTCGCGTGACCGTTCCAGATCTTGCCGACGAGGCCATGCAATGAACGATCACCATCAAATAGGCTGGGATGGGGGTTAACTTTGGTGTTCGCGGAAGAAGACGGCACCATGCAGCATGTGAATGCGAATGATGGAGTTAGCTTGCCTGCCGCACTTGACGTGTCGGCGGTCAATTATTGGTATGGCCAGAAGCAGGTTCTGGCTGACATTTCCTTTTCAATTGCGCCGGGGCGCTTTGCCGTCTTGCTTGGCCTCAACGGAGCCGGCAAGACGACGCTGTTCTCCTTGATCAGCCATCTCTATGACGCGCGCCACGGGACGGTCCGCATCTTCGGCCACGACGTCAGCCGGGAGCCGGGTGAGGCGCTGCGCCGGCTCGGCATCGTGTTTCAAGCGCGCACGCTCGATCTCGATCTCAGCGTCTACCAAAATCTCTCCTACCACGCGTCGCTGCACGGCATTGGGCGGCCAGAGGCCTTGTCGCGGATCGGGACGCTGCTTGCCCAGATCGACATGAGTGACCGGTTGCACGAAAAGGCGCGCAGCCTCTCCGGGGGACAGATGCGTCGCATCGAAATTGCGCGGGCTCTGTTGCACCGGCCGCCGCTGCTGCTGCTCGACGAGGCGACCGCTGGGCTGGACATACACTCGCGTGCTGAGATTCTCGCTATCATCCGTGAGCTCGTGATTGCCGAGGGCATCAGCGTCTTTTGGGCGACCCATCTGATCGATGAGGTCGAAGACAGCGATCATGTCGTCATACTCCATAAGGGCAGGGTGCTCGCTGACGGCACAGTCGACGACGTCGTCCGTTCCTGTGGCGCCAACAGCATTCGAGAGGCGTTCGCGATGCTAAGCGGGGTCGCTCCGGTTACGGTGGATGGAGTACCTCGATGACCTTGCAATCTGCCGCAGGCCGCATTCCCGCCGAGCCCACCACAGAACGTGGCTTCAGCGCCCGTCAGTATCTCGTGTGCCTCAAAGGCATCCTGATCCGGGAAGGACTTCGCTTTCTCAATCAGCGAGAGCGCTTCGTCTCGTCACTGGTTCGTCCGCTTCTGTGGCTCTTCGTCTTCGCCGCCGGCTTCCGTCAGGTGCTTGGTGTCTCGATGATGCCACCCTACAAGACCTACGTGCTTTATGAGGTCTATATCACGCCCGGCCTGTGCGGCATGATCCTGTTGTTCGGCGGCATGCAGTCCTCGCTCTCGATGGTCTATGACCGGGAGATGGGAAACATGCGGACCCTGCTGGTCAGCCCGTTTCCGCGCTGGTTCCTCCTGGTGTCGAAGCTGCTCGCCGGCGTCACGGTGTCGATCATGCAAGTCTATGCTTTTCTGGCGGTAGCCTGGTTCTGGGGCGTCAATCCACCATGGATCGGCTACCTATTGATCCTACCCGCGCTGTTCCTGTCAGGGATGATGCTGTGCTCGCTCGGCATGCTCTTGTCGTCGATGATCAAGCAACTGGAGAATTTCGCGGGGATCATGAACTTTGTTATCTTCCCGATGTATTTTGCCTCTCCAGCGCTCTATCCGCTGTGGCGCATCGAGGAATCGAGCCCGCTTCTCCACAAGATCTGCCTCGCAAATCCGTTCACTTATGCGGTCGAACTGATCCGCTTCGCCCTCTATGGACAGATCGACTGGGGATCGCTCATGATCGTGGTTGCGTTCACCGTGCTGTTTCTGGGCGGCGCGATCCTCGCCTATGATCCATCAAACGGCTTTCTCGGCCGCAAGCAAGATACCGGAGGAAATGCCTGATGCGGTGGCCATCCCTCACGCGCATCATCCCCGCCGCGGCAGTCGCTGCAATCCTTGCCTGGCCGGCCTTGGCCGCGCAGGGGGGCGACCCGGACTGGCCGTGTATCCAGCGCAAGGTTCCGGAGCTTTCGCTCGGCCAGTTCTGGACCGGTACCGAACTGCCCCAGACGGCCGCCGACTGGTCCAAAGATGCGGGCATTTCTGCTTTGGTGAGGGAACTGTCGGCGCGCCGCGTGCCGCTGCCGGAGGCGCAGCAAAAGATTAGAGGCTACGCGGAAGGCCTGCCGGAGGGCGAGAGGGAACCGCGCATGACCATGCTCGTGCAGGGTCTGTTCGATCATATGAACCGAGAGCGCTCGCACGTTATCGCCGGCATCGCACGCTACGCCCACAGGCAGAGGGACATGGCGGAACTCCTGCGGCAGGAGACTTCTGCCGTGGATGCCTTGCGGGCGAACGCCGATGCCGACCCGAACGAGCTCGCTCTGCGGAGTGATCGGCTCGCGTTTCAGATGCGTGTTTTTCAGGAGCGCGCGCAATCACTGAGCTTCGTCTGCGAGGTGCCGACGCTAATTGAGCAGCGCTTGTACGCTCTGGTCAAGACGATTGCGGAAGCGCTGAAAGCCAGATGAGCACCGCGCCTCCCGCTGCCGAGCGGCGCCTCGCAGGATAATTGACGCTCGTTTGTCGCACGCGTATCCTCGTCGCAGGCTTTCCATCAGGGCACCTCGTGAAAGCCAATCTAACGGATTCGCATGCGAAGCGTGCCAATCAGGTTCTTTCTGCGCGCGTTCGCGCAGGGAGGTGCTCAAGTGAACCTCGTCGATCTCGTCCTGACCGTCTGCGAGTTGGCCAACCCTACGAGTTGCCGCACCGAGCATCTGTATTTCGAGAGCCGCGGGTCGCTTGTCCAATGCATGCTCTTGGCCCCGACCGAGATCGCGAAGTGGTCCGAGCGCCATCCGGGGCTGAAGATCGTGCGATGGACATGTGTCTTCCCTGAGAAGGGCCGGGAAATTTGACGTCGCTGCAAGCATCTGCTGGGAGATAGCATCATGAACATATCGCGGCGCGTGTTTTGCGGGGTGGCCTTGCTGGCTGCTGCAAATCCTCTGGGATTCCGTGTCTTGGCAAACCCATCCGCTCCGAAGATACGGGTGGGTGTCCTGAAATTTGGCACGGTGAACTGGGAGCTCGACACCATCAAGCACAATCGATTCGACGCGGCCAACGGCATCGACGTGGAAGTCGTCTATTTCGCTGGCGAAGACGCCACCAACGTAGCAATCCTGGCAGGCGACCTGGACATCATCGTTTCCGACTGGTTGTGGGTATCGCGCCAGCGTTCGCAGGGCGAGGATCTCACGTTCGCACCTTACTCGACCGCAGTTGGCGCTATCATGGTCAAGGAGGACGCGCCAATTCGTGGCATCCCCGACCTCGTGGGAAAGAAAATCGGCGTAGCCGGTGGATCGCTCGACAAGAGCTGGCTTCTGATCCAAGGACTTGCACAGCGGGACTACAAAATCGACCTGACCAAGGAGGGCGACATCGTTTTCGGCGCGCCGCCGTTGCTGTCGGAAAAGGCCATCTCCGGCGAGCTCGATGCGGTCTTGAACTTTTGGCATTTCTGCGCGCGTCTGGAGGCAAACGGCTTTCGCCGCCTAATCGGTGCCGACGACGCAGCCAAGGCGCTCGGGGCGTCGGGACCGGTCTCTGCGCTGGGATATGTATTCCACGACGAATGGGCGAACGAAAAGCCGGATGCGGCGATGAGCTTTGTCAAGGCAAGCGCACAGGCCAAGAAACTTCTGGCTGATTCCGATGCCGAATGGCAGCGTCTGGCACCTATAGTGAGAGCCGAGGGGAGGGAGCTCGAGGTGCTGCGCGATCGCTATCGGGAAGGCATTCCAAACCGGCCTCTCTCCGAAGAGGAAAACGATGCCGCCAAGCTGTACGAAGTCCTTGCAGACCTGGGCGGCGAGAAGCTCGTTGGCGAGGCGCGGCAGATGGCTCCTGGGACTTTCTGGGCGGCATTGAAGACATGAGAGGATTCGGATCGGACAACGGGGCATCTATAAGCGGGCGCGCGCGCACCGTCTCTCGCGGGAGTGGCATCGCGTTGCCTGCGGCGACGGCCTTGGCATCGCTGCTCGGACTGTGCTTGCTCTGGAGCCTCGCGGCCGGAATCTGGCCGAGTCGCGCGTTTCCGCCCCCGCTCGAGGTCTGGCGGGTGCTTCTCAAGGAAGCGGCGAGCGGCGACCTTGGCTATCATCTGGCAATGACGCTCTCGCGGGTCGCGGCCGCCTATGTCGTCGCGATGATCGTCGGCTCGGTCATCGGTGTCCTGCTCGGCATGCACCGACGGGCGGATTCCTTTTTCAATCCGTGGCTTGTCCTCTTTCTCAACCTCCCGGCGCTGGTCGTTATCGTCCTCGCCTACATTTGGTTCGGCCTGACGGAGGCTGCCGCGATCGGCGCCGTTGCGATCAACAAGATACCCAATGTCGTCGTCACCATGCGCGAGGGTGCGCGCGCGCTCGACTCCCGTTTTGCGGAAATGGCCACCGTCTACCGGCTGGGACCGATCGACCGTATCCGCCATATCCTGATGCCTCAGTTGCAGCCCTATTTCGCGGCCGCCTCGCGCTCCGGCATTGCGCTGATCTGGAAGATCGTGCTCGTCGTCGAGCTGCTCGGCCGCTCCAGCGGTGTCGGCTTCCAGATCTATCTCTACTTCCAGATATTCGATGTTGCCGCCATTCTTGCCTATACGCTGGCCTTCGTGGCCATCATGCTGTTGATCGAACTCCTTCTGGTGCAGCCACTTGAACGACATGCAACCCGCTGGCGCCGCCCCGCTTAAAGTCGACATTACCGACAAGACGTTCCGATCGGCTAAGGGGGTTACGATTGCCGCATTGCGCGGACTTTCCTTCGAGGTCAGGCACGGCGAATTTGCCTGCCTGCTGGGTCCCTCCGGCTGCGGCAAGACCACGACCTTGCGAATCCTGCTGGGTCTCGATCGGCAGTTTTCGGGCAGTTATCAGTTGCCCGAAGGCGGCTCCAACCGCATCGCTGCGGTCTTCCAGGAGCCGGTGCTTCTCCCCTGGCGAACAGTGGAGCAGAACGTCCGACTTGCGCTGTCTCGGAGCCTCAGGGATAAAGACCTGGACTGGCTGTTCGACATTCTAGGTCTTTCCGCAGTGCGCTCGCTCTACCCTTCGGAGCTTTCGCTGGGGCTTGCGCGCCGCGCCGCCCTTGCGCGGGCCTTTGCCACGGAACCCGCCATTCTTTTTCTGGACGAGCCTTTCACCTCGCTCGACGAACGGACCGCCGACAGCTTGCGCCGTCTTCTGATGACGGTTTGGGCGGCCAGGCCTACCACCGTGCTAATGGTGACCCACAATTTGCGCGAGGCCCTTCTGCTTGCCGATCGTATCATCGTGCTATCACCGCGTCCGGCGCAGGTGCTTGGCATCTTCGACGTGCGTCTCTCACGCCATTTGCGCGACACGCCAGCGCTCGACGAGCTCGTTTTGGCCTTTCACGAACGATTTCCGTTGGTGTGATCGCCAACGGCGGGACGGCGGGTACAAAACTGGCTTTTCTTTGAATCGGAACATGCAGCAATTCAAAGTCCTTCAGCGACACTTGTCTTATCAGACGGGGACGCGCTGTCGGCGATCGGGGCGCGCGGATCTTGATTTGAATTCGAGGGTCAGAAGCAGCGGACCTCTGCTTCAGCCTGCGCTCGTCTCAGGTCGGCGTCGGCGGATTTCGCCGGAGCACTCTGACGAAACAGAGCCCCTCTTTCGCCTGTTTGAAGTCCTAAGCTCCTGAATGTCTCGGCCGCCTCGTAGCGCTCGTAGGGCATGATCGAAGCTATGACGTCGATAGAGCAAGAACAGCTCTCGAGTGCGGTCCGTGTTTCGCCATTGGCTTTCATGCAGCCGTACACATAGTCCACGACTGCAACTGTCGGATAGCCTCCGGCCGCCGACGCTGTGACAGCACACATAAGCGCAGCGAGAAAGGCTATCGCGCCCAAAGTTCGAGTGGTCACCGTGAAATCTCCGGTGGGCATGGATATAGACAGAAGCCAAGTTAATCCTATTGATACTCTATATTACTGCAGTATGTCCGGAAACGGTTAAATTAAATACTCCGAAGAATTAGTAATATCTATATTGCGAAGCAGCATTTTCGTTTCGCGCCGCACAAGTATCGTCAGATTTAATCTTGTGTTATTTGGGCTAATGGCCTATTCTCCATCGGTTTTCGGCTTCAAGGCTTGTCTCTTGGGAGCGGCGCAAGTGTCGCAGGTCAAGAGGACGGGCAATGACGGTGCCCTCTGCCCTTCCAAACGAACTGTGACACGCTGACGGAAGCGCATGTCCAGGACAAGCATGACATCGCTTGAGCTGGCCTTTGTGATACCCCGAGGATTTATGATGACGAGCCTCGGGTGAATATCACCATCGGGAGGATTTCACATGCGCATGCTCGAAAAATTCGCATATCTGTCAATGACCGCCGCTGGATTTCTGACAGCGGCTATTGCCGGAAATGCATTGGCCAACGACGAACTGATGGCCCTGGCGGCCGACGCGAAGAACTGGGCGATGCCCACGGGCGATTACGCCAACACCCGCTATTCGAAACTGAACCAGATCAACAAGGACAATGTTAAGGACCTGCAGGTCAAGTGGACGTTCTCCACGGGCGTATTGCGCGGCCATGAAGGTGGTCCACTCGTGATTGGCGACGTTATGTACGTGCATACGCCATTCCCGAACATCGTCTATGCGCTTGATCTCAAGAACGAAGGCAAGATCCTCTGGAAATACGAACCAAAGCAGGATCCGAACGTCATTGCGATCATGTGCTGTGACACCGTCAACCGCGGCGTGGCCTATGGTGACGGCAAGATCATCCTGGCCCAGGCTGATACGATGGTCACCGCGCTCGATGCCAAGACCGGCAAGGTCGCTTGGCAAGTCCAAAATGGTGAGAAAACCGACGGGGGCATGGCCGAGTCCAGCACGTCCGCGCCCATGGTGGTCAAGGACAAGGTCATCATTGGCATATCCGGTGCCGAGTACGGTGTCCGCGGTCACCTCACGGCCTACAATCTGAGTGATGGCAAGCGAGCCTGGCGGGCATATTCGACGGGTCCTGATTCAGAAACGCTGATCGACCCGGAGAAGACAACGCACCTCGGCAAGCCGGTGGGCAAGGACTCGGGGATGAACACCTGGGAAGGCGAGCAATGGAAGACCGGTGGCGGAACGACGTGGGGGTGGTACGCCTATGATCCGGAACTGAACCTGATCTACTATGGTACCGGCAACCCTTCGACCTGGAACCCCAACCAGAGACCCGGCGACAACCGTTGGTCTATGACGATCTTCGCGCGCGACGCCGAAACGGGTATGGCCAAGTGGGCCTATCAGATGACGCCTCACGACGAATGGGACTATGACGGCGTCAACGAAATGATCCTTGTCGATGACATGGAGATCAACGGTCAGCCGAGGGACGTGCTCGTGCATTTTGACCGCAACGGCTTCGGCTACACGCTCGACCGTGCAACGGGTGAGCTTCTTGTTGCCAAGAAGTATGATCCGACGGTCAACTGGGCGACCGAGGTCGTGATGGACCCCAACAGCGAGCAGTATGGGCGTCCGCAGGTCGTAGACAAATACTCCACTGAACATAACGGCGAGGACGTCAACACCACCGGTATCTGCCCGGCAGCGCTCGGAACGAAGGACCAGCAACCGGCGACCTATTCGCCGAAGACGAAACTGTTCTACGTGCCGACCAACCATGTCTGCATGGACTACGAGCCGTACAGAATAAGCTACACGGCCGGCCAGGGCTATGTGGGCGCGACCGTGAACATGTATCCCACCCCGAACAGCCACGGCGGCATGGGTAATTTCATTGCCTGGGACGCGGCCAAGGGTGAGATCGTCTGGTCGAAGCCGGAGCGGTTCTCGGTGTGGTCAGGTGCGCTCGCAACTGATGGCGACGTCATCTTCTACGGCACGCTTGAAGGCTACATCAAGGCGGTGGATACGCAGGGAAACGAACTGTACAAGTTTAAGACTCCCTCCGGCATCATCGGCAACATCAACACCTTCGAACACGGCGGCAAGCAGTACGTTGCGGTTCTGTCGGGTGTTGGCGGCTGGGCAGGCATTGGACTCGCCGGCGGTCTTCTTGGAGTTGAGGGTGCAGCAGCCTGGCAGGAGGCGATGGCCGGTGAGAGAGTTCCGACCGAGGAAAGCGAAGTCGTCGCCACGGCAGGTTTGGGTGCGGTAGGTGGCTACGCCGCATTGGCCGAATATACCACGCTGGGCGGACAACTGACGGTATTCGGCCTTCCGGATTAATGACGGGGTGGTCCGCTACCGCCGAAGCGAGAGCCCGAACCAACTTCAGCGGCAACGCTACCGGGCTCTCGACTGCGTCAGATAAGAGAATCTCGAACCCGTCTGCCAAACTCGGAAAGAGTAGAGCATGGCGGCCGGAGAAAGAGGTTATGAATGTCACCAGGCTTCATCATCTCGGCGCTTGCCACAGTTCTTATTGCCTGTGCGAGCAGCGGTGCCCGGGCTGAAGACAACAAGGAAAAGGCGGCCAGCGTTAAGGAGGAAGACGGGAAGCATTTCGACGCCGAGGGTAATCCCACCTTCAAGATCGAAAACGGCACCGTCGATTGGTACACGTTCAGCGGATATCGCCGCTATCATGCCGATTGCCATGTCTGCCACGGACCTGATGGCGTCGGATCCTCCTATGCTCCGGCCCTCACCACATCGATGAAGAACATAGATTACGGGACATTCCTTGCGATCGTAGCCGAAGGACGCAAGAGTACCATCGGCGGCAAGGAAGCCGTCATGCCGGCGTTCGGCGATAATAAGAATGTCTACTGCTACCTCGATGACCTCTATATTTACCTGCGCGCCCGCGCCGTCGACGCTGCGCCCCGAGGTCGTCCGCCCAAGAAGGCGGACAAGCCCGAAGCGGCGACGGCCAACGAAGCGTCCTGCATGGGTGGATGATATGGCACACGGCGTCCAGTGGACTTGCAGGACAGCCCTCGTCTCCATGGCCATGGCCGCGCTGATGCCGCTCCAAGTTCATTCGCAGAGCGCCGGGCTCGGTGCTGCTGGCGAACTGGTTGACACGGATACGCTCCGGGTCTGCGCCGACCCGTCCAACATGCCCTTCTCCGATAAGAGCGGGGAGGGATTCGAGAACAAGCTCGCCGAGATGGTCGCGGCCGGGACAGGAAGGAGCTCTGTTGCCTATACGTGGTTTCCCTCGATCCCTGGCTTTGTGCGCAATACACTGGGCGCCAACCGCTGCGACATCATCATGGGTTATGCGCAAGGCGACGAACTCGTCCAGAATACCAACGCTTATTATCGCTCCTCCTATGTGCTGCTTTACAAGAAGGATGGCGATCTTGCCGGCGTGAAAACGCTGACCGATCCGAAGCTCGTCGATAAGAGGATCGGCGTGGTCCATGGAACGTCACCCTCCGCGAACATGGCGGCAGCGAAACTGATGCGCAAAGCGAAGATCTATCCTCTCGTCGTCGACACGCGCGTAGCGCCGTCGATGGCTGAGGTGATGATCCGGGACATGACGGCGGGCGTAATTGACGCCGCAGTGATCTGGGGGCCGATGGCCGGTTACTATGCCAGCAAGTCGGCGGTCGAGCTCGCGGTCGTGCCCTTGACCAGAGAGAAGGGCGGTTCGCGCATGACCTATCGGATCACAATGGGTGTGCGGCCGTCCGACCAGGAGTGGAAACGGACACTTAATACCTTCATCAGGGACAATCAGACGGACATCAACGAGCTCTTGCTCTCGTACGGTGTCCCGCTTCTCAATGAGCAGGACGAGATGATCACGGAGTGACGTTCGAGTACGGCAGGTCATCTGTATCCGGTGGCCGCCGCTGTTCGAGTTCTTCCGAATGAACCAGTCCCGGGTGGAGATGATGTTCAAGGGAGGATGGAGACATGGACGTACGCGCTGCCGTTGCCAGCGAGGCCGGCAAACCTCTGGAAGTAAAGACGGTGCAACTCGAAGGGCCGAAGGCCGGCGAGGTGCTCGTCGAAGTGAAGGCGACCGGCATCTGCCACACCGACGACTTCACCCTCTCCGGCGCCGATCCGGAAGGGCTGTTCCCGGCGATCCTCGGCCATGAGGGCGCCGGCATCGTCGTCGATGTCGGCCCCGGCGTCACCTCGGTGAAGAAGGGCGACCACGTCATTCCGCTCTATACGCCGGAATGCCGCGCCTGCCCCTCCTGCCTGTCGCGCAAGACCAATCTCTGCACCGCCATCCGCGCCACGCAAGGCCAAGGCCTGATGCCGGACGGCACCTCGCGCTTCTCGATCAACGGCGACAAGCTGCACCATTACATGGGCTGCTCGACCTTTTCGAACTTCACCGTGCTGCCGGAGATCGCCGTCGCCAAGGTCAACCCGGACGCCCCCTTCGACAAGATCTGCTATATCGGCTGCGGCGTTACCACCGGCATCGGCGCCGTGATCAACACGGCCAAGGTGGAGATCGGTTCGACGGCGATCGTCTTCGGTTTGGGCGGCATCGGCCTCAACGTCATCCAGGGCTTGAGGCTTGCCGGCGCCGACATGATCATCGGCGTCGACATCAACAACGGCAAGAAGGAATGGGGCGAGAAGTTCGGCATGACCCACTTCGTCAACCCGAAGGAGGTCGGCGACGACATCGTTCCCTATCTCGTCAACCTGACGAAGCGCGGCGCTGACCAGATCGGCGGCGCCGATTACACCTTCGACTGCACCGGCAACACCAAAGTGATGCGCCAGGCGCTCGAGGCCTCGCATCGCGGCTGGGGCAAGTCGGTGATCATCGGCGTCGCCGGCGCCGGCCAGGAGATATCGACGCGGCCGTTCCAGCTGGTCACCGGCCGCACCTGGATGGGCACCGCCTTTGGCGGCGCGCGCGGCCGCACCGACGTGCCGAAGATCGTCGACTGGTACATGGAGGGCAAGATCGAGATCGATCCGATGATCACCCACACCTTGGCGCTCGACGACATCAACAGGGGCTTCGAGCTGATGCATTCCGGCGAAAGCATCAGGAGCGTCGTGATCTACTGAGCGTAACCGCCGGGAAACAGAACAAGCCGAAGCGTCGCGACGGCTTCGGCACAACAGGGAGGATACGCAATGGAAAGTTCAATTCGCATTCATCCGGCTGTTGATAGTGGCGTGAAATCGGGGAGCCCTGACTTTCAGGGGGGCACGCTTGTTTGTGCCTGCACGGACAGGCCGGTCAAGGTTAGGATCGAGGGACAGATTGCCCACAACCACGCCTGCGGCTGCACCAAGTGCTGGAAGCCCAGCGGCGCCACATTCTCCATTGTCGCGGTTGTCCCGCATGACAAAGTGACCGTGCTCGAGAACGGCGACAAGCTGCAAGTGGTCGATCCCTCGGCACTCATCCAGCGGCACGCCTGCAGGGAGTGCGGCGTACATATGTATGGGCCGGTGGAGCGAGAGCATGCCTTCCAGGGACTTGACTTCATTCATCCCGAGCGCTTCCAGGAGTCCGGCTGGGCTCCACCCGGCTTTGCGGCCTTCGTGTCTTCCATTATTGAATCGGGCGTCGACCCCAGTCGCATGGATGACATCCGGGCCCGTTTGAGGGAACTCGGGTTGGAGCCCTATGACTGCCTGTCGCCAGCCCTGATGGACTATATCGCCACCTGGGTTGCGAAGAATTCGGGAGCACTTCCCAGCTAATCATGCAGACGGAGTCGATGCAGCCCTGTCGGCGTGCTGGTCAAGCCGCTGACAGGGTGTTTGTGCCAGGCACTTTGTATGGAAGCACCGGCTATCTGCGAGCCTGGCCGCATGAAGTGACAATAGAGCTTAATCGCGAGCTGAATTTAAAAGAGAATGAGGCATCTGCATGGAACTCATCGGGTAGAGCTTGGTTTGCCCCACAAAGTGCAATGGATGCATTGCGTCCCTAAACAGCGAGTGAAGAGCAAAATGTTGATACGTCTCATAGCAGCTACCGCCCTTCCCCTTCTGCTGGCTGCGCCGGCATTCGCGGACTGCAGGCAAGAACTCGAGAAACTCGGGCAAGCTATCGTTGCCGCGGAAACGGGCGCAAGCGGCAGCGGGTCCGGAGCGCCAGTTACGGAGCACCAGGAAGAAGTCATGCCCGGCAAACAGAAGAAGGGCGTTGGAACGGAAATAACAGGATCAACCGGTACCCAGACCGAGGCGATTTCGCCTCATCAGGAGCAGGTAACCGGGACACGGACCGGTGAAAGTGCCGACAAGCCAACCCAGCTCATAGCGGAGGCTCGCAAAATGGCCGATGCCGGTGATGAGCAGGGCTGCATGAGGAAGCTGGCGGAAATCAAAGACCTGATCGGAGCAAAGTGAGGACCTCGTCTAAACAATGACGGGTTGATGGCTTTCCGACCGTGTGGCAGCCAAGTTGAAGGACGCCTCGGCAGCCGGTCGTCAGTTGGATGTGATGCATCTCCTGAGGAAGTTCTCGCCCCTTCTCGACAAAGAGGAATTGAAGGGCCGGGATGTTGCCAAACAGCTGAACGAGATCGGTAAACTGGTGGCATCCATCACCCAGGCTTTTGCAGAGGGGTCCGGCGCCACAGTGAGGGACGTGCTGGAGACTGTGCACTCGTCTGGGCTCTACACACTTGATACCCGATACCCGGCCGGCCGCATATGTTGAGCCGGCGCCGGTCGTCGCTGCGGAAGAATTGGCCGAGGAAGTGAAGGTTGATGTCGGCGAAGAGGATAACGGAGAGGAACTCTCCAAGGAGATCGCGGCCATCGATCGCTTCTTGTCATATCCTGTGCGCCAGAGTCTCCCTTACGAGATCTGAGCGAAGGGTTAGGCCGCATTCTCGCACGATGCGACTGAAGTCACGCCGGTAGGTGAAGAAGTTCTCTACCACCTACATCACCTGACCGCATTCGACCGGCTCGGCGAGTTCCTCTGCCATCTCGCGAACCACAGCCGAAGACCCGAGTTCTCCCCCCCCTCGACGCGCCCGCCGGGGAAAGATCAGAAGGCGGCACCTCTCCAGCCGGTGCAAGAGGACTTGGCTCCCGTTCGGAACGATCGCCGCTGCCCGCAGATTTGAACCGCCGGGAATCTGGACCGAAGGAGATCATGCGGCCTAACGTTTGACATGAGGGGCGGCCGCAAGTGGGCGAAGCCCCGCTTGTGGACGTCCCCTCGATGGAAGGGTTAGGCCTCAGGTTCGTGGCAAACCGCTTCGATGTTGTGCCCGTCAGGACCAATGACGAAAGCTGCATAGTAGTTCGCGTGGTAGTGCGGGCGCAGACCAGGCGCACCATTGTCTTTTCCACCCGCCTCCAGAGCCGCGCGATAGAAAGCTTCGACTTGCTGGCGATTCTCGGCCGTGAACGCCAAGTGAAGATGCGCCGGCTTCTCCTCGGTTTGGTACAGGCACAGTGAAGCCTTACCCTTTGGGCTAAGCTCGACACCGTACGTCGGCGGCCCCTCCGAGACAACGGCTACGCCGAGCGGTTCGAGTGCCTTGAGGAAGAACGCTTTGCTCGCTGCATAGTCACTGACTCCGAATTTGACGTGGTCAAACATGAGTTCTCCTGAAGTGTGTGGGCCTGCGCGAGGCCTAATGTGCTTTGTAGGCATGGGCAAGCGGATGTGCCTAGAACTAGCGGGGCGCCGGGAGCGAAAGTCCGGTCCTCGCCAGCGTGACTGTCTGCTATGGGTCACGACTTTCCCCTGACCTGCCTAAAGGGAAGGTCCGCAAGGGGTCGAGGGCAGCCGTTCTTCACGAGCCTCTTGCGCGGCTCATCGCTAGGTTGTTCCCGTTCTGTAAAAAGGTTGCATAATGTATCGTCGGGAACTCCGCTTGATCGACGCGATGAATGCGAGCTTTTCGGATGAGACTCGGAGTGGTTCTGGATTTTGTCATGCAGGTGCATTACACTGACATCAGTGAAGGGAGACTCGCATATGGTTTCAAATGCCCTGGTTCAGACTCGGATTGATGCTGACGTCAAAGAGCGCGCCACGGCGGTTCTAGAAAACATGGGTCTGACGGTCTCGGATGCCGTTCGAATCCTATTAACCCGGACGGCGAACGAAGGCGCCCTGCCGGTGGAACTTGTCAGCCACAGCGAGGCCTATGACGCCTGGTTCCGCGCCAAGGTGTTGCAGGCGCTTGAGGACACCCGACGTCGATGATGCCGACGCCGATGCGCGCTTTCGCGAGCGTCGGGCGGCCTTGCGCAAGGCCGTGGCGGGTGACCGATGAGGCTTGTCCGGGCGCAATATGCCCTGGACGATCGCGACACCGTCTTCAGTCACATTGAAAGAGAGAATCCGAAGGCGGCGGTTCACGTCGACGAGGAGATCGTCCGCGCAGCGCGTCGCCTTCGTGACTTCCCGAAAGTGGTCGGCCTGGCCGAATTGCCGGAACTCGCGAGCTCGTCATCCGGCGCCTTACATTGCTGCCTATGTGGTGATGGCGGATAGGATTCGTATTCTGCGCGTGTTGCATGGGGCCCAGATGTGGCCCGACGAGCTTGACGACGAGTAGAATCGGCCGCCGCATTCACTGGGGGACAGCTCTGATGGTAAGTGACGCCGAGGATGATGGCACGCGCGACGACGATCTCGTCTGGCGATGGCACGACAATCTTATCTACGGGATACGGTTCGATATTGGCGATCCCGAAAAGCAGGATTGGCGCAGCGATCTGGTGCTCGACATCGACTTCATCGTCGAGTGGCTCTGTGAAGGTTCTGAGGAGGCTCGCTTCCGCGTAGCGCCCGCAACGCTGACGTTTCACGACGTCGCTGATCTGCAGCTTTCCATAGATCACGGCGACAGCGAGGGGCAAACCGTGATGAGTGAGCTGTCTATCGACCGGGTCACTCGGGAGCGTTTGGTGCGACCATTTAAGTTTTGGCGGTGGACGATCTGCTTGAACTCGCCTCCGGCCGGCAGGATCGCGTTCTCTGCCAGCGGGTACTCCCAAATGCTGCGGGCCGATCCCCGGCTAGTAAGCGAGCAACGTCTGCCGCGCGGCGAGCGCTCTTGGGGCCGTAAGCTGCTATCAAGTCCCCGCGATGAGACCTTTGCAATCTTTTGGTCGACCCATGCCGAAAGATCGTTTCAAAGCTGCCGAATCAGCTGAACGTGGCGCGCAATGGCGATAATCTCCTGATGGGAGATGGGCGTGACACGGTGGGGTAACTCCGCCAGCTACCGCTATTCGAGAGGGCTGATCCGGCTGGGCCAGCTGGATGCAGGCATCGAGCCCTTGCTCACAAGTGGCGAATTTCCGCTTCACATCGAGTGTCTCTCCTGACATTCGACCGAAGCGAACGAAACAATGCTTGCTACCGTCATCCATCGTCCGGGCGACGTGCGATAAGAACAGGTCGAAGCCCCAAGATCGTCAACCCTGTCGCCGGAGGCCGATTCACCCCAGCCAATATCTTGGCCCCGACCCCTTGCGTCCTGCCACATCGGCAGGGTTCGCCAGGCTACACCGGTCGATCGACAGGCAGCCGCAACCGATGCACTCGGTAAGCCCGGACCGCAGGCGCTGCAACTCGGCGATGCGCTCGTCGATGCGCTGCGCCCACTCTTCCGACAACCGCGACCAATCCCGACGCGACGGCACGCGATCGGCCGGCAACTTGGCGAGCTCGGCGCCGATCTCCTCAAGCGTCAGCCCAATGCGCTGCGCAAAGACGATGAAGGCGATCCGGCGCAGCACCGACCGGTGATAGCGCCTATGTCCCGACCCGGCCCGCTCGGACGCGATCAGCCCGCGCTCCTCGTAGAAACGCAGGGCCGATGAGGCGACGCCGCTGCGCCGAGACACGTCGGTGATGGTGAGCATCGGATCCATGCATTGACGAAAGCACGATTCCTGCTTGACTTCAAGTTAACTTGAACTTGTAGCAACGACTCCGTACGGATTGAAGGAGCACCGACAATGCAAACGAATATCGATCTTCAGGGGCTTCGCGTGGCGGTCACGGGCGGCACGTCCGGCCTCGGACTGGCGCTGGTGCGACAGCTTACCGCAAAAGGTGCGTGCGTCGCCTTCGTCGCCCGAACCGCCACGAATGTCGAACGCATCGCTGACGAGACGGGCGCGCACGGCATTGTCGCCGACGTCGGCAAGAAGGAGGACATCTACCCGATCGCGTTGCAGGTCACGGCAAGCCTCGGCGGGCTCGACGTCCTGATCAACAATGCGTCGAGCCTTGGTCCTGTCCCTCTGGCGCTTCTTGCCGATACCGAGTGCGAGGACCTGGAAGGGGCGCTTGCGGTCAACCTCCTCGGCGCGTTCCGGCTGACGAAAGCCCTGTTCGGTGCGCTTGCCGCGTCCGCACGCGAGGGCCGTGACGCCTTGGTGATCAACATCTCCAGCGACGCGGCGGTGAACGCCTATCCCGACTGGGGCGCCTATGGTGCGAGCAAAGCCGCTCTTGCCCATCTGACGGCGATTTGGAACGAGGAGGCGAAAGCCGACGGCATAAGGCTCCTCGCGCTCGATCCTGGCGATATGGACACCCCGTTGCACGCGCTGGCGCTCCCGAACGCCGATCCGTCCACCTTGAAGGCCCCCGAGCTGGCCGCTGCCGAGATCATCGAAAAGATGCTCGATGCATTGCCGGTTCGCGCTCAGCCTACCGCCGGGGCACATGCATGATTGTCGCTGACCGCCCCGATCGGCACTCAGCCAGGCTGTTCGTCGTCGAGACGGACGGCACGATGCGCGACCTGCCGCGCACCGGGCTCGCGACGCTATTCGATCCTGGCGATCTGGTCGTCGCCAATGACGCCGCGACCTTGCCAGCCAGCCTGCACGGCACGCATCTCCCCAGCGACGAGGCGATCGAGATTCGCCTCGTGGGCTGGCTGTCACTTTCCGATCCAGCCCGCTTCGTGGCGATTGCCTTCGGCTCGGGCGATCACCGCACGCGGACGGAAGACCGGCTGCCTCCGCCTGCGCTGTCACCAGGCGACCGGCTCCGGCTCGGCCCGCTCGAAGCGGTCGTAGAGCGCCTTCTCGACCATCCTCGCCTTCTTGAACTGCGCTTCCTAAGCAACCGCGCAGCGGTGCTTGCAGGACTGGCGCGGTGCGGTCGGCCGATCCAATACGCGCATGTTCCCGAACCGTTGGCACTGTGGGATGTTTGGACGAAGATTGCCGCCGGGCCGGTTGCGTTCGAGGCGCCATCGGCAGGCTTCGCACTCGACTGGCGCACGCTCCAAGCCTGGCGTCCGCGCGCCGTCGGTTTCACAACACTCACGCATGCCGCGGGCGTTTCTTCCACCGGCGATCCAGCGCTCGACTTGCGGCTTCCCTTCGACGAGCCGTATCGCATCCCTGAGCATACCGCAGCGCAGGTCGCGCGGGCGAAGCTCCGTGGCAGCCGCATCATCGCGATCGGCACGAGCGTCGTGCGCGCGCTTGAGTCAGCCGCCAATCCCGATGGCAGTGTACGTGCCGGAAATGGCATTGCGACGGGGCGCATCGCGCGGGGCATGCCGGTTCGCGTGGCCGATGCGATTCTCACAGGCATCCACCAGCCCGGCGAAAGCCATTTCGAGCTCCTGCGCGCCTTTGCCGACGATGCTCTCCTCGCCAGGGCCTCTGCAACCCTCACCGCGCACCGCTACCGCGCGCATGAATTCGGCGATTCCATGCTGCTCAATCGCCAACCGCTGCTTCTTTCGGCGCGAACCGAACCGGGCCGAGGTGATCGAGACGAAGCCTTTACTCGAGGATCGAGGCGTCGCTATGCTGACGGCAAGATCGACGGTGTTCCCGGCACTCGGCGCGCGACGGAAGTGAAAATCTAGCCGATTTCTTCGCCAATTCGGGGCAGCTGCTACATTCATCCGATTTTAATTTGAGTGGCCGCCGGTGCGAGTCCTCTCAAGGCGACGGATGCACAGTCGACTCCCGAGGGCGGCGGTCGCATCGGCCATCCATCGATCGTCTCAGGTGGGTGGCAAGCCGAGTTCCGGACGCCCGTCAGCCGAGGTCTGGTTCGCGCCAGAAGCGGCTGATTGACCTTTCCCGTTCAGCGGCTAGAACCGACGCCATGGCGGACCTTTCTGGCGCCGTAGGGCTCGGTCTGCAATTATTGCCTAACGAGCGGATGTTCACGGTTACTGCAAAGCTCCAATGGCGGTGACGGAGCCTATTCTGGCTCCGCTCCGGTGAGACCCGTCAAGTCGACACGGCCGGCGTCGTCGCCGCTTCGATGCGGTCGGCGACCCGCCGGGTGCTGGCATCAATCCTGCCGATCTTATCGCAGGATCTGACTGCTCTGGGCTGGGATCCGGAACTAGATATGTAACGGACGAATGCCCGCGTAGCGCGCAGGACTACGGGCTTACATACGAAGGCAAGTCTGACACGCCGACGCACTTGGAATTGCCCGAGAAAGGCGTCGTGTCCGTCATTGGCCTTTTGCGGAAAGCTCCGCCCGCGCTGGGGGAGCCAGCTTCGCAGGGCGACCGCCTGCTGGATCTACGTCTGTAACAGCTTCTCGTCGAGTTGGTCGTCCTCATGGATGTCGAGATAGCGTACTTCCTTGTGCTTGGATTCGCCGGAGGACGCAGCAACGTGCCGCGTTACCGGCACTGTCTGCGCGCCCCGCCATCATAAGGCTGGTAACTGTTGTCCTCCGGGCGGTACGAACGGTAGCGGCTAAAGCAATAGCTAACGTGTTCCTGCGTCAGGTTTGTACCTTCACTCGGGTCGACCGAGAGGTCCATCTGTCTTGATGGGTCGTCGGCGTCTTCCGCATAGATGTCGCGTGGTGGCGGCGAAACATCTTCTGTCGGGCTCCTGGCCGCATCGATGTAGGGCGAGATGCAGGTCCGCCGTCCGCCACTAAAGGGTGTGTAGCTGTTGTCGTGTGGACGGTAAGACCGGTAGCGGCTCGCACACCATTCGACATGGGCAGTCGGCCTGGCCTTCGGCATCGGTTGAATCGATCCGGTGACCGTCGTGTCCAAAGGCTCCGAAGGGAGTTCCTCCTCGGCCCCGTTGCCAATTGTGGTCATCCTAGGCTCGGAAGGGCGTTCCTTTTCGGCCTCGTTGGCCGTTGCGATCACCTTGGAAGAGAGATCAGTTGCGGCCGCGCGAGCCGGGAGTCGCTCGAACTGCTGCGCCGCCGTGTCCACTGCCCGCGCGTGCTTGGTCCATATTTCCGACTGGTTCATGTCCAGCCGCGGCTCACGCGCTGGCTTCCCTGTGAGGATGAAAGTTGCGACAGCCGCCCCGCTCAGGAATAACGCGAGGGACAGTGCGAATCCGCAAAGTCCCGCCAACAACCCTTTCACTTTACCCTCCTTCGTTTGTCCATACGAAGAATGCGACGGCTGCTGCTCAAGTTCCGGCGGGGAATGAGAATGCTTGTGCTTTTCAGGATAGCTTTCCGAGGACCAGGCCCCGTTGCTGTCTATGGGGCGACAAATCTGGATGAAATCACGCATTGCCTCAGCTAAGGACGTTCCCGAGGCTTTCAACCGGTAACAGCGGCCTGGCATCGAAACCTGCCACCGACCGTATGAAGCCCCGGCGGTTCTCTCCCCCTGCACAGGAGAGAGGTCACGTCGCTGCTTATTCCAACCGGATCAGTGGTCCAGCGCTTCGGCGGTCTTGGGACGCGCCAAGCCTGCCCGGCCGGAGCTTACATCCGCCTCCCGTCGATTGGGAACTGGCTTGTTAAAGCGGTAACGCCCATTCGCCGAAGTGGTATTGCCCGAGATGCATGGGCAAGCAATTATCTGCGCTGGAACATCTGCCCATCGATCTGGTTCGACCGGCATCGATCATCAACAACGGGAAAGCATCATCAGTGCTTCCGGTGTCGCCGTGTTCGACAGGACGGTCCAGATCACGAATACCTGGCTGGGTGAAATCATCGAACATCAGGGGCCAGACCGTCAGCGCGCATTGCATATTCTGAGCGCTGTTCTCCACACCCTGCGCGATCGCTTGCCCGCCGACCTTTCGGCCCATCTCTCGGCACAACCCCCGCTGCTCATGCGGGGGACCTATTACGATGAATACGAGCCCTCCAAGCAGCCGGCACAGTCGCGGACCCTGGATGGGCCCCTTGCCCAGGTGAAGGACGAACTCGCCTTCACACTCCCGGTCGATGCAAAGGAGGCAGTGCAAACGCTGTTTCACGTGCTGTCGCACCACCTTGATCCGGGCGAAGTGCGCAAGATCCGCGAAAGTCTTCCCAGGATGTGCGGGCTCTCTGGCCAGACCCGACCCAGCGTCAGTAGTCCGGCCAAAAGGGAGGTCATGCACCTGCCATGTCGTCGAGAGAGTTGCTGGGGCGAGATCTCTGGTGTGTACATCTTGACGGAGGAACCAAATGTCATTGTTCGAGATCCTGGCTGACCAGGAAACCACCGATAAGCTCGGCGCCGCCATGATCATTTTGACCCGTGACGAAGGTGGTGGCCATCCCCGCAAAGGCATTATACTCACACACGAGCTCGTCGAGGATGCATTCGCAGGCGACCGCGACCGAGCCGCTGAGGTTATCAGGTCCGGAGTAATCGATCATCAGGCTATGCGCAGGATCGACAGTCCGGACAGGGTGACCTATCAGACGCTGGATGCGGCGACCGCTCTCGTCCGCTGGCACTTGGCTACCTTCAGCCGCGATGATCTGGGGCTCTTCGAAGGAGCGGTACGTTCCAAATGAGATTGCAGGGATCAAAGAGCCAGCTCCCGCCATGGGCTCTGTCATGGGATGCCCGGCAAGTCCGCCGTGGTTTCATCCGGCAGCCAGAGTGTCGGTCTCGTCGAAAGAGTTTCGGGTCCTATTGGCCAAGGGCACCCTTGGGTCGATGGCAGCCGTTCCTCATGAGCCTCCTGATCGGCTGATTGCGAAGGTGTTCGCGTTCTGTGCTTCGAAATTCGCATAATGTATCACTTGGAACGGTGTTCTGCGGAACGCCGCATTTTGCGAGTCTGCTGTTACACTCCACGCAAGACCGGAGGTTTTGGTGCCCGCGACCTCCGAGGTAGTGTACGTGCCCGTACACGGCGCGCGACTTCCGACGCTCGCCCAGTCCGTGCATTGGATCGTGCGGTTAGTAATGATGCGCTAGGACATGATCAGCCCGCCATCGACATTGATGGTCTGGCCGGTAATGTAAGCGGCATCGTCCGAGGCGAGAAAGGCGACGAGCGCGCCGACTTCGGCAGGCGTGCCGGCGCGGCCCATGGGGATCCCTTCGACCCATTCGGCCATCAGTTCGCCGGGGCCGTATTCGCCGAGCATTTTCCCCCAGACCCGGTCGTTATAGTCCCACATCTCAGTGTGGATGATACCGGGGCAAATGGCGTTGACGGTGATGCTTTCGCGGGCAAGTTCTTTTGCAAGGCTCTGCGTCAGGCCGACCACGCCGAACTTCGAGGCGGCATAGTGCGGGGTGTAGATGAAGCCCTGGCGGGCCTGGCCGGAGGCGGTATTGATGAGGCGGCCTTTGGTGCCGCTGGCGCGGAAGCGGCGGATCGCCTCCTGACAGCAAAGGAAGACACCCTTGGTGTTAACGTCGAGGTTGAGGTCCCATTCGCGCTCTGTGAGGTTCTCGACCTTGGCGATGGTGATGACGCCGGCGTTCTGCACGGAGACGGAAATGGCGCCGAGCTTCGCTTCTGCCTCGCCATAGGTCTCCTGTACGGCCTTGGCGTCAGTCACGTCCAGCGCAAGGCCGATCACCTCAGCGCTGGTTTCCTCGGCGAGCGCCTGGGCGGCTGCGGGCGTGTCCTTTTCGATCGCCGCGATTGCCACCTTTGCGCCCTCGTCGGCAAAACGCTTGGCGATACCGCGCCCTATGCCCTTGTTGCCCCCGGTGACCAATACTGTCTGGCCTGCAAAACGTCTCATGGTCTTTCCTCCATAAAGCGCAGCAGGCCGAACACTGACTCCGGATGGATCAGGCCGTGAGGCGTGCCGCAGTGAACTTGTCGGTCACAAGCACATCGATGACGCCCAATTTGAGGGCGCCGGCGATGGCTTGGGTTTTGGATTCTCCACCCGCGACCGCCATGACGCGGTCGGTCTTGCGCAGGTCCTCCAGCGAAATACCGATGACGCGCTCGTTGAGCGGCGTTTCGACCGGCTTTCCGTCCTTGTCGTAGAACCGGTAGGAAATCTCGCCGACGGCGCCGGCCTCGTGCAGCATCGACATTTCCTGGCGGGAGAAGATGTTGCCGGAGCGGGCGAGAAGTTCGGAGGGCTCGACCGCGCCGATGCCGACAATGGCGAGGCTGAGACGGCCGAAGAGGTCCATCGTCTCGCGCACGACCGGATCGGCCAGCATGACGAGCTTTGCCTCGCGCGAGGAGGTGATGCCTTGGACGAGGAGCAGCCGCGGCTCGCCGCCGGTGAGCCGGGCGAAGCGCGCGGTCAACTGCGTGGCGTGGGTCTGGACCGAGGCGTCGCCCATGCCGCCGAGGATCTGCACGATGTATTTGGCCTTGGCGTTCTTGAACGGGTGGATGTTGTCCACCATGCGCAGGATTGTCTGGCTCCAACTGGAGACGCCGATAATTTCGTCCTGCTGCAGCGTGACTTCGAGGAAATGGGCGGCCGCCTCGCCGATGCGGGCCATGATCGCGCCGTCGCGATCCTCCGAACAGTCGATGACGATCGCTTCGGTCAGCCCGTAGCGCTCACGCAGCGCGGTTTCCAGATCCGCGAAGGTACCGGCAGGGGGAATGACCGTCGTGCGCACGATGTCTTCCTGCTCGGCCCGTTTCAGCATGCGTGAAACGGTCGCCTGCGACATGTGCATGATCTCGGCGATCTCGGCCTGCCGCTTGCCTTCGATATGGTACATCTGGGCAATGCGGGCGATCAGTCGCAGCTCGTTGAGCCGTCCCATGGGGTCCTCCGACAGTGAATTTTTATTCACTCATAATTGAAGGACCCGGAACGGTCGAGCGATAGATTGCGTCCTGCCAAACCCGAATCCGTTCTACGGCGTCGCATGGATGCGGCAGGAGGGGATTGCCGGCGCGCGGCAGGGAAGCGACGGCGGCGAGATCGGCCCATACGCCCAGTGAGAGACCCGCCAGATAGGCTGCGCCGAGGGCTGAGGCCTCGGGTGCGTCGCACTGCGTGATGACATGGTTTAGTGTGTCGGCCACGCATTGCATCAGGAAGGTGTTCTTGCTCGGCCCGCCATCCGCATAGAGACGACCGAGCGGGGTCGGCGATTGCGCGGACATCGCCCTGAAGACGTCATGCACCTGGAAGGCCATCGAATCCGTCACCGCACGCGCCATCTGGGCGCGCGTGGTGTTGAAGGTGATGCCGGAAAAAAGCGCCCGTGCATCGGCTTGCCAATAGGGCGCGCCGAGGCCCACGAAGGCCGGCACGAAACCCGGCCCGCCGGGCTCGGCGGTGGCCGCGAGATCGATCAAGGACTGAACATCGGGGAGGCCAAGCATCTCTGCCATCCACGGTAGCGCTGCGGCCGAGACGAGGATATTGCCCTCGAAAGCATAGGTCGGCTGACCGTCGATCGACCAGGCGATCGTCGTCGTGATGCCGCGCTCCGGCGCGATGAAGCGGGGCAGCGTCGTCATGACGGACGAGCCGGTTCCGAACGTCACCTTGCCGTCGCCGGGATTGAACGCGCCGTGGCCAAAGAGTGCGGCATGGCTGTCGCCGATGGCCGAGGCGATCGGGATGCCGTCCCTGAGGCCAGGGACGTTCTTCGTTACGCCGAAGCGCGAGGCGCTGTCGCGCACCTCGGGCAGGGCGGATTTCGGCACGCCGAAGAGGTCGCAAAGCTCGTCGCTCCAGGCTTGGCGGTTCAGGTCGTAAAGCTGGCTGCGGGCGGCATTGGCGGCATCGCAGGCATGGACCGCGCCATCCGTGAAGCAATGGATCAGCCAGGCGTCGATCGTGCCCAGCCGGACCTCGTGTCCCGAGGGGACGCGATCGAGCAGCCACTTCATCTTGGGGCCGGGAAACATCGGGTCGACGGGAAGGCCGGTGAGCGCCTGGACGCGCGCAGCATGGCCCGCCGCGATGAGTTCGGCGCAGGCCGGCGCGCTGCGGCGGCATTGCCAGCTCACCACCGGGCCGAGCGGCTTGCCCGTAGCGGCGTCCCAGACGGTAACCGACTCGCGCTGGTTGGAAATCGCGATACCGAGAATGTCGGCCACGGGGCCTGCCTGCAAACAGGCGGCAATCGCCTCCTGAACCGATTCCCAGATGCGTAGCGGGCTCTGCTCGACCCAGCCGGGTTGCGGGTGCTCGATGCCAACGGGTGACGCGCCGCGGGAGAGGATTTCCCCGGTCGTTGAAACGAGCACGGCCTTGGAGTTCGTGGTGCCCTGGTCGATGGCGAGAATGGCGGTCGTCATAGCGGCTCCGGCAGGCAGGAATTGGGGGCGCGGCAGGAGGATTGCCGCGCCCGGCACGAACCTAAACGCGCAGGATCATGCGCGTGAAGACTTTCGTGCAATCAACGCGACGGCCGCTTCGGCGATGGCGGCGGGGGACATGCCGAATTCGTCGAGCAGGAACTCGGCCGAGCCGGTGGGGGCGAAGATGCCCGGCACGCCGAGGATCTTCATCGGCACGGGGGCTTCGGCCACCACGAACTCGGCGACGGCCGAGCCGAGACCGCCGAACGTGGAATGCTCTTCCGCCGTCAGGATGGCGCCGGTTTCGCGGGCGGCGGCCACGACGGCATCGACGTCGATCGGGCGGACCGTCGCCATGTTCAGCACGCGTGCCTCTATGCCCTTCGCCGCCAGCAGGTCTGCGGCCTTCAGCATGCGGTGTGTCACCGTGCCGTTTGCGACGAGGGTGATCGCGTCGCCGTCGCGCAGCAGGTTGGCCTTGCCCAGTTCGAACTTGTGGCCGGCCGGCAGCAGGTCCGGAACGCCGACGCGCGAAAGGCGCAGGAAGACCGGCCCGTCATAGCGGGCAGCCCATTCCACGGCGGCGGCGGTTTCGACCGAGTCGCAGGGCGCGACGACCGGAAGGTTCGGCAGCACGCGGGTCCAGGCGAAATCCTCGATGGAATGATGTGTCGGCCCGAGCTCGCCGTAGGCCATGCCGGAGGAAATGCCGATGAGCTTCACGTTTGCGTTGGAATACGCGATGTCGGCCTTGATCTGCTCAAGCGACCGGCCGGTAAGGAAACAGGCGGCGCCGCAGACGAAGGGCAGCAGCCCGCCATTGGCGAGGCCGGCGCCGACGCCGACCATGTTCTGTTCGGCGATGCCGACATTGACCAGCCGTTCCGGCCATTTGGACTTGAAGCCGCCGAGCTTGGAGGAGCCGACGGAGTCGTTGCAGACGGCCACGATCCTAGGGTTGTCCGCCCCGAGGCGTTCCAGCACGGCAACGAAGGCGTCGCGGCAGTCATTGAGCTTGGCAGAAGGTGTCACGGCGTTCATCACAGGGCCTCCGAAAGCTCAGCCACGGCAATCTCGAATTGTTCGGCATTCGGCACCTTGTGGTGCCAATCGACCTTATCCTGCATGAAGGAAATGCCGTGGCCCTTGTTGGTGTGAGCGACGATACAGTGCGGGCGCGCTCCGCGGCGCTCCAGCGCCGGGACGATCTCGTCCATGGCGTTTCCGTTGATCTCGGTGACGTCCCAGCCGAAGGCTTCGAGCTTGGCGGGGAAGGGGGCGAGGTTGTTGGTGTCCTTCAGCGCCGCGCCCTGCTGGAAGCGATTGTGGTCGATGATCAGGGTCAGGTTGTCGAGGCCGAACTGCGCGGCCGATGCGATGGCCTCCCAATTGGATCCTTCCTGCATCTCGCCGTCACCGGTCAACACATAGGTGTGGTATTTCGCGCCCGTCAGCTTGGCTGCCTTCGCCATGCCGACGGCGACCGGCAGGCCATGGCCGAGCGGGCCGGTATTGGTCTCGACGCCCGGCACCTTGGTGCAGTTCGGATGCCCGTTAAGGCGCGAATGCGGCTTCAGGAATGTACTGATCTCTTCCTCCGGAATGAAGCCCCGCTTGGCCAGCGTGACATAGAGCGCCAGCGCCACATGACCTTTCGACAGCACGAAACGGTCGCGCACCGGATGCTTCGGCTGTTCGGGCCAGATGCGCAGCACGCGGAAATAGAGCGCCGTCAGTATGTCTATGGCGGACATTTCCCCGCCGATATGGCCGGCGCCGGCTTCGTAAACCGCCTGCAGATCGCGGAGGCGGATCTGTCGAGCGATGCGGTCGAGATCGTTCGGCTGCATGAATTCCTCGTGTGAATAAATATACAGTTCAACATATACTTGCACGGCATTCGAGCAAGTCAAGCGAAAATGGACGCCGACCGCGCAGAAAATGCCATGGTAGCTCGTATTGACACAGCGCTGATCAATCGTTTACGAATATGCAAACGCTAATGAATAATTATGCGAAACAATGGTGGCGCGGCGAAGAGACCGGGAGGAGCGCTCATGGTGGCGGCAGCAAAGGAAAGACCAACGATCGCGGGCGGCATGCTTCCGTCGCTGCGCGGCGCCACGGGGCCGCTGATCGGCCTCATCCTTCTGTGCCTTTTCCTGACTTTTGCGACGGACAAGTTCCTGTCGGTCCGGAACTTCCTCAATGTGCTCGACCAGATCACGGTGCTCGGCATCATGGCCGTGGGGATGACGCTCGTCATCCTTATCGGCGGCATCGACCTTGCGGTCGGCTCGGTCATGGCGCTGGCGATGATGGTGCTCGGTTATCTCAATGTCGTTGCCGGCGTGCCGATGGGGCTCGCCGTTCCGCTCGCCCTCGCAGTCGCCGCGCTGAACGGCCTGGTCGCGGGCCTGCTCATAACGCGCTTCAATGTGCCGGCATTCATAGCGACGCTCGCCATGATGTCGATCACGCGCGGCCTTGCGAACATGATTACCGATGGCCAGCAGATCATCGGCTTTCCTGCCTGGTTCAACACGATGGCGATCGTGCGTTTCGGCGGCTTCCTGACGCTGACCGTCGCCGTGATGCTGGTCGTCTTCATCGTCGGTCTTCTATACCAGCGCTACCGCCATGGCGGACGCGTGCTCTATGCCATCGGCGGCAATGCGGAAGTGGCGCGGCTTGCAGGGATCAACGTCCAGCGGGCGACCGTGCTCGTCTATGTCGTCTGCAGCCTGCTCGCCGGCCTTTCCGGCATGGTGCTCGCGGCGCGTCTCGACTCGGTCCAGCCTTCCTCCGGCGTCTCCTATGAACTCGACGCCATCGCGGCGGTCGTCATCGGCGGCACCTCGCTCTCGGGTGGCACGGGCGGTATCGGCGGCACCATCATCGGCGTGTTGATCATCGGCGTGCTGCGCAACGGTCTCAACCTGCTCAGCGTCTCGCCGTTCATGCAACAGGTCATCATCGGCGCCGTCATCGTGCTCGCCGTCACGGCCGAAACCTATCGCAAGCGGAAGTAACGATTTTCAACCCCGCTGCCGGAGCGCGGCGGGGTGCGGGAAACGGTCCGCAATGGTGCGGGCCGGCAAAAGGCAAGGTGGTCTCCTGCGAGGGCGGGAATCACCGGGCAATTCGGAGGAGAAACCATGAAACTGTCCAAACTGATGATGGCCGCAACCGCAGCTGCGGTCCTTGCGTCTCCCGCGGCCGCCGCGGAGGTCAAGAAGATCGGCCTTGCCGTTCCGAACCTCCAGGCTGACTTCTTCAACCAGATCAAGCTCGGCGTCGAAAAATACGCGAAGGAAAAGAGCATCGAGGTCATCGTCGTCGATGCGAAGAACGACACCGCCACGCAGGTCAACCAGGTACAGGACCTGATGACCCAGGGCATCGACGCTTTTATCTATATCCCCGCCGGTGCCGCCGCGGCCGCCGTGCCGACCCGCCTTGCCCGCGAAGCCGGCATTCCGGTGATCAACGTCGACCGCGTTCCGGAAGGTGCGCCGGGCGACACCTTCATCGCCGGCGAGAGCGTCGAATCCGCCTATGCTGTCTGCAAGCACATCATCGAAAAGGCCGGCGGTTCGGGCAAGTTGGCGATCATCCACGGCCAGAAGGGCACGACGCCGGAGGTCGACCGCTTCACCGGCTGCAAGCGCGCCATCGACGAGAGCCAGGGCGTCGAGCTGGTCGACCAGCAGTGGAGCAACATGTGGTCGGCGGACGAGGGCTTCTCGATCGCGCAGAACATGTTGCAGGCAAATCCGGACATCACCATCATCTTCGGCCAGGCCGACGGTCTCGCCATGGGCGCTGCGAAGGCGGTCGATGTTGCCAACCTCTCAGACAAGGTGATCATCGGCGGCTATGACGGCGACGTCTCGGCCCTCGAATATCTCGCAAAATGCAAGGGTCCTTTCATCGCCACCGCGACCCAGAGCACGCAGAGGATGGGCGTCCTCGCCGTCGAATCCGCGCTTGCGGTCGCCGCCGGCCAGAAGGTCGAAGAGCGGCAGACGCCGAACGCGGTTCTGACGACCTGCGAAAACGCGCCCGAATTCGTAAAGAGCCATCCGTAATCCGGCTTGATACCCGAAAGGCAGCAGCGCCATGACGACCCGCTCTCCCATCCTGTCGCTCCGCGGAATCCAGAAGTCCTACGGTCCGATCAAGGTTCTCCACGGTGTCGACCTCGACATCTACCCGGGAGAAGTCGTGGCGCTGCTCGGTGAAAACGGTGCCGGGAAATCGACCCTGTCGAACATCGTTTCCGGCACCGTCCAGCCCTCGGCCGGGGACATGACCTGGCTCGGCAAGACCTACGCCCCCGCCGATCCCCGAGCCGCGATGGACGAGGGGGTGGGCATGATCCATCAGGAACTGAAACTGCTTCCGAAGCTCTCCATTGCGGAGAATGTGTTCGTCGGTCGCTACCCGACGAAGGCGGGCCGGGTCGACCGCAAGGCGATGGAGGATCGGGCACGCAGCGGCCTTCACCGGCTGGGTCTCGACATATCGCCCGATCGCCTCGTCGAGGGGCTTTCGACCGGCAAGCAGCAACTCATCGAAATCGCCAAGGCGCTGACGCTCAATGCACGCCTCCTGATCCTCGACGAACCGACCGCCGCGCTCGGTGGCGAGGAGACCGAGCTTCTCTTCCAGCAGATCGAACGGCTGAAGTCGGAAGGGGTCGGCATCATCTACATTTCGCACCGACTGGAAGAAATCCGTCAGATCGCCGACCGCATCGTCGTCATGCGCGACGGTGCCAAGGTGCAGGAGTTCGAGAGTGGCGATGTGCCGATACGCACGATCGTCGAGGCCATGGTCGGGCGCTCTCTCGAGCGCATGTTCCCGACCCTTCCGACCCCGACGGACCGGGTGACGCTGGAGGTACGAAACCTTTCGTCGCCGTCCAACGCATTCCGCGACATCAGCTTCTCGGTTCGCAGGGGCGAAATTTTCGGCATCGCGGGCCTCATGGGAGCCGGCCGAACCGAACTCGTACGCGCCATCAGCGGCGCCGACCCCATCTCCGGCGGAGAGGTCTTGCTGCACGGCAGGCCCGTCACGCCCCGCTCCCCGATCGATGCGATCCGCAATGGCATCGTTCTTGTGCCGGAGGACCGGAAGCTTCAGGGCGTAGTGCTCGATCATTCGATTGCGGAAAATATCGGCTATGCCAATCTCGGCGAAATCTCCCGCAACGGCTGGATCTCGCCGCACCGCATCCAGCAGTTCGCCGAGCACTGCATCAAGAAGTTCGGGGTAAAGGGCCGCGGCGGGCAGAATGCAGGCGAGCTGTCCGGCGGCAACCAGCAGAAAGTGGTGCTCGCCAAATGGCTGGCGCGCAAACCGCAGGTGGTCGTGCTGGACGAGCCGACGCGCGGCATCGACGTAGGCGCCCGCTCGTCGATTTACGATCTCATCATCGATCTGGCGCGCGAGGGCGTCGCGGTCGTAGTGGTCAGCTCGGATCTCGAGGAGGTGCTCGGCGTTTCCAGCCGCATCATGGTCATGGCACAGGGCAAGCAGGCCGGCATCCTGAACCGCGAGGACGCGAACGACGTCTCGGTTATGGAACTGGCAACGATTTAAGCAGGGAATATCCATATGTCTGAAATCACTCTCGACGCGCCGAAATTGTTCGTTCTTTCCGGAAACGTCGCTTTCGTGACAGGCGCGGGCAGCGGCATTGGTCAACGCATCGCTATGGGTCTCGCCCAGTGCGGCGCAGACGTCGCGCTGCTCGATCGCCGCACCGATGATGGCCTCGCGAAGACAGCCGATTTCATCGCAAAGGCGGGACGTCGCAGCATCCAGGTCGCCGCGGACGTCACCAGCGGCGCGGCGCTCAACGACGCGATTGCGCGCACAGAAGCGGAACTGGGCCCGCTGACCCTCGCGGTCAACGCTGCCGGCATCGCCAATGCCAATCCGGCCGAGGAGATGGAGGAAAGTCAATTCCAGACGATGATGGACATCAACCTGAAAGGCGTTTTCCTCTCCTGCCAGGCGGAAGCACGCGCCATGTTGAAGAACGGCCGCGGATCGATCGTCAACATCGCCTCCATGTCCGGCGTCATCGTAAATCGCGGCCTCAACCAATGTCACTACAACGCCTCCAAGGCGGGCGTGATCCACCTGACGAAGTCCATGGCGATGGAATGGGTCGGCAGCGGCATCCGCGTGAACACGATCAGCCCGGGCTATACGGCAACCCCCATGAACACCCGGCCGGAAATGGTGCACCAGACCAAGCTCTTCGAGGAGCAGACGCCGATGCAGCGCATGGCGAGCGTGGACGAGATGGTCGGCCCCGCCGTCTTCCTCCTGTCGGATGCGGCGAGTTTCGTGACCGGCGTCGACCTCCTCGTGGATGGCGGTTTTTGCTGCTGGTAGATATTGCAGGGCCGGCGAAATCCAGCCTTGCATTTTGCTGCGGGAATTTCTTAATTACGCGTGTTCTCAAGGCGGGGTGAAACTCCCCACCGGCGGTGTCCGGAGCGATCCGGGAGCCCGCAAGCGCTCCCATGCACGTGGAAGGTCAGCAGACCCGGTGAGAGGCCGGGGCCGACGGTTAAAATCCGGATGGAAGAGAACATGTCTGCACAACTGCTTTTCAGGGAGCGGGTGCGGGCCTGTTCGCCCAAGGGATGAATAGCGCAATCATCGACCCTGCAAACTCTGATTGGCGCTCAACCTGTATGTGGATGTTCTGGGCTCTTACGTGCCGTGATGATGAGCGATGGCATGTCGAACTCGATGGTGCCTCGATCGATCACGAAGGGTCGCAAGGCCGTCTTCGACTCCTTGAGGAGCCGAGCAAACTCTTCGTCGGTGAGCACGCCGCCAAGCGTCCACACGCAGGCACGCTCGGTAGACACAAGCGCATCGATCGACTCGAATTGAACCTTTCCGTTACGTTGCACGACCCCGGCATCATCAATGGCGGCCTCTCGGCAGATATCGTGCAGAAGCTTGGCATCGCCAAGAATGAAGGGCGTGCGGAAGGCGTCGCCGACCCGTTTGCCGAACAGCCGATCCAGCAATTGCGCAAAGGCGTTATAGCCCGGCGAGTTCTCGATTGCATCGCAAATGGCAACCGCCAAACTGCCGCCCGGCTTCAGAACCCGCATCATCTCGCGCAAGGCCTGTGGCTTGTGCTGGAAGAACATCAAGCCAAACTGGCTGACGACAGCGTCGAAGCTGCTGTCTGGCAGCGGCAGGGATTCGGCCGTGCCTTCCAGCCATTCGACCTGCACAGGCTTGCGACGCGCCACTGCCAGCATCTCGGGATTGGCGTCCAGTCCGACGACCGAACCCGTCGGCCCGACAATGTCGGCTACCGCAATCGTGAGCGCGCCGGTGCCGCAGGCCACGTCGAGCACGCGCTCGCCCTCACGCACTTCCGCTTCCGCAGCGACCACGGGGCCCCATCGAGCAAAAAGCGCCGGCACGAAATGGGCATCATAGACTTCGGCAGGACTGCGCACATCCTCGAGCGTGTTCATGGTCTTGTCTCCAACCCGATCCGCAAGCTGGCACATCCAGTGGATATGCCGGCATACACAGGCTATCCTTGCGCATGGTACAAGCCCATGATCATACGTCTTTGTCGCTTGCCGCATCGTCCACGATCTTACGTCGCGACCGGCCGGCTGGCACTGTGACGGTGGTGAAGCCGCCCGTTTCGCGAGCTACACATGGCGCGGACCCGCTTTCGGACGTCCTGCGGACGGTCAAGCTCATGGGGGCGCTGTTCTTCCTGGTGGATGCGTCCTTCCCTTGGGGAGTGGAGGTGCCGCACACGGATGCGTTCTCTTCCATCCTCCTGCCGCGCGCACAGCATGTGGTCTCTTATCACATCATTTTAAAAGGCTCGGGCTGGGCGACTATACCTAACGTGGCGTCTACCTGGTTTGAGGCGGGCGACATCCTCGTGTTCGCGCATGGCGACCCCTATGCGATGCTCAGCGCGCCCGACCAGCCGCCTGAATTCGATGCGGCTGCGACACTGGACTTTTTCCAGGACATGGCGAGCGGCAAGCTGCCCTTCGTGATCCGCGAAGGCGGCGGTGGCGAGCCGCGCAGCGAATTCGTGTGCGGCTATCTCGGCTGCGACATGCGCCCCTTCAATCCCTTGCTCTCCACGCTGCCCCGCCTCCTGCGCGTCAAGCGGCCTGATACCGAACGCGACGACCTGCTGGGTCGGCTGATCGACCTGACCCTTGCCGAAGCGCGTCGACCGCGGGTTGGCGGCGAGTCCATTCGCTTGCGGCTGGCCGAGCTCATCTTCGTCGAGGTGGTGCGTCAATATCTGGAGACCCTGCCGAGCCATGAAACGGGCTGGCTATCGGGCCTGCGCGATCCCGTTATCGGCAAGGTCCTAGGGATGCTCCACGAGGAGCCGGCACATCCATGGACGCTGAACGAGCTAGCGCGCCGGGCCGGAATGTCGCGCGCGGCGCTGGCCGCGCGCTTTGCGCATCTGATTGGCCATGCACCGATGCAGTATCTGACGTTGTGGCGCATGCAGATCGCCGCTCGTTTGCTTGCCGAAAGCTCCATGAAGGTGGCCGCTGTAGCCCACGAGGTCGGCTATGAATCCGATGCGGCTTTCAGCCGAGCCTTCAAGAAGATTGTCGGTGTGTCACCAGCCATCTGGCGCGACAACGCTGTTGCGTCGAACTGAAATCATGGTTGCAGCGGTTGCGGCCTCATTGAGGATCGCCAGGGTGCGCTTCAGCAGCGCCAACCGTTCTTCCTTCGTCGTCTGCGAGAAAGAGACAAAGGCATTACGCGCGGCTGCGATTGCCTTTTGCGCGTCGGCGGCACTGCCGATCGCCATCGTCCCAATCGGCTGCTCGGTCGACAGGTCGATGACCTCGCGTATCCTTGACACCGCGGGCTCTACCCATTTACCGCCGATCTAGAACTTGTGAGCATATTTCGTTGCTTTCTCCGTCGCTTGGCTATGCCGTTCATCGTCGCTTACGGACGAGATTGGCCATGCGTTCGGCAATCATTTCGGTACATTGGTGTTCGCACAGGGAACGGAGTGCAACCGGGGTGCACTGTATTCCCGCAAGCCATCGATTCGATTGACACGACATAAACCGTTCTTTGCGCCGACATAGGTCTTCGATGCCTCCAGCTCGCCTCAATTAAAAATCGGCCACTTTGCCCCAGGCAGATTTCCGGAAGCGATCCGGGTGGTAGGGGCCGGGATCGACGAGCGGTTCGTCGCCGGTAACAATGTCGGCGATCAGGCGGCCTGCCCCTGGTCCGATGCCGAAGCCGTGGCCACTGAAGCCCGCAGCCAGGATGAAGCCCGGCACGCTCGCAATCTCGCCGATCCCCGGCACCCCGTCCGGCGTGCTGTCGATATAGCCAGCCCAAGCTGCGGTAATGCTGGTGTTCTTCAGGGCCGGCAATAGTTCAAGCGCACGCGAATGGGTGAGGCGAATGGTGCGCTGGTCGACCGCCGGATCGAGGATACGCATGCGCTCCATGGGCGTCGGGGCATCGAGACGCCAGCGCGCCAAGGACTCATGTCCGGAGCGAAGTCCTTCGAGACTTCCGGGCGCGAGGCTGCGCCAGCGTCTCAGAAACATTGGCAGAAACTGCGGCGAAAAACGCAATTGCTGCAGCGTCGGGTCGACGCGACCCCGGCCGCTGATCGCGAGCGTATAGCCACCGTCGCCGCGACGCGTCACGGAGACGGCAGCCGTATGCAGAGCGTCCGGCAGGCCGACTGCGCCCGGGGAGACGGCAAGAATCGAAGAGCGGATTGAGGCCTGCGGAAAGCGGATGCCAAGTTGGCGGCAGAAGGAGGAGGCCCAGGCGCCGCCCGCGAGGATTGCCGTCTTCGTGCGGATAGTGCCATGCTCCGTGACGACGCCGGAGAGACGACCGCCCTCCGTTTCGATGCCTCGGGCGGCGCAGGATTGGTGCACCGTGCCGCCAAGCTTCATGATCGCGCGCGCCACGGCGGGTGCCGCGCTTGCCGGATCGGCCGTGCCGTCGGTCGGGGAAAAGACACCGCCCTTCCATTTCGCGGCGGTGGCACGGCCGCGCTCGCTTGCCTCAGCACTGTCGAGCATATGGGTCGTGACGCCGACAGTGAGGGCGAAGTCGCGCCAGCGTGCCCAGCCGGCCAGTTCCTCGTCGTTGTTGCTGAGATAGAAGAGGCCGCAACGCCGGAAGCCGGCATCCTCACCGCTCTCGGCGGCGAAGCGCTCCCAGAGATCGAGGCTCTTCGTCGCCATCGGCAGTTCGCGAGCATCGCGGTTCTGTTGCCGGCACCAGCCCCAGTTGCGGCTCGACTGCTCCGCGCCGATCCGTCCCTTCTCGACGAGCGCCACCTTCAAGCCCCGGCGGGCGAGGTAGTAGGCCGCAAACACCCCGACAATGCCACCGCCGATCACCACGGCGTCGGCAGCCTCGGGCAGTTCCGGCGTTGTATCGACGAGTTTCAGCGGTGCGGGCATGCTCGGTCTCCGTTGTTGAGCGCAGTCTACAGGTTCTATTGCCTAGTCGTTGCCGGAGATCGGCGAGCCGGCAGCAGAAGATTCTGTCTTATCGGAGTATCACAGACCTTCCTGCTTAGGGCGAACGAACGAAACGGAATCGACAGGTGGCGGCAATGTGTTACGGTCCTTGCCAGGAACATCGCGGCATAATCTGCTGCGGCTCTGACCTCACAACCGCGGGAGGCGCGTGCGATGAAACTCGACCGGATCGACGTAAAAATCCTCTACGAACTGCAGAAGAATGGCCGCATCACCAATGTGGAGCTTGCCGAGCTGGTCAACCTCTCGCCGAGCCCTTGCCTGATGCGGGTGAAGAAGCTGCAGTCGGACGGCTATATCGAGGGCTATTCGGCACAGATCAACGTCGGAAAGCTGGGACAGACGCTGACGGTTTTCACCGAAATCACCCTGAAGAACCATCGGCAGATCGATTTCGCCCGCTTCCTGGCGGCGATCGACAAGGTCGATCAGGTGATCGAGTGCCATCTTGTCTCTGGCGGCTACGACTATCTCCTGAAATTCGTCACCGCCGGGATCGGCGAGTACCAGACGATCATGGAGCGCCTGACCGACATGGATGTCGGCATCGACAAATACTTCAGCTTCGTCGTTTTGAAGTCGCCGATCGTCAAGGCGCATATGCCGCTGACCAGTTTGTTTCCGCTTTAGTTCTTTCGTCACGGTCGTAGGGGCTGCAGTATTGTAATTGCCTCTCAACCATCCCTCTCGCCGTTGTAACGGGGAGAGAGACTGGAGCGTGGCTTCCACTCCGCTCCGCCGAATCGTCGCACTGAAAGTCTATGTTTCGAGAAAGGGAGCCGAGAGGTGGCGCAGGTCTCCTTCGCCCCGCTTGCGGGAGAAGGTGGCCGACAGGCCGGACGACGGGCATTTCGGGCTTTTAGCGCCGGCAATAGGCCCGCACCAGCTCGGGATCCTGTTCCAGGCCGTCGAGCCACGCGGGATCAAGCTTCGGCACCGACGAGAACAGCAGTTGCGAATAGGGGTGCTGCGGTGCCTTGACCTTGGCGGGGGTGATTTCCTCGACCTTCCTGCCGCCATACATCACGACGATTTCGTCGCAGATCGCCTCCACCACCGACAGGTCGTGGCTGATGAAGATGTAGGAGAGGCCGAGCTCGCGCTGCAGTTCCTTGAGTAGCTCAATGACCGCGGCGGCGACCACCGTGTCGAGGGCCGAAGTGATCTCGTCACAGAGAATCAGCTTCGGATCGGCGGCGAGCGCCCGGGCGAAATTCACGCGCTGCTTCTGGCCGCCCGAAAGCTCTCCCGGCCGGCGATGACGCAGGTTGCGCGGCAGGCGCACCATGTCGAGCAGCTCGTCGATGCGGGCGCTCCGCGCCGTTCGGTCCATGCCGTGGTAGAAGACGAGAGGCCGGTCCAAAATGTCTTCGACGGACTTTGCCGGGTTAAGCGCCGTGTCGGCATATTGAAAGACGATCTGCATTTCGCGCAGGTGATCGCGACTGCGCTCGCGAGCGCTGAGGCCGAGTTCTTTGCCGTCAAAGACAACCTTGCCCGCGGCGGGCGGCAGGATACCCGCTATGGCACGGGCAAGCGTTGACTTGCCGCAGCCGGATTCGCCAATGATGCCGAGATTGCGGCCCTTCTCGACTTCAAGACTCACATGCTCAACGGCCCGCACCAGTGGCAGGCCGTCGGCCTGGCGCGGGCCGTAGCCGGCGACGAGCTTTTCGATCTTCAGCAGCGGAGTCGGAGTGGCCCGGGCAAGGCCGGCATCCCCACGCGGCTTCGGTTCGAAGGCGGCAAGCAGCTCGCGCGTATAGGGGTGCTTGGCCCCCTGGAGGATCTCTTCGGTGGTGCCGGTCTCCTGCGTCTCGCCGCCCTTCAACACGACGATGCGGTCGGCGATCTGGGCAACGACGGCGAGGTCGTGCGAGACATAGACGCCGGCGATGCCGCCCTTCTTCATCACCGACTTGAAGGCGCGCAGCACCTCGATCTGCGTCGTCACATCGAGCGCCGTCGTCGGCTCGTCGAAGATGACGAGCTGCGGGCCGCCGATGAGGGCCATGGCGGCCGAAAGGCGCTGCAATTGCCCGCCTGAGACCTGATGCGGATAGCGGCTGCCGATCGTCTCCGGCTCCGGCAGCGATAGCGCCCGGAAGAGCTCGATTGCGCGAGCGCGCGCCTCGTCGGGCGACATCAGCCCATGGATGCGAGTGACTTCGATCACCTGGTCCATGATGGTGGCGGCCGGGTTGAAGGCCGCGGCAGCCGATTGCGGCACATAGGCGACCTCGGTGCCGCGCACCCTCGCGCGCTGCTTTTCGCTGAGCGTCACCATGTCCTTGCCGGCGACGGAGATGCTGCCGCCGGAGATGCGACAGCCGGGGCGGGTGTGGCCCATCAGCGTCAGCGCGATCGTCGTCTTGCCGGAGCCGCTTTCGCCGATCAGCGCGACGATCTCGCCCTCGGCGATGTCGAAGCTGACGTCGTTGATGATCTCGACGCGGCGGCCGGAATCGGTGGTGGCTTCGACCTTCAGGTCACGGATTTCTACGAGATTGACCATCATTCGCTCCGATCGCGGATTTTCTGCGGCAGGTTGTCGATCAGCAGGTTGACGCTGATCGTCAGGCTGGCGATCGCAAAGGAGGGAGCCATTACCGCCGGTGCGCCGAAGGGCAGTCCGCCGATGTTCTCGCGCACCAGCGCCCCCCAGTCGGCATGGGGCGGCTGGACGCCGAGGCCGAGGAAGGAGAGGCCGGAAAGCAAGAGCACGATGAAGACGAAGCGAATTCCCAAGTCCGCCAGCACCGGCCCGGCGATGTTCGGCAGAATTTCCGAGCGGATCAGATAGAGCGTGCTTTCGCCGCGGATCCGGGCGACGGTGATGAACTCCATCGCGTTGATGTTGACGGCGAGGGCGCGGGCGAAGCGATAGGCGCCGGGGATGTAGATCACCGACAGCGTCAGGATCAGCACCGGAATGGAGGAGCCGACGGCGGCGACCACCACGAGGCCGAAGAGCTTGCTCGGGATCGAGTGGAGGGCATCAAGAAAGCGGCTGAGCACCGTGTCGAGCCAACCGCCGGCGACCGCTGCGATCATGCCGAGCACCACGCCGCTGAAGCAGGCGATGGTCACCGCCGCAAGCGAGATGCCGACGGTGTAGCGGGCACCCATCAGGATCCGCGAGAGCATGTCGCGGCCGAGATAGTCCGAGCCGAGCCAAAAGTCGGCGCTCATCGGGCCGAAGTAATCGAGGTCGACGATCTCGCCGACCGGATAGGGGATGATCAGCGGCGCGAAGATCGCGACGAGCGCCCAGAAAAGAATGACCGCAAGGCCGATCATACCGACGAGATTGAAGCGGTAGCCAAGCCGGGTTCCGGATGTTCGGGCGGAAGTCGTCGAAGTGCTCGAAGTAGTCATTGTCATCGAAGCCTCGGATTGGAAAGGATGGCGATAATGTCGGCCGTCGTCATAAGGAGCAGGTAGCCGAGGCAGAAGATCATCGCGCAGCTCTGGATCAGCGGCAGGTCGCGGGTGGCGACGGCATCGACCATCAGCTTGGCGATCCCCGGATAGTTGAAGATCGTCTCGACGATGATGACGCCGCCGAGCAGGTACGACAGCGAAAGCGCAACGGCATTGACGATCGGCCCCAGCGCGTTGGGCAGCGCATGGCGAAAAACCATGCGCGGCCGCGAGGCGCCCTTGAGCAGCGCCATCTCGACATAGGGCGTATTGAGCGTCTCGATCACCGCCGCCCGCGTCATGCGGATCATCTGCGCCGAGACGACGAAAGTGAGGGTGACCACCGGCATGGCATAGATGCGCAGCATGTCGGTGAGGCTATGGACCTCATTGGCGAAGGAGAGCGCCGGCAGCCACTTCAGATAGACGGCAAAGATCAGCACCGCGGAGGTCGCTATCATGAATTCCGGTACGGAGATGACGCCGATCGTCAGTACCGTGACGGCCCGGTCGTAGAGCGAGCCGCGCAGCATCGCCGACGTAATCCCGAGGGTGAGTGCGATCGGCACCGAGAAGAGGGCGGTAACGCCGGCGAGCTTCAGCGTGTTGACGAAGCGTCCGCCGATCAGGTCGGCGACCGGCATCTCGTTGGCATAGGAGGTTCCGAGGTCGCCCTGCAAGAGGCCGACGGTCCAGCGCAGGAAGCGGAAGATCGCCGGCTCGTCGAGATGCATCGCCTTGCGCAGACCTTCGACCGCCTCCGGTGTGGCGGCCTGGCCGAGCAGGATCGTCGCCGTGTCTCCGGGTAGCAGCGTCGTCGCGAAGAAGACGGCAAACGAGACGATCAGCAAGGTGATCACGGCGATGAGCAGCCTGCTCAGCACAAGCGATAGGACACGTTTGTTCACGCGCGCTTCCTTTCGGCGTTCGAAACAAAGAATACTATAAAGCGGCGAGGGCTGCAGCGGCGCGGCTGCAGACCCCGTGCCGCTTGCTTGATCAGGCCTCGAGCCAGACATACTCCGCGAAGGCATAGCCCATCTGGCCGCCGAGCGGGTTGGCTTCCAGGCCCTTGAGCTTGGCGGTGATGGCGTCGACGTTGGAGATGTAGGCCGGAATGATGGTGCCGGCTTCTTTCGAAACCATAACCTGCATCTCGTCGTAGATCGCCTTGCGCTTCTCCTGGTCGAGCGAACCGCGCGCCTCGATCAGCATCTTGTCGAACTTCTCCGACTTGTATTGGCTCTCGTTCCACGGCGCTTCCGAGGTGTAGAGCAGCGAGAACAGGATGTCCGGCGTCGGACGCGGGTTGATGTTGCCGAAGTGGACCGGCGCCTTCAGCCAGTAATTGTCCCAGTAACCGTCTGCGGGAACGCGCTGAACGTCGAGCTTTAAGCCGATCTCGGCAGCCGATGCCTGGATGATCATCGCCATGTCGATCGAGGCCGTGGCCGCATCGGAGGCGACTACCGGGATCGACTGGCCGAGAACGCCGGCCTTCTCGAAGTGGAACTTGGCCTTTTCCGGATCGAAGGCCCGCGGCTTCAGCTCGGCATTATGGTAGAAGTTGGCGGGGGAAACAGGCTGGTCATTGCCGACTTCACCCAAGCCCCGCAGCGCCGACTTGACGATCTGCTCGCGGTTGACGAGGTACTTCATGCCTTCGATGAAGTCCCGCTTGTTACCCGGCGCCATGTCCAGTCGCATGTTGAGGTTGGTGTAGTTGCCGGAGGTCGTCTTCGACAGCACGAAGCCATCCCCCTGGCTCTCGACAAGGCGCATGGAGCGGGGATTGATCGCGGCGGCGAGGTGGATATCGCCGGAAAGCAGTGCGTTGACGCGGGAACTGTCATCGCTGATTGCGAAGTACTCGAAGGAATCGACGTTCGGGCCGGACTTCCAGTAGTTCTTGTTCTTGATGCCAACGGAGCGCACGCCCGGCTCGAAGACTTCCTTGACGAAGGCGCCCGTGCCGTTCGCCTTGGAGAAGTCGGTGGTGCCGTCGGCGACGATCATGAAATGATGCATCGACAGGATCGTCGGCAGGTCGGCGTTCGGATCGGCGAGGGTGATCTCGACGGTCTGCTTGTCGACGGCCTTGAAGCCAGTCATCTGGGCGGCAATCTTTGCGACCTTCGAACCGACGGACGGATCGAGATGGCGCTTCAGCGAGAAGATCACGTCGTCGGCGCTTAGCGGCTTGCCGTCATGGAAGGTGACGCCGCTCCTCAGCTTGACGGTCCAGGTCTTAGCGTCCTTGGATTCGATCGACTCTGCCAGTTCCATTTGCGGCGTGCCGCTCTTGTCGAGGAAGGTGAGGCGGTTGTAGAAGGAGCAGCAGCGGACATAGTCGGTGGAAAGCGATGCCTTGGCGGGGTCGAGCGTATCGGCGGTCGAGGACGACCAGCCGGCCGCCTTCAGCGCACCGCCTGCGACCGGCGTCGCCGCAACCGCATTGCCGGCCCGGCCGAGCACGAGACCGCCGGCAGAAAGGGCAACGCCGCCGGCGAGCATCATCTGCAGGAGCTCGCGGCGGGTGGCGCCGCGGCGGATGGCGTTTTCCACCATCGCGTCGTCAGATCTGGTCCAATTGGTGATCTTGTTGTTCATGTTATTCCCCTTTTCGTCTGTTGGCGGGCTGCCCGTCTTGCGTAGGCTTGGACCCGATCCGGTGAACTGGTCAGCTAGGTGCGACGGCCACGGCATCGGCAAGCCCGGCCATGGAGGTGAAATGGTAGTCGGGCTTGGTGAACTCGACCGGCTCTATGGTGCCGCCGTAGCCTTTCTGGGCGTGACGCCGCTCGATCCAGCAATTGGTGATGCCGAGTTTCTTCGAAATGCCGATATCGTGATATTGGCTTTGAGCGACGTGCAGGATGTCGTCCTTCGAATTTCCTTCCGAGGCGACAAAGTCGAAAACCTTCTCGAAGAAGGCGGGATCCGGTTTCTCGGTACCCGTATCGTCCGCCGTGAAGGCGGCGTAAAAGGGGTTGCCAAGCTCCTTCGCAAAGAAATCGAAGGCCCAGCGGCGTGCATTGGTCATCGCCACGAGGCGGTAATTCGTCGCAAGACGCGCCAGCGCTTCGGCGCTGTCGGAAAAACCTTTCCAGCTCTTCGCAGAGTCGCGCAGACGCTCTCCGTATTTGCGTTCGGCCGGCAGGCCGAGCTTCGGCGCGATCGCGAGATAGACGCGCACGAGGTCATCCGGGAATAGGCCCGCGTCATCGGAATAGCGCGCCGCGCGATAAAGCGTCAGCGCTTCCTCGCCGTCGATCTCGACGCCAGCCTCCGCGGCCATCCCGGCGAGGCAGTCCTTGAGGCCACCTTCGAAGTCGATCAGCGTGCCTACGACGTCGAAGGTCAGGTATTTGAATTCCGGAAGACCCTTGCGCACATCAATTCCCCAGTTTTGGGCTCCCGCAGGGGCGCCGGCTTCGTGAAGAAGAATATTCTGTCCCCGTCGGCGGGGTGATTTTTCCCGCTCTTGTCGAAAAGGCCCGTATTTCCTGGGATCCGGCCCTTTTTCTTGATTTGAGTTTGGCACTTGTGCCGCACCAAAGTCTCCGAAATGGCGGCATGGGGCGGCACAAAATTGCGAATATGACGTTTCCGCGATATATCCGTCAGGCCTTCGAGGCGTGGCGAACATCGGGATCTTCCAAGGTCTCATCGAGCGTCTGGCGGGTCCGCTCGACGATCGCGTCGATCTCCGCCTCGGTGCAGCAGAGCGGCGGCGCATAACCGAGGACGCCATTGGCGAAGGCGCGGATGACAAGACCGTTTTCCCAGGCGCGATCGAAGATGCGGCGCGCCGGCTCTGCAGCTGCCGGCAAAGGAGTCTTCTTCGCCTTGTCGACGACGAGCTCGACGGCGGCGAGCATGCCGCGGCCGCGCACGTCGCCGACCAGCGGATGATCCTTCAGACTCTCAAGGCCCCGCATCAGGCGGACGCCCGCCTTTCGGCCGTTTTCCAGGAGACCGTTCTCGTAAAGCTTCAGCACCTCCAGGCCGACGGCGGCGCTGACCGGATGAGCCGAATAGGTGTAGCCATGGCCGACTGCCGAGGCGCCGGCGCCGTCGGCGATCACATCATAGACGTGATCGGCCATGAAGACCGCGCCCATCGGGACATAGCCGGAGGTGAGACCCTTCGCTGCAGTTATGAAATCCGGCACGATCTCGTCCTCGGTTGAGGCAAAGAGCGGCCCGGTGCGGCCGAAGCCGGTGATCACCTCGTCGGCGACGAAAAGGATGCCGAGTTCGCGGCAAAGTTCGCGCATCGCCTTCATCCAACCCTTAGGCGGCACCAGCACGCCGCCCGAGCCCTGTATCGGCTCGGCATAGAAGGCGGCGACGCGCTCGGGGCCGATCTCTTCAACCTTGCGCCTGAGTGCGGCGAGCGAGGCGTCGATGATCGCCTGCGGGTCGTCGCCCACCGGATTGCGATAGGCATAGTGGGACGGAATTTTGTGCTGCCAGTCGAAGGGAATGCCGAACCCGGCATGGAAGGCTGGCAGTGCGGTCAGGCCTGCTCCGACCGTCGACGAGCCGTGGTAGCCCTGTTCGACCGATATGAACTGGTCGCGCTGCGGCTGCCCTTGGGCAATCCAGTAGTAGCGGATGAAGCGGATCGTGCTGTCTACGGCGTCGGAGCCGCCGAGCGTGAAATAGACGTGGTTAAGATCGCCCGGCGCGCGTTCGGCCAGTTCCGAGGCAAGGCGGATCGCGGGCTCGGAGCCGATCCCGAAATAGGCCGTGGCATAGGGAAGCTCGCGCATCTGCTGTGCCGCCGCCTCGACGATGCTCTCGTGGCCGTAACCGGCATTGACGCACCAGAGGCCCGCAAAGCCGTCGATCAGTTGCTTGCCCGAAGCGTCCGTGACCATCGCGCCCTTCGCCGAGGCGAGCACGCGCACGCCCCGCTTCTCATGGCCGCGATAGGAGGCGACCGGATGGACGAGGTGGGCGCGATCGAGTTCGATGAGGGAGTTGCTGTACATGGATTGCTCCTGGATCAGCCGAGCGCCTGGTTGGCGAGGGCGAAGGTGGTGGCAGCGGGATCGGTGGTGCGGCGATTCGGCGGCTTCGCCATGACGATGCCGCCGCCGACATGAGCGAGGCCCTGTTCGGCAAGCCAGGGAGAAAGGCTGGTGTCGGCAGTCGTGTCGACGCGGAGGAACCGGCTCGGCCGCGCGGTGATGAAATGTGCGACGAGTGCCTTGGCATCCTTAAGGTGGGCGGCGACGACGGGACCGATGACCTCGCCACGGCCGAAGGCGCGCAGCGCAGCGAATCCAGAGACGCGGCCGTCGCGGCGAAGAACGGCGAACTCGCCGACTTTGGCGAGATAGGTAATGAGCCCTTCACGGTTGGCGCCGAAGGCAAGGCGGTCGAGATTGGCAATCGCTTCGACATCGGCCGTGGTCGCAGCCTCCGTTTCGGCCGGTGCGGCGATGTCGCCGACAATGCCCTGGTGCTGAAGCACGGCACCAGTCACTTGAAAACCAAGTTTTTCATAGAGCGGCAGTCCTTCCGCCGTCGCCACCAGGCGCAGTGGCCGGTTGGCGGCGATCCGCAGTGCGGCGTCCATCAGCTTGCGGCCGAGGCCTCGGCCGCGCATCGCCTTGTCCACGATGACCATGTTGATCATCGCGCAGTCCCCCTTGTAGGACGTCGTCAGCACCGTCCCGACGACCCGGCTGTCCTCGATGGCGACGATGCCCTCGCTGAGCGCGAGCGCCATCTGCCAGTCTTCGAGCCGATGTGGCCACCCAGCCAGCCGGGAGAGGGTGACGGCGGCTTCGAGGTGTTCGGGGCCGAAGGCGGCAAAATTGATCTGACTTGTCTGCATGGGATATCCTTCGCTTCCTACCGTGAAGTCTGAAGGAGTAGTGACCGGCAGATCGTCTGAAGGCCTCGGTCCGCGCGGTATCTTATAGCTTTGCTCTCATGGGCTGCCGCATCTTATGCTGGCAGGGGATCGCGCGAGTGGAAATTCGGACGAGAAAACGAGTAGGCCGGCCGGCAAGATCCACAACCTTCTGCCAAAGCCGACATTGGATACGATAGATTCTGCTTCGATCGCCGCTAATTCAGGCGAGCGCTGGGCGGGCTCGCGCCTATGATCGTCAGAGATACCCCGGTCCCGCTCTTTCAAGGATAGTGCAAATGACGACCTTCCGTCCGAAATACATCACCTTCGACTGCTACGGCACGCTGACCAACTTCCAGATGGCGGAGGCGGCGCGCGACCTTTATAGCGAACAGCTGGACGAGCCGCGCATGGCGGAGTTCATCAAGAATTTCGCCGCCTATCGTCTCGACGAGATTTTGGGTGACTGGAAGCCGTATGCGGAGGTGGTGCACAATTCGCTGGAACGCACCTGCAAGCGCAACGGCATTAAATTCCGAGACGAAGCCGCGCGGATGGTCTATGAGCGCGTGCCGACCTGGGGCCCCCATGCGGACGTACCGGCCGGCCTTGCCAAAGTCGCCAAGGAGATCCCTCTCGTCATTCTCTCGAATGCGATGAATTCGCAGATCATGTCGAATGTCGAGAAGCTCGGTGCGCAGTTTCATGCGGTCTACACGGCCGAGCAGGCGCAGTCCTACAAACCGCGCTTTAAGGGCTTCGAATACATGCTCGATATGCTCGGCTGTGGTCCGCAGGACATTCTTCACTGCTCGTCCTCCTTCCGCTACGACCTGATGTCGGCTCATGACCTTGGCATCAAGAACAAGGTCTGGGTCAACCGCGGCCACGAGCCCGCCAACCCCTATTACGGCTATGTCGAGATCGCTGACATCTCCGGCCTGCCGGGCGTCGTCGGTCTCTAGAGCGGGATGAGGAAAAGTGTGTGCGGTTTTCCGCCCGTATCCCGCGTCTCTTAGAAAAGGCAAATCCGCCATGAAATTCGTCTCCTACTGGCACGACACGGCCCCGGCCTTTGCCGGGGCTGCGGAAGGTCCGGTCGACGGCCATTACGACGTCGCCGTGATCGGCGGCGGTTTCACCGGCCTGGCTGCGGCTCGGCAGCTCGCCAAGGCTGGCGCAAAGGTCATCGTGCTGGAGGCGGAGAAGGTCGGCTGGGGTGCCTCCGGCCGCAACGGCGGACACTTGAACAATGGGCTCGCGCACAGCTATCTCGCGGCAAAGGCGGAGCTCGGAAAGGACAGGGCGATTGCGCTTTACAAGGCATTTGACGATTCGGTCGATACGCTTGAAGCGCTGATTGCTGAAGAGGGCATCGACTGCAATTTCCGCCGCGCCGGAAAGCTGAAGCTCGCCTCCAAGCCGCAGCATTTCGAGGCGATTGCCCGCAATTTCGAGGCGGTCAACGCCGAAGTCGATCCCGACACGGCGCTTCTCAGCGCCGACGACCTGAAGGGAGAGGTTGGCTCGCCCTTCTACGGGGCGATGCTCTCGAAGAAGAGTGCGATGATGCATATGGGCCGCTACGTCGTCGGGCTCGCGGCGGCGGCCAAGCGTCACGGCGCAACGATCTTTGAACACGCGGCCGTCACGGAGCACAAGCGCTCGAATGGCCGGCACACATTGAAGACCGCCCGCGGCAGCGTCACCGCAGACCATGTGCTGGTCGCCACCGGCGCCTACACAACCTCGAACTTCGGCTATTTCCGCCGTCGCATCATCGCCGTCGGCAGCTTCATCATCGCCACCCGGGAACTGACCGAGGCGGAGGTGAACGCGACAATGCCGGGCAACCGCACCTGCGTCACGTCGATGAACATCGGCAATTATTTCAGGCTCTCGCCCGACAACCGCCTGATTTTCGGCGGCCGCGCACGTTTTTCGGCAACCTCCGATCAGAACTCGGACGCCAAAAGCGGCGCGATCCTCAAGGCAAGCCTTGCCGAGATCTTCCCGCAGCTTGCCAATGTCGAGATCGACTATTGCTGGGGCGGTCTTGTCGACATGACCAAGGACCGCTTCCCGCGTGCCGGTTATCATGACTGCGTATGGTACGCGATGGGCTATTCGGGCCACGGCGCGCAGCTCTCGACGCATCTCGGCATGATCATCGCGGACGCGATCCTCGACCGGCCGGATCGCAACCCGCTGAAGGGCCTTGAGTGGCCGGCCGTTCCCGGGCATTTCGGCAAGCCCTGGTTCCTGCCGCTGGTCGGCATGTATTACAAGATGCTGGACAGGATCCAATAGGCTAGCGGCGAAGGGGCAGATCCGCATGCGCTTTCCAGGCGCATGTTCAAGGCACTGCCCCTCAATTATGCCTCATGCCAGATCGAAAAGACTGCCGCAAATCCAACGAAATCATAGAATTGATCACCACCTGGGAAGTTGGAGCGGTATCCGGAGCGAGAAGCATGCCCGCTTCGCTCACCTCCACTTAACCTGCTCGCGTCAGGCCCTGCGTCTGGAAGGAGGCGGCCGGACAAACCAATGTCGGGCGGGCTGGCGGCCGCCCGGCGATGGCCATCACGCCGGCACCCGGCCGATGCCGGCAAACGGGTGAGAGGCGAGGTGCCAAATATCGGCGGGCTATGCGAGCCCGCCGATGTGGAAGCTCTTCATTTCGAGATATTCCTCGATCCCGACCTGGGCGCCCTCGCGGCCAAGTCCGGATTGCTTGACGCCGCCGAAGGGCGCGACTTCGGTGGAGATGGCGCCGGTATTGAGGCCGACCATGCCGAATTCGAGCGCCTCGGCCACTCGCCAGGAGCGCTTGAGGCTTTCGGTGTAGAAATAGGCGGCAAGCCCGAAGGGCGTGCCGTTGGCGATAGCGATCGCCTCTTCTTCGGTCTCGAAGCGGAAGAGGGGAGCGACGGGACCGAAGGTCTCTTCGCTGGCGAGCAGCATGTCGGTGGTGGCGCCGGTAAGCACGATCGGGGCCGTATACTGCCGCCCTTCCGGCAGCGATCTGCCGCGCCCCGCGATCTTCGCACCCTTTGCAAGCGCATCCTCGACATGGCGGTCGATCTTCTCTATCGCCGCCGCGTTGATCATCGGGCCGATCGCGATGCCCGGCTCCGTTCCCGGGCCGACCTTCATGGCGTTGACGCGAGCGCCGAGCTTGTCCGCGAAGGCATCATATACACCGGCCTGTACCAGGATGCGGTTGGCGCAGACGCAAGTCTGGCCGCCGTTGCGGAACTTCGAGGCGATCGCACCTTCGACCGCGAGATCGAGGTCGGCGTCGTCGAAGACGATGAACGGGGCATTGCCGCCGAGTTCGAGAGAGAGGCGCTTGATGCTATCTGCGGCCCCGCGCATCAACAGCGAACCGACGCGGGTCGAGCCGGTGAAGGAGATCTTCCTCACCGTCTCGTTTGCCATGAACTCGTTGCCGATCGCCGTCGGCATGCCGGTGACGATGTTGATGACGCCTGCGGGAATGCCGGCCCGCTCGGCGAGCACGCCGAGAGCGAGCGCCGAAAAAGGCGTGAATTCCGAGGGCTTGACGACCACAGTGCAGCCGGCGGCGAGCGCCGGGGCGATCTTGCGGGTTATCATCGCATTCGGGAAGTTCCAGGGCGTAATGATGGCGCAGACGCCGACCGCTTCCTTGAGTACGACGATCCGGCGATCCGGCGTCGGCGAGGGGATCGTGTGGCCGCCGATACGGCGCGCTTCCTCAGCGAACCACTTGACGAAGGATGCACCATAGCGAATTTCGCCGCGCGCTTCGTCGAGCGGCTTGCCCTGTTCCATCGTCAGCAGCAGCGCCAGATCCTCGAGGTTTTCGATCATCAGTGCGTGCCAGCGCTCGAGGAGGGCGGCGCGCTCGGCATGCGTCTTCTTTTTCCACGCTCCGAAGGCGGCAGCGGCGGCATCGATGGCAGCCCGTGTTTCGGCCGTCCCCATATCCGGAACGATGCCGAGGGCCTCCTGGGTCGCCGGGTCGATGACCTCGACGACCTCCCCGGAGGCTGCGTCGATCCAGGCCCCGTCGATGAGGCCCGATTGCCGGAAAAGGTCCTTGTCATTCAATTTCAACATGTTATTCCCCTGACGATTAGTCGAGCGCGGCAAGAACCGCGGCTGTGATGGTTTCCGTGCTATCTCTGCCGGGCACCGTGCCGATGCCGGCTGATGTCGCAGCGGCGATTGCCGCTATGATCCGTTCCGCCGCGGCCGCCTCGCCGAGATGCTCTAGCATCATCGCGGCCGACCAGATGGCGGCAATGGGATTGGCGATGCCGAGATGAGCGATGTCGGGCGCCGAACCGTGCACCGGTTCGAACATCGACGGAGCGCTCCGACCCGGATTGATGTTGGCGGACGCGGCAAAACCGAGGCCTCCCTGAATGGCCGCGCCGAGGTCAGTGAGTATGTCGCCGAAGAGGTTCGATGCGACGACGACGTCGAGGCTTTCGGGGGCCATCACCATGCGCGCGGCCATGGCGTCTATGTGATAGCTCGTCACCTCGACGTCTCGATATTCGGCGGCAAGCTCTCGCGTGACCTCGTCCCAGAACACCATCGAATATTTCTGCGCGTTCGATTTGGTCACCGAAGCGAGCTTCCCACGCCGCGCTCGCGCCTGTTCGAAGCCGAAGCGCAGGATTCTTTCGACGCCGGTGCGGGTGAAGATCGAGGTCTCGACCGCGACCTCGTCGGCCGTTCCCTGGTGCACGCGCCCGCCGGCACCGGAATATTCACCCTCGGTGTTCTCGCGGATGCAGAGGATGTCGAAGCCTTCCGCCCGCAAGGGTCCCTGGACCCCCGGCAGCAGCCGGTGCGGGCGGATATTGGCATATTGCACGAAGGCCTTGCGGATCGGCAGCAACAGGCCATGCAGAGAGATGGAGTCCGGTACTTCGGCGGGCCATCCGACAGCCCCCAGCAGGATCGCGTCGAACCGGCGCAGGGTTTGGATGCCGTCCGCTGGCATCATCGCGCCGGTCTCCTTGTAAAAGGCACAGGACCAGGGAAAAGGCGTACCGGTCAGCGTAAAACCCGAATGCCTGGCTACGGTCGAAAGAACCTGCCAGGCCGCCTCGGTTACGTCTTGGCCGATGCCGTCGCCGGGGATAAGGGCGATCGAATAGGACTTCATGGCTTCTCCCTAAAGGCTGATAAGCACGCTCTTGCTCTTGCGATTGGCGTCATAGGCTTCGCGGCCGAGGTCCTTGCCAATGCCAGAGCGCTTGTAACCGCCGGTCGGCAGGATGTGGTCGCGCGAACGGCCGTAGCGGTTGACCCAGACGGTGCCGGCCTGGAGCTGGCGGGTGAGACGCAGGGCGCGCGACAGGTCGCGGGTGAAGAGGCCGGCGGCGAGACCATAGGTCGGATGCTCTGCGAGCAAAAGCGCCTCTTCCTCGTTGGTGAAGGTCTGCATGCTGAGGACTGGTCCGAAGATTTCCTCGGTGATTGCCGGCGAGGAGCCATCGCGGACGGCGATCAACGTCGGCTGGTAGAAATAGCCCGGCGCATCCATGGGAGCGCCGCCGCACAGGCATTCGCCGCCCGCCGCAGCGGCTGCCTCGACGATGCCGTGGATGCGATTCAACTGGCGCTTGGAGATGATCGGCGAGTATTGGGTTGCCTCGTCCCAGGTTGGACCGGCCTTCGCCGCCTTCATGCGCGCGACGATCGCGTCGGCAAGCGGGGCGGCGACGCTTTCCTCGACAATTAGCCGCGAGCCGGCGACACAGGCCTGGCCGGCATTGGAGAGCATGCTCTGGGCGATCGCGGCGGCGGCCTTGCCTAGGTCGGCATCGGCGAAGACCAGTTGCGGGCTCTTACCGCCGAGCTCCAGCGTCATCGGCTTGATGCCCGTGCGGGCGATATTGGCCATGATGGCCGAGCCGGCCCCCGTCGAGCCGGTGAAGCTCACCTTGGCGATGTCCGGATGGCCGGTGATGGCATTGCCCGTCACCGGACCATCGCCGAGCACGATATTGATGAGGCCGGCCGGCAGGCCGGCGCGGATCGCGAGTTCGGCAAGGTAGACCGTCGAGAACGGCGTCATTTCCGAGGGTTTCAGCACCACCGCATTGCCGGCCGCGAGCGCGGGTCCGAGCTTCCAGGCGGCCATCGAAACGGGAAAGTTCCACGGCGTGATGGCACCGACGACGCCATAGGGCTCGGTCATGATCATGCCGAGATTGCTGTCGTCGGTCGGCACGAGATCGCTGCCTTCTTTATCGGCGAATTCGGCGAAGAAGCGGATCTGCTCGGCGCTGACCGCAATGTCGCCGGCGACGAGATGGCCGACAGGGCGGGTCGACGAAAGCGCTTCCAGTTTGGCGAGGGTTTCTGCTTCCTTTTCGATCAGGTCGGCCCAACGCTGCAGCGCGATCGTGCGCTCGCGCGGCCGCACGCCGCCCCAGTTGCTCTCCTTCAAAGCCTTCTTGGCGGTCTCCACAGCACGGTCGACGAGGGCCTCATCGGCAAGCGGGCAGCCGGCATAGGCCTTGCCGTCGGACGGCCGATGCATGTCGATGACCCCCTCGGCCGGAACCAGCCGGTCGCCGATGAAGTGTCCGACGGGAAGGGGAACTGTGTCGGGATCAAAGCTGAGTGTCATCGGCGCGTCCTCGGCGTGGGCTCAATGCGAGAGTAGCGGAGCGATGCGAGCAGCATGCATCGACTGGCCATGCCGGTGCGGCGGAAAATTACGTTTTCGGGCGGCGCGACAGCTGAATCTTCGGCAGTCGCCCGGACACTAGCTAACACCGCGAAGCGTCGACAAAGGCACTCTTGATGCATTCGGACAAATGGAAGCGCGATGCCCGGGGGAACGCTCTGTCGTTCCACGGCGGCTTAGGCATTCTCCTCGATCAGGGCCGGAGTGCCGGGAAGGAACACGGCGGATGTAGCGTTCCCGGGCCCAGGCGGCTCCGAATGCAAGCCGTTTAGCGTACTGGGCAATGATTTTCCGGCGCCGCGAATGCTCCGGCACCGCTGTAACCTATTCGAGCGTTATGCCGTGCGTCTCGAGACTGGTTGGCAGAGAACCGGCCGACCCCCATCGGATCGAGGCGAGCGCGATCCGAGCTTCGGAGTAACCATCATGGAGCCCTCGGAGACGATCGGATCGCGTGACATCGGGATCACATCACGGTGACGTAGATTTTGCGCACCGTTTCGATGGTCTTCCAGGCACCGACGAAGCCCGGCTTCATAACGAAGCTGTCCCCGGCTTTGTAGACTACCGGCTCGCCGTTTTCCGGCGTGAGTTCGACAACGCCCGAAAGGATGTGGCAGAACTCGAAAGTTTCACCCTTGATCGAGCGCGTCTCGCCGGGCATCGCTTCCCATATGCCAGTGTGAATCATATCTCCGCGAGCGACGTCCTGAGCCCAGGTTTTGAAGGAGGGAGTGCCCGATATCAGGCGTTCTGGTAGCGGAGAAGATTCCCGCGGAGCGAAGGAGGGGTTGGTGTCGATGGTTTTCAGGAGCGACATGTTTTTCCTTTCCTGGCTTGAGAGCTTAGTAGCCGCGGCTGCGATCGACCAATCCGATCGGATCGAAACCGGCTCGATGGCGTTTGATGTTCTCGATCACGGCCCTCGCGGCGGTTTCCGGCTGGGTGACGCTTGCGACATGGGGCGTCAGCAGGATTTTCGGATGGCGCCAGAAGGCATGGCCGGCCGGAAGCGGCTCCGGATCGGTGACATCGATCACGGCGCCGGAGAGATGATGAGTATCGAGCCCATCGAGTAGCGCCTCGTGGTCGAGCTGTGGCCCGCGGCCAGCATGGACGAGCGCGGCACCGGAGGGAAGTTTCGCGAAGAGATCGGCATTGAGGAAGCCGCGCGTCTCGTCGGTGAGAGGCAGGAGGCAGATCAGAATGTCGGTGGAGCCGAGCAGAGCATCGAGCCCGTCCTTGCCGCTAAGGCATCTGACGCCCTCGATGTCGCGCGGGCTGCGGCTCCAGCCGGAAAGCGGGAAGCCGAAGGGCCTCAGCCGGTCGAGCACCGCAGTGCCAAGCATTCCGAGCCCGAGCACGCCGACGCGACGTGCCGAAGCCTGGGCCGCTGGAATCGCCTGCCAGATCTCGCGCCGCTGCTGGTCGATATAAGTCGGCAGGTTGCGATGGAGCGCGAGCACGCCGAGCGTCACATATTCCTGCATCATCCGGATGATGCCGTCCTCGACCATGCGCACTACATTGACATGCGCCGGCACCGCATCGATGCGGAACTGGTCGACGCCGGCGCCGATCGAGAAAAGGATTTCGAGATTGCGGTAGCGCGCGAGATTTTCAGGCACCGTCCAGGTGATAAGGTAGCGCACATCGTCCGGCTTGACCGTGGCCGGATCCATGGAGAAGGGAATGTCCGGCAGTTCGCGCGAGAACGCGTCGGCGAAGATCAAACCACGCTTTGCGTCAGAATTGAAGAGGAAGGTCATGCGTGCCTCTTTCCAGGTTGTCAAGCGCTGCAGCGGGCGCCGAGTGCCTCGATCATCGCCTGACAGGCCAAGAGTTCGGCGACCAGGATGTACTCATCCGGCTTGTGGGCGCGGCCGATGTCGCCAGGACCGCAGATGATCGCGTCGATGCCGGCGCGCTGGAAAAGGCCCGCCTCGGTGCCGTAGCTGACGGCTGGGAGGGGCGCGATGCCCGTCAGTTCCTCCAGCAGCGCTGCGAGCGGCGCGTCGGCAGGAAGCGAGAGCGCGGGATAGGCGCTGAGCTCGTCCCATTTCACGGCAAAGCCACGTTCCGTCAGCTTCTCGGCCGTCCGCCGCAGTGGGTCCAGCAGATTGGTCGCATCGACGCCCGAAATGGCACGGGCCTCGAATTCCACCTCGCAAGTGTCAGGGATAACGTTGACCGCCTGACCGCCCTTCACCGTCCCGATCTGGAGAGAAGAGTAGGGCGGCTCGAAGACGTCTTCAAATGGGCCACGGGTCAGCTGGTCGGCTTCCACGACTGCGCGGGTAAGCACGTCCGATATGGCATGGATGGCATTCAGTCCCTGGTCCGGACGTGAGGAGTGGCCCGATTGACCCCTCACTGTAAGCCTCGCGGCCGCCTTGCCCTTGTGGGCGCGGATTGCGCGCAGGCCGCTCGGCTCACCGATGATCGCGCCGAGAGGGTTTTCGCAGAGTTCTGACAGGCGGGTGATCATGTGTGGCACGCCGCGGCAGCCGGCCTCCTCGTCATAGGAGAAGGCGAGGTGGATCGGGCAACGAAGCCGCATTTCCGCAAGCCCCGGCACCGCGGCGAGAACGGCAGCAAGGAAGCCCTTCATGTCGGAGGTGCCGCGGCCATAGAGGCGCCCCCCGTCGGCACGCAGGCGGAAGGGATCGCTCGTCCAGCCGCTTTCGGCGGCGGGGACAACGTCCATGTGGCCCGAAAGGATGTAGCCTGGCACCTCCTTCGGGCCGATTGTGGCAAAGAGGTTCGCGCGGTCCCCCTCCGGGCCAGGGAGCACAGCAGCGGCAATTCCGTGGCTTTGCAGATAGTCGCGAACCCAGGCCACGATGTCGGCATTCGGCATGCCGACGACGGAGGGGAAGCCGATCAGTTTGTCGAGGATGTCCACTGCCTGCATAGGTGTGTCCCTCACAGCATGCCGGGCTTGCCGAGGTCAGCGCCGTCCCGATTAGGTTGGATTCCATATACCGTAGCAGTTGGCTGAGCGCTAAAATGCCGAAATCGGGGTGGGATTTGGTCGATTGTAGTGTTTGTGGCGGCCTCACAAGCGATTTCTTCCGACCGCGCTGCCGTATCTTACTGCCCATGCGTGACGCCATCCGAGCTGCATTGGTCGGTACTGCGTTGGCCTGAAGATTGATGTTCGTGGAGAACTCACGTGACCGCAGTCGGATCGAGAGTTGTCGATAGCTTCGAGATGCGCATTGGCGATATCAATAATGCAGATATCGAGCAGTTACATGCATTGTCGATTGCCGTCGGCTGGCCGCATCGCGCTGAAGATTGGCAATTCGCGCGAGAGGTCGGCAAGGGCATCGTGGCGCTTGATGAAATCGGCCGCATACAAGGCTCGGCGATGTGGTTTCCCTATGGTGCGCATTTTGCCACGATCGGCTTGGTCATCACCACGCCGCGCCTGCAGGCGAACGGCGCCGGGCAATGGCTGATGGGCCATGTTCTGGATCGGGTCGCTGGGCGCAATCTGGGACTTAACGCAACACGGGCCGCGCGGCGCCTCTATCGTTCTCTGAACTTCGTCACAGAAGCGCTGGTCTCCCAATGCCAGGGCGAATCGACCATCCCGCCGGATGTGGAATCTTCGCCTGGTACGGTGCTTCGCGCGCTCGCGCTGACTGATCTTGAGCCAATCGCTGAATTGGACAGGGTGGCGTTCGGCGCAGACCGAAAGGTGCTTCTGGCTCGATTGCTCGCATGCTCCAAGGGCGTTGGGCTGATCCGCGACGGTAAGATCGAAGCCTTCTCGCTTTGCCGGCGGTTTGGGCGCGGCCACGTTGTCGGCCCCGTGGTGGCGGGAAAAGACGCGGATGCCATCGCCGTCGTTCGCCCGCACGTGGCCGAACATGCAGGATCGTTCCTGCGCCTCGACACACGTGAGAAGGGCGGAGCGTTTTCCGATTTCCTCTCCCGCTGCGGTCTTCCAGTTTACGATACCGTGACGACCATGTCGCGGGGTCGCCCATGGCTTACTGTTCCGGGGCGTCAAGAGCCGCGCGAGCCAAGAACCTACGCTCTTGTTGGTCATGCGCTCGGCTGACCCAAGTCAATCTAGCGCCAATCAGGCCAATCGGAAGCTCGGAATTTTGAGCGATGCAAATGAATAGGCAATTTCCCATGCCTGCGACGAGATCATCGCCGGAAAGCTGCATGACCAGTTCGTCGTCGAGATGATCCAGGGTGGCGCAGGCACATCGACCAACATGAACGCCAACGAGGTCATTGCCAACCGTGCCCTCGAACACCTCGGTTATGGCAAGGGCAAATACGCCGCCCTCCATCCGAACAATCATGTCAACCTCTCCCAATGGAGGAATGACGTCTACCCGACGGCTGTGCGCCTATGCATTCTGCGAAGCTATGGCGATTTGCGGCGCCGGATGGACGAACTGCGCGTTGCGATGCTGGCCAAAGGCGACGAGTTCCGGCATGTCGTAAAAATGGGGCGGACCAGCTTCAGGACGCCGTGCCAATGACACTCGGTCAGGAATTCCGGGGCTTTGCCACCACGATCGGAGAGAATATCGTCCGGCTCGATGAGGCTGTTCACCTTTTTCGCGAAGTGAACATGGGCGCCACTGCGATCGGCACGGGGAATAAATGGCCCAATCGGATATTCTGAAATAGTGGTCGCGGAGTTGTCGGACATTAGCGGCGAGAAGCTGGTGCCTTGCCCCGACCAACGTCTGCTACAATTGTATCGACCGCCACTTGAAGACCCATGCGACAAGACGGCGATCATCTGGGAAGGCGACAATCCCTATCTCGGCAAGAGGTAAGGACCTCCCGACCCACTTGCCCGAGCTATGCGGCAAAATGTGAATGGTTTGCTTAGCTAGGCGGTTGCACATCAGGACGGGCGAATCGATAAAAGGAGGGGAAGCGAAAACTGTTGGGAGGAGACATGCCCCGTTTGAGCTCTGTTATCTGGCGTACGCGCCACATGCTTGAAACTTCCCGATTGAGTGCCACGGCGCGGTCGGTGCGGCGAGAGCGCCTCACCTACCTTTCGCCTTGGAAGCTGAGACGTCTCGAGATAGCACTGAAGGAAGTTCTGAAAGAGAATGTACCTGGCGATATAGCCGAATTCGGCATTGCCCTGGGAGGAAGCGCAATCATCCTGTCCAAGAAAGCAAACGACCATGGACGCCGCTTTCACGGCTTCGATGTTTTCGGAATGATCCCTCCACCTCAATCGGCGAAGGACGGTCAGAAAGCGAGGGACCGTTACAAGACGATCGCGAGCGGGGAATCAAAGGGGCTCGGCGGCGATCTTTACTATGGCTATCGCGACAATCTTTATGATGAAGTCTGCCGTTCCTTCGCGAAATATGGCCTCGCTGTCGATGGGCCGATGGTCAACCTGCATAAAGGGCTATTCGAGAACACCCTTCCGGCGGCAGGGATAGAGAAGATCGCTTTCGCCCACATCGACTGCGACTGGTATGATCCGGTCAGCTATTGCCTGAATAGCCTGGCGGACCGGATAAGTCCGGGAGGGGTCATCCTGATCGACGACTACCATGACTACGGAGGATGCCGAACGGCGACAGACGAGTTCCTGCAGGCTCGTCCTGACTTCGCATTCGAAGACGGAGCAAACGTCATCCTACGCCGGACGAGGCTGAATGGCTGAATAACAAGAGTGGCGAGCGCGTCAGAATAGGCTCAGCGGTTCCGAGCACGGAAAGCCCTCAAAAAGCCCTTGATTACCTCAATGGGCGAGATTCTGCTGATGGTTTGCGAGCGGCTTTACAAGCTGCGTCGCAACCTGCTTCGCCTGCGCAACGCGGTGGTGCCCCTGGTGGATGTGTGCCGCCGGCACGAGCATCTCGAACTTCCGGGAATGGACGCGGCAATGCAGCCTCTGTTCCGTGATGTCACCGATCATGTCCGGCGGGTTCAGGAGGACATTGACGCCCTACGAGAGGTGCTTGCCTTCACCTTCGAGGCGAGCCTGATGATCGGCCAGTCGGAGCAAACGGAAATCTCGCGCAAGCTTGCCTCATGGGCAGCCATTCTGGCCGTACCGACGGCGATCGCCGGTATTTATGGCATGAACTTCGATGCCATGCCCGAACTCAGATTCCGCTACGGCTATTTTGTCGTCCTGGCCGTGATCTTCGCACTCTGCGCGACGCTCTACCGGCTCTTCCGGCGCGCGAGATGGCTGTGATCAGAGCGAAATGCGCGGGGGTTTTCGCCCGCCGTCCGGCTAGAGCGCCGTGCGTTCAAGTGAACGCACAAAGGACGCTCTAGCACTCTAGATTCTAGAGCATCTTGTCCGCTTCCAAGCTTGAAAGCGGGATGCTCTAGAACAATCGAAGTCCCTTGAGGCTCGCGTGCCCGTCCTTGCCGATGATGATATGGTCATGGACGGTAATCCCGAGCGGCTTCGCGGCTTCGGCAATCAGCTTGGTCATTTCAATATCCGCACGCGACGGTGTCGGATCGCCGGACGGATGGTTGTGCACCAAAATCAATGCCGTCGCGGAAAGCTCCAGCGCACGCTTAACCACCTCGCGCGGATAGACCGGCGTGTGATCGATCGTTCCCCGCTGCTGCACTTCGTCGGCGATCAGTGTATTCCGCTTGTCGAGGAAAAGGATACGAAACTGCTCCTTCGTCTCATGCGCCATCGCGGCATGACAATAATTGATCACCGCGCTCCAGGATGACAGAACCTGCTTGTCGCGCAGTTCGCTCTTGAGCATCCGCTGACCTGCAGTGGCTATGAGCTTGATATCGAGCGCAACGGCCTCGCCGACGCCCTTGACCTCCTGCAACAGGTGTTGCGGCGCGCCGAAGACGCCTGCGAGCGTGCCGAAGCGGCCGAGGAGCGCCTTGGCAATCGGCTTGGTATCGCGGCGCGGGATAAGGCGGAACAGGATGAGCTCCAGGATTTCGTAATCGGCGAGCGCCGCATCGCCATGTTCGCGGTAGCGAGCCCGCAGCCGGTCGCGGTGACCGTGATAGTGCTGCTCCGGCGGGGCATCTGACGATGCCGGCGCCTTGGAGGCCCGCGTTTTCTGCTGCGCAAAGAATTGCCGCTCGTCGCCCGGCCGCAGTGGATCGGCTTCGGGGAGGGGCGGGATTTTCGTCACGCGTTGCCCAGCGCGCTGACGCCGGGCTTGAACAAGCCGGCCGGGGAAAGCGTGAAGATTTCGCAGCCGTCAGCGGTAACGCCGATGGTATGCTCGTATTGGGCCGAGAGAGAGCGATCACGCGTGACGGCGGTCCATCCGTCGGAGAGAACCTTCACATGCGGCCGACCAAGATTGATCATCGGCTCGATCGTAAAGATCATGCCTTCCTTGAGCTCTGGCCCCTCGTTGGCATGGCCGTAGTGCAGAATGTTCGGCGCGTCGTGGAACAGCCGTCCGACGCCGTGGCCGCAGAAGTCGCGCACGACGGAGCAGCGCTCTGACTCCGCATAGGCTTGTATCGCCGCTCCGATTGCACCGGTGCGGGCCCCCGGGCGAACGGCGGCGATGCCCCGCATCAGACATTCATGCGTTACGTCGAGCAACCGCTCAGCGGCGCGCTTGATCTCGCCGACCGGATACATCCGACTGGAATCGCCATGCCAGCCGTCGACCACATAGGTGACGTCGATGTTGATGATATCGCCTTCGCGGAGTGGTTTGTCGTTCGGAATTCCATGGCAGACGACGTGATTGATCGATGTGCAGGACGATTTGGTGTAGCCGCGATAGTTCAGCGTCGCCGGAAGCGCGCCATGATCCATGCCGAATTCGAAGACGAAGCGATCGATCTCTTCCGTCGTGATACCGGGCCGCACGCGTGCGACGAGCTCGTCCAGGCAGCGCGCCGTCACCTGACAGGCCTTGCGCATGCCTTCAAATCCCTCCGGTCCATAAAGACGGATGACGCCGGTGTTTTTATAAGGGGCAGCGCCGGCCTCGATATAAGTTACCATTCCAGAACTTTCATTGTTTCGAGCATTTTCATAAAACAGCGAGGACCGGTTCGTCCACCGTCATCCGCCCGGCTGGTATTATTTGCGAGGGCGACACCGCGCATTTGATGGCATAGGCCTCGACGCCGCGCGCGGCCGCCCGCTCGAATGCACGAGCATAAACCGGATCGAGCTCGCGGCATATGCGGAAGACGTCGCAATCATCTCTTTGAACAAGGTAGAGCATAATGGCGCGGTGACCCGCCTCGACCATGTCTCCGAGTTCCTCCAGGTGCTTGGCGCCGCGCTGCGTCGGGCTGTCCGGGAATTCGGCGAGACCTTGAGCTCGGCTGAAATGGACGTTCTTCACCTCGACATAAGCGAGGCCCTTTGCAGGGTCGCTGAGAAGGATGTCGATCCTTGAGTTCCGGCCGTATTTCTGCTCCCGGCGGAGCGCTTCATAGGTATGGAGATCGCCGACCAGCCCGGCCGCAATCGCTTCTTCGGCAATCCGGTTCGGCAATCCGGTGTTGATTCCGACGAGCGTGCCGTCTGCCTCGACGATTTCCAGCATATGCCGATATTTGCGCGTCGCACTATCATGTTCCGAGAGCCAGATCGCCGAACCCGCCGCCGTCAAGCCGCGCATGGAGCCGGTGTTCGGGCAGGAACCGGTAATGGTTCTGCCATCTGAGAGAATGGCGTCGAAGAGGAAGCGCTTGTAGCGCTGTACGAGCGTTGCCGGAACGAGCGGGCGGGAGAAATTCACGATGCGTTTCCGTCGCGTCAGGCGCGCACACGCACGTAGGAGCCCGGTGCTTCCTCAAGGGAATTCAGCGGTCCGCCGGCCTTGCGGGCCGGAACACGTCGTTTGTCGAACTGTTCGATCCATTTTTGCCAGTGCGGCCACCAGGAGCCCGGCGTTTCTTTTGCCTTCTCCATCCACGCTTCGAAGTCGCCCTTCGGAGGCCCCCCCGTCCAGAATTGGTATTTGCTCCGGTCCGGCGGGTTGACGACGCCGGCAATGTGGCCCGAGCCGGACAGCACAAAGGTCACCTTGCCGCCGAAGAACTTGCTGCCGAGAAAGGCGGATTTCGCCGGCGCTATGTGATCTTCCTTGGTTGCCAGATTGTAGATGGGGATCTTGACGTCGCCCAGCGATATCTGTCGGCCGGCAAGTACCATCTCGCCCTTTGAGAGCTTGTTCTCCAGGTAGCAGTTGCGAAGATAGAAGGAATGGTTGGCGGCCGGCATCCGCGTCGAATCGGAATTCCAATAAAGCAGGTCGAAGGGCAGGGGTTCCTGGCCCTTGAGATAGTTGTTGACGAAGTAGGGCCAGATCAGTTCCGAAGCCCTGAGCATGTTGAAGGCGGTCGCCATCTTCGAACCTTCGAGATAGCCGGTCGTGCTCATACTCGCTTCGATCTGGCGAAGCTGGTCGTCGTCGACGAAGACCTTGAGGTCGCCCGCATAGGTGAAATCCACCTGAGTGGTGAAAAGCGTCGCCGTCCGGATACGGTCGTCGCCTTCGGCGGCGTGGAGCGCCAGGGTAGCCGCAAGCAAAGTCCCGCCGACACAGTAGCCGACCGCGTTGACCTCGCGCTCGCCGGTCGCCTGCTCAACGGTATCGAGAGCGAAGCCGATGCCTTCGCGCGCATAGGCTTCCCAGTCCTTCCCGGCGTGGCGCTCGTCGGGATTGACCCAGGAGATGACGAACACTGTGTGGCCCTGATCGACCGCCCATTTGATGAAGGACTTCTGAGGGTTGAGGTCGAGCACGTAGAACTTGTTGATCCAGGGCGGGCAGATCAGCAGCGGCCGTTTCAGCACGGTCTCGGTGCTCGCCTCATATTGTATGACCTGGCAGATGTCGCTCTGCGCGATCACCTTGCCTGGGGTGATCGCAATATTCTCGCCGACGGCAAACTTGCTCGTATCCGTCTGCCTGAGGCGGAGATCGCCGCGGCCGGCGGCGATATCCTCCGCGAGCATCTGCATGCCCTTGACGAGATTTGCGCCGCTCGATGCCACGGTCTCTCGATAGAGCTGCGGATTGGTGGTGATGAAGTTCGTCGGAGAGAGCGCACTCGCTATTTGGCGAACGTAAAATGCCGCCTTGTGCCGGGTGTGCTCGTCGAGCCCTTCGGCATCCTTGACCATGCCCTCCGCCCAGTCGGACGTCGCGAAATAGGCCTGGCGGATGAAGTCGAAGAAGGGATTCCTCACCCAATCCTCGTCCGCGAAACGCTTGTCGTTGCGCGTCAGGCTCTCCTGCTCCGCGACGGTGTGGCCGGCCATGCGGTGAACCGATCGCGACCAAATCTCGAAGAAACTGCCCATGAGGTGCGTCTGCGCCTCGAGCGTCCGGCGCGGATCGGAAAGCCAGTACTCGCATACCTTCGAAAGCGTCTTGACCATGTCGGTGAGGGGTTCGGCGAAGGTGTGGCTCTTTTCGCCAGCTTCGCGCGGAGCGAGCCACGCCGAGGCCGCCTTGCCGAGTTGCTCGGCTGCGCGCGCCATGTTGATGGCCAGGCCCTCCGGGTCCTTGACGATATAAGGCTCGACCGACTTTGGGTCGAAGCCGTGAAAACCGCTCTTGCCCGTGGTGTCCTCGGCCTTGTCTGCTGTCACCCGGCTTCCTCCACAGCATCTTGTTTGTTTTGTATTTTTACATTCTGCCCGAAAATGATTACAAGGGCTAGCGCATCGTCGCGCCGCAAAAATAGAGGTCTTGCCAGCATGCTTGTCGTCGGAAAACAGCGTTCGCTATCCGGGATGTCCGGGCTGATTCTCGCAGGTATGCTTGCCGGTTGCAGTTCGACGGCCGATCTCGCCACCTATCCTTCGGTCTATGGGCAAAAACCTGCAGCCACGCAGCAGATGTCCAATGAGGAAGCAGTGAACATGCAGGAGCGGCTGACGGCGCTTTCCGCGCAGCGCCGGTCCGGCGCGATCTCCGAGGAGGAGTATCAGCGGCGTCTCAAGGAGTTGCAGTTGCTCGCGGAGCAGCACGGTGCGGACGCCCTGAAGCAGATCGAGAATTAGCGCTTGCCTTTCCGGTAATTTGGACGCAAAGCGTTCAATGGCCGCGATGACGGCCTTTCACCCGCGCATGTCTTCGCAACAGCCGAACGGCCGGCAAAGGCTTGCGCCAAACGAGGTTTGGAGATGGAAGAGTTTCATAAAGTCCGGCGTTTGCCGCCCTATGTTTTCGAACAGGTCAACCGTTTGAAAGCAAGCGCGCGAGCGGCCGGTGCTGACATCATCGACCTCGGCATGGGCAATCCGGATCTTCCTACTCCGCAGTCGATCGTCGACAAGCTCTGCGAGGTCGTGCAGGATCCGCGCACCCATCGTTATTCCTCCTCGAAGGGCATTCCCGGCCTGCGCCGGGCCCAGGCCGCCTATTATGCCCGCCGCTTCGGCGTCAAGTTGAACCCGGAGACGCAGGTCGTCGCCACCCTCGGTTCGAAGGAAGGCTTCGCCAATATGGCGCAGGCAATCACCGCGCCGGGCGACGTGGTCCTGTGTCCGAACCCGACCTATCCGATTCATGCATTCGGCTTCTTGATGGCCGGCGGCGTCATCCGCTCGATTCCGGTGGAGCCCGACGACACCTTCTTCCCGCCACTCGAGCGGGCCGTGCGGCATTCGATCCCGAAGCCCTTGGCGCTGATCCTCAACTATCCGTCCAATCCAACGGCGCAGGTCGCGACGCTCGATTTCTACAAGGAGGTCGTCGCCTTCGCGAAAAAGCACGACATCATCGTGCTTTCCGATCTCGCCTATTCGGAGATCTACTTCAATGACGCTCCGCCACCCTCCGTTCTGGAAGTGCCGGGCGCGATCGACGTGGCGGTCGAATTCACGTCGATGTCGAAGACCTTCTCGATGCCCGGCTGGCGCATGGGCTTTGCCGTCGGCAACGAACGGCTGATCGCCGCCTTGACCCGGGTCAAGTCCTATCTCGACTACGGTGCCTTCACGCCGATCCAGGTGGCGGCCACCCAGGCGCTCAACGGCGACGGCAGCGACATTGCCGAGGTGCGTAACATCTACAAACGTCGGCGCGACGTGATGGTCGACAGCTTCGGCAAGGCCGGCTTCGAGGTGCCGCCGCCGGCGGCGACGATGTTTGCCTGGGCGAAAATTCCGGAGAAATTCCGGCATTTGGGATCGCTCGAGTTCTCGAAGCTGCTGGTCGAAAAGGCGGACGTCGCCGTTGCGCCCGGTATTGGCTTCGGCGAGCAGGGCGACGACTATGTCCGTCTGGCGCTTGTCGAAAACGAGCACCGCATCCGCCAGGCGGCGCGCAACATCAAGCGCTTCCTGTCTTCCGCGGACGAGACGATGCACAACGTCATCTCGCTGAACGCACACCGGTAAGAAGCCGGGCAATTACCGGCTTTTGTGCCAAAATAGCCTCGCCGGATCCGGCGAGGCGTCCTCTACATGTTAGGAACTTGCTATGGCAGACGCCCTCAAAATCGGCATTGCGGGCTTGGGAACGGTCGGTGTCTCGCTCGTGCGGATTCTCCAGGATCGTCATGAGATGCTGGCAACCACATGCGGAAGGGCGATCGAGATTACGGCCGTGACGGCAAGGGATCGCAACAAGGACCGCGGCGTGGACCTCGCGAATATCGCCTGGTTCGATGACGCGGTTTCGCTTGCATCTTCCGCAGATATCGACGTCTTCATTGAACTGATGGGCGGTGCGGGCGATCCGGCCTATTCGTCGGTGAAGGCGGCACTGCAGCGCGGCATTCACGTGGTGACGGCGAACAAGGCTCTCTTGGCGGCGCACGGCATCGAGCTTGCAGGCATTGCAGAGGAGCGCGGCGCGCTGCTTAATTACGAAGCAGCTGTTGCCGGTGGCATTCCGGTCATCAAGGCCCTTCGTGAATCGATGACGGGCAATACCGTCTCCCGCGTCTATGGGATCATGAATGGCACCTGCAATTACATTCTGACGAAAATGGAGAAAGAGGGGCTCTCCTTTGAGGTCTGTCTGAAGGAAGCGCAGCGTCTTGGCTATGCCGAGGCAGATCCGGCTTTCGACATCGAGGGCAACGACACAGCGCACAAGCTTTCGATCTTGACGAGCCTTGCCTTCGGCACGGCAATCGCCGCCGATGACATCTACCTCGAAGGCATCACCAACATCTCGATCGAGGATATCCAGGCGGCTGCCGACCTCGGCTACCGCATCAAACTGCTCGGGGTTGCACAGCGCACCGAGAGCGGCATCGAACAACGCGTGCATCCGACGATGGTGCCTTACGACTCCGTCATAGCCCAGGTCGACGGCGTGACGAATGCCGTGGCTATCGAATCCGACATTCTTGGCGAATTGCTGATGGTTGGCCCCGGCGCCGGCGGCAATGCCACGGCCTCGGCGGTGTTGGGCGATGTCGCCGATATTGCCAAGAGCCGCCCCGGTGCGCAGCACGTACCAGCATTCGGACGTCCGACGAAGGCGCTGCTGCCTTACAAGCGGGCCCGTATACAGAGCCACGAAGGCGGATATTTCATCCGGCTGAAGGTACTCGATCGCACCGGCGTCTTCGCCAACATTGCCGGGCACATGGCCGAAAACGACATCTCGCTTGAATCGATCATGCAGCATTCCAAGCATTATGTAGATTCCGCCGAGCCGAAGACGATCATCCTCGTCACGCATGAGACATTTGAGGCTTCCGTGCGCAGGGCGATCGTTTCGATCAAGGGTGAGGGCTATCTCGTCGGCGAGCCGCAGGTCATCCGGATCGAGCGGCCGAAGGCCGACTGATCGCCGCACCCACGCTAAAAACTGTTGAGAAACCGCTTCGACGGCGCTTGTTTGGCGGGAGCCGCCGCCATGCCGGTTTTGCCCGGCCGAAATGTTCGCTAAGAACGGACGACTTCGGGCAGGTATGACATGGACGCATTGGCGGATCCGATCCAGCGAGCATTTCTCGGCGTCGAACGCTCGGTCAGCGGCCAGCGTTGGGTATCCCGCCTCGATCAGGCCGGCCAAAATCGCGCGCTCGCGATCAGCCAGATCCACGGCTATTCCGAACTCATTGCCCGGGTGCTCGCGGGCCGGGGCGTGGGATTGGACGATGCGGCGGCTTTTCTCGATCCAACCCTTCGCTCGCTGATGCCGGATCCGGATAGCCTGACCGACTGCCGCAAGGCGGCGGAGCGGCTGGCGCATGCAATTCGCCGCGGCGAGAAAGTGGCGATATTCGGCGACTACGACGTCGATGGTGCAGCGTCTTCCGCGCTGATGGAACGTTTCCTGCGCCACTTCGGCATCAAAGCCGACATCTACATTCCTGATCGCATTTTCGAGGGCTACGGCCCGAATCCGCAGGCCATCGAGCAGTTGATCGACAAAGGAGCTCGCCTCATCGTTACGGTCGATTGCGGCTCGACCAGCCACGAATCGCTAGCCGTCGCGGCAGAACGGGGCATCGATGTGGTCGTTATCGATCACCATCAGGTCGGCTCGACGCTGCCGCCCTGCCATGCACTCGTCAACCCGAATCGCGAAGACGATCTGTCCGGTCAAGGACACCTTTGTGCGGCAGGCGTCGTCTATCTCGTCCTCGTAAACACGCTCCGAGTGCTACGCTCGCACGGAGACGCGGATGCGGCATCGTTCGATCTGCTGTCCGAGCTTGATCTCGTGGCGCTTGCGACCGTCTGCGACGTCGTGCCGCTCAAGGGGCTTAATCGCGCCTATGTGGTCAAGGGGCTGATCGCCGCGCGGCACATGCGCAATCCGGGTCTCGCAGCGCTTCTTCGCAAGGCTGCGATCGGCGGGCCGGTGACGCCCTACCATTTTGGATTCCTCATCGGCCCGCGTATCAACGCTGGCGGCCGGATCGGTGACGCTGCACTCGGCAGCCGACTGCTGACGCTCACTGATGCAGCGGCCGCCGAAATCATCGCCAGTCAACTGGACGATCTCAACCGCGAACGCCAGGCTATGGAAGCGACGATGCTCGCCGAAGCCGAGGCGGAAGTGCTGGCGGAATACGGCACGGGAGAAACGGCCTCGGTGATCATCACCGCTAGGGACAATTGGCACCCGGGCATCGTCGGCCTGATCGCGGCACGCATCAAGGAAAAGTTCCGCCGCCCCGCCTTTGCCATCGCCTTCGATCTGAACGGCAAGGGAACGGGGTCCGGTCGATCGATCAATGGTTTCGACATGGGGAAACTCGTCCGGGCTGGGGTCGAGACTGGTCTCCTCGTCAAGGGCGGCGGACATGCGATGGCTGCCGGTCTGACGGTCGAGCGCGCCAAGCTTGGCAGCCTGCGCCGATTTTTCGAGGAGCGCGCGGAAAACACTGTGCGCGAGCTGGCGGCCGTTCAGACCCTTAAGATCGATGGCGCGCTCGCCGCGGCCGGCGCAACGCTCGAGCTCGTCGATCTTCTCGAACAGGCAGGCCCCTATGGCTCTGGCCACCCGCAGCCGGTCTTTGCCTTTCCCCAGCACCGGCTGCGCGATTGCCGGCAGGTCGGTTCCAGTCATGTCAAGGTGACGCTGGAAGGCCAGGATGGCAGCCGCATCGACGGCATCGCATTTCGCGCCACGGAAACGCCGCTTGGAGCATTCCTTCTCGGCAACCGGGGCTCGACGGTTCATGTCACGGGTTCGGTTTCAGCCGATCTCTGGCAGGGAACGCGCCGCGTCCAACTGCGCGTTACGGATGTGGCCAAAGCGACCTGAAAATCGCGCCTTGCGGCACGACGTTGCAGCGCCGAATCAGCGATTTGCGAGCAGCATCTAAACGCTTTTGTGAAGACCGGAGAGTGGCACGCCCAACGGGAATCGAACCCGTGTTTCCGCCGTGAAAGGGCGGCGTCCTAGACCGCTAGACGATGGGCGCCCAAGACAAGGCGGCTTATAGAGAGAGCTTTGGATTCCCGCAAGTGACCGGAAGGTACTAAGTTCGATTTTCCTCGGAAATGTCGCAGGAATTGCGTGCCCTGCGACGCACCAACTCTGCGCCTGGAAGAAGTGATGGTACCCCTAACGGGACTCAAGCCCATGTTACGTGAGAGGGCTTTTGGCGATGGTTCTCGGTTGCGCCGCCGTTCGCATAAATTCAGCGAGCTCAATTAGTTAATTCGACCTGTTCACGGAAGTACGCTGGCACTACGACATCGCAAAGGGGCTGCCTTTGCCGCACTCACGGAACAAGCCGGATAGATGGTCCGTTTTTCCTGCTTGCGAAGAGCATCACGACTGCAGCTTGGCCAAGCCGCATAAGTGGTGAGGCTTCGTTGTGCACGATGCCCAAGCTATTCATGCGCGGAGCCTCTCATGGAAGACTTCCTTCTGTTCGCAGCAGTCGGGTTTCTGGCCCAGTCGATCGACGGTGCTCTGGGGATGGCCTACGGCGTGATCTCTTCGACGGTGCTGCTCACCTTCGGGGTGCTACCGGCGCAGGCATCAGCCTCAGCCCATGCCGCGGAGATGTTCACCACGGCGACCTCGGGATCAGCTCATCTTTATCATCGCAACATCGACTGGAAACTCTTTTGGCGGCTGGTTCCCTTTGGCGTCGCCGGCGGCATGCTCGGCGCTTTTGTGCTCACCTCTTTCGACGGAAATCAGGTCAAGCCATTCGTCACAGCCTATCTCGCGGTGATTGGGAGCTGGCTGCTATATCGGTCGTTTCATCGCATCCCTACCAATCCGGTGAAACTGGCGATCGTAGCCCCGCTCGGCGCCACAGCCGGGTTCCTGGATGCCGCAGGGGGCGGCGGCTGGGGGCCGGTCGCCACCACTGGCCTGCTTGGCGCGGGTGGACAGCCTCGGTATGTCATCGGCACCGTCAATGCGAGCGAATTCCTGATTGCCCTTTCGGTATCGTTGAGCTTCCTCGCTACGATTGTTACCGGGCATTGGGAGCAAGCAGGCGAATTCCGCGACTATCTCACGTCCGTTGCCGGCCTGATCGTTGGGGGCGTTATCGCGGCACCGCTTGCGGGCTGGATCGTCAAGAAATTGCGCGAAAGGACGCTGCTGCGGCTCGTCGGCTCCCTGATCACGCTTCTGGCCGGCTATCAGACGCTTGAACTGACAGGAGTGCTTTGAACAGGATCAGCGCGATGCAGAAGATTGCCTCCGCTGAGTTCCGGTGAAATTGGCAGTGACGCAGCAGCCGCAAGTACACGTGAGATGGCGATCGCAGCCGCAACGTCAGCTAAATCTGGGGTGTTTGATTTTGTTGGTACGCCCAACGGGACTCGAACCCGTGTTACCGCCGTGAGAGGGCGGCGTCCTGACCGCTAGACGATGGGCGCCCTAAACCTGAAATCGGCTGCGCCATGGTCACAGCAGCCGATTATTCCGACACCATACTATGAAAGGCGGCGAAAATGGAAGAGTGCGAATGGCACGCCCAACGGGAATCGAACCCGTGTTTCCGCCGTGAAAGGGCGGCGTCCTAGACCGCTAGACGATGGGCGCGCAAGACGAGGTGGCTTATAGAGGCGCCTTTGGATTCTCGCAAGCGATCACAGCCAATTATTTTGAATTTCCTGCAGAAAATTAAGAGCATCGCTCCAGACTTTTTTTCGGCAAAAGCATAAGCCCGCGCCTTGGCGCAGGGACAAAGTATCCGCAAGTATAAGGAAAGAGGAATGGCACGCCCAACGGGAATCGAACCCGTGTTTCCGCCGTGAAAGGGCGGCGTCCTAGACCGCTAGACGATGGGCGCCCAAGACAAGGCGGCTTATAGAGAGGGCTTTGGATTCCCGCAAGCGGCAAATTTCATTTTTTCTCAGAAAAATGACTGTGCCGTTCAGCCGCCGTTCGTGTCGCCTGGCGCGACCAATTCAATCAGCCCTTGCGCCTGCGGCAGCGCCAGTTCCAGTCCCGCTGCGGGCCGACGTCGATGTGCACAGATTCGGTATGGCAGTAGGTGCCGACGCCGCCTCGGCCGGGAATGCTCCGCAGGAAATCGGCGAGTTCCCATTTGTTGACGCCTTGCACCTGGATATCGGCGGCCTCGCAACGCGTATGGAGGGACTGGCGTTTTCGGTTGACCTTGATCGCTCGAAGCCCCGACGTCACCATCACCTTGCGACCGTAATGCCTTTCCACCGTCTTCAACATGTGGAGGAGCTCCGGCTTGAAGCAGCCTGTCTCGACCTTTTCCGTCTGCAAGATCAGGCCGTTGGGCGTGAGGCGAGCGAGGCCGGAAAGATTGGCCACCTCAATCGGCCCTTCATCCTCGTCGGCCACGTGATCCTCATGCTCCATGCTGAACAGGGGATTCATGTTGACGCCCGGCAGCGAGGTGTAGGCGAGGGAGGCGACTTGCGGCCGGCTGGCATTGCTGGTCGTGATCGTTTTCTTCTCGGCCGCTTGCGCACCGGCGGAACGAGATTTGTGCTTGCGTTTGGCCGCAAAGAGGCTTGCAAACGTCCAGGTCTTCGTTGCCTTTGTCTCTTCCTCTGTGTCACCGGAATCGGTCGGCTGAGTGCTGCTTACCGGCAGGGCCACTGCCGCCGCGGAGGCGACTTCGATCGCCTGCAGAGCAGGCGCCGACTTGCCGGCCAAGGCCGCTTGCGCGCTGAGCGGCAGCGGAACCGCGGAGGGGAGATCGCTCTGGGTGGTGGACGCGGCCGCGTCGCTGGCAGCGGTCGGTCCCTCTGCCGGCGTTTCGTTGCTGGCGCCCTCCTGGGGCTCGATCACGGTTTCTGTTGCCGGCTGTCCGCCACTGAAGAGACTGTTGGTCGTTGCGTTGAGCGCCGGCTGCGTACCATTGCCGGCCGTCGTCGCGCGTGTCTGGCCGATGCCAGGGGCGGTAGGCGCTGGGGAAGCCTGCCCGTAAATGCTGGATGACGCGGCACGCAGGCCAGTGCTCTGCATCGTCAGCCCTTGTTGTGCCGTTGCCGTATCCTGACCGTCTTGCGTCGGCCCGCTCGCTGCCTGCTGCCCCGTCGCTCCGGCACTGACCGCAGCGACCTGCGCATCGTGAATTTCGCCGTCGGCCTTTGAAGCGGCGGCGGGCGATGATGCAGCTGGCTGCGATTTGAGTGAATTGCCCGCTTCGCTATCGGCCACCGCCGACACACAGCTCGCCAAGGCGAACAGTGATATGGACACTGCCGCTGCGCGTCCGATCGCAAGGAGCGCGCATCTCGCTTCCAGATGTTGCAACGTCTTATCCCCGCTCTCCGTGCATGCTTCAGCCCTCGCCAATGCATGCATTAAGTCTCAGTTCCGAAACATCGCCTCAGAACAACAACTCGTTTTTCTCGCGGTGAGCAATTGGCTCGCCGCGGGAAAGGTCAGGCCAAGTAAAGGGCTTTTTACACCGCAAGTGATTGCGAAGCAGAACCCCGTTTCAACGTCTGCCGCGGCAAGTTAATGAATGCCGCATGATTTGTAAACCTGCGCTAACCTTTTTCAACTTTAGAAAATGCTAAAGCCCGGCGCCTTGGCCGGGCTTTAGATCATCTTTTGCTGTTGCTGATCTTCGGACCGGCTTAGGCGCCTTGCCGTGCCGGTCAGGCCGGTGGGCATTGGCGCACCATGATTGGCCGGAATTGTGCGAAGCTTACCAGCTACCGGTGTTGGACATGGAAGCCCAGGGCTCCTGCGCCGGCATATGCTCGCCCTTCTGCAGGATCTCGATCGAGATTCCATCGGGCGAACGGACGAAGGCCATATGCCCGTCGCGGGGCGGCCGGTTGATCGTAACGCCGTTATCCATCAGATGCTTGCATAAAGCATAAATGTCGTCGACCTCGTAGGCGAGATGCCCGAAATTGCGACCGCCGGTATAGTCCTCGGTATCCCAATTGTAGGTGAGCTCCAAGCAGGGCGAAGCCTCCGTTTTCGCACTGTCGAGGTCGCCGGGCGCGGCCAGGAAGACGAGTGTGAAGCGGCCCTTCTCGTTTTCATACCGGCGGATTTCCTGAAGCCCAAAGAGCGTGCAGTAGAAGTGGAGAGCCTGGTCCAGGTCTTTTACCCTTACCATCGTGTGCAGATAGCGCATTGGATTGTCCCTGTTTTGCAGAAGATGGCGTATACTGAAGCGACAGCAAGCCAGAGGCAAGGCTGCGTCCCTATAAACGACCCCGGCCAAAATACGTCGAGGGACTTGCGCATGCGCATCGGGACGATGTTATTCTGGTCAATAAGAATCAGTTAACCGTATCAGAGTTGCGCGTAAACGAGGGGCTGGGAGAATGGCGGACAGAACATCCTCAAAAGGCGTCGTGCACAATGACGACTTTGGTAACGACGCTTTGGACCTCATCGAGATCACCGGCGTTATCAAATGGTTCGACGTCGCGAAAGGTTTCGGCTTCATCGTACCCGACAACGGTATGCAGGACGTGCTATTGCACGTCACCTGCCTGAGGCGCGACGGCTATCAGACGGTGCTTGAAGGCGCGCGTGTGGTCGCGCTGGTGCAAAAGCGGGACCGTGGGTATCAGGCTTTCCGCATCCTCTCGATGGATCAGTCGACTGCGGTTCATCCCTCGCAGCTTCCGCCGGTGCGCACGCATGTTCAGGTCACGCCGACGAGCGGTCTGGAGCGGGTGCTGGTCAAGTGGTTCAATCGCACCAAGGGTTTTGGCTTCCTGACGCGCGGCGAAGGGACCGAGGATATTTTCGTCCACATGGAAACGCTGCGCCGCTTCGGCCTGACGGAACTGCGCCCGGGCCAGGTGGTTCTGGTCCGCTTCGGCGACGGTGAAAAAGGTCTGATGGCAGCGGAAATTCACCCGGATGGCCCGACGCCAACCAACCGGTCGCACTGATGCGCGTGCCCTTCCGGATATTTGCAAGAAGCGCCGTAGCGGCGCTTTTTTTGTTGTCTGTCCTTGTCGCTTCTGTCGCCGCCGATGTTTCCTTTGCGAGGGAACGGGTCCGGCTCCTGACCAGTGATGGGCGCACGCATGATCTGACGGTCGAGCTCGCGATCGATCCCGGCCAGCGTGAGCAGGGATTGATGTATCGCCGCCAGATGGCTGAGAACCATGGCATGTTGTTCGATTTCGGCGAGACGCGACGGGTGATGATGTGGATGAAAAACACCTATCTGCCGTTGGACATGCTTTTTATCGCTGAGGATGGCACCGTCAGGACCATCCACGAGAATGCCGTGCCACTCTCCGAAGCCATCATCGATTCCGAGGAGCCCGTTACGTTTGTGCTTGAGCTCAACGCCGGAACCGTGAAGCGCCTCAGCATAAAACCTGGAGACCGGCTTGCAGGCGCCCGGATCCGGGCGGCGAACTGAGTCCGCCGCGACGGTCGTCGCAAGCGGCGCAGGAGCGAAATTTCATGTTGCAGGCCGGGGGCGAAGCGTGTATCTCCGCCCTCGTTGGCACGGAGTGTAGCGCAGTCTGGTAGCGCATCTGGTTTGGGACCAGAGGGTCGGGAGTTCGAATCTCTCCACTCCGACCATCTAACCAACAAGAAATCTTTACGTTTTCAGCATTCATTCAGCACGCGCAATTTACCTTGTGGGCGCACGGTGGGAGCACGCAGCTTCCCTTGCCTGTGTTTCTGCAGTCTCAGGATGATTTCCTCCGTCGGCCGTCTCGGCCCTCTAGCGCGATGCCGGCAGCTCAGCCGTATCCTCGCTCACATGCGTTGCACCGAGCGGCACATCGTTGGAAAAGCGGGTTTTCCTCTCGGAAGTCATTCCGTTTTAAATTATTCTGCGCTAAGGGAATGTCGCACAGTGAGGCGAAGTGGCCTTGACGATAACGGGAGCCGTTCGAAACAATGTCTGCGAAGATCTATCGTCCCGCAAAGACAGCCATGCAATCCGGCAAGGCGAAGACAAACTTGTGGGTGCTGGAGTTCGATCCGGAAAAGCCGCGTACGATTGACCCGATCATGGGTTATACGAGCTCCGGCGACATGCGCCAGCAATTGCGGCTGACCTTCGAAAGCGCCGAGCAGGCGATCGCCTACGCCGAACGCAACGGCATCGAATACCGCGTCATCGCGCCCAAGGACGCGACTCGCAAGAATGTGTCCTATTCGGACAATTTCCGTTTCAACCGGATGCAGCCCTGGACTCATTGAGGTCCTAGTGTCCGAGCGGGCGACGCCCAACGGCCCCTTAGCTCAGTTGGATAGAGCACCTGCCTTCTAAGCAGGTTGTCGCAGGTTCGAATCCTGCAGGGGTCGCCATTCATTCTCTCGACACATCCTTTGGGAAAATAGACGAACCTTTCGGACTGATCGGCAGAACCGTTAGGGCTCAATCCCGCCGTCAACTTAGAAGTTGTATTAGATCGTCACATCCCTCGGCGATTCTTCACACGGCCCGGCGTATCCTCTGCACGATTGGAATGCGTTTCGCGCCGACCTAGGACGCGCCCACGTCATGGCCGCATCCTTTTTCGCAATTACTTGATCTCGGTCACCGTCAGCTTGCCGTTGATCCGCTCAGCGGTGAACTCGATGTTTGCGCCTTCCTTGAGCTTCTCCATGATCGCGTCGTCCTGGACGCGGAACACCATGGTCATGGCGGGCATTTCGAGGTCTTTCAGCTCCTCATGGATCAGCGTGACCTTCTTTGCCTTGGCATCGACTTTCTTGACGGTCCCCTTGGTAAACTCGGCTGCTAGAGCGCCGTAGGCGCTCCCGAGAGCAAGAGCGGATGCGAGCGTGAGCTTGATGAGCGTTTTCATGTCAGACTCCTTTGCAGTGACTATTTCTCGGCGACTGTAACGTCGCCATGCATGCCGGCGTCATAGTGGCCGGGCACCAGGCAGGCGATCTTGAACGTGCCGTCATTGGTGAACTTCCAGACGATCTCGCCGGACTCTCCCGCGGCGAGACGGATCGCGTTCGGATCGTCGTGCTCCATCTCCGGGAACTTCTCCATCACGGCCCTGTGCTCCATGATCTTGTCTTCCTGGTCGAGCACGAACTCGTGGTCGAGTTCGCCCGCGTTCTTGATCGCGAAGCGGACGGTCTGGCCCTTGCGGACCTTGAAAGTCGACGGCGTGAAGATCATCTTGCCGTCCTCCGTCTCCTTCATCGTGACCCGGATCGTCTGGGTAGCATTGGCTTTCTTGCCGGGTTCACCGACGGCCATCGCTTCGCCGTGACCGCCCGCGTGATTGCCAGAAGCAAACGCCGGGGAGGCGAGAGCGGCGACTAAAAGTCCGAACATTGCAGCTTTCATCGTGTGGTCCTTTGGTTGATTGAACATCGGCATGCGGGGATCACCCGTGATTCGTATGTTTTGGAGTGATCTGGGTCTTTGCGTCCTTGGCTTTGGTCGCGTCGGGAAGCTCGCCCGTCCACTCCCACGCCTGGGTTCCGGGTGGGTTTTCGTACCAGCCTGGATCGGAGTAATCGTCGGCCGAGATGCCCTCGCGCACCTTCACGACCGAGAACATGCCGCCCATCTCGATGGGGCCGTGCGGACCCCAGCCTGTCATCATCGGCACGGTGTTTTCGGGGATTTCCATTTCCATCTCGCCCATGTCGGCCATGCCTTTTGTGCCCATCGGCATATATTCCGGGCGGAGCTTCTTGATCTTCTCTGCAACCTTCTTCTTGTCGACGCCGATGAAGGTCGGGATGTCATGCCCCATGGCGTTCATCGTGTGGTGCGACTTATGGCAATGGATCGCCCAGTCGCCCACGTATTTGGCGTCGAACTCGTAGGCCCGCATCGCGCCGACCGGAATGTCGATGCTGACTTCCGGCCAGCGTGCTTCCGGCCGCACCCAGCCGCCGTCGGTGCAGGTGACCTCGAAGTCATAGCCGTGCATGTGGATCGGGTGGTTGGTCATGGTGAGGTTGCCGACCCGCACCCGCACCCGATCGTTCTTCGAAACGACGAGCGGGCTGATGTCCGGAAACACGCGGCTGTTCCAGCACCACATGTTGAAATCGGTCATCTCCATGATGCGCGGCACATAGGAGCCGGGGTCGATGTCATAGGCGTTGAGCAGGAAGACGAAGTCCCGGTCGACCGGCATGAACTTCGGGTCCTTGGGATGAATGACGAAGAAGCCCATCATCCCCATCGCCATCTGCACCATCTCGTCGGAATGAGGGTGGTACATAAAGGTGCCGGATTTCACGAGATCGAACTCGTAGACGAAGGTCTTGCCGACGGGGATGTGCGGCTGCGTCAGGCCGCCGACGCCATCCATTCCGGACGGCAGGATCATGCCGTGCCAGTGGATCGTCGTATGCTCCGGCAGCTTGTTGGTGACGAAGATGCGCACCCGGTCGCCTTCGACTGCCTCGATCGTCGGGCCCGGCGACTGGCCGTTATAGCCCCAGAGATAGGCGGTCATGCCTTCGGCCATCTCGCGCTCGACCGGCTCGGCGACGAGGTGGAACTCCTTGACGCCGTTGTTCATCCGGTAGGGCAGAGTCCAGCCGTTGAGCGTGACGACTGGATTGTAGTCGGGTCCGGACGTCGGCCTGACCGGGGTTTGCGTCTCCGCCGTCTCCATCACGGCTGCCTCGGGCAGGCCCATATTGGAGGTCTTCGCCCACGCGGCGGTCGACACCAGTGCGGCGCTCGCGCCGAGTAACTGTCTTCTGTTGAACATTGCCTGTTCCTTTCCTCAGTGACCGCCACCGCGGTTTTCGGCGGCCGCCGCGACCTCCGTTTCGCCGGTAGCCGCTCCCGCGCCGCCGCCATAGATCGCAGGCGCCAGGTCCGCCTCGGCGAGCCAGAAGTCGCGCTTGGCGTTGACGGCAAGCAGGATCGAATTGATCTTCTCGCGACTATCGGCGAGCAGTTCGAAGGTGTTGGTGATCATCGCATTGTAGGTGAGGAGGGACTCCTCCTCGATCTTGGTGCGCAGCGGCACGACGCTGTCTCTGTAGTGTCGGGCGATGTCGTAGTTTGCGCGATAGGCCTGGTAGGCGGAGCGCGCTTCGGAGCGGACGTTGACGGCCTTTTCCGCAAGAAGGTTCGCCGCCCGCATATAGGCGAGTTCCGCCTTGCGCATGCGGGCCTTGCCGCTGTCGAAGATCGGAATGACGAATTCGAGTTCGGCCTGGCCGGTTGTCTCGGTTTCGACCTCGCCATCCTCTTTCTCCCGCTCCGTCTCGAAACCAGACAGGAGTTCGAGGTCGGTGACGTAGCGGGTCGTTTCCGTCAGCTTGTAGGATCTGGCCGTCGCTTCGAGGTCGAGCTTCGCCATCTGCAGGTCGACGCGGCGTTGCAATGCTTCCGCCTCGATCAGATCACGCTTCATCAAGCCCTTCGGCAAGGACGGTAGCCGGTTCGGCACCTGATAGTCGATGTCCGAGCCCCAGAGCCCCATCAGCCGCGTCAGTTCTTCCTTGGCAAGCCGGGCCGCCAGCCGCGCTTTCGCCGTCTGACCCGCGAGCTCGGCGTAGAAGACGTGCTCGCGAGCCTGAGCCCCCTTGGTCATCGCTCCGGTTTCGCCGAGCTTCTCAGCCAATTCGGACGCGGCATCGGCCGCCGCCTGCGCCTCGTTGATCTGGGCGACCGTTTCCCAAGCCGCCACGGCATTGATCCAGGCGCGGCGCGTGTCTGCGGCAAGCTGCAGGGTGCGAAGCGCCGCATCCAACTGTGCCTTGCGGAACTCGGTGTCGGCGATGGCGATGTTCCGTTCGCGCGTCGCCAGCGCCAGGATGTTGGAGGCGATAATGCCTTCGACGGTTTTGAAGGCTTCAAGCCCCGGCGTGCCGATGCCGGTTAGGCCGACGGAGACGGTCGGATTAATGAGCATCGTCGACTGCCAGGCGTCGGCGGCCGAATCTCCGAGGTCGGCATAGGCCGCCTGCAGGCCTTTGTTGTTCAGGAGCGCGACCTGCACGGCGGTCTCGACGTCGATGCTCTTCTTCGCCATCAACGTCTTCACCCGGTCGGAGGCGACCCGAGCCTGCTCTTGGTTCTGCACCCAGCACGTCTGTTTGCCCGTCGACTCGGCGGTCTTGCCCTTGACCAGGGAGAACCCGGCATCCGTCGCTGCGTATTCGCTGGCGGATACGCAGCCGCCGAGGGCTATCGGAAGAGCCAGCATTGCGACCAGTCTGATCCTGGCTCCCATCATGACGCGTCTCCTTCCGGAGCCTGCTCGTCATTCTGGTTGCGCCAGGGTTTGGGGTCGACCGGAGCGCGGTGGGTGTAGCCCGAGACCGGGCTGATATAGCGGAGGGGGCGGACTTCGGCCTGGGAGGCGGCGAGGTCGCCCGCAGCAATGACATCGGGAGGCAACGTGGTGGCGCATCCGCTCGCAAAAAGCGGCAGTGCGGCCACGAAAAACAAAGGTCTCATGGTGATATCCGAATAGGGAATTGCAGCGGCGATCGGAGCAAATCGCGCTCACGAACGCTCGTTAGACCCGTGATGACGGGTGGGTCCTGTTCAGATATTCGGGGGACGGTGCAGCGGCGGGAGTTCGCCGTATGTATGGGCGTCGTCGGCAAACTCCCGGATGGAGGCCACACGCGGACCGCCAGCCGTGTCAGCATCATTGACGATTGCCATGCTGACGCAGAAGCCCTTGCAGCAGTCCTGCTTCACGAGCTTCTGAGCGTCGTCGGGGGAGGATTGATGATCACCGTGCGCATGATCGGCAGGCGCCATTTCATGATGGTCATTGGACGCAACGATGTCGGGGTTCGCCCACGCTCCGTGCATGGCGGCGGAGGCAGTCGGCAGCGAGTATCCCGCCAGTGACATGACAATCACCAAGCGAAGCAGAATCAGCATCTTTTGCAATGTGATTCGAGGCATACCCATACCCGAGGACTACCATCGGTCCCGAAGTTGTCAATTGTCAGCTTCTATCCTCGACGCGATTCGCGTCTATTATGTGGCACCGCAGCAAACCGGCCTGACCGCCTACCGATGCTGATTGAAGGGTGTAAGGGTTCCAACGATGGCAAGGTCAAGCGAGAAAATGACCGAACGCAGAACGAGGCGTCCGTCGTTCTTGTCCCCGAACCCGTACGGGGCCCGATGACGAGCCTGAGCGCGTACATCGGCCTATTCCTGATCGCATTCGGAGCGGCGACGGTGCTGCCTTTCCAATCCGAGCCCCTGCTCGTCGGTCTTCTTGCGACCGGGAAATTCTCGGCCACGTGGCTGCTCGTCGTCGCCAGCATCGGCAATGTGCTGGGATCGGTCTGCAACTGGGTGCTTGGACGCTTCATTGATCGTTTTCACGACCGCGCATGGTTCCCGGTAAAGGCGTCCTCGTTGGAGAAGGCTGGCGGATGGTATCGGCGCTACGGCCGCTGGTCTCTGCTTCTTTCGTGGATGCCAATCTTCGGAGACGCACTGACTGTGCTGGCGGGTGTTTTGCGGGAGCCGTGGTGGTCCTTCCTGCTGCTGGTTACAATTGCGAAGACGGGTCGCTACCTTGTCCTGGCCGCAGCGACGCTCGGAACGCAGTCGGCACTCGGACTCTGATCGATCCTTCTGGTGCGGAACTTTCATATCGAAGCTTGGTTTGAGGCGCGGAAGGAATTGCGCCTCATGTCTGCTTTCAGAGCAGTTTCCCGGCTGATTGGAATTGCGGTTCTATGCCTCATGGTGGTGAACCTGCATGGCGCGGCGGCTGCTGCCGCCTTCCACACTGATCACCATTGCCCGTCCGTCTCGGAGCCGGGCCAGGTTTCTCCCAATACTATCCATCCGGCGAACTGCTGCACGAAGTTGCAGTGCTGTGCAGTTGTGGCGGATGTGACGTTCGCCAACCCGCAAGTTGCCATCTCCCACCTGCGGACTCCGCTTATGGACGAAGCCAGCCCATTCTTGCTCGTGCGGGCGCTCTACCCGCCGCCGAAGCCCACGTTCTCCTGAGCCGAAGATTGTCGCAACCAACAGGAGCGTGAAATGAAAACCGTTCTCAAGATCGCGGTCGCCGCTGCGGCTGTGCCGACCATCTTTCTAGCTGCAGCGCTTGCGGCATCCGCTCAGATGACGATGCCGGACGCATGCAAATCGGAGACGTCCGCAAGCGGCAGCATGCAGATGCAAGACGACGAAATGCACAAAGGGCAGATGGCCGAGTATCAGAAGGCACTGATGGGAGGTATGCAGGAGATGCATTCCGCCATGATGCCGGGAATGATGGCCCAGGATCCTGACGTGGCGTTCGTCTGCGGCATGATCGCCCACCACAGGGGGGCGATCAGCATGTCGGAAGTCGAGCTGAAATACGGCGACGATCAACAGGCCAGGTCGATGGCCGAGAAGATCATCGACGCGCAGAAAAAGGAAATCGAGGAGATGACCACCTGGGTGGAGGAACATGCCAAGTGATCCTTCCAGTCCTTCGAAAAGGAGAAGCGCCATGCATCATCAATCACCGGAAATGAAAGCCTGTATCGACAACTGCCTGGCCTGTTATCAGGAGTGCCTGTCGACGGCGATGAACCACTGCCTGGAACTGGGTGGCCAACACACCGAGCCCAAGCACTTCAGGCTGATTATGGCCTGCGCGGAAATCTGCCGGACGTCGGCGCATTTCATGCTCATAGGCTCCGAGCACCATAAGCACGTGTGCCGAGAATGCGCCGAAATCTGCGCCGAGTGCGCGGAGGACTGCGAGAGGATCGGCGACATGCAGAGCTGCGTCGACGCCTGCCGCCGCTGTGCCGAAAGCTGCCGAAAAATGGCGGCATGAACCTCCTACAGGCACGAGGGTCTCTCCTTGGGACGCTCGTGCCTTAAACGGCTGATCCTATTCGAATACTCCTCAGTCTCAGTGAATTCCCGATCACGCTCACCGACGACAGCGCCATAGCCGCTGCGGCGATGATTGGCGATAGCAGAAGCCCGAAAGCCGGATAAAGAATGCCAGCGGCGACGGGCACTCCGGCCGCGTTGTAGATGAAAGCGAAGAACAGGTTCTGCCGGATGTTCTTCATGGTAGCATGGCTGAGTTGCCGTGCCCGCACGATGCCCTGAAGATCGCCCTTCAGCAGCGTAACGCCTGCACTCTCGATGGCCACATCCGTTCCCGTTCCCATAGCGATGCCGACATCCGCGGCGGCAAGCGCCGGGGCGTCGTTGACGCCGTCTCCTGCCATGGCGACGATCCTGCCTTCGTTTCGCAGACGCGCGACGATCTCGCTCTTATGCTCCGGCAGGATTTCCGCCTCGACCTCCTCGATCCCAAGTTTCCGGGCAACGGCATTGGCGGTGGTCTTGTTGTCCCCCGTGAGCATGACCACCCGGATGCCGTCTTTTACCAACGCCTCGACCGCGGAGGCCGTCGTCGTCTTGATCGGATCCGAGATCGCGAAAAGTCCGCCGACGCGTCCGTCTATGGCGGCAAAGATCACGGTCGCTCCTTCACCCTGCAGGGCTTCCGCCTTTTCGGTGAGGGTGGACAGATCGACGTTTTTTTCGGCCATGATGTGGTGGCTTCCGACGATGAGCCTGCGTCCCTCAACCGACCCGGTGACGCCTTTGCCGACAGGACTGTCGAAGTCCTCCGCGGTGCCGAGAGCCAGGCCGCGTTCATTGGCGGCCTCGACGATTGCCGCCGCAAGCGGATGCTCGCTTGCCCGTTCCAAGGTGGCGGCCAGCCGCAGGAGTTCGTCCTCGGTGATCCCGTTCACGGCCGCAATCGACGTGACCTTGGGCTTTCCCTCCGTCAGGGTGCCGGTCTTGTCGATCACGACCGTATTGATCTTTTCGAAGCGTTCCAGTGCTTCGGCGTTCTTGATCAGCACACCGGCACGCGCGCCCTGTCCAACGCCGACCATGATCGACATCGGGGTCGCGAGACCAAGCGCGCAGGGGCAGGCGATGATCAGCACCGCGACCGCGGCGACCAGTCCGTGCGCAAAGCGTGGCTCTGGTCCCACCGTCATCCATGTGGCGAATGCGACAACCGCGATTAGGATGACAGCCGGCACAAACCAGCCGGAGACTTCGTCTGCCAAGCGCTGGATAGGGGCGCGCGAGCGCTGCGCATCGGCGACCATTCGCACGATCCGCGACAGCATGGTGTCGCGCCCGACCTTCCCGGCCTCCATCACGAAGCCGCCCGTTCGGTTCATCGTACCGCCGATCAGCTTGGCACCGACTTCCTTAGTGACGGGCATCGATTCTCCCGTGATCATCGATTCATCGACCGAACTGCGGCCCTCGATGAGGTTGCCGTCGACCGGGACCTTCTCGCCCGGACGAACACGCAGCCGGTCGCCGACAGCCACGGCTTCGAGTGGTACGTCCTCATCCATACCGTCGCTGCGGACGCGGCGGGCGGTCTTTGGCGCAAGGTCCAAAAGCGCCCGGATCGCACCTCCCGTCTGCTCGCGCGCCCGCAGTTCGAGAACCTGTCCGAGCAGGACCAGCACCGTGATGACGGCGGCCGCTTCGAAGTAGATCGCGACCGATCCCTCGTCAGCACGAAACGTCGTCGGGAAGAGGCCGGGGGCGACCGTCGCGACCACGCTGTAGACCCAGGCGACGCCTGTTCCCATTGCGATGAGCGTGAACATGTTGAGGTGCCGAGTAACGATGGACCGCCACGCCCGCTCGAAGAAGGGAGCGCCCGCCCACAAGACCACAGGCGTAGCGAAGACAAGCTGCAGCCAGTTCGATGTCTGCGAGTCGAGCAGCATATGCAGGTTGGTGAGATGGCCGCCCATTTCCAGGGCAAGCACCGGTATTGTCAGGGCGAGTCCGATCCAGAACCGGCGCCTCATATCGGAGAGTTCGGGGCTTGGCCCCGTTTCCGCGGTGACGACTTCCGGTTCAAGCGCCATGCCACAGATCGGGCAATTGCCGGGTCCGATCTGCCGCACCTGCGGATGCATCGGGCAGGTGTAGATCACATCGTCTCTTCCTGCCGTCTGCGGGCCTTCGGTACGAGCCCCGCTGGCGGCGCCGTGATGTGCATGATTATGGTGATCGTGTTCGTTGTGGTGCTTGTGCTCGTCCATTGTGGAACTCCGGGGTGCTACAGCGCCGTGCGTTCAGACGCACAAAGGTCGCTGTAGCACTTTGAATTGCTGCATGTTTTTATCCTTAAATCGGCTCCGATTTAAGGAAACATGCAGCAGGTGAGCGGCCTTGGCGTCCGCCGGCAAGGAGAGGACGCGACTTCGTTCGGCACTCTGTCACACAAAAGTTCGAGGAGGACCGAGAAGAGGCCTGGAGGTGCCGCCCGCGATCGACGTTTGCGGACCAGGATGCTGTTGGTCGCCGGAGTGCGGAAGGAACGCAATGAGGTATTCGCCTGTAAGGGCCGCATTGCACACGCTGCACACGCTCTTACAGCACGACACTTGATCGGCGGGCTGGAAATCGTTCTGGTGCCCTAGGTTGTCTTGCGTTTCAGCATGTTCGATGGAAGGACTGTCGCATTGCACGGAAGTAGCCAGAGCCATCGGCGCGAAAAGAAACATAATTGCGACCAAAACGACCAGCAATTCTCTCGCGCGGCTTCGAATGGTTTGGCTGACGGCGATCATGATCTCGCTCGATACTTGCCCCGCTATTCAAGCACAGTGTCTAGCGGTTGCAAGGCTCGCGTTGACTTTAAAATGGAAATGACGGGCGGGAACGAATGCCCGTAAACGGTAAGGTGACGCAAACGGCCATGCTCGCACTCGCGGTAGCCTCAACGGCGGCCGATCGCAATCCGGAGGCCCTCGGCCCTGGAATGCGCATGCGAGGCGGCGATGCCATGATGGGCGGTCCGCTCGCAAAGACAATCGATGCGAGGGATGCCGCGGCGATGTCCGCGGAGCACGCTTTTCACCTGATGCTGCAAACTTGTATCTCGTGTCACGCGAGGTTTCGCATCGAGACCGAGTAGCCGACGGCCTGTTCAACGGCCTCCCAGAAGCAGCAATGGGTGGGCGGCCGTGGAACTGACCTCGCTATACCCGGTTCCCGCGCTGGTTCTGATGTTTGCGCCAACCATATCGGGTCATGCCGCGCGGCTTATAGACCGAGAGCACCGTCGTCAGTAGCAGCACAACAAGGCCGCCAGCGGCGTGGACCACGAGTGAGTGTCTCAGATCGAGAAGATCGACGTTCGACAACGCCGCCTCGACGGCGGCTGCCGCGACATAGGTTATTCCGTCCATTTGGAGCAGCAGGACGATAGCGGTGAGGAGTGTCAGGAGGAATTTCGCGAGCACCCAGTAATATCGGAACAGGCCCCACGTGGTCCCGAGCGCCTGGACTAACCCGGTAAGAAACGACGCGAAAACCAGGGGGACTATGACGAGCCGTGCAACGGCGTCCATCGCGACATACGGGCTTCGCGCCGTTTGAGCATCCGCGCTACCAAGCCCGATCAGGCCGAGCGCAAGGAAGCACGCTACCGCGCCGAGTGAACTCACCGAGGAGATGATGTGGACGACGAGGATGAACTTGCGGAGGGCAGGAGGCATCGTCATGGGCGGTCACCTGCGGGCGGCATTTCGCCATTAGGCGACAGGTGGCGACCCGATCCGTGGGGACCGCCAATGTCAAAGGCAATCACAATCGCCGCCAGCAATATCATCACGGCGAAGACAATCCCGGAGATTTTCACCCAGCGCGGCATGCCGGGATAGTCGTCCCTATCCGCCATCCACTTTCGTCTCCCGCTGCTAGGTTTCGGCCAATCAGGCCCCGCGTAATTGAACACCGTCTCTGATACCGGATAAAATGGGCTGCCTGTGAACGGCAGCAAGCGGGAAAGCATGATTCTGGACAATGTCGCGATTTTGACCGGAAACAATGATGGAAACGCGCCGAATTGACCGCCGTGTCGCCCGGACGAGGAAATCGCTGCACCGCGCGCTGATTTCGCTCATTCTGGAGAAGAGCTATGAGTCGATCACTGTCGAGGACATCTGTCAGGCGGCCAATGTCGGTCGTTCCACCTTCTATCTCCACTATACGAGCAAGGACAATTTGAAGCGGAGCGGCCTGGACAGCTTGCGCAGAGAACTCACGGACAAAACCATTTCAAGACAGGCAGGCAGACGGCACGGCATTTTCGACTTCAGCCTCGCCATGTTCGAGCACGCCGGTGACCATATCGAACTCTATCGGGCGTTGGCCGGCGGGCGCGGCGGCGCGGTCGCTCTCGGCACGATCCGGCAGATCCTGTCCGACCTGGTGCGTGAAGAACTGGCGGTAAGGATGAATGAGGCCTCTTCCGAGGCCATCCCACATGAGCTCGTCGTCCAATATGTCGTCGGTGCCTATATGGCGGTGCTCACCTGGTGGCTCGACGGAGGAGCGAAGTTGCCACCCGAGCGGATCGATGCAATCTTCCGCCGGCTCGCGATGAAGGGCGTGACAACAGGCCTCGAACCTCGGAAATCGTAAATCCTCATTTCAAGGCGGCTACTCCAAACAGTGCATTGATCCCCGGACCCTTGCCACCCGACGGATTCGCGATCTCCTCAATAATCGGGCAATCCGGTCGATCATCGCCGTGGCAATGGTTCACGAGATATTTGAGGGTCTTGGTCATCTCCTGGATGGCGGCCGCCTTGCGTTCCAGTTCCGCAATGTGCTCCAGCGCAATGGCCTTCACGTCCGAACTGGCTCTGGATCGGTCGCGCCAAAGAGCCAGCAACTCTTTCATCTGCTCCACCGAAAATCCGAGATCGCGGGCGCGGCGGACGAACCGGAGGGTGTGAATATCGTTGTCGGCATAGGTGCGATAGCTGGATTCGGTCCGATGAGCCGGACTGATCAAACCGATCTGCTCGTAGTAGCGGATCATTTTCGAGGAGACGCCGCTCGCCTTCGAGGCTTGGCCTATGTTCATGTGTTCCTCCTTTCACTCGATTCTCATAAGTTAGAGCGGGATGTGGCACGCGCATACTTTTTGCTCATCCCGCTCGATCGCTCTCAGGCAGGGTTGACAGACCGCAGCCGCAGGGCGTTGCCGAGAACGAAGACGCTCGACATCGCCATCGCCGCCGCCGCGAATATCGGCGAGAGCAGCATGCCGTTCAGCGGGTAGAGCACGCCAGCCGCGACGGGAACGAGGCTGACGTTGTAGGCGAACGCCCAGAACAGGTTCTGCTTTATGTTCCTGATCGTTGTCTTGCTAAGGGCGATCGCTTTCGGAACGCCGTTCAAGTCCCCGGACATGAGCACGACATCGGCGCTCTCGATCGCGATGTCGGTGCCCGTGCCGACGGCGATGCCGACGTCGGCTTCGCTGAGTGCCGGGGCGTCGTTGATGCCGTCGCCTATGAAGGCGACCTTGCGTCCGCCGTGCCGGAGCCTCTTGACTGCATCGACCTTGCCGTCCGGCAGGACCTCAGCGACGACTTCGTCGATCCCGAGCTGCCGTGCTATGGCGTCGGCAGTGCGACGGTTGTCGCCGGTAATCATCGCCACCTTCAACCCGAGATCGTGCAGGGCCTTGACTGCTTGCGGCGTGGTATCCTTGACGGGATCCGAGACGGCGATGATCGCCGCGAGCCGGCCGTCGATCGCGGCATAGAGCGGCGACTTTCCGCTGTTTCCGAGCAGTTCCGCTTCGTTGGCGAAGGCGGATACGTCGATCCCGTCCCTTAGCAGCGCGCGATCCGCTCCGACAAGGACGTCCGATCCGTCCACCATGCCACGGACGCCGAACCCGGGCGTTGCCTCGAAGTTCGTGACAACGGTCAGGCCGAGATTCTTTGCCCTGGCCGCCGAAACTATCGCTTCTGCGATCGGATGCTCGGAAAAGGCTTCGATGCTTGCGATTCGTGCCAGGACGAGGTCGGCGTCGAATCCTTCGGCGACGATGATATCGGTCAGTTCCGGTCGTCCCTTCGTCAAGGTTCCGGTCTTGTCGAGAGCGACGACGTCGGCCTCACGCAGGCTTTGCAGAGCCTCGCCCTTGCGGAAGAGAATGCCGAGTTCGGCCGCGCGACCGGTGCCGACCATGATCGAGGTCGGTGTTGCCAGCCCCATGGCGCAGGGGCAGGCGATGATCAGAACGGCGACGGCGTTGACGAGCGCGAATGTCAGCGCGGGTGAGGGGCCGAAGACGTACCACGCAGCAAAGGTCACGACGGCTGCGAGGATCACGGCGGGAACGAACCAGCCGGTGACCTTGTCGACCAGTGCCTGGATCGGCAGCTTCGAGCCCTGCGCGGCCTCGACCATCTTGATGATCTGAGCGAGCAGCGTCTCGCTGCCGACCTTCGTCGCTTCGAAGGTGAAGGAGCCGTTCTTGTTGATCGTGCCGCCGACGACCTCGCTCCCGGCGGCCTTCTGGACGGGCAGGGGCTCCCCGGTGATCATCGATTCATCGACATAGGATCTGCCATCAAGGACGCTCCCATCGACGGGGATCTTCTCGCCTGGTCTGATCCGGATGATGTCGCCGACGACAACGTCATCGATCTGAATCTCGATGAATTCACCGCCGCGGGAAACGAAAGCGGCTTTCGCCTGCAGCCCCACAAGCCGCCTGATGGCCTGGCTGGTTCGCCCTTTTGCCCTGGCTTCCAGGTAGCGGCCGAGCAGGATCAGCGTGACGATGACGGCGGCGGCTTCGTAATAGACGTTCACTGTGCCGGAAGGCAGCAAGGCGGGAGCGAATGTCGCAACGACCGAATAGCCCCACGCTGCTGTGGTACCGAGTACGACAAGCGAATTCATGTCCGGCGTCCAGCGCAGGAGGTTCGGCACGCCCTTCTGGAAGAACCGCAGGCCAGGCCCGAACAGGACAATAGTGGCGAGCGCGAACTGCAGATAGAGGTTGTTGCGCATCCCGACGGTGCCCATGATCAGCTCATGGACACCGGGAATGAAGTGAGAACCCATCTCGAGCAGGAAGAGGGGCAGGGTCAGCAGCGCCGCGAACATCAGCAGCATCTTCAGCGTTCTGATTTCGACCGCGCGATGATCCTCGACCTCCTCGCGTGCTTCGGCAGCGGTCGCCTTGCGGACCTCGTAGCCGGCACCTCTGACCGCAGCTTTGAGTGCAATGACGTTGTCCAATCCGGAGATCAGGCGAACGGTCGCCTTTTCCGTTGCCAGGTTGACGGAGGCTTCCGTGACACCCGGCACGGCCTTCAGCGCCTTTTCCACGCGAGAAACGCAGGAGGCGCAGGTCATGCCTTCGACGCCGAATTCCTGGGTGACGATCTTCGGTTCGTAGCCCGCCTTCTCGATGGCGCGAAGAACGCCTTCGGCATCGGGCTCTCCCGTGAACTGTACCGTCGCTCGCTCGGTCGCCAGGTTGACGTTTGCCGAGGCGACACCGGGCACCGCCGTGATGGCCTTTTCCACGCGCCTGACGCAGGAGGCACACGTCATGCCTTCGATATCAAAGTTCGCCGAGACAGGAACGGAGGTGGCCTTTTCGATTTGTGACAATGCAGTCATCGGAGCAATCCCATTTTACAACTGCACTATCAGATAATCCTTCCAACAATGGTAAGGTCAAGAAGGCTTCAACAGATTTTTGAGCGTATCGTGAAAAGGGCCCGCTGCCTGGCGTGAAACGTGAACTTCCCACAGGATCGCAGCCCCAAAACGGATATGGCAGGGATGCGATACCTGACGCAAGTTATGGGTCCCGCAGCCGAACTAAGCCACGGCGTTTGGAAATCTCCCGGTATAGTGCTTCCGGCGACACACCTATTTCTTCTGCCAGCCTTCGCCATTCGCCCTTTGGCGGGAGATCACCATCGTTCCACGTCAGCCAAGCGTCCAGACGGGCTCCGACCGTTCGCAAGGATATGATCTCGGCACGCTTCCTTGCGCTCTGCAGCTCCCGCGAAAGGTGCCTTGCCCACTCCAAGGCAAAGACATGGTCCTGGTTCAGGAGCCGCCGAATTTCGCTCACCGGGACCGCCATGACTTCCGTCGCTGTCGCGGCGACGGCATCACAGTGGTAATGCTCCGAAAACAAAGAGGCCTCGGCCAAAACCGTGCCCGGCGTCGAGCGTTGCAAGACAGCGGGGCTCCCGTCTTCCTGATAGCGGATGAGGTTCGCGCATCCATCGGTCACGACGAACATGGTGCGCACCGGATCACCTCGGTGGAATAGGTGCTCGTTCTTTTCAAATGACCTGTGCGTGACGGCCCGCGGCAGAAGGTAGGCGATAATTTGCTCCGACATGATAGCTATCATGTCCACGATAATCATTGGTTGGCAAGGTCACGCTCTCGAAACAGTCATCCGGTGTCCCATGAAACCGCTGTTGCTCGCGCTCCTTGCCGCGCTTCTGCCCTTGCCCGCTATAGCGGAGGGAGAACACGTCCACGCTTCGCCCTATGTCGGACAGGAGCTCCGCGAAATCAAAAGCCTGTCGGCGGAGGATGTCTCTGAACTCGAAAAAGGAGGAGGGTGGGGATTGGCGAAGGCGGCCGAGCTGAACGGCATGCCGGGACCCTCGCATGTTCTGAAGATGAAGCGTGAGCTTGACTTGACCACGGACCAGGAGGCCTCGACGCAGCGCATTTTCGCAAAGATGCGAGACGACGCCGCCGGCGAGGGGAAACGGTTGATTGCAGCGGAGATGGCGTTAGAGGCCGACTTCCGGGAACGTTCAATCGACGAGGACAGCCTTCGAGCGCGACTTCGCCAGATTGAAGCGAGCCGGGCGACCCTTCGATACATTCATCTGGTTGCCCATCTGCAGATGATGCGGATTCTAAACGAGGATCAGGTCAAGCGGTACAACGAACTGCGCGGATACAGGCGCTGAGTACGGTCTCAAAAAGCAGCTCGTTCGACGTTGAATTTTGTCCCATAACACGCGCTGTTTTGGCGGCGCGTGTTTATGCTGTTGAGGTCAATCCGACGTCAGGCGACGTGGCTGCAGCAGGACGTCCTGAATGACGCCTGGTAACCGGCGTCTTCAATCGCGGCAATGAACGCATCGGCGCCGACCTCAGAGTCGATGGACGCGGTTTTCGCCTCAAGATTGACGGCGACCTTCGCATTAGGATCGACTGCTTTTACTGCCTTTTCCACCGCGCTGACGCAGTGCCCGCAAGTCATGTCGGGTACGTTGAGATGATACATTGGAAATCTCCAGTTGATTTGACTTGGCTGAATGTGGAGCTTCCAACGATGGCAGGGTCAAGAACTTCATGCGAAATTTTGTTGTTGATATCAGGGCCTGTGGTGGTGATCATAGTGCCGGATGAGGAAAAGTGTGCGCGATTTGCCGTCCGCACCACGCTCTAACCCACTGGAGTCGATTACGTTTCGTGATCTTAACCGGTGGCGACGCAGTGGACGAGTGCGGCCGTCCGTCGCAACTTTCCGTGACCGTCTTCCAATGAACGCCGCCCTATGCCAGCATATGCGCATGTTCGTTGTCGTCGCGCTCCGGCGCTTCCTGTATCTGTTGGCGTTGCTCGCGATCGTGCTCGGTCCGGTGAGCGTGAGCTCGGCCGCGAGCGCGATGGCGCTTTCATCCGACATGCAGATGGAAGTGATGCCGGGCATGGACGGTCCCGACGACATGTCCTGCTGCCCGGAGGAACAACCGGCGCAGAAGAGCGACTGCGGACATGGCTGCCCTTTCGCACTGATATGCACCTCGATCATTCTGGCTCATGAGGACAAGGCAGACGGCTGGCGCGTCGAGCTCATGTCGCGCGGCCTGGCGCAAGCTATCCTCCAAGAAAGCCATATGCCGTCGGCGATCGTCCAGCCGCCTGCACGACCTCCCAAAGCCTGATCTCACCCTTTGATTCGCGAGGACGCGTTCTGCCCGAACTGCAGCGGGCGTGTCCGACCATCCTTATTTTTCAAGGGCGTGGCTCGAAGTGCGCGTCCTGGGTGAGATTTGCATGACAAGCTATTTTTTCAACAGACGAATTCTCGGTTCGGCCATCTTTCTGGCCTCAACAGTCACATCCTTCGCGGCCGCCACGGATTATGAGTTCCGACTCATTCAGCCCGAGATCGCCCAGGGACCGGAAGCGACCGTCGCCGTCCGCCTGATCGACAAGAGAACGGAAAGAACCGTGCCGGATGCCGTGATCTTCACCACACGGCTGGATATGGCACCGGAAGGCATGGAGGCGATGACCACCTCGGTCGAGGCCATGCCGTCGACTGAACCCGGCGTCTACGTCTTCAAGACGAACCTCAGCATGGGGGGCGGCTGGCGCTTCAAGCTGGCGGCCAAGGTCCAGGGCGAGACCGATACGGTGCAGGGCGAACTCGTTTTGCAGGCGAAGCCGTGAAGACGTTCAAGTTCCTGTTCCTCGTCAGCTCCCTCGCCGTCGCTGGCGGGGGAGGCTACGTGGCCGGCACGCGCGGCCTCGCCACCAATTTCGACCAGCTTTTCTCCGGGCGGGCGCTCGGGGAGACCGTTCCGCCTGCGCCGATGCCAACGGGCAAGGTCATCTACTACCGCCACCCGGACGGAACGCCGGAGTATTCGGCGACGCCGAGGGAGACTCCGGACGGGCGTGCCTTCGTCGCCGTGCGGCAAAGCGAGGACGTCAGCTTCGAGCCCGTGAAGCCAGCCTCCGAGGAGGCGCAAGCCGCTCCGGCCACGGGCGAGCGGAAGATACTCTATTATCGCAATCCCATGGGCCTGCCGGACACCTCGAAGGTGCCGAAGAAGGACTCGATGGGCATGGACTACATCCCGGTCTACGAGGGCAATGAAGCAGACGGTTCCGTGGTCAAGGTATCCTTGGGCAAGCTACAGCGGACCGGGGTGAAGACGGCCACGGCGGAGCGAACCGTTGTCGCCCGCAAGGTTCGCGTGCCCGGCACGATCGCATTTGACGAGCGGTTGGTGCGGATCGTCTCGATGCGGGCCGACGCCTTCATCGAAGGCGTCGCCGACGTCACGACCGGCGATCGGGTGAGGAAGGGGGGCGGCCTCTTCCATTTCTATTCGAAGGAGATCGCCAAAGCCGGAGCGGAATACGCCACCGAGCTGCGCGCCGGCGGCAAGCCGGGCCTCGACGTCGGCGGCGCGCTGCAACTGCGCAATCTCGGTGTACCGGAAGAGACGATCAGGGCAATGGCAAAGGACCGGGCGGTACCAAAGAGCGTCCCCTACCTCTCGCCGAGCGACGGCGTCGTCCTCGAACGCAACGCGACCACCGGCATGATGGCGGAAGCAGGCGATGTCCTCTTCCGTATCGCCGACACCTCGAGAATATGGGTGATCGCGGACGTCCCCGAATACGACGCCGCGGCCATCCGGAAAGGCGCTGCCGCAACCGTCAGGGTGCGAAACCTCCCCGGCAGGCCCTTTAAGGCCACAGTCGACCTGATCTATCCCGAGATCCAGGCGCAGACCCGGACGACCAGAGTGCGGATCGAGCTTCCCAACGCGGAGGGACTGTTTCTTGCCAACATGTACGTCGAGGTCGAGGTCGCTTCGGGCGACCCGGCTCCCGTCGTCGCCGTGCCGAACAGCGCGGTGATCGATACTGGCGACCGCCAGATTGTGTTCGTTGACAAGGGCGAAGGCCGTTTCGAACCGCGCGACGTTGCTCTCGGAGCGCGCGGCGATGACCGGACGGAGATCACGAAGGGGATCGAAGCCGGCGAGAAGATCGTGGTCTCGGCGAACTTTCTGCTCGACGCCGAAAGCAACCTCAACGCGGCGCTGAATGCGCTGACCGCGAGCGAGGCGCAGCCATGATCTCGAACGTTATCGCCTGGTCTGCCCGCAACCTCGTCCTGATCGTCGTTGGAGCCGCACTCTCGATCGCTGCGGGCGTCTATTCCCTGCGCACGCTTCCTCTCGATGCCATCCCGGACCTGTCGGACGTGCAGGTCATCGTCTTCACCGACTATCCGGGGCAGGCCCCGCAGGTGGTCGAGGACCAGGTGACCTATCCGTTGACGACGTCGATGCTGACGGTACCGCGATCAAGGGTCGTCCGCGGCTTCTCGTTCTTCGGGGTCTCATTCGTCTACGTCATCTTCGAAGACGGTACCGATCCCTACTGGGCACGGAGCCGGGTGCTCGAATACCTGAATGCCGCGTCGAGCCGGCTGCCGGAGGGAGTATCCCCGAGCCTCGGCCCGGACGCCACTGGTGTGGGCTGGGTCTACCAGTATGCCCTTGTCGCGAAGGAACTCTCGCTCGCCGAAATCCGCTCGCTGCAGGACTGGATTGTCCGTTTCGCCGTTTCCAAGTCGGAGGGCGTGGCCGAGGTCGCGAGCGTCGGCGGCTTCGTCAAACAGTATTCAATCGTGGTGGACCCCACCCGACTGAAGGCACAGAACGTGACGCTGAAGCAGATCGCCGACGCGGTCCGGGCCAGCAACCGGGATGTCGGCGGGCGGACGGTCGAAATCTCCGAGTTCGAATTCATGGTGCGGGGCCGCGGCTATCTGGAGGGCATAAAGGACATCGAGAACATCGTCCTGATGACCGGGGGTGGGACTCCCCTCCGTCTCGGCGACGTCGCGCGGGTGGAGGCGGTTCCCGACGAGCGCCGCGGTATCACCGAACTGAATGGAGAAGGGGAGGTCGCGGGCGGCATCGTGCTCCAGCGGGTCGGGGAAAACGCTCTAAACGTAATCGACAGCGCCAAGAAGAGCCTGGCTGCGATCGGGGATAGCCTGCCCGCCGGCACGGAAGTCCTGCCGGTCTATGACCGCTCGGAACTGATCGAGGCCGCCATCGAGACGCTCAAGGGCACGCTGATAGAAGAGTCCGTCATCGTCGCCCTGGTGACGATCGCCTTCCTGCTGCATGTCCGCAGCGCGCTCGTCGCCATCATCATGCTTCCGATCGGCATTCTGATTTCCTTCGCTGCCATGCGTGCGCTGGGCATCGGAGCCAACATCATGAGCCTTGGCGGCATCGCCATCGCCATCGGGGCGATGATCGATGCGGCAATCGTTATGATCGAGAACGCCCACAAGCATCTGGAACGCGCGCCGCCTGACAAGTCTCGCACCGAGGTCCTGATCAAGGCAGCGGGCGAGGTCGGGCCTGCGCTCTTCTTCAGCCTGCTGATCATCACCGTATCGTTTCTGCCGATCTTCACGCTGGAATCACAGGAGGGGCGTCTGTTCGGACCGCTCGCCTTCACCAAGACCTTCGCCATGGCGGCGGCCGCCTTGCTGTCGGTAACGCTGGTGCCGGCGCTGATGGTCGTGTTCGTGCGCGGCCGGATCGTCCCCGAGCACAAAAATCCGCTCAATCGCTTCCTGATCTGGATCTACCGACCGGTCATCGCCGGAGTGCTCCAGGCGAAGACGATCACGATCTTGCTGGCGGTAGCGGCGCTCGCCGTGGCGATCTGGCCGGCCCGCCAGATCGGCAGCGAGTTCATGCCGAGCCTCAACGAAGGCACGCTCATGTACATGCCGACGACCTTGCCCGGCCTGTCGGTGACGAAGGCGGCCGAGCTGATGCAGATGCAGGACCGGATCATCAAGTCCTTCCCGGAGGTCGAGACGGTCTTCGGCAAGGCGGGAAGGGCACTCACCGCCACCGATCCCGCGCCGACGGAGATGTTCGAGACGATTATCACGCTGAAGCCGAAGTCCGGATGGCGGCCGGGCGTGACCATCGACAGCCTCAAGCAGGAGATGGATGCGGCGCTTCAATTTCCCGGCGTTTCCAACGCCTGGACCATGCCGATCCGTGCCCGCATAGACATGCTGTCGACGGGCATCCGCACGCCCGTCGGCGTCAAGGTCTACGGGACCGACCTCAAGGAAATGGAGCGGATCGCCCGCGACATCGAGGCCGTGCTGAAGACGATCCCGGGCACCTCCAGCGCTTATGCCGAGCGCGTGATCGGCGGCTACTATCTCGACATCGTCCCGGACCGGATAGCGCTCGGGCGTTACGGGCTCAGCGTCGACGATGTCCAGGACGTGATCGGCATGGCGCTCGGTTCAGAGGTGGTCACCTCGACGGTCGAGGGACGCGAGCGCTACGGCGTGGCCATCCGCTATCCACGCGCGTTCAGAAGCGATCCGCAATCGATCGCCCGCGAGGTCAATGTCGCGCTGCCGGGCGGCGGCTCGGTCCCCCTGGGTGCGGTCGCCGACGTGAAGCTGGCACGCGGTGCCACGACGATCCGGACCGAGAATGGCCAGCTTGCCGTCTACATCTTCGTCGACATCGCCGATCGCGATATCGGCGGATATGTCGCGGAGGCGCGAGAAGCCGTCGCCAGCAGCGTTTCGCTGCCGCCCGGCTACTCGGTCGCTTGGAGCGGCCAGTACGAATACCTGGAGCGGGCGAAGGCTCGTCTGGCGATCGTCGTGCCGCTGACGCTCGCCTTAATCTTCCTGCTGCTCTATCTGAACTTCAAGGCGTTGACGGAAACACTGATCGTCATGCTGTCGCTTCCCTTTGCGCTCGTTGGCGGCATCTGGCTGATGTGGTGGCTGGGCTTCAACGCCTCTGTGGCGGTGGTCGTGGGTTTCATCGCGCTCGCCGGTGTCGCTGCCGAGACGGGCGTGATCATGCTGATTTACCTCGACCAGGCGCTTAGGGAACGGCGTGCCTTGTGCGTGGCGGAAAAGCGCGCGTTCACGAGGGACGACCTCCATGAATCGATTATGGTCGGAGCGGTCGAGCGGGTGCGGCCGAAGATGATGACGGTGGTCGCGATCATCGCCGGGCTCGTGCCGATCCTCTGGAGCACGGGGACCGGATCGGAAATCATGCAGCGCATCGCCGTGCCGATGATCGGCGGCATGATCTCGTCGACCGTGCTCACGCTCGCCGTGATCCCGGCGATCTACGGGCTCGTCAAGGGCTGGCGGCTGCCGGCACGCGCCGGTCATTTCTCGGCGGAGGCTGAGCCAGCAGCCCTGATGGAGGCGGCTGAATGAAGGGAGATAGCCATGATGAACGACATGATGGGCAGCGGCATGATGTGGGGCATGGGGGGCATCGGCATTATCGCGCTGCTCATGATCGTGCTCGTGATCTCGGCCCTGATCAAGTATCTGTTCTTCCGCTGAAGTCTCCGCGCGTCGCATAACGCAATGTTGACGTTGGGTCCTCCGGAAGGGCGCATCATGGCTTGTATTTGCGGAGATTCGGCGCGATTCTCTCTGGTGTCATGAAGCACTGGTCGGTCCGACAGCTTGTCCTTTTGCTCCTCGCGGTTTTCGTTGCCGCGGGGATGGGTTTGTCGGTTGCCCAAGCGAGCGGCATGGCAGCCAAAATGGCCACCATGTCCGATATGACAATGTCGGATCATGGCGACTGCCAGGGTTGCCCCGACCAGCCCGGCGACAGCGGAATGAAGGCCATGGCCTGCGGCAACGTCTGCGCCGCGGCCGTCGTGGCGCCGCTGCCAGCGGCGGTGCTCGTGCCGGTCGGGGAAAACTCGGCTTCAGCCGTCTCCCGCGACCCGCTCCTCCTTGGCAGAGTCTTGCCTCCCGACCCCGGTCCGCCACGAACCTCCGACATCGGCTGATTTTCGGCTGTCGCGAACCAGCGACGGGCGAGCGAACGCGTGCGCATTGAAGGCCCATGCGTTCCGCCACCACGATGATTGGAAGGATCGAATGTGAAGAGAGTATCCAACCGCGTTGTATCGCGCCGGGGTCTGCTCCAGGCTGGCGGAGGCCTTCTGCTGTCGGCTGCACTGCCGCCGTTTCCGGCACGGGCTATTTCCTCCGACGGTTACCGGATCGTCGCCGCGCCCACCCGCGCGCGACTTGCGGGTGCGGATCAGACCGAGACGGATGTCTGGGCCTACAACGGAACCGTGCCCGGTTCGCTCGTGCGCCTCCGCCAGGGAAAGCCCGTTCGCCTTCTGGTCGAAAACCGTCTTGACCAGGAGACGACGGTTCACTGGCACGGCATCAGGCTTTCCAATACCATGGACGGGGTGCCGGGATTGACGCAATCGCCGATCAAGCCGGGGGAGAGCTTCGTCTACGAATTCACCCCGCCAGACGCGGGAACCTTCTGGTATCACCCGCACGCCAACAGCCTGGAACAGCTCGGCCGTGGTCTCGCCGGAGCCGTGATAGTCGAGGAGCGCGAGCCCGTCGCCGTCGATCGTGATCTTCTCTGGCTGTTTTCAGACTGGCGATTGACCGACGAGGGCCGGATCGCCTCGGGCTTCGGCAACCGGATGGAAGCGGCGATGTCCGGCCGCGTCGGCAACACGGTAACGCTCAACGGCCGGGTTTCGGAGGCGGAGCCCTTCCGGGCTGGCGAGCGCGTCCGCCTGCGCCTCGTCAACGCATCGCTCGCCCGGATCATGGCGTTGCGTTTCCCAGGACATCGGCCGGTTGTCATCGCGATTGACGGCCAGCCCTGCGACCCGCACGAGCCAGCGGCAGGCCGAATCCTTCTCGGCCCGGCCATGCGGGTTGACCTCGTGTTCGATCTGCAGGGGGAACCCGGAGAGCGCTACGATGTGATCGACGACTTCTATAACGGCCTCTCCTATCGGGTGACGCAGCTTGCCTACGATCAGGGGACGGTGCGCCGGCACGCTCTCGACGCGTCCCTCGAATTGCCCCGCAATCCGCTTCCCGAGCCGGACCTCGCCTCCGCCGCGCGCCACACGCTGACCCTGCAGGGTGGGATGATGAGCATGGCCGGAATGTCAGGCATGAACGGGATGATGCGCGGCGGCATGATGGGCATGGGCCATGGCGCTGTCTGGGCGATGAACGGTCTGTCGATGACCGGCGACGGCCATGCAGGCATGGAGCCGGCACTTACATTCGAGCGGGGCCGCAGCGTGGTGCTGGTGCTGCGCAACGAGACCGCTTGGTGGCACCCGATGCATTTCCACGGGCACAGCCTGCGGGTGCTGAGCCGCAACGGCAAGCGCGTTCCGCATCGCCAGTGGCAGGACACGGTGCTGATGGCACCGAAGGACGTCATCGAAGTCGCCTTCGTCGCGGACAATCCCGGCGACTGGATGCTGCACTGCCATGTCATAGATCACCAGATGGCCGGCATGATGACCGTGCTCAGCGTCACCTGAGACAAACAGACTTACTCAAGGAGAACCGAAATGAGCCGCACAATCCGCTTCGCGAGCCTCGCCGCTCTCATCGCCTTCGCCACGCCGGCGCTCGCTGATCCGCTGCAGGCGACGCTCTACAAGAACCCGCAATGCGGCTGCTGTGAGGGTTATGCCGCCTACCTCCGCGAAAACGGCTTCGCGGTCGAGGTGAAGCCGACCAACGACCTTCTCGAGATCAGCCACAAGGCGGGCGTTCCGGAAGGAATGGAGGGCTGCCACACGATGTTCATCGACGGCTACGTGATCGACGGGCATGTCCCGGTGAACGTCGTCCGCAAGCTTCTCAAGGAGAAGCCGCCGATCGCCGGTATCACCTTACCGGGAATGCCGATGGGCTCGCCGGGCATGGTCGGCACCAAGGCCGAGAAATTCGTGATCTACACCGTGCCCAAGGACGGCAAAGCACCGGAGGTTTACGCGACGGAATGAGTAAGCCGGACATCGACATAGGACGCCCATCCAAAGCGTTCGTCCCGCGCCGCCGGCTGCTGCTTCTGATGGCGGTCGTGGGCTTCGTTGGGCTTGCGGGTATACTTACGCTCCGCGCCCCCGCAGGCCCTGCGCTTGAGTCTCCCCCGAAGAGCTTTGTGCTGAACGATGCCCCGAAGCCCGTCCCAGAAGTCCAGTTCACCGATGGCGAAGGGCGGCCGCGTACGCTCGCGGATTTCCGCGGCAAGATCGTGCTGCTCAACGTCTGGGCAACCTGGTGTCTACCGTGCCGCAAGGAGATGCCAACCCTCGATCGGCTGGATGCCGCGCTCGGCGGTCACGACTTCGAGGTCGTCGCCCTCTCGATCGACCGACAGGGAGCGGAGGCAGTGAAGACGTTCTACGCGGAAGTCGGGGTGCAGCGTCTCGCCGTTTACGTCGACACTTCGGGCCAAGCGCTCTCCGCTCTCGCAGCGCTCGGATTGCCGACGACAATACTGATTGACGCGGAGGGGCGCGAGCTCGGCCGCCTGATGGGCCCAGCCGAATGGGACGCTCCAGACATGGTCGCTTTTCTAAAATCGATCATCGAACGGGAAGGGGAGCGCACGGCAGTACCCGAGAACAAGGAAGATGCGCTATGATCGCTCCTGCTTCCAGCGGAGCCCTCCGGGCTGTCGTTTCTTCGACGTGGCCGAGTATCCTGCGAGTGGCAATGCTCGCAATCGCCGCGCTGTTGTCCGCACCTGCAGGAGCGCACTCGCTCGAGGGGGTAGACCAGGACCTTCGCGCCAAGGAACAGTATTTCCAGCCCATCGACAGCGAAGCGCCGGGTTTCACGCTGCAGGACGCCAACGGCCGCGTCGTCAGTCTTGGCGACCTCCGAGGCAAGGTCGTCGTGCTGAATTTCGTCTATACCAACTGCCCAGACGTCTGTCCGCTTCACGCGGAACGGATCGCCGAGCTTCAAGCGATGATTAACCAGACGCCGATGAAGGGGATGGTCGAATTCGTCACTATCACTACGGACCCGAAGCACGATACCGGCTCAGTTCTCAAGGAATATGGCGAAGCGCACGGTCTCGATCCTGTAAACTGGGCTTTCCTGACGTCCGCGCCGGACAAGCCGGAGGACACGACCCGCAAGATCGCCGAAGCCTATGGGCTCAAGTTCACCGAAGGCGAGGAGGGCATGCAGATGCACGGGATCGTCACCCACGTGATCGATCAGGACGGCCGCCTTCGGGCCCGCTTTCATGGGTTGAAGTTCGAACCCGTCAATCTTGTCGTCTTCGTCAATGCGCTGACAAACCGGACCCAGAAGCCGCATCCGCATCCGCAGCCGAGTTTCTGGGACAAGCTCAAGGGATCGTTCCCTTGGTAGTAGGCGTGCCAGACCATTCGCCCTCCGACCCGGGGCCCGATAGCGATCGCCGATGCGCACTGGCGTCTGCGGCGATCGGAAGCAGAGCTGGGCACTGTCGTCACTTCGGCCGGGCACTGCCTTCGTACATGAACGTCATCGGCTTCGGTCCAGGCATGTAGCCGGTCTCGATACGATCGATCCGGAAACCCTCGCCTTCGATCATCGACCGGATCGGGCGGTTGAGATGACAGCCGCCGCTGATGCGACGCCAGACCGGAGTCAGCCGATTCTGCCACCACCGTACACCGCGGTCGGGCGATAGCCCGTGCTCGACGAACAGCAGCTTGCCTTCTGGTTTGAGCACCCGACGCATTTCCGCAAGCGCCGAGGTGGCCTGTGGGATCGTGCACAAGGTCCATGTCGTCACGACCGTATCGACGCTCCCGTCGTCGAGCGGAATGGACTCCGCTGAAGCCTCGATGAAGCTGACAGGCATTCCCGGATGCGGAACGCGGCGGGCCATCGCGAGCAGCGATGGGGCAGGCTCGAGCGCCAGAATTTCTCGCACCGCCGGGTGATAGAACGGCAGGTTCAGGCCGGAGCCGACGCCGATCTCGAGGACACGCCCCTCCGCCGCGCCGATCACACGCTCGCGATAGGGGTGCAGGCGCTCGTTGCGCATGGAAAGATCACAGAGCTTTGGAAGGATGACGTCGCTGTAAAAACCCATGGGCCTCTCCGCGCGGCCGCGGGCTCCCGGGCCGCTCTCGCTCGACCATTTCACATCGAAGTGTAGCTGCGCTGCTAGCTGAAAGCCAGCAACAGAAAATATGGCTCAGCCTGCTACAAACCAGCACGCACGCGACTTCCGTCCGTTTTCATTTTCACGATGTCCTCGGCATGCGGAACGATCTCAACGGACAGCTATTTGTTCACGAGAAGACTAAGGGAAAAGCAACATGCCGGACATCAAGCAGACACCGATCAATCGAACAACCCCGCCGATCTCTACAGATGCGCCCGACCCGGCCGCGGTCGGCGTCGAGCCGGAACCTATGCCCGACAAAGCATCGAAGGTCGACGCGGACAAGACAAAGAACCCGCCAGCTCGAAGCGGTCCAGCGCCGGAAAGCGGTGAGAAGCCGACGGAGTCGGAGAATGATACCAACCCGACGCGTCACAGAGGGAGGATGCCGCCTAACGTATCGGAATAGCGGGCTGCAGCGTTCTCAAGTGGCTCCAACTCCGGGTGTTGCCGGCGCGGCAGCTCGCGCGATCCTGAGATCGTCGGAGATTCACCATGCGAGGGTCAGTGCAAAGTTTTCAGATTGGTTGGAGCGACCAGAGCGCCTTCGGCTCTTTCGGCGTTGGAACGCATGACCATCACGTATTCTTCAGTTAATTCCATCAATGCGAGAGCAATCTCCTGCCACGACCAACCCGCGCTCTCGGCCAAACTGGTCAACGCCTGAAACTCCTCCTCCATCGCGCGCTGGCATTGACGCTGGCGTTCGGAGTTGTCTTGGTGAATGGTTGGTGCAACGACTTTCAACATGACTCCTCCTGCCGCACGCGTCCATCCAAACGCACGAAGGTCGCTGTAGCTCATTGATTTGCTGCATAATTTTGTTCTTAAGTCGGTTCCGATTTAAGGAATTATGCATGAGTTCTAAAATGAACTCCGGGAGGGGCGGCCCGGTTCCATCCTTTGTTCGATATAGAGACGATATAGCCGAACTTGCCGATGCTCGCGGCGGTGGAGGCGCCGAGCCGGTTGCCCAAGCGGCATGGCCACTGCATGGTTCGTTAAATCGGAACCGTCTGAAACGATGCACGGCGTTATAGGCGTTCTCTCACTCTTTTTTGGACGGCGCCCGCCGATCGAGGAGTTGCTGGAAGATCTCCGCCTGCCGCTCTGAAGCCGTGCGGATTGCCGCCAGGTGATCGAGCATCGCCCCGAATGCGACCAGGATAAGCCCGCCGGCGATCGCCGGGAAAGCCCAGGGCAGGACCGTAAGCAGCGTTCTGATATCCAACGGCGTTAGCGTCGTCGCCGTCAGTGCCAAAGTGCCAATTGTCACAATACCGCCCAGGATCTCGAGAAACTTTCCCATCGTTGATTCCGTCCGTTGTGTCCACTCGAGCAAGCTACCACAGCGCCGGGCAATAGAAATACGGCAGTCTCCTTGCATAAAAAACCCCGGCGCTGGCCGGGGTTACTGATCGAAATGACGATAGTGCTCAGAATTTCACGCCGACGCCGACGGTGAACTGGTGCTGATCGAGATCGACATTGACGTCTCCGACATTCTTGTCGCCGAAGTCGTTGTAACGATACTCGGCGCGGCCGAAGACGCTGTTCGTGAATGCGTAGTCGACACCGGCCCCGATAGTCCAGCCGTTGAAGGTCTCCTTCTCGTCCGACGCGCCGGCGACATCGACGAAGCCGCGCGTCACGGCCCAGCCTCCCGTTGCGTAAACCAAGGCGTTCTCATTGAATGTATAGCCGACGCGTCCGCGTACGGACCCCGATACGTCTGTCCCCACTTCGGTGCTCGCGCCGAAGACTGTAAAGGTCTTGTCGTTCCAGTTGTAACTGACGTCGCCTTCGACACCGAAGACCCAATCGCCCTGCTGGTAATTGTAGCCGGCAAAGGCGCCGAACAGACCGCCGTTGAGATCTCTCGAAGCGCTTGCGCCCGGAACGCTAAGGTCGCTGTTGAGCCACCCGCCGCCGCCCTGAAGGCCGACATACCCGCCCGTCCACACGAAGGTGGGCGTCGCTTCGACGACCGGAGCAGGTTCGGGAGTCTCCGTAAGGTCTGCCGCATGAGACGCTCCGGCCAGCATCGACGCGCCGAAGATGGCAACAAGCACATTTCTGATCATCACAGATGCCTCCTGTTGTCTATCCCGGAGATTAGCAACTAATGCGAAACGAGTCTGCCGAAAACAAGGCCTTGGCGAATCACTTGCTCTTACAATGAGACGACAAAAAAACGGGCCGGTGGGATTTAGTCCCAACCGGCCCGTCCCGGAATATCGCGGAAAGGGGAACGTCTCTGCGCGGAGCTGCAATGCGCCGCGCGAAGGGAGATCGATTTACGTTCTGATAATGCCTGAACGCTGCATTACGAATTGACATAGCCCGTAGAGAATTTGACATTATGCGCATGCAGCCAAATGCGGGAAGACAATCTCCGATTGAGGTGGTGGTGGTCGTTCTGCCCGAGTCGTCGATCATGTCGCTCGCCTCGGTTTTGGACCCGATGCGCGCAGCAAATCGTGTGACCGGTCGGCAGGTCTTTCGCTGGCGACTTCTGTCCGGCGACGGGCAGGCGGTCATGCTGACCTGCGGCGTTCCAATCGCCGTCGATGGCAGGTTTTCGCTGCCGCTCGGTGGTGATCTCCTGCTGGTCATCGGCGGCTTCAATCTCCACAGGCACGTCGGCAACCGTTTCGTCGCCACACTGCAGGAATGCGCCCGCCATTTCGACATCGTGGCGGGCATCGAATCGGGCTGCTGGCTGCTCGGCCGGTCCGGTCTGCTCAACGGTCGCAAGGCGACTGCGCATTGGGAAGAGCTCGAAGATTTCAACCAGGCGTTTCCCGGGCTCACCGTTCTCGGCGACCGTTTCGTGACCGACGGCAAATATTGGACCTCCGGCGGTGCCTCGCCGACGTTCGATATGATGCTGCACCTGATCACCGAGCGGCTGGGGCCGGCGGTGGCGCTCGATGTCGCCAGCATTTTCGTCTACGACCAGATGCACAGCCCGACCGATATTCAGCCTTTCGTTTCGCTCGGACGCATTGAGGCGCGCGATCCGGAGCTTGCCGCTGCCATAAGGCTGATGGAACGTACGCTCGAACGCCCGATGACGGTTGCGGCCTTGGCGCGGCGGCTGTCCATTTCCCAGCGCAAGCTCGAACTGCTTTTCGCAAGAGGGCTTTCGACCAGCCCCGGCGCCTATTATCTCCGCCTCCGGCTGCAGGTTGCGCACCGTCTTGTGCGCGACTCGGGCATTCCCATGCGGGACATTGCTCTGCGTTGCGGTTTCGACAGCCTCTCGGCTTTCTCGCGAGCGTACAGCCGCGAGTATCAATCGAGCCCTTTAAAGATGAGAAGCGCCAATCGCGCGGAAAGTCCTGCGGCGGAAAGTGGTGGCATGCGTGCTCAGTCGCGAAGGTAGGTCACTTTCGTGCGTGCGGACCGGCGGAACCAGCGAGCGAACAGGCCTCTTCGAATTCCTTGACCGTCTCCGCCGAGTTGTCCTCCGGCAGCACCGCGTCGGCCGCTTCCTCCGAAGCCGCGGCCTCGCCTTCATAGACATAGGACTGGATATAATACGCCAGTTCCCCTTTCCAGACCTTGCGTCCGTCGATCTGCCGGCAGGCGACGGCGGTCTCGAAATCCGTTTGCAGGTCCTCCACCGATGCGGATGTGGACAGGGTGTTCGAAGGTGCCACGAGCGAGGCGATCAGCAGGGCGGTGAACATGGCGGACTCCTCCGTGTCGATTCACAGGGAAACTGCCGGATAGTTTCCTTGGTTCCCCTTGATAGAGAGCGAATCCGATTCGGACGGAAGGGGGAATCGCGCCATGCTCGATCTAATCAAGCGGTCGATGTGTATGCGCCACAGTGTGGCTTCTCCGGTGTTGCAACCGTAGCGAAGATCGCGAGACGGCTGCTGGCGAGTACGAAATCACTCGATTAAATCCGCGGCAGTCGACTACGAGGACTGACCTTAAGTTGCCCCACCAGTGACCGGGTTCACTTTCGGTTTCTCGCTCGTGTCCTTGGCACCGGGAGGCTGGACCGTCGGAGGTGCAATCGACTCCTCATCCGGATGCTTCTTGCGATCTGCGGGTTGATGGACGTCGGCGGGCTTCGCCTGTTCTGGTTTTGCGTTGGTGTCCTTGGTAGACATGATCGTTCTCCTTTTCAGGCCGAGAAGGAGAACGATGCCGGGCATCGTACGGTTCCTCAGGGCGCGTAAGGCAAGGAGGGCTGCTACTTACAGTCCTTGCTCTTGATCGATGATTCGATCGCATTCACCTTGCCCTTCGAGACGGCGACCTGGCCCTCCTTGTCGCCTCCAAACGTGCTCGACATCGGAACACCGACGAGGAACACACCCACGGCGTCTCCTGTGGCGGCTTGGTTCTGTTGCTTTGAAACGGCCGCGAGATTGTTTTGCTCTTTCAGCAGCTCTTGCGCCAACCCTTCGCAGCTCTGATTGCTGTAGGCTGCCATCGGAATATCGACCGGCACGATAGCGTCAGGACGCTTGGCGCAGGACGCTACTGCCAGCGTGGACGCCAGCACGATCAAACGGACTTTCATTTATTGCCCCTCCAAGAAGAACTTTGCCCCCGCCGCAATAAAGCATGGTCTGCATCCGCGGGGAAGGGAGGGCTGTCATTCTCAACGTTTCCGACGTTCAAGAGCTCTGCATGTGATGGCGTTCATCGGCGGTTCAGGCTCGATGGTTCAATCTGATAGCCAGCGAGGAGGAGTCCACGATGAAAAAGCTCTTATCCGCCCTCACAGCCGTAGTCTTGGCTGCGTCTTTCGCCGTACCACTAAACGCCGCACCGATCTTCGTGCCAAAACCCGAGCAAGTGCAGACCGGCGCTGTCGAACAGGTCAACCACTGGCGCCATCGTCATTGGCGCGCGGAGCGCCACTGGAACAGGCGGCACGCTCGGCTTTCCTGCCGTTACTACGGCAGGTGCTACCCTCGCCATTACGGTTACTACGGCTATCGTGACTATCACCGATACCACAGGTATCACCGTCGGCCTGGAGTCACCGTATACTTTAATTTCTAGCGACGGTTCACACTGGCGCCAGCCCCTCGCTCTTCGTGGGCGAGGCGCTTTTTTGTTGATATCAATAAGGCGAACGGTGGTCCTGCTCTGAAGCGGAAGCGCTGGCGCCACGCTTAGCCCTATGCTGGCCTCCTCAAAGTGGCCCATCTAGCCTCCGAATCACATCAAACAATGCGATTCTGATGGCCGGTTGTTGGAAAAGAAAGCCTTGCTGAAGCGTTCCGCTAGTGGCCGGCGGAGTTCCGTTGCTCGGCGCTTGGTCAGCGACTTCAGCTCACTGACATGTGCCGTGTGCCATCATGTGCCGTAAAAGCCGGAAATGTGGCGTAAGTATCGTGAATCTAGCATGCATCATAACGCTAGAAAATGTAGGCAAGTCATTGTTTTCGTTGATGTTCCGATGGTGAGCGCGCAGGGATTCGAACCCTGGACCTACTGATTAAAAGTCAGTTGCTCTACCGACTGAGCTACGCGCTCCCGTGCCGGGGCCGTAAAGCCCTGCGGAAGTGGCCGGACATATGCACGCGAGCTCCGCGCCGGTCAACCCAAAAATTGCGCAGAACCGCGTTTATGAACGCGGATCGAGGCACGCGGAAATCGCCGTTCGGCGAACTCGTTTGCCGCCGAGCAGAAGGCCGTGCGGCAAAATGATCGCCAAAAGGTGATTGGTTTCAATATATACATGCGCGTAAGAAGGCGACAAGCCGAGTGCCGGAGTTCTAAGCCTTGTCGATTGCCGATATTTCCATCTGGACCGCCATTCTCGCGGGCGCCCTGTCCTTTCTGTCGCCCTGCGTACTGCCGCTCGTTCCGCCTTACCTCTGTTACATGGCGGGCATTTCCGTCGACCAATTCCGCGGTGGCGACGCGGCGGCAATCGGCAATACGCGCAGGGCAGTGCTCCCGGCGGCACTGTTCTTTACCCTCGGCTTCGCGACAGTTTTCGTGGCACTCGGGGCAGGGGCCTCGTCGATCGGTCTATTGTTACGGCAGCACATGGATCTGTTGTCGCGCATCGGCGGTATCATCATCATCGTCATGGGGTTGCATTTCCTTGGTGTCTTCCGCATCGGGCTGCTTGCCCGCGAGACGCGCTTTCACGGCGGCGGCAAGCCGGCGACGCTGTCCGGTGCCTATATCATGGGGCTTGCCTTCGCCTTCGGCTGGACGCCCTGCATCGGGCCCGTGCTCGGCACCATTCTCGGCGTCGCCGCCGCGCGGGATACGGTTGGCGACGGTGCGCTGCTCTTGGCAATCTATTCGCTCGGCCTTGCCATCCCGTTCTGGATTGCGGCAGGGTTTTCGGGGGCCTTCATGCGCTTTCTCTTGCGCTTCAAGCGTCATCTCGGTCTCGTCGAAAAATTGATGGGCGCCTTGCTCGTGGTCGCCGGACTCGCCTTCGTCTTCGGATGGATCAGTTCGGTTGCGATCTGGTTTCAGCAGACCTTCCCCATCCTCATGCAAATCGGCTAAGCACGGCCGGCAAGGCTACTGCATGCGTCTGAAAGGACGCGGCGCTGTAGAGCGGGGGCGCTATGACGGAAATCGCTGGGCTGGTGCTGCCGTTCTTCGGCCTGATCTTTCTCGGTTATGTGACGGCCCGTTTCGTCGATCATCCGGGCGAGGCGATGGGCTGGCTGAACACCTTCATCATCTATCTCGCCTTGCCGGCGCTCTTCTTCAAGCTCGTCTCGCGTACTCCTGTCGAGCAGCTTGCGCGCGCGGATTTCATCCTCACGAGTGTCGGGACGACCTATGTCGTTTTTGCGCTGATCTTCGCGATGGGCCTGTTTCTGCGTCGGAACACGATTGGGGAGGCGACGATTCAAGGATTTGCCGGCGCCTATGGCAATATCGGCTATATGGGACCGGGCCTTGCTTTGCTGGCGCTCGGGGAGACTGCCGCCGTTCCCGTCGCGCTGATCTTCTGCTTCGAAAATGCGGTGCATTTCACCGTTGCCCCTGCGATGATGGCGATCGCGGGCGGCCGGCAGGAAAAGCCTGCCGTCCTTGCGTTCGGCATCGTTCGCCGGATCGCGCTCCACCCCTTTATTTTATCGACCTTTGCCGGCGTCGCAGCAGCATTTCTTGCGCTTCAGCCGCCGGTGCCGGTGCAGCGGCTGATCGATTACCTGGCGCAAGCTGCTGCTCCCTGCGCTTTGTTCGCAATGGGTGTGACTTTGGCATTGCGGCCGATCAAACGGATTCCTGTCGAGATCGGCTATATCGTTCCGGCCAAGCTCGTCTTTCACCCGGTGCTGATGTATCTCGCCCTCAGCCTTGGGGGCGATTATGACCCGATCTGGATACAGACGGCCGTCCTGCTTGCCTCGCTGCCAACCGCGACGAACGTCTTCATGATCGGCCAGCAATACGGTGTGTGGCAGGAACGCGCATCCGCGACCATCCTGATCACGACGCTGCTCTCCGTCGCAACAGTGACCGGTCTCCTCTACCTGATCCGGTCAGGCGCTCTTCCGGCCGATCTTTTCCCGTAAGCTCTCCTTGAGCGACCGCAACGCGCTGCCCGGATGGATCCCTTCGCGCATCAAAAGGCCGCGAAGCGGGCCGGCCGACGAGAGAAGTTGCAGGCCGACGGCGCGTATCGCCTGGACGGGCAGGAAACCGGAGAGCAGCGAACGATTGAGCAGGTCGACGCTCGCCGTTCTGCTGACGATATCGATGCGCCGGCGCCTGTCGAAACGATCGCCCGTATCCGCCGGCAGGCGGGCGCCGGTCGCCGGGCCGAGGAGTTCGACAAGGGTCATCACATCGCGGAGGCTGAGATTGAGTCCCTGGGCGCCGATCGGCGGGAAGGCATGCGCCGCCTCGCCGACGAGCATTACGCGGCCTTTTCCGAAGCGGCGCGCGGTCATGCCGGAAAGCGGGAAGGACTGCGGCACGCCCTCGACCTTGACCTTTCCGAGGATCGACTCCATCCGGTATTCGATCGTCCGCGACAGGAGGTCGGGCGGCAGCCTCAGGGTCTCTTCCGCGTCGCGCGGTTTTTGAACCCAGACGAGACTTGAGCGATCGCCCGGGAGAGGCACCTGCGTGAAGGGTCCGCTTTCCGTGTGGAATTCCGTGGAAACTTCCTGATGTGGAAGCTCGTGGCTGAAGTTCAGGACGACTGCCGTTTGCGGATAGGACCAGGTGAATACGTCTATTTCTGCCGCTCCCCGTACGGCTGAGCGCCTCCCGTCGGCCCCGACGACCAGATCTGCGGTGATCGTTCGTCCATCCTCCAGCCCGACGCGCACCTCCAGAGCGCCGAAGTCCAAGGTCGTGGCTGAGGCGGTCAGCCGATCGATCGTCGGCAGGCTCGCTTCGCGCTTCTCCAGGATTCCGAGGAAGGGCGCATTCGGAATGTTGTAGCCGAAAGCTTTGAGGCCTACTTCCGCGGCGCGGAAATTGACCGGCGGGGCTCGTAAAAGCCGCTTCGTGGCGTCGATAATGTGAATGGCTACAAGCGGTGCCGTCAGTGGCGCGACCCCGTCCCAGAGATCGAGTGCCTTGAGGTACTCGATCGACTGATCCATGAGGGCGGTAGTGCGCCCGTCCGCAATAACGGGCCTTGGCCCGACGAGCGCGACGCGGTGGCCATCGCGGGCGAGCGCTATCGCCGCGAGCGAGCCTGCAAGCCCGGCGCCGATGATGACGATGTCGTAGTGATCCATGGCGGAGAGGACCTCTTCCCGGGCGGTGCCAGCCGCTTTTTTCAGTGTCTCGGCTTGTTCTACCCGCTTAGCCCATTGAAATAAATGGGCTGAATCAGCGCAGACGCGTTCGCGGCGTGTCCACAGGACAATTCCGCTCGGCGCTTCATGCAGTTGAATTTTGCTGGCGATGCCGGGGAAACGGTGCATATTAGCCGCAAAAGTGCCGCCAATGCGGTCAACGGCGGCCAGGCGCGGCGCGAAAAGACGAAACGAAGGGGACGGGCGGCATTCGCAGATGAAATTCTTCAATTACAGACGCGTTCCCTACGCCGAAATCCGCGCCTTTTCCGTGCACATTCTCACGGCGTCCGGTTCGTTCCTGGCCTTCCTCGGCGTTGTCGCCGCAGCCGAGCACCGTTTCGTCGACATGTTTTGGTGGCTCGGCCTGGCGCTGCTCGTCGACGGCATCGACGGGCCGATCGCGCGCAAGGTGCAGGTCAAGGAAGTGCTCCCCAACTGGTCGGGCGATACGCTCGACAACGTCATCGACTACGTGACCTATGTGCTGCTGCCCGCATTCGCGCTCTATCAAAGCGGTATGATCGGCGAACCCTGGTCGTTCGTCGCAGCCGGCGCCATCGTGGTGTCGAGCGCCATCTACTATGCGGATATGGGCATGAAGACGGATGAGTATTTCTTCTCCGGTTTCCCGGTCGTCTGGAACATGATCGTCTTCACGCTCTTTGTCATCCAGGCGAGCGAAGTGACTGCGTCCGTTGTGGTTTTCCTGTCTGTTGTGCTGACGTTCCTGCCCATCAACTTCCTGCATCCGGTCCGCGTGAAAAGATTGAGGCCTCTCAATCTCGGCGTCTTCCTGCTCTGGTCCGCCCTCGGCATGTACGCACTGCTCTTGCATTTCGAAACGCCGCCTTGGGTCGTTATTGGCGTTGTGGTTACAGGGCTCTATCTCTACGTCATCGGCTTTGTACTGCAGATTTTCCCCAATCTTGGCCGCGTTTAGGAGTTTCTCATGGCACAGGCGATCCTCGTTCGCGAACTTGGCGGACCGGAAGTTTTGAAGATGGAGGGCGTGACGCTGGCGGCGCCAGGACCGGGTGAAGTGCAGATCCGGCAGGTGGCAATCGGCCTGAATTTCATCGATGTGTATTTCCGGACCGGGCTCTACAAGTCCGCAACCGGCCTGCCCTTCGTTCCGGGCAAGGAGGGGGCGGGCATCGTCACGGCTGTGGGTGATGGCGTAAGCCTCTTTTCGGTGGGCGATCGGGTGGCCTACGCCTCTGCCGACGGCGCCTATGCGAGCGAACGCAACGTCGACGCCTCGCAGCTTGTGAGGGTTCCGGACGGCATCAGCCTCGAGACGGCAGCAGCCATGATGCTGAAGGGCATGACCGCGCAGTATCTGCTCAATCAGACCTTCAAGGTCGGCCCCGAGACGATCCTACTCTTTCACGCCGCCGCCGGCGGCGTGGGGCTGATCGCCGGACAATGGGCGAAGGCGCTCGGCGCAACGGTGATTGGTACGGCAGGGTCGCAGGAGAAGATCGATCTGGCGCTCGCCCACGGCTACGACCACGTCATCAATTATCGGACGGACAATTTCGTCACCCGCGTGAAGGAATTGACCGGCGGCCGCGGGGTCGATGTCGTCTACGACTCGGTCGGCCGCGACACCTATCCGGCTTCGCTCGACTGCCTTAAGCCACGCGGCCTCTGGGTCAGTTTCGGCAATTCGTCAGGACCGGTCGAGGCCTTCAACATCGGTATGCTGGCGCAGAAGGGTTCGCTCTTCGCCACGCGCCCGACGCTATTCAGCTATGTCGCCACACGGCCGGCGCTCGAGGCATGTGCAAATTCCTTGTTTGATGTTGTGCAAAGCAACAAAGTGCGTATCAATATTAATCAGACCTATCTGCTCGCCGAGGCCGGCCGGGCGCATACGGATCTCGAAACAAGAAAAACGAGTGGAACGACATTGCTGATTCCCTGACGAGGCCTCTATGCGGCGGGAATCGAAAGAGGGGAAAAGAGGGCAGCGTGCCTGTTAAGGGACAAACCGCGAGCGGCCCGTTGCTGGCCGTAAGCAACCTAACGAAATTGTTTGGCTCTTTCGCAGCCTGCAATGCGATCAACCTGCAGATAGAATCCGGAGAAATCCACGCGCTCCTCGGTGAAAACGGGGCCGGGAAATCCACTCTGGTGAAGATGCTTTTCGGCGTGCTCGCGCCGACAGACGGCGAGATCCTGTGGAGCGGCGATAATGTTCGGATCACCAGTCCCGGTGACGCGCGCAGGCTCGGCATCGGCATGGTTTTCCAGCATTTCTCCCTATTCGAGGCACTGACAGTCGCCGAAAACATCGCGCTTTCGATGGATCGCAACATCTCGCTTGCCCGCGTCGCCGAAGAGGCGTCGCGGCTTTCGCACGTCTATGGCCTGCCGCTCGATCCGAAGGCGCACGTCGCCGATCTGTCCGTCGGCGAGCGGCAGCGGATCGAGATCGTGCGCGCGCTTCTGCAGAACCCGCAGCTGATCATCCTCGACGAGCCAACGTCGGTGCTGACGCCGCAGGAAGCCGACCGCCTGTTCGAAACGTTGGAGAAGCTGAAATCGGAAGGACGGTCTGTCCTCTATATCAGCCATCGCCTCGAGGAGGTGCAGCGCCTTTGCGACCGCGCTACGGTCCTGCGGCATGGCAAGGTGACCGGCGCCTGCGATCCGCGCGCAGAAACGCCGGCCTCGCTCGCCCGGATGATGGTGGGCAGCGATGTTGCGGTCGTGACGCCGGAGGGGACGAACACCAGAGGCGACGTGCAATTGGAGGCACGCCATCTCTCCGTGGCCGCGCGCACGCCTTTTGCTGTTTCGCTCAAGAATATCTGTCTCAAGGTGAGAGCCGGCGAGGTGCTGGCCATTGCCGGCGTTGCGGGCAACGGCCAGGGCGAGCTGTTCGACGCCCTCTCGGGTGAATATCCGGTGGCGGACGACGATGCGGTCCAGATCCGCCAGAAGCCGGTCGGAACGAAGAACATCAACGCGCGCCGGCTGATCGGGGCTGGCTTCGTGCCGGAAGAGCGGCATGGGCATGCAGCGGTCTCGACACTCTCGCTTTCCGACAATCTGGTCCTGGCGCGCAACCAGTCCGACCGGCGCGCCTTTCTCGGCGGCGGCTTTTTGAGGATCATCCGCCAGGGGGCGGTCAAAGCCGCAACGAAAAGGATTGCCGAAGCCATGGACGTTCGCAAGAGCGGCGAGGATCCGCCGGCGGGTTCGCTCTCGGGCGGCAATCTGCAGAAGTTCATCGTCGGCCGCGAACTCGACCGGCAGCCGGCCGTGCTTGTCGTCAATCAGCCGACCTGGGGCGTCGACGCCGGTGCGGCAAGCCGCATCCGTCAGGCTCTAGTCGATCTTGCCAAGGCGGGTTCCGCGGTTTTGGTGATCAGCCAGGATCTCGACGAGATATTCGAAGTGGCGACGGAGATCGCGGTGATCAGTGAAGGCCGCCTTTCAGACCCCTATCCGGCGCGCGAACTCTCGCGTGAAAAGATCGGCCTCCTGATGGGCGGCATGTACGGCAAAACGGAAGGCGCGGGAACTGCACATGCGCATTGAGCTCGAAAAACGCGTCAAGATCTCGGCGCTCTTCTCGATCCTGTCGCCGTTCATCGCCCTCGCGCTGACGATCGTCTTTGGCGGCATCATGTTCACGCTGCTCGGCAAGAACCCGGCCACCGCTCTCTACAGCTTCTTCATCGAGCCATTGAGCGAGGTCTGGTCGCTGCATGAACTGGCGATCAAGGCGGCGCCGCTGATTCTGATCGGCGTCGGTCTCTCGGTCTGCTTCCGCTCTAACAACTGGAACATCGGTGCCGAAGGCCAATTCATCATGAGGGCGATCGCCGGCTCGATCCTGCCGGTCGTCTTCTACGATTGGCAATCGCCGATGGTGCTGCCGCTGATGATGGTTCTCGGTATGGTTGGCGGCGCGCTTTTTGCGGCGATACCGGCTTTCCTAAAGGCGCATATGAACACCAACGAGATTCTGACGAGCCTGATGCTGGTCTATGTCGCCCAGCTCTTCCTCGACTGGCTCGTACGCGGCCCCTGGCGCAACCCGCAGGGCATGAATTTTCCGGAAACACGCACATTCGCTGTCGATGCGATCCTCCCCGAAATGCTCGCCTCCGGACGCACGCACTGGGGATTTGCCTTCGCGATAATCGCGGCGCTCGTGGTCTGGTTCATGATGCGCTTCACCCTCAGGGGCTTCGAGATCACGGTTCTCGGCCAGTCCGAGAGGGCAGGGCGATTTGCCGGCTTTTCGTCACGCAAGATGATCTGGTTCTCGATGCTGTTCTCGGGCGCCTTGGCGGGCCTAGCCGGGATGGCGGAAGTGAGCGGCGCCATCCAGCAGTTGCGGCCGGTGATTTCGCCCGGCTACGGTTTCACGGCGATCATCGTCGCCTTTCTCGGCCGGCTCAACCCGCTCGGCATCATCGCCGCTGGCCTCGTGCTGGCGCTGACCTATCTTGGCGGCGAGGCCGCACAGCTTTCTCTTGGCGTGTCGGACAAGGTGACCCGCGTCTTCCAGGGGCTGCTGCTGTTTTTCGTGCTGTCCTGCGACACGCTCATTCACTACCGCGTCAGGCTCGTGTGGGAGAGATTCGCCGCGATCAAGACGGATGAGGCACACTGATGGGTATTGTCGAAGCAATCCTCTTGAGTGTGATCACGGCAGCAACACCGCTCGTTCTGGCTGCCGCGGGAGAGCTCGTCACAGAGCGATCGGGTGTGCTCAATCTCGGCGTCGAAGGCATGATGATCATGGGGGCGGTCTGCGCTTTCGCGGCGACGCAACTCAGCGGCTCGCCCTATATCGGCTTTCTTGCCGGCGTTGCCGCCGGGGCGCTGTTTTCGCTGCTGTTCGGTTTTCTGACGCTCACGCTCGTCGCCAACCAGGTCGCGACCGGTCTCGCGCTGACGCTGCTCGGGCTCGGCGTGTCCGGCATGCTTGGCGAGAGTTTCCTGGGAATGCAGGGGATCAAGCTGCAACCGATCGTGATCCCGCTCTTTTCGGAAATTCCGTTCCTTGGGCCGCTGCTCTTCCGGCAGGACGTGATCTTCTATCTGTCGATTGCGATCGTCGCGGGCATTCATTGGTTCCTGTTCAAAAGCCGCACGGGGCTGAAGCTTCGCGCCGTCGGCGATAGCCATGCCTCGGCGCATGCGTTGGGCGTCGATGTCATTCGAACGCGGTATCTCGCAGTGTTGTTCGGCGGCGCTTGCGCTGGTCTTGCCGGCGCACAGCTTTCGCTGGTCTATACGCCGCAATGGGTGGAGAACATGTCAGCCGGCCGCGGCTGGATCGCGCTGGCGCTGGTGGTTTTCGCCTCATGGCGCCCCTGGCGCGTGGTCGCCGGAGGATACCTCTTCGGGGCCGTCTCGATCAGCCAGCTTCACGCGCAGGCCTTCGGCATCGGCATTCCTTCGCAGTTCCTTTCTTCGCTTCCCTATGTCGCGACAATTGTCGTACTCATTCTCATATCGCACAACCGGCGCATGACCTTGATCAATACGCCGGCATCGCTCGGCAAACCGTTTGTGCCGGACCGGTGAACCAACAACAGCCAGACGGACATCTCTCAAACCGACAGAGGTAAAAATGAAAAAACTACTCCTCGCCCTCGCAACCACGACGGCCGTGCTCGGCTTCGCAGCGGCCGCAAGCGCTCAGGAAAAGGCCAAGATCTGCTTCGTCTATGTGGGTTCGAAGACCGACGGCGGGTGGACCCAGGCGCATGACATTGGCCGCCAGCAGGTTGAAAAGGAACTCGGCGACAAGGTCGAAACCCCGTTCCTCGAAAATGTCCCCGAAGGTCCGGATGCGGAGCGCGCGATCGAACGCCTGGCGCGCTCTGGCTGCGGATTGATCTTTACGACGTCCTTCGGCTTCATGGACGCGACGATCAAGATCGCGCAGAAGTTCCCGGACGTGAAGTTCGAGCACGCGACCGGTTATAAGACGGCGCCGAACGTCGCGACCTATAACAGCCGCTTCTACGAAGGCCGCTACATCCAGGGCCAGATCGCTGCCAAGATGTCTGAGAAGGGCGTTGCCGGCTACATCGCGTCCTTCCCGATTCCGGAAGTGGTGATGGGCATCAACTCCTTCGTGATCGGCGCCCGCTCGGTCAATCCGGACTTCAAGATCAAGGTCGTATGGGCGAACACCTGGTTCGATCCAGGCAAGGAGGCGGATGCCGCCAAGGCGCTCATAGACCAGGGTGTCGACATTCTGACCCAGCATACCGACACGACCGCGCCGATGCAGGTCGCCGCCGAACGCGGCATTAAGGCGTTCGGGCAGGCGTCCGACATGATTGCCGCCGGCCCCAAGACCCAGTTGACTGCCATCGTCGATACCTGGGGCGCCTATTATGTGAAGCGCACGAAGGCCTTCCTCGACGGCAAGTGGGAAACGACGTCAAGCTGGGACGGCCTCAAGGATGGTATCCTGACCATGGCGCCTTACACCAACATGCCGGACGACGTGAAGGCGATGGCCGAAGCGACAGAAGCCAAGATCAAGTCCGGCGAATTGAAGCCGTTCACCGGCCCGCTCAATAAGCAAGATGGTACCCCGTGGCTCAAGCAAGGCGAGACGGCTGATGACCCCACGCTCCTCGGCATGAACTTCTATGTCGAGGGCGTCGACGACAAGCTGCCGCAATAAGATTGAAAGACCGCCTCTACAAGCAGCGGTTTGCGGAGCATGGCAGACCCCGCGCTGGTCGCGCGGGGTCTGTTCTTTTCCTGACCGGTCTCGCAGCGCTGTCTTCCTGTGGCCCTCAGGCTTTCGGGAATCGAGTATTCGATCTACTGTTATTGATGCCGACGCTGGAACGGGGACAGCGGGTGGCGCTCCGATCGCTGAGTAGTGCCGCCGGCCGCAGCGATGGAGAGGAATTCTTGGGGAGGGGATACGGTTGAACAAGAACCTGCTTGAGACCGTGATATCCGGAACGCCAAAGCGGACGAGCCATGCTCAGGTCGTGGATCAGCTCGGCAAGGCGATTGTTTCAGGGGAATTTCCGATAGGGAGTATCCTGCCTGGCGACCCTGAGCTGGCGGCGCGCTTCCGGGTGTCGCGTACTGTCTTGCGCGAAGCGATGAAGACTCTCGCCGCCAAAGGTCTGGTCGTGCCGCGCGCCCGCATAGGCACCCGGGTCACGCCGCGAAAGCAATGGAACCTCTTCGACAGCGACATACTGAACTGGCATTTCGCCTGCGGCGTAGATGAGGATTTCCTTTACCATTTGAGTGAGGTGCGGCTTGCCTTCGAGACACATGCCGCGGCGTTGGCGGCAAGGAACGCATCCGAGGCCGAAATCAGCAGCATGATGCGGCTTGCGGTTGCCTTGGGAGATGTCAACCACACGGCGGAAAGCCTTGCCGTTGCCGACCTCAAATTTCACCTGGCCGTTCTCGACGCTTCCGGCAATCCCTTCCTGCGAACGGTCGGCAGCTTGATCGAGGCGGCCCTGGTCGGCGCTTTCAGGTTGAGTTCGCCGACCGCCGACAAAGGCGGCATTGATGAGGTTGCCCGCAATCACATCCGCATCGTCGAGGAAATCGGGCGGCGAGACGAGGCCGCAGCGCGGCAGGCTATGGAGCACGTTATTAAGGTCGGACGCGAGCGCATCCGTCAGGCGTTAGGCACAGGCAAGGGCGGAAAGGCGTGAAGTCGTTTCGACCTTCCATGCCGGTCTGACTGTTTGGAACAATCCAAATTGCGGGCGTGACCTTGCCCGACCTGCCGGCGTAGCCTATCTGGGAAGCGGTCGTTCCTGAAGGCGCGATCTCTCATCAATGGTGAACCGGAGATCATGTCCGAGCTTCTCGTCATTCTCGTTCTGCTTTTAATCAACGCTTTTTTTGCGCTATCGGAAATGGCAATTGTCTCTGCAAGCAAACCGCTGCTTCGCCAGATGGTGAAACAGGGGAACGAGCGCGCCGAAGCCGCGCTGAAGCTGGCGGAGGACCCCGGCAAATTCCTGTCCACGGTGCAGGTCGGCATCACTCTGGTCGGGATCCTGGCGGGTGCCTACGGCGGCGCGACGATCGCGTCGAAGATAGCACCGGTCTTGAATGAAGTGACGTGGATCAATCCCTACGGTGACACCGTCGCGGTGGCGATCGTCGTTACGTTCATCACTTTCCTGTCGGTCGTTATCGGTGAACTCATCCCGAAACAGATCGCGCTCAAGAATTCGGAAGCATTGGCAATGTTTGTCGCGCGACCGATGACATTGCTTTCTCGCATAACTGGGCCCGTCGTTTACCTGTTTGAAACCGCGGCTGCCGCGGCGATGCGCCTTTTCGGCATGCGGCCCGACGATGCCGATCACGTGACGGAAGAGGAGGTGCAGGCGATTATGGCGGAGGGCGTCGAGAGCGGCGCGATCGAGAAGAGCGAGCACGAGATGCTGCGGCGGATCATCCGTCTCGGTGATCGCAACGTGAAGTCGATCATGACTCATCGCACACAGATAAGCTTCATCGACGTCAACGACAGCCCGGAGGTGATCCGCCGCAAGATCCGGCAGGTTGGCCATTCCCGCTATCTCGTCATGGACGGTCCGACGGGTGACGTCCTCGGAGCAGTTCTGGCGAAGGAAATATTGAACGCCCCGGAGGAAGAGGCTTTCGACGTGCGAGCTTATATCCGCGAAATCCTGACGTTGCCGGAGACGGCCTCGTGTCTTAAGGCGCTCGATGCCTTCAAGGCGTCAAGCATCAACATGGCGATGATCGTTGACGAATATGGCAGCACGGAGGGAATCATCACGACGGCCGACATTCTCGAGGCCATTGTCGGCGTATTGCCATCGAACTATGACGATATCGAGCACGCCCTCATCCGACGGCGTGAGGACGGCAGCTATCTCGTCGACGGACGCACGCCGATCGACGAGATTCACCTGGAAATCGGCATAGACGGCATAGAAGCGGACGGCGACTTCGAAACCATAGCCGGCTTCCTTGTCCAGCAACTCCGCAAGACGCCGGAGGAGGGCGATAGCGCCGAGGCTCACGGTTATCGCTTCGAGGTGATCGACATGGACGGACGCCGCATCGACAAAATTCTCGTCAGCCGCTGCACGGAAGACGCATCCTGAGGTTCAACCCGTTTCAGCCAGCGAAAAAAGCAAAAGGCCGGGCAAGACCCGACCTTTCCTCAAACCACTGCGGTGTCTGCTAGTTCATCCGTAGTCAGCCACCCGGCAGATGATTGAGTGCTTTCTTATTATAAGCATAGCATGACAGGGGTATGACGGAGTGCCTGTTGCGCCGTTCAAGCTGGATCTCTGAGCCCGAGCACGTCGCATGTGTCGCCGCTTGATGCCTCTGGAGCGTTCGGCCGCCGAACAATAAGGCCATCGGACTGCGCGAAGATTTTCACCATCGACGAATCCTGACGCGTGAAGGGATGCGCCAGAAGGAGGCCGTCCGGTCCGACCGTCAGGCGCGCGCGTATATAATCCTGACGACGATCGTTGGCCGGCAAAGGTGCGGCGAGGCGCGCCGAGATGATGCGGGAGCGCGGCGGCAGCAGCGCGAGCTTGCGCGTCAGAGGCTCCAAGAAGAGCAGCGCACAGACGAGGCTCGATACAGGATTGCCGGGCAGGCCGAGCACCGTCATGCCGGCAAGTTCGCCTACCATAAGCGGTTTACCCGGACGCATGGCAATGCGCCAGAAATCAAGCGTCATGCCGCAACCGAGAAGCGTCGATTGGACAAGATCGTGATCGCCAACGGAGGCCCCGCCGAGCGTGACGAGCACGTCGGCTTCGGCCATCTGCGCTTTGGCGACGGCAGCGGCAATCGCCTCCCGATCGTCGGGAACAATTCCCAGATCCAGGATTTCCGCGCCGTTTTCACGGGCAATCGCAGCGACGCCGAAGGTGTTCGACGCAATGATCTGGTCGGCGCCGGGGGAACTGCCTGGCGGCAGAAGCTCGTCGCCGGTAGCGACGATCGCAATTCGCGGTCGCGCAAAGACCGGCAAGCCCTCATGATTCATGCTGGCGGCAAGAGTCAAGCGGCCGGCATCGAGGACGTTTCCACGGCTAAGCGCAACGTCGCCCGCCTCGAAGTCCTGGCCCGATGACCGGATATGGCGGCCTTTTGCCGGCGCAAACAAGGTACGGATGCGGCCGTCCGGCAGGCTCTCCGTATCTTCCTGGATAATGACCGTGTCCGCCCCGGCGGGGAGCGGCGCACCGGTAAAGATGCGCACCGCTTCACCACGTCTGACCTCTCCACGAAATCCGCGTCCCGCGGCCGACTGACCGACGACGGCAAGCTCCGCACCGGCGTCGGAAATATCCTCGTGGCGAACGGCATAGCCGTCCATGGCGGAATTGTCGAAGGGGGGGTGCGTTAGCCGTGCGGCGATGTCTTCCGCCAGGACCCGGCCGAGGCAATCATGGAGCGAAAGCCGTTCCGTCCCGTGTGGCGGCCGGGCTTTCGCGATAACCCTGGATTGGGCGTCTTCGACCGAAAGCAGCGACATCAGTGCGCGTCTCCCTGGCGCCGATAATCGCCCGAGCGTCCGCCGGACTTGCTAATAAGCTGAATTCCGCCGATCTCCATCTCGCGGTCCGCGGCCTTGGCCATGTCATATACCGTCAGGCATGCAATGCTGACCGCGGTCAGCGCCTCCATCTCGACGCCCGTTCTCCCGGTCAGCTTTGCCATCGCCTCGACACGCAGGCCAGGAAGCGCTTCGTCCGGTACGATATCCACCGACACCTTCGTCAGCATCAGCGGATGGCAGAGCGGAATGAGATTTGATGTCTGCTTCGCTGCCATGATTCCGGCCAGCCGGGCAATGCCAATGACATCGCCCTTCTTCGCATTGCCCTCGAGAATGAGCTTCAGCGTTTCCGAGCGCATCCTGACGAAGCCTTCCGCCACGGCGACGCGCACCGTTTCGGCCTTGTCCCCGACGTCGACCATGTTCGCTTCGCCGGAATTGTCGATATGGGTGAGGGAGGGGCCGCTCATTATTCTGCCGCCAGAACGCTTCCGGAGCCGGTCAGGAGCGCACGCGTCGCCGCCTCCACATCGTCCTTTCTCATCAGACTTTCTCCAACCAGGAAAGTCGTGATGCCGCTCCTCTCGAGGCGTCTGCAGTCGCCATGGCTAAAGATGCCGCTTTCGCCGACCAGCAGCCGGTCGGCCGGAACCATTGGCGCAAGCTTTTCGGAAACGGCAAGATCGACGTTGAAAGTTCTGAGATTGCGGTTGTTGATCCCGACCAGCGGTGAGGCCAGTCGGAGCGCGCGCTCCATCTCCTCCGCGTCGTGGACCTCGATCAGAACGTCGATTCCAAGCGCAAATGCCGTATCTTCGAGCCGCCGCGCATCATCGTCCGTAAGGGATGCCATGATCAGCAAGATGCAATCGGCGCCCCAGGCACGGGCTTCAAACACCTGGTATGTGTCGAACATAAAGTCCTTGCGTAGCGCCGGAAGCGGGCAGGCAGCGCGCGCAGCCGTCAGGAATTCCGGTGCGCCCTGAAAGCTCGGCGTATCCGTGAGAACGGAAAGGCAGGCCGCGCCAGCCGCGGCATAAGCCTGCGCCAAAGCCGGCGGATCGAAGTCCGGCCGAATCAGCCCTTTCGAGGGACTTGCCTTCTTGATTTCCGCGATCAGGCCGAATTCACCTTTCTCCCGGCGCAAGGCAAGCGCGTCATGGAAACCGCGCGGAGGCGATTGATCAGCGATCCGCGCCTTCAGTTCCTCAAGCGGAACGCGCGATTTCGCCGCCGCGATCTCGTCACGCTTGTAGACTTCGATCTTGCGCAGGATGTCGGTCATATCTTTTCCTCAAGCGGCGTTGGAAACGGTGATCAACCGCTGCAAGGCCGTCTTCGCAGCACCGCTCGAAAGCGATTGCCGGGCGAGCGCCATGCCCTCGGCAAGATCATTGGCGCGCCCCGCTATCATCAATGAAGCGGCAGCGTTCGCAAGCGAAATATCCCGATAGGCATTCTCGGCTCCGTCGAGCACCGCCTGCAGGGCGACCGCGTTGTGCGCTCCGTCGCCTCCCTTCAATGCGTCAAGGGCGACTGTGGGAAGACCGAAATCGGCCGGCGTCAATTCGAACGTCGTAATTTTTCCATCCTTGAGCGCGGCGACCTTCGTCACGCCGGTCGTGGTGATTTCGTCGAGCCCTTCGCCGTGAACGACCCAGACGCGCTCCGAGCCGAGATCGCGCAGAACCTCCGCGAGCGGGATGACCCATTGCGGCGCGTAGACGCCGACGAGCTGATATTTGACGCCGGCCGGATTGGAGAGCGGGCCGAGCAGGTTGAAGATCGTTCGCGTTCCAAGCTCGACCCGTGTCGGACCGACATGCCGCATGGCCGAATGGTGCTGTTGGGCGAACATGAAACCGAGGCCCGCCTCGCGGATGCAACGGCCGATCGCCTCGGGTCCGATATCGAGCTTGACGCCGAGGCAGGAGAGCGCATCGGCGGTTCCGGATTTCGAACTCAGCGCTCGGTTGCCATGCTTGGCGACAGGCACGCCTGAACCGGCAACGATCAGCGAAGCAAGCGTCGAAATGTTATAGGTGCCGGCACCGTCGCCGCCGGTTCCGACGATGTCGATCGCCCCCTCCGGCGCCTCGACCGGCAGCATGCGCGCCCGCATCGCGCTCACAGCCCCGACGATTTCATCCACGGTCTCACCACGCACGCGAAGCGCCATGAGGAAACCGCCGATCTGCGAGGGCGTCGCCGCTCCGGACATGATGATCTCGAAGGCCGCCCGCGCGTCGTCGCGATTGAGCGCCTCGCGAGCTGCGACTTTCGCGACGAACGGCTTCAAATCACTCATAAGTATATCCCTCCGCCGTCATCGCTGCGCCAGTGCCGTTTCGGCAAGCGTCTGGTTGATCGATACGCCATAAGCTGCCTGCAGGGTAGCGACCATCTGGTCGAGAATGTCGTCTCCGCTGGCGCGCGCGACGGCTTCGATCTGACGGTTGTCGTCTTCGAGGACATTGGTCGGCGCGCTATCGTCGACCGCCGTGACCTGAAGCAGGATCTGGCCTTCGCCGCCAACGCCCGGTGCATTGGTGACATGACCGTTCGGCCCGTCGAAGGCTGCCGCAACGGCAGCCGGGCTCAGAGCAGCGTCCTCGGTCGATCGAGTCAGCCCGACCTTGGTCTCCACCACGAGGCCAAGCTCACTTGCAATATCCGCGAGTTTCGCGCCTTTTTTGACACGCTCCTTGAGCTCCGTCGCCTTCGTCGCCAGCGCTGCCCGCTGCTGTTCGGCGGTCCAGTCTGCCGCGACCTCATCGCGCACCTCGTCAAGCGTGCGGTCGCGAGCGGGGATCACTTCCTCGAGGTCGAACCACGCAGACCCGTCGCGTCCGATATTGACGGAGAGCGTATCGACCCCGACCTCGGCCTGGAAAACCTCCTGGAGAAGAGTGCGCGCCTCCGGAATTCCCTTCACTTCGTCGCCGTTCGGATCCTTGCCAGTGGAGTCGACCGCATCGATGGTGACGAGCTTCAACTTCAATTGATCGGCCACTTCCTTGACCGTAGCGCCGGCGGCACGCTCGTCCTCGATCTTGTCATGAAGGCCGACGAGTTGCTCGCGCGCGGCCGAAAGCGCGATGTCCTTCCGCAGTTCTTCCTTCACTTCATCGAAACTACGAACCTTTTCCGGCCGAATATTGGTTACGCGCAGGATGACCGGCCCGAATGCTCCTTCAACGACGGGGGTTACACCGCCGTCAACGGTAACGGCGAAGGCGGCATCTGCGATCTTGGCGTCAGGCATCCGCTCCTTGGTGAAATCGCCGAGCAGAACGTCTGCCGCGGTCTTGCCCTGCTCTTTGATGATATCATCAAAAGAGGTGCCGGCAGCGAGTTTCGTCGATGCAGCATCGGCCGCTTCGCGCGATGGGAAGGCAAGCTGTTCGACGGTTCTCGTGGCCGGCGAGCGGAAGGTTTCCTTGCGCTTCTCATAGTCCGCACGAAGCTCTTCGTCCGAGACGATCCCGGTCGCAAGCAGGTCTTCCGGCTCCAGCTTGATAAAGCTGAACTTGCGATATTCGGGAGCGCGATAGTTCGCCTTGTGGCTTTCGAACCACGGCGCGAGCACATCGTCGGCCGGCGCCTTGACCGGGTCGATATTCGCGTTCGAGAGGAGGAGATAGTCGATGGAGCGCTTTTCGTGGCGATATTTGCTGACCGCGTCGACGAGGATCTTGGGAGCGGTGAACCCATCGGAAAGCGCATCGACGATCTGCGTCCGAACGGCCACTTGGCTGCGGTTGTTGATGTAGTCCTGTTCGCTCAGCCCGGCGTTGCGCAATACGCTTGAGAAGGTCAGCCGATCGAACTGGCCGTTGACGCTGTGAAAGGCGGGGTCCTCGCCGATGAGCCTGGCGAGCCGGTCTTCGGACAGGCCGAGATTCATGTTTTCGGCGAGCTGATCCAAGGCGGCGCCTGCAACGAGCTGAGAATAAACCTGTGCTTCCACGCCGAAAGCACGAGCCTGCTGCCGCGTCAGAGGGGTTCCGAGCTGCCTCGAAAGCAGACTCAATTGGCGCTCATAGGCCAGGCGAAAATCGCTGGGAGACACCTTGATGTCGCCTACGGTCACCACTGCGTTGGGCGTGTTCGCGACCATCAATGTTTGCCCGCCCCACACCATGAATGAGACGACGAGAATGGCCATGAGGCCTTTGACGACCCAGGTCTGGGCGGCTTTTCTCAGGAAATCGAGCATAGGGGCAGAAACCTCGTTGCAATGCGGTGGCTTTATGCCGAACGAATTCGTTCCTTAGAACAAACCAAACAGGAATTGAAGGGCGGTTCGCCGCAAATCGCGACGCCTGCGCAAGCAAGCCCGCCTCTATTCATTCCGGCGCTTTCATGCCGCCTCCAAGCCTCGGTAAATCCGCCGAGCGTGCCGTCAAGGCGGCCGCGTCCAAAATCATGGGCGCGAACAAGAAAGCCAATGTCGGATTCGTTAGCCGGCAATTGAAAATGATCTGCGAAATTGTCGGTTTCCGGCACGTCATTCTATGGCAAACCGAAAGGAATCGTGTCTTCGATAATCAGGCGGGGTATTTTGATATCTGGCGGCCGTTACGGGAAATCCAGCCATGCAATCTACCATCGTGATGATCAATCTGTTCGGGGCGGTTGCGCTGCTTCTGTTCGGCCTCTCGCTCGTCAAAGACGGGGTGACGCGCGCGTTCGGATCGAAGTTGCGGGCCGGATTGGCACAGGGAACGAGCGGCTCCATCCGCTCGTTCGGGACCGGGCTCGCCGCGACGCTTGCCCTGCAGAGCTCGACGGCGACAGCCTTGATGACGGCGTCCTTCGTCGAGAAGGGGCTGGTGCGCTCCCAAATGGCGCAGATCGTGCTGCTCGGTGCGAATGTCGGCACCGCTATGACCGCCTGGATCGTGGCCATGGGGATCGGATGGCTATCACCGCTGCTCGTTCTTGCAGGTGTCGTCATACAGCGGATGAGCCGATCGAGCGCACGCCAGGGCGGCGGCTTCGCCCTTGTCGGCATTGGCCTGATGCTTCTGTCGCTCGATCTCCTCCGCATCGCGACGGAGCCGATGCGCGAATCCCAGGCCCTTGCGGCGTTCCTGGGCATGCTCGACAGCGCCTGGCCGGTTGCCATGATCATATCGGCGGGCCTCGCCTTCGCATCGTCGTCAAGCCTGGCGATCGTCATGCTGGTGCTTTCGCTCTCTTCAGCCGGCGTGCTCTCCGCTGGGCTGACGGTTGCGCTGGTGCTCGGGGCCAACCTCGGGGGAGCGATTCCGCCGGTCATTGCCACGCTCAGTTCGGCGCCTCCCGCCCGCCGCGTGACGCTTGGCAACTTCGTGGTGCGTGGAATCGGCTGCCTGATTGCGCTTCCGCTTGCCGGTATCGGCGCCGATTTCCTGCAGAACTTGCCGCTGCCGCGGCAGAACCTGCCGGTCGACGTCCACCTGTCCTTCAATCTGGTCGTCGCGATTCTCGCGTGGCCGTTCGCAGGAATGCTCGCACGGCTGATGAGGCGGTTCGTTCCTGACGTGGAAGGAGGCGACGCGGGGCCACGTTATCTCGACGAAGCGACGCTCGACACTCCGGTCATGGCGCTTTCGGGAGCGACGCGTGAGGTGCTGCGCGTAGGGGACCTGATCGAAGCGATGCTGATTCATGCTTCGAATGCATTCAGCAACAATGATGTCAGCGAATTGCGCAACATCGGCAAGCTGGAGAAGCAGGTCGATCTTTTGCAACAGGAGGTGAAGATTTTCCTCTCACGGTTGGGACGCGACGGGTTGGACGAGGAAGATGGCCGCCGCTCGATCGTGATTATCGACTATGCGATCAATCTGGAACATATGGGCGATATCATCGAAAAAGGACTTTGCGACCAGATCTCCAAGAAAGTCACCAACGGATTGAAGTTTTCTGAGGATGGCTATCAGGAACTGAAAAGCCTCTTCAACCTCACCGTCGACAACTTGCGCATCGCCCAGACGATTTTCGTCACGCGCAATGCCGATCTGGCCCGCCATCTGATCGAGGTCAAGGTGAATGTCCGCCACATGGAAAAACGATCGGCGGAGCGGCACCTGGAACGCCTCCGTGACGGACGGCTCGAGAGCCTGCAGACGAGTTCACTGCACCTTGATATGCTGCGGGACCTGAAGCGCATCAACGCTCACGTCGCCTCCGTCGCGTATCCCATACTCGAAGAAAGCGGACTCCTGACGGAGAGCAGGTTGCGACCTCCGGGCTGATCCAACGGCTGCACCGTGGGCGACGTTCGCGGCGTGCTCGGAGGGGAGTATCGCGGACGCAAGCGTCGAACTCGACTCGGTGCTCTCATTGCGTTTTAACCGGGGTTAACGCGACGTGATTGTGCGAATTATGCTTCTCGCAATATCTTGCTGATAGGAACCGTCGACTCGGGCGACGGGCACCCGCAGGAATACCCGGGGGCATACCAAGGAGATCAGAGTATGGAACGGACTTGCCTGGCGATCATCCTGGCGGCTGGCGAGAGCACGCGGATGAAATCGTCCATGTCGAAGGTGCTGCATCCGGTGGCGGGCAGACCAATGGTTGCGCATGTCGTCGACGCCTTGGCGAGTGCATCGATCTCCGACGTCGCGCTGGTTGTCGGCCGCGATGCAGAAACCGTTTCGGCTGCTGCGAGCACCGGTGAGGTCGAGGTGGCCTCCTTCCTCCAGAAGGAGCGGCTGGGCACGGGCCATGCCGTTCTTGCGGCTCGCGAGGCGATCGCAAAGGGCTACGACGACATTCTCGTGGTCTTCGGCGATACGCCGCTTGTTACCGGGGCACCACTGAAGGCTGCGCGCGACGGTTTGGCCAAGGGAAATGATGTTGTTGTCATCGGCTTTCGAACGGCCGATCCGACCGGCTATGGGCGTCTCATCGTAGAGGGCGGAGCGCTGATCGCGATCCGTGAGCACAAGGACGCTTCCGAGGAAGAGCGTCGCATCGCCTATTGCAATGGCGGGCTGATGGCGATCAATGGCCGCAAGGCGCTCGATCTGCTCGATCGCATCGGCAATGCCAACGTGAAAGGCGAATACTACCTGACCGACCTCGTTGAAATCGTGCGGTCCGTCGGCGGTCGCGCGATCGCCGTCGAGGCCCCGAAGGACGAACTGACGGGATGCAACACCCGCGCCGAGCTAGCCTATATCGAACGTCTCTGGCAGCAACGCCGCCGTCATGAGCTGATGCTGGCGGGCGTATCGATGATCGCCCCTGAGACAGTTTTTCTCTCCTGGGACACAGAGCTCGCGCAGGATGTTCTGGTGGAGCCTAACGTCGTCTTCGGTCCCGGTGTGAGGGTCGAGAGCGGCGCGATCATCCATGCTTTTTCACATCTCGAAGGCGCGCATGTCCGCGCAGGCGCGACGGTCGGGCCCTTTGCACGCCTTCGTCCTGGCGCGGAGCTTGGGCCAAAATCGAAAGTCGGCAATTTCTGCGAGGTAAAGAAAGCGGAAATCGGTGCCGGCGCCAAGGTCAACCACCTGACATATATCGGCGATGCCTTCGTTGGCGCCGGATCGAATATCGGCGCCGGAACCATCACATGCAATTATGATGGGGTGAATAAGCACATAACCCATATCGGCGAAAACGCCTTTGTCGGCTCGAACTCCTCGCTTGTGGCCCCGGTTGCGATCGGTGATGGCGCGCTCGTTGCTTCCGGCAGCGTGATTACGGCTGACGTCCCTGCGGATGCGGTTGCCTTCGGTCGCGCGCGCCAGGAAATCAAGCCGGGCAGGGCGCGGATACTGCGGGAGCGCTACGAGGCGGAGAAGGCTGCCAAAAAGAAGGCCAAGGCCGCCGAGTAGGTCTCGTTAATTATTGAAACTGAAAGTGAAATCAGAGCGCATTGCCTCGCGCGACAATTTCGCTACCAAGGGCTTTAAGAGGGCGGCGAGGTCGCCTCAAGCGAGCTTCCGCCCAGGGGCGTTAAGAAGAATACGGAGAGGGATATGTGCGGGATTGTTGGCATCGTGGGTAATCAGCCCGTGTCGGAACGGCTAATCGATGCGTTGAAGCGGCTCGAATACCGGGGGTATGATTCGGCTGGCGTCGCGACGATCAACGGCGGCAAGCTGAAGCGGCGCCGAGCGGAAGGCAAGCTGGTCAACCTCGAGGTGAAGCTGAAAGAGGAACCGCTGCCCGGCACCATCGGTATCGCCCACACACGCTGGGCAACGCACGGCGCGCCGACCGAGCGTAACGCCCACCCGCATTTCACCGATGGCGTGGCCGTGGTCCACAACGGCATCATCGAGAACTTCGCGGAATTGAAGGATGAGCTTGCTACGTCGGGCGCCGAGTTCCAGACCGACACGGATACGGAGGTCATCGCGCACCTTCTTGCAAAATTCTGCCGCGACGGGATGGGGCGACGCGACGCGATGCATGCGATGCTGAGGCGCGTCACCGGCGCCTATGCGCTTGCCGTGCTGTTCGAAGATGACCCGTCCACCATCATGGCGGCGAGAAACGGACCGCCGCTGGCGATCGGCCACGGCCAGGGCGAGATGTTCCTGGGCTCGGATGCGATCGCCTTGGCGCCCTTTACCAATGAAATCACCTATCTGATCGATGGCGATTGGGCCGTCATCGGCGCGGCCGGCGTGCACATCTTCGACATCGAAGGCAATGTTGTTACGCGTCCGCGCCAGGTTTCGATGGCCGCGGCCTATATGGTCGACAAAGGCAACCATCGTCATTTCATGGAAAAGGAAATCTATGAGCAGCCTGAGGTCATCTCCCATGCGCTCGGCCATTACATCGACTTCATCGACAACCGGATAACGCCGGTGTCCGATGGCATCGATTTTGCCAACGTGCCAAGCCTTGCCGTCTCCGCCTGCGGCACTGCCTATCTCGCAGGGCTTGTCGGCAAGTACTGGTTCGAGCGCTATGCGCGTTTGCCGGTCGAGATCGACGTCGCTTCCGAGTTCCGCTATCGCGAGATTCCGCTCTCGCCGCAATCGGCCGCTCTCTTCATCTCCCAGTCGGGCGAAACCGCCGACACGCTGGCATCGCTCAGATATTGCAAGGAGCATGGCCTAAAAATCGGCGCCGTCGTCAATACCCGCGAATCGACCATCGCGCGGGAGTCGGACGCCGTCTTCCCGATCCTCGCCGGTCCGGAGATCGGCGTCGCCTCGACCAAGGCCTTTACTTGCCAACTCGCCGTGCTCGCCGCACTCGCCATCGGTGCCGGCAGGGCTCGCGGCATCGTCAGCGAGGCGGAGGAGCAGGCGCTGGTAAGAAGCCTCGTCGAAATGCCGCGAATCATGGGCCAGGTTTTGAACAGCATCCAGCCGAAAATCGAGCTCCTGTCGCGCGAACTGTCGAAATGCCGTGACGTGCTCTACCTTGGGCGCGGCACCAGTTTCCCCCTGGCGATGGAAGGTGCGCTCAAGCTCAAGGAGATTTCCTACATCCACGCCGAAGGCTACGCGGCCGGTGAATTGAAGCATGGTCCGATCGCCTTGATAGACGAGAACATGCCGGTGATCGTCATCGCGCCGCATGACCGCTTCTTTGACAAGACGGTTTCCAACATGCAGGAAGTGGCCGCCCGCGGCGGGCGGATTATCCTCATCACGGATGAAAAAGGGGCGGCCGCATCGAAACTCGACACGATGCATACAATCGTGCTGCCGAGTGTCGACGAGATCATCGCGCCGATGATCTTCTCGCTGCCGATCCAGCTTCTCGCCTATCACACGGCGGTCTTCATGGGCACGGATGTCGACCAGCCGCGCAATCTCGCGAAATCGGTCACCGTCGAATGATCATCCGGCCGGAGAGTGAGGGCGACCGCGAGGCGATCCGGCGCGTGACGGAGGCGGCTTTCGCCAGTCATCCGCACAGCGATCAGACCGAGGCGCTGATCATCGAACGCCTGCGTGCCGACGACGCTTTGACGCTGTCGCTCGTTGCGGAGGAAAATGGTGATGTGATCGGCCACATCGCCTTTTCGCCGGTGACGATCACGCCTTTTGCGGCCGGCTGGTGCGGGCTCGGCCCTCTGTCCGTGCGGCCGGATCGGCAAGGGCGCGGCGCGGGCAGCGCGCTCGTCCGCCAAGGGCTTGATATGCTGCGAGACTCCGGTGCTTCCGGTTGCGTCGTGGTCGGCGATCCGGCTTTCTACGGAAAGTTCGGCTTTCGCCGTGAACCCGCTCTTGTCTTTCCGGGTTGTGCCCCGCAATATTTCATGGTTTTGGTTTTGTCGGAAACAAAAGTTTCCGGCACGGTCGCTTATCATCCGGCCTTTGGGTCGGCTTGACGGATTGATGGCACGAGTATGACGGACGGCTCCAAACGCGGCATCATAGCGGCCCGACTGCGCAATTATTTCCTCACCGGACTAATCATCTGCGCGCCGCTGGCGATTACGGTCTGGCTGGTTCGCTCTTTCATCGAATGGGCGGACGGTTGGGTGAAGCCGTATCTGCCGAACTTCTATAACCCGGACACCTATTCTCCGGTCGCCATCCCGGGTTTCGGCCTCCTCGTCGCGATCATCGTCATCACGCTCGTCGGCTTTTTGACGGCCAATCTCGTCGGCCGCTCGATCGTCGGCTTTGGCGAGTCGCTGGTCAGCAGGACCCCACTCGTCCGCACGATCTACAAGTCGCTGAAGCAGATTTTCCAGACGGTGCTGCAGGAGCAATCCTCCTCCTTCAAGAAGGCCGGACTGATCGAATATCCCGGGCCCGGTCTTTGGTCGCTGGTCTTCATCGCGACCGATGTGAAGGGGGAGATTGCTGCCAAGTTCGACGAACGAGGCATGGATATGGTCACGGTTTTCTTGCCGCCCACGCCGATCCCGACGGCGGGGTTCCTGCTGTTCGTGCCGCGGGAGAAGATCATACCCTTGCAGATGAGCGCGGAGGACGCCGCCAAGCTCCTGATTTCCGGCGGGCTCGTGGCTCCGGATTATAAACCGCTCGTGAATGCGCCGCTGTCTATTACGCAGAAAACTGCTTAACCTCCTGAATGATTGATCGTTAGAACTCGCGAGCTCTAACCGGCACGCAGGAACCTGATCGCCTCGTCGCGGCGGTGGAGATAAAGAAGCGTTCTCAATGCTTCGCCGCGCTCCGAGATCAGCTCCGGATCGCGGTCGATGATATAGGCGGCATCCTTGCGTGCGATCTCCAGGAGATCGCCGTGCGCTTCCAGGCTGGCGATACGGAAGCCAGGTGTACCGGACTGGCGGGTACCGAGAAGTTCGCCTTCGCCACGCAATTTCAGATCTTCCTCGGCGATCACGAAGCCGTCCTCCGTCTCACGTAGAATCGAGAGGCGCGCACGGCCTGCATCGCTGAGCGGGCTCTTATAGAGAAGGATGCAGGTCGATGCATGGTCGCCGCGCCCGACGCGGCCGCGCAACTGATGCAATTGCGCCAGGCCAAAGCGCTCCGCATGCTCGATCACCATGATCGTCGCATCGGGAACGTCGACGCCGACCTCGACCACCGTCGTCGCCACGAGCAGGCGAATTTCGCCGCTCTTGAAGGCGAGCATGACGGCATCCTTCTCCGGTCCCGCCATGCGGCCATGAACGAGCCCGACCTCCTCGCCGAAGCGCTGAACGAGACTTTGGTGGCGCTCTTCGGCGGACATCGTGTCGGTCTCTTCGGATTCCTCGACCAGCGGACAGATCCAGTATGCCTTTTTGCCTTGCCGGAGCGCCGCTTCCAGCCTGTCGATGATCTCGCCGGTCCGCTCGGTCGGGATGGTCACCGTTTGTATCGGCTTTCGCCTGGCCGGCTTTTCGGTAAGCTTTGACACGTCCATGTCGCCGAAGGCCGCGAGCACGAGCGTTCGTGGGATGGGCGTCGCCGTCATTACCAGCATATGCGGAGAGATACCTTTGGCCGTCAGCCGAAGCCGTTGGTGGACGCCGAATCGGTGCTGTTCGTCGACGACGGCGAGCAGAAGCTGGTTATAGTTTACCGCGTCCTGAAACAGCGCATGCGTGCCGATCACCATCTGTGTTTCGCCGGAGGCGACGCGTTCCAGGATGGCGTCACGCTCCTTGCCTTTCGTTCTGCCCGTCAGCACATCGATTGCGATGCCGCCCGGTGCCGCCATCTTCGAAAGCGTGGCATGGTGCTGCCGCGCAAGAATTTCCGTCGGTGCCATCAGCACGGCCTGGCCGCCGGATTCGATCGCGGCGAGCATCGCCATAAAGGCGACGGCGGTCTTGCCGGACCCGACGTCGCCTTGCAGCAGCCGCAGCATACGGTCGCTGCCGGACATGTCGGAGAGGATGTCGCGGACGGCAGCCGATTGGCTAGCCGTGAGGGAAAAGGGAAGCGCGCCGATCACCGGCCCGCTCAATCTGCCGGTCGCGTGAACCGGCGTGCCGGCCACCTTGCGCAACCGCTGACGCACCAGCGAGAGCGAAAGCTGGCCCGCGAGAAACTCGTCATAGGCAAGCCGCCGGCGCGCCGGGGCCTGCGGATCGAGGTCGGCCTCGTCGCGTGGTTCATGCAGGCGGTGGAAGCTCTCTTTCGCACATTGAAAGCCCTGCTGACGAAGAAGCGTCTCCTCGATCCATTCGGGCAGGTCCGGTACCCGGGCTACGGCAGCCTCGATCGACTTGCGAAGCGTCCGCGGCGAGAGCCCGGCCGTCAGTCCGTAAACGGGTTCGACAAGCGGCAAGTTCTCCGCTTCACTGGCCCGGACCATATAGTCCGGATGCACCATCGAGGCTCGCCCGTTGAACCAATCCACCTTGCCGCTGACGATGACGGTTTCGTCGATCGGCAAGGCTTTCTCCAGCCAGTTTCCCTTGACGCGGAAGAAGGTGAGCGCCAATTCGCCGGTGTCGTCGTGCAGAAAGATACGATAGGGCACGTTCGGTCTGCCAGGCGGCGAAGGCTGGTGGCGGTCCACGCGGCCGGTAATGGTGACGATCGATCCCTGCGGTGCATAAGCGACGCCGGGCTGCTGGCGCCGGTCGATCAGCGAATAAGGGGCATGAAACAGGAGATCGATCACGCGGCAGTCTTCAATCGCCTCGCGCCCAAGCAGGCGTGCATAAAGCTCGCCGGTCTTCGGACCGATGCCGGGCAAGATGTCGAGGGGTGAAAACAGCGGGTCGAGGAGAGCGGGGCGCATAACAATGAAAATGCGATGATAATTCCGGCTTTGACAAGGCTGACAAGCTGCTTTCCAGCGTTTATAGAGCCCATGACCGGAAGCCGCTGAGCGGCAGGCGGCAGGAAGGACATTCCATGACCGGCATCACGCGCACCAGCGCCGATCTAGACCCGCGTCGGCGCAGGATCCTCTTTCGCGCCTGGCATCGCGGCATCCGAGAGATGGACCTGATACTCGGGCAGTTCGCAGAGGCGGAGCTTGCGACGTTGTCCGAGACGGAACTTGACGAGCTGGAAACGATCATGCGCGAGGAAGATAACGACCTCGTGCGCTGGATTACCGGTGAACAGACCTTACCTGAACGCTACGCAACAGAGCTCTTCGCACGCATCGCCGCTTACCGCCCCGACTTCGAACCCGTGCCGGAAACGAAATAGACGTAAACGATGATACCCGGTCTCGATTCCAAAAAGATTCTTGCCGCAACGCGCGAGGTGACGATCGGCCCGGTCCCGTCCGGAGCCGAAGCGTTGATCCTCGCCGAATTGGCGCGGGCGGGAGCTCCGGTCGCTTATCTCCTCTCGGACGGCCAGCGGGTCGCTGATTTGGAGCAAATACTGGGTTTCGTGGCGCCGGACATTCCAGTGCTTACATTGCCCGGCTGGGACTGTTTGCCCTATGACCGCGTCTCTCCGAGCGCCGACACCTCGGCGCGAAGACTATCCGCGCTGAGTGCGCTGATCGCGCATCGGGCGAAACCGCATCCGGCGATCGTGCTGGTCACCGTCAACGCGGTCCTTCAGAAGATCTCGCCGCAAGATGTGATCGAGAGTCTCTCCTTTTCGGCGCGGCCGGGCAACCAGATCCGCATGGACGATCTCGCCGCGCGGCTGGAACGAAACGGTTTCGAGCGGGTGCCGACGGTACGCGAAGTCGGCGAGTTCGCCGTGCGGGGCGGCATCCTGGATGTCTATGTCCCCGGCAGCGGTGAGCCACTCCGTCTCGATTTCTTTGGCGATACGCTGGAGACGATCCGCTCCTTCGATCCGGCAAGCCAGCGCACGACCGGGCAGATCCGCTCTCTCGATCTTAATCCGATGAGCGAGGTGTCGCTGACGCCGGAGACGATCAGCCACTTCCGCAAGCAATATCTTTCGCTCTTCGGTGCGGCGACCCGCGACGACGCTCTCTACCAGGCGGTATCGGAGGGGCGCCGCTACGCCGGCATGGAGCATTGGCTGCCGCTCTTCTATGACCGCCTCGAAACGGTCTTCGATTATCTTCAAGGCTTTCGCATCGTAACGGATCACCTGGTGCGCGAAGCGGCGTCGGAGCGCTCGAAGCTCATCCTTGACTACTACGAGGCACGTCGCGCTTCCGCCTCGCCTGCCAAATCGCAGATTTCACAAGGAACGCCCTACAAGCCGGTGCCGCCGGAACTGCTTTACTTGAGCGCCGCGGGCTTCGGTGCGGCGCTCAACGAACGCAGTGCGGTTCGCCTCTCGCCGTTCATGGAACACGAAGGTGAAGCGAGGCAGGTTGTTACCATCGAGGCTCGGCAAGGACAGCGCTGGGCGAAGGCGGCGGGCGAAGCCGAGCACGGCGGCGAACGCGAAAATGTCTTCGATCAAGCTGTAAAGCACATCGCCGAAAAGCGAAAAAAGGGCGCAAAAGTTGTCATTTCCGGCTGGACGGAGGGATCGCTCGACCGCCTTCTTCAGGTCCTCGCCGAGCATGGCCTTGGCAATGTTCGTCCGGTCGAGGCGCTCGCCGATCTGCGTTCGCTGAAGCCTGGCGAGGCGGCTTCCGCCGTGCTCAGCCTAGAGGCGGGCTTCGAAACCGGTGACCTCGTGGTGATCGGTGAGCAGGACATTCTCGGCGAGCGGATGGTGCGCAGGTCGAAACGGCGTAAGCGCGGTGCCGATTTCATCGCCGAAGTAACGGGCCTCGACGAAGGCAGCTACGTCGTTCATGCCGAACACGGCATCGGCCGTTTCGTTGGCCTGCGCACGATCGAGGCAGCCGGCGCGCCGCATGATTGCCTTGAACTCGTCTATGCCGACGATGCCAAGCTCTTCCTGCCGGTAGAAAACATCGAGCTTCTGTCGCGCTATGGCACCGAGGGCACCGACGCGATGCTCGACAAGCTCGGCGGCGTCGCGTGGCAGGCGCGCAAGGCCAAGCTCAAGAAGCGATTGCTCGACATGGCCGGCGGTCTGATCCGCATCGCCGCCGAGCGGCATACGCGACATGCACCCGTCGTGGTCGCTCATGACGGTGTCTACGACGAATTCGCCGCGCGCTTCCCCTATGATGAGACCGAGGATCAGCTGAGTTCGATCGAGGCCGTTCGCGACGATCTGGGCAGCGGGCGTCCGATGGACCGTCTGATCTGTGGCGACGTCGGCTTCGGCAAGACGGAAGTGGCGCTGCGTGCCGCCTTCATCGCCGCGATGAACGGCTTACAGGTCGCTGTTGTCGTGCCGACGACCCTCCTTGCGCGCCAGCATTTCAAGACCTTTTCCGACCGGTTTCGTGGCCTTCCGGTGCGCATTCACCAGGCTTCCCGCCTCGTGGGCTCAAAGGAACTGTCGCTGACGAAGAAGGAAGTGGCGGAAGGCAAGACGGACATCGTCGTCGGCACGCACGCGCTGCTTGGTTCATCCGTGAAATTCGCCAATCTCGGCCTTCTCATCATTGACGAAGAGCAGCATTTCGGCGTCAGGCACAAGGAACGGCTCAAGGAGTTGAAGTCCGATGTGCACGTTTTGACCCTGTCGGCGACACCGATTCCGCGTACGCTGCAACTGGCATTGACGGGCGTCCGCGAGTTGTCGCTGATCACCACGCCGCCGGTCGACCGAATGGCTGTGCGCACGTTCATTTCGCCCTTCGATGCCCTGGTGATCCGCGAGACGCTGATGCGCGAGCACTATCGCGGCGGGCAGAGCTTCTATGTCTGCCCGCGTTTGAGCGATCTTTCGGAGATTCACGATTTCTTGAAATCCGACGTACCGGAACTGAAGATCGCGGTGGCGCACGGGCAGATGCCGGCGACCGAACTCGAAGACATTATGAATGCCTTCTATGAAGGACGCTTTGATGTGCTCCTGTCGACGACGATCGTGGAGTCCGGTCTCGACGTGCCGACCGCCAACACCTTGGTCGTCCATCGCGCGGACATGTTCGGCCTTTCCCAGCTTTATCAGCTTCGCGGCCGGGTAGGGCGCTCGAAGGTGCGCGCCTTCGCGCTCTTCACGCTGCCAGTGAACAAGACGCTGACGTCAACGGCCGAGCGCCGCCTGAAAGTGCTGCAATCGCTCGACACGCTCGGCGCTGGCTTCCAGCTCGCCAGCCACGACCTCGACATCCGCGGCGCTGGCAATCTCCTCGGGGAGGAGCAGTCCGGGCACATCAAGGAAGTCGGTTTCGAACTTTATCAGCAGATGCTGGAAGAGGCCGTCGCGGAACTCAAGGGCGAGGAGGAGATCCACGACACCGGCTGGTCGCCGCAGATATCGGTCGGAACACCAGTGATGATACCTGAACATTACGTGCCCGATCTCAACCTCAGGCTCGGGCTTTACCGTCGTCTCGGCGAACTGACGGACCTTAACGAGATCGACGGTTTTGGTGCGGAACTGATCGATCGTTTCGGCCCGCTGCCGACGGAGCTCCAGCATCTCTTGAAGATCGTCTACATCAAATCGCTCTGCCGCACCGCAAATGTCGAGAAACTCGATGCCGGGCCGAAGGGTGTTGTCGTCCAGTTCCGCAATCGGGAATTCCCGAATCCCGCCGCTCTCGTTGGCCATATCGCCAAGCAGGGAACGCTCACCAAGATCCGGCCGGACCAGAGCATCTTCTTCCAGCGCGAGCTTGCGACGCCGGAAAAACGGCTGTCCGGCGCCGCCATGGTGATGACCCAGCTTGCCGCTCTGGCCAAACCAGCCTGATAACGAGCGCACCGCCCGCGTCCTACAGCGGCGCGTCTCATGAGATGCTGCATGCTTCCTTGCACCGGGTTGGATTTAAGGAAGCATGCGCCAGCAGACGGCGTCTTTCAGTGTAGATAACGGCGGATCAGTGCAGTGGGCCGGCCGCTTTCATCTGTGCGATCTCGCGCAACGCGTTCATCAGCACCTCGACTGATTGGGCGCCCATCACCGCATATTGCTGCTCGATGATGAAGCAGGGGACGCCGCTGACGCCCATTTCCTGAGCCATCTCGATTTCCTGCTGCACGGCGTCTTTGTCCGCCTCGGAAGCAAGCAGCGCCGCGATGACCGGTCGATCGAGACCGGCCCGTTCCGCAATGTCGAGGAGAACGGCGTGATCGCCGACATTTCGACCTTCCTCGAAATTCGCCTTGAAAAGCAGACCCACTACCTCGGTCTGGACCGCCTCGCCACTGGTTGCGGCCCAGCGTATCAACCGATGGGCGTCGAGCGTGTTCGGGCTAATCTTGACCGCATCGAAATTGAAGGCGATGCCGTCCTCTTGCCCGAGTCCTTCCAGCGTCCGATGCGCTCTGTCGACGGCAGCCTGGCCGCCGAGTTTTGCAGCGAGATGCTCCTTGTGATCGACGCCCTGGGGCGGCAGATCTGGGTTGAGCTGATAAGGACGCCACTGAATGATGACCTGAATGTCGCCGGCGACGCTGGCAACGGCCTGATCAAGTCGGTTTTTTCCGAGGTAGCACCACGGGCAGACAACGTCCGAGACGATATCGATATTGACGGTTTCCATAATGCCGGTGCCTTTCCTGCTCGGTAAAACAGCGAGATAGGCAGCTACGCTGCGTCTTTCAATGCGTTACCAAAAAGGAACCAGCTTATTGCGCGCGTTCATCCCACCAGCTTGGAAGATGATAGCCATAGAGCGGCACGGTGGAGGGGCGGCCGATATGCTTCCATCGTGCGACCCACTGCGCATCGAGGTGATAGAGAGGCACGACGTAGCAATTCGAGATCAGCAGCCGGTCGTGGGAGCGGACGGCGGCGGTGAAATCTTCGGTCGTGCGGGCCTGCAGGATGTTGTTTATTAGCTTGTCGACGTCCTTGTCGGCGACGCCGGCAAAGTTGGAACTGCCTGGCCTCTCGCGCGAAACTGATCCCCAGTACGATATTTGCTCGGTACCTGGTGAAAGGGATGAGGGGTAGGATTTGATAATGACGTCGTAGTCGAAGGATTGGCTGCGCTGTTGATATTGGGAGTCATCGACCGTGCGTACCCTCGCAACGATCCCGAGCGGCGCGAGAAACCGCTGATAGGCCAATGCGATCTTTTCCTGGCCGGCGTTCTGGCTCATGATCTCGAAGGCAAGCGGCGTGCCCTTGGCATCGACCATCTTGCCGTCCTTGATCGAATAGCCGGCCTCCCTGAGCAGCGTCACCGCTTCGCGAAGCACATTGCGGTCGCGGCCGGAACCATCGGTGACCGGCAGACGGTAGGTGCCATCGAGGATCGCCGGATTGATTCGCTCTCTCACATCGCCCATGAGCTCAAGCTCGCGGTCGTCGGCTGCCACCCCGAGGAAGGAAAGCGACGAATTCTGCCAATAGCTCTGCGTCCGCGTATAGGCGCCGTCGAAAAGGTTTTTGTTCACCCACTCGAAGTCGAACACGAGCGCCAGACCCTGCCGCAATTTTATGTTGTCGAACACGGGTCTGCGGGTGTTGAAGACGAAGCCGAGCATGCCGGAAGGCGTCTTCGGTTTGAAGGTCTCCTTGATCACGTCGCCGGAACGAACGGCCGGAAAATCATAGGCGCGCGCCCATTTGGTCGCACTGCCTTCCGGATAGAGGTCAATCTCGCCTTTCTTGAACGCTTCGAAGAGGGTGTTTTCCTGGAGGAAATACTCGACTGAGATCTCATCGTAGTTATCGAGACCGACCTTTGAGGGAAGATCCTTGCCCCAGTAATCCGGGTTGCGACGATAGATGATGCGCTCGCCAGGCTTGACCTCGGCAACGCGGTACGGGCCAGAGCCGAGCGGCGGCTGAAGCGTCGTCCTATCGAACGTATCGACATTGATGGCGTGCTTCGGAAGCACTGGCGAAAGCGCCACCAGCATCGGGAATTCTCGGTCGACATCATCCTTGAAGGTAAAGCGCACGCTGCGCTCGCCGACCTTTTCCATTTTGTCGACCTTCGAGAGGCGGTTGCCGAAGGGAGCACGCCCTTTGTCGCGCAGCAATTCAAATGTGAAGATGACGTCTTCGGCGGTCACCGGCTGACCGTCGGCCCAGCGTGCCTTGGGATTGAGATTGAACTGGATGAAGGTGCGATCGTCATCCCACTCGACCGTCTCGGCGAGCAGCCCATACATCGTGAAAGGCTCGTCCTGCGAGCGCTGCATAAGCGATTCATAGACGAGATTACCGAAGCCCGGGTCCCACATTCCCCTGGCCGTCGTGCGCATGCTCTTCAGGATAAAGGGGTTGAGGCTGTCGAACGTGCCGACGACGCCGTACGAGATCTTTCCGCCCTTTTTCACGTTCGGATTGACGTAAGGAAAGTTCTTGAAGTCGGCCGGAAGCGCAGGTTCGCCATGCATCGAAATGGCATGCACCGGTGCGGCCAGAGCTTGATGGCCGAACATGCTGGCTGCCAAAAGCATGACCAGGCCGGAAAGAACTGCGCGCAACTTCACCTCCCGTGGGTTTTCTACAGGCCGATTCCCGGCACGTTACCAATGCGGGCACATATTTCCAACCTTCCGGACCGCAGGAACGGCTTTCCACCGGCGTCCCGCTCCTTTCTGCAAGCATCATCAGGACGATCTTTGCCGAACTAACCGACGACCGCCGTGATCTTTGAGAAAATCAGGTGCCGATGATTGCAAAAATTGCAACGAAACACTGGATAAACGCTACGAGCCAATGTAACAGGTGTTTCCGAAAACGGGGCCATTCAATTGCCTCATTTGGCCAACAGGACAACGGCGGCTGACGATACTCACCAGCGGAACAGTTTGTTCCGTGACCGGATTTCAGGAGACGGAATCACAATGATCTTCAACTCGAACTTCACCAATCGCGCGGGAATGGCAGCGCTGGCGCTCTCTGTTGCAGCTGCCGGTGTGCCGAGCGTCGCATCCGCGCAGCAGCCGGGCGGTCGCCCGCCGCAGGGTTGGTTCAAGGTCTGCACCAAGCAGGAAGACAATGACGTCTGCATCGTCCAGAACCTGCTCACCGCCAATAATGGCCAGCTCATCACCGCCGTCGGCCTCATTAGCGTCTCGGGCAAGATCAACCGTAAGGTGGTGCAGATTTCCGTCCCGTCGGCTCGAATGATCCCGCCAGGCGTTCAGATGCAGATCGATGGCGGCAAGGGCATCAAGCTCGACTACGCAATCTGCATGCCCGATAAGTGCGTTGCCGAAGCGCCGCTTTCCGACGCCTTAATCGCCAACCTGAAGAAGGGCAACGAGGTTGTCTTCACCTCGGTCAACTTCCAGCGCGCTCCGAATCCGATCAAGATGACGCTGGAAGGCTTCACTGGTGTCTACGACGGCGAGCCGATCGAACAGTCCCAGCTCGAGGAGCGTCAGCGCCTGCTGCAGGAAGAAATGCAGAAGAAGGCGGAAGATGCCCGCAGGAAGCTGGAAGAGGCACAGAAGGCTGCCAAGCAGCAGTAATCCTTTCCGCCTTCCGGAATGAAGAACGCCCGGCCATTCGTCCGGGCGTTTTTTATTGTGACGCTTTTCAGCGACCGGCTCCGGTGTTGACAACCGCATCTGGTCTCGCAGCCTACAGCTGCGGCGCACTCACTTGAGTGCGCTGGAGCTTAATGCCGATAGGTGACCTTGGGCTTGTAGTGTCCAACGTCCGTTTTCTCGAACAGGGCGTCTACCTGCGGGTGGCGGATCGGCCTGTCGCTGTCGTCATATTCGAGGTTCTGTTCCGAGACGTAGGCGACGTATTCGCTATCGTCGTTTTCGGCGAACAGGTGATAGAAGGGCTGATCCTTCGCTGGCCGGATCTCCTGCGGAATAGCGTTCCACCATTCTTCGGTATTGGCATATTCCGGATCGACATCGAAGATGACGCCGCGAAACGGGAAGATCCGGTGGCGAACGACCTGTCCGATCTCAAATTTGGCGTTTCTTTGTTTCATGACGCAACACATCCTTTCAGACAATTATCTGGGTTGTCCCGCGCGGAACATCAATAGGGAGGCGAAGGTCGGCGGCGGACCGTTCGCGCCAGTGTTGCATTGAAAAAAGGCGGGGTTCGAACGAAACCCGCCTTTTCTTGCATCGCTACGAACGGACCGGCGTATTTGAGGGGCCGGTCCACTCGCCATCAGACGGAGTAGTACATATCGAATTCGACCGGATGCGGGGTCATTTCGAAGCGCATGACTTCCTGCATCTTCAGCTCTATGAACGAATCGATCTGGTCGTCGTCGAAGACGCCGCCGGCCGTCAGGAATTTGCGATCCCTGTCGAGGCTTTCGAGTGCTTCACGCAGGCTGCCGCAAACCGTCGGGATTTTCTTCAGTTCCTTCGGCGGCAGGTCATAGAGGTCCTTATCCATCGCCTTGCCCGGGTGAAGCTTGTTCTTGATGCCGTCAAGGCCAGCCATCAGCATGGCTGCGAAGGCGAGATAGGGATTGGCGCTGGGGTCGGGGAAGCGGACTTCGACGCGCTTCGCCTTCGGGTTGCTGCCAAATGGAATGCGGCACGAGGCGGAACGGTTGCGGGCGGAATAGGCAAGCAGGACCGGCGCTTCATAGCCCGGGACGAGACGCTTGTAGGAATTCGTCGACGGGTTCGTGAAGGCGTTCAGGGCCTTGGCATGCTTGATGATGCCGCCGATGAAGAAGAGGCAGTTTTCGGAAAGGCCGGCATATTCGTCACCGGCGAAGGTCGGCTTGCCGTCCTTCCAGATCGACAGGTGCACATGCATGCCAGAGCCGTTGTCGCCAAAGACCGGCTTCGGCATGAAGGTTGCGGTCTTGCCGTAGGCGTTCGCGACCTGGTGCACGACATACTTGTAGATCTGCATCTTGTCGGCGTTGCGGACGAGCGCGTCGAACTTGACGCCAAGCTCGTGCTGAGCTGCCGCCACTTCGTGGTGATGCTTTTCGACCGTAACACCCATCTCCGCGAGCACGGTCAGCATCTCAGAGCGCATGTCCTGGGAGCTGTCGATCGGCGGGACAGGAAAGTAGCCGCCCTTGATGCGCGGGCGGTGGCCGAGGTTGCCCGTCTCATACTCCGTGTCGTCGTTGGACGGCAGTTCGGACGAATCGACCTTGAAGCCGGTGTTGTACGGATCGGCCTTGTACTTGACGTCGTCGAAAACGAAGAACTCGGCTTCGGGACCAACGAAAACGGTGTCGCCGATGCCGGATGCCTTGAGATAGGCCTCAGCCTTCTTCGCTGTACCGCGCGGGTCGCGGTTATAGGCTTCGCCGGAAACCGGGTCGAGAATGTCGCAGAGAATGACCATGGTGGACTGCGCGAAGAACGGGTCCATATGCGCCGTTTCCGGGTCGGGCATCAGCACCATGTCGGACTCGTTGATGGCTTTCCAGCCGGAAATCGAGGAACCATCGAACATGACGCCGTCGGCGAACATGTCTTCGTCGACGCAGACGACATCCATCGTGACATGCTGCAGTTTGCCCTTCGGATCGGTAAAGCGCAGATCGACGAACTTGACGTCGTTCTCCTTGATTTGCTTCAGAACTTCACTCGCAGTCGTCATTTGTTGTAATTCCCTGTGATGACGAGGTTTGAAAAAATTGGGGCCGGGCGGCCCCTGGATCGGATGATCAGGATGATGTCGTCAGATGGCGTCTAGGCCGGTTTCGCCGGTGCGGATTCGGATGACTTCTTCCACATTGGATACGAAAATCTTTCCGTCACCAATGCGGCCCGTTTGCGCTGCATTGCGGATGGCCTCGATGACGGCCTCCGCGTTTTCGTCCGCCAGTACCACCTCGACCTTTACTTTCGGCAGAAAGTCCACGACGTATTCGGCGCCCCGATAGAGTTCCGTGTGTCCCTTTTGTCGGCCGAATCCCTTCGCTTCCGTGACGGTGATCCCTTGCAGGCCGACTTCCTGAAGAGCTTCCTTCACTTCATCAAGCTTGAAGGGCTTAATGATCGCTTCGATCTTTTTCATGAGAAAATGTCTCTCCGCTTCTCCCTTTAAAGCAGGGTCATGCCCGCTCGGCCTTCAATATGCACGTACCGTGCCAGTTTTGTAGCGAAATGACGCTCGAATGATTAAATTTCGCCGGTTTGTAGCGCCGCCGGTAGTGGATCGATACGACTCAAGATTGGCATTCTGCCTATTTTTTATGAAGTTTAATGATTGAAGTGGGTGTGGATGCGGTGATCAGTGCACTTTGGTTGCGAAAGCACGCTATTTGGGCACCAATAATATGCAAATGCACAAATATTGTTCATTATGACTTGCGGGCGCCGCGCCCTTGCCTTGCCGGCTCTGCCACGCTTAGATCGGTTGATGGGTGAAACGATCCAAGATATTCTGGTGACACCGGCGGAAATGACGGCGATCGACAGGGATGCTGCCCGTTCCGGCATCGACAGCTTCGCGCTTATGCGTTCGGCAGGAATGGCGGTGTCGGCGGCGGCGTTGCGGCTCTTTCCTGCGGCGCTTCGCTTCGTTGCTCTATGCGGCCCGGGCAATAACGGCGGCGACGGCTATGTAGCGGCTGGCGCCCTGGCGGACAGCGGCGCGAACGTCACCGTTTTTGCGCTCGGCGACCCAAAAGCGTTGAAGGGTGATGCCGCGCGGGCGCACCGCGCGTGCTCGCTGGCTGCATCGCCTGCCGAAACCTATGAGCCGCAGCCAGGCGACGTCGTCATCGACGCGTTATTCGGCGCGGGGCTCGCCCGCGATCTGCCCGAACAGGTGAAGGAGATCGTCGAGCGCGTGACTGGGAACGGGACCCCGGTGCTCGCCGTCGATCTGCCCTCGGGCATCGACGGGCATACCGGCGGTGTGCGCGGCTCAAGCTTCATCGCCGCGCACACCGTCACTTTCATGGCGCTGAAGCCCGGGCATCTCCTGATGCCGGGGCGAGCCCGCAGCGGCACCGTCGAAATATTCGATATCGGCATTCCGGCGCGGCTGGTCGCTGCGCGAGCCGGGAACTTGCGGCTCAATACGCCAAGAAGCTGGGCGCACTATGTCAGTGCACTCGATCCGGCCACGCACAAATACAAACGGGGTCACCTCGGCGTGCTTTCGGGCGGGGAGCTCTCGACCGGCGCTGCGCGTCTGTCGGCTGCAGCCGGTCTCAGGGCCGGCGCTGGCCTCGTGACGCTTGCCTCGCCGTCAAAAGCGCTCGCTGTCAACGCGTCGCACCTCACCGCCGTGATGCTCAAGGAAATAAAGGATGCCGGCGATCTCTCCGGATGGCTGCAGGACAAGCGGTTGAACGCATTCGTGCTTGGCCCCGGCTTCGGCATCGGCAAGAAGGCGAGGGACTTTGCCCTGATGCTTTGCGACCGGGCACTCGTCCTTGATGCCGATGGGATGAGCTCCTTTCGAGAGGGGAGAGCCGAGCTCTTCGAAAAAATAGCAAGCAGCGGCGGGGAGGTGGTCATGACACCGCACGAGGGCGAGTTCGCGCGCCTCTTTCCCGAGATCGCCGCGGACGCTGCTTTGTCGAAAATAGAAAAGGCGCAAGCCGCCGCCAGACTGAGCCATGCGGTGATCGTCTATAAAGGCCCGGACACGGTTGTCGCAGCGCCCCGCGGCCGCTGCGTCGTCAACACGAACGCCCCGCCCTGGCTTGCCACGGCAGGCTCCGGCGACGTGCTGGCCGGCATCATAGGCGCCCATCTGGCGCAGGGATTTCCGGCCTTCGAAGCGGCGGCCGCTGCGGTCTGGCGCCACGGCGAGGCCGGAACCGAGGCCGGCCGCGGCATGACGGCCGAGACGCTGGTAGAAAACATACCGCCGCTTGCATGATGGCGGCCGCGCGTCCTCTGGGCGTTATGGACGGCGTTAAACGCGCGTACCTTTGGCGATCGGCTCCTGATAGGTGAAGCCCATGTCCCAGGGGAAATAAATCCAGGTGTCCTGGCTGACTTCGGTGACGAACGTATCGACCAGCGGGCGACCTTTGGGCTTTGCGTAAACGGCAGCGAAATGCGCCCTGGGCAACATCGCACGGACCTCGGCTGCGGTCTTCCCGGTGTCGGTCAGATCGTCGACGATCAGCACGCCTTCGCCGCCGTTCTCGGCGATCTCCGGAGCGATGCCCTTGAGCACCTTCATCTGACCCTGCGTGTCGTAGTCGTGATAGGAGGCGACACACACGGTTTCGATCATGCGGATGTTGAGTTCTCGGCTGATAATTGCCGCGGGCACGAGACCGCCGCGGGTGATGCAGACCATCGCCCGCCATTCCTGTCCGTTATCGGCCAGCCGCCAGGCGAGCGCGCGGGCATCGCGGTGGAACTGATCCCAGGATACGGGAAAGGCTTTATCTGGAAGGGACATAGGCGGCTCCGGCTTTTCGTCGAACACAGGCGGCGAAGCGCCGCGGCGAACTACTATTGGCCGGAAGCGCTCCACCAGATTTTTTTAAATGCAATACCGGCAATGAAGGCCGAAGCGCAAGGGCCGACAGGATCTTCGCAAATCCGGCCTCCGAGGTTGTCCGCGGGCCAATCGAATGCCGGCCGAAGCGCCAATGCAGCGGCCGACCGGCGATGCTAGCGGGACTGGGCAATTGCCTCGATCATTGCCGTTACGTCGACCTCGGCGGCGGCGAGCGCCACGGCGTCGCGAGCCCGGATGACGATGTCCGTCGAGAAGCTCTTGCCGTCGAACTTCGGATAGGAGCCGATGCTCGTTTCTGGATGATTCCTTTGAACCTCGGTCAAGGGTCCTCCGATATCGCCTTCGCCGTAGGGCGAACGGACGGTGCGCGACAGGACGGGCGTACCCGTCTCGAGACTCGGCAGCAAGGTGTCGAGCATCGCCTGAAACACTTGCGGCACCCCGGCCATGACGTAGACATTGCCGACTCTGAATCCGGGCGCGGTCGATACGGGATTCGGAATATGGATCGCGCCGGCCGGCATCCGCGCCATCCGTCTCCGCGCCTCCGTGAACTCCATCCCACGACGTTCATACATGGCGCCGAGCAGTTCCATCGCTTTCGGATCGTGAATGCAGTTGAGCCCGAATGCCTTTGCCATGGCGTCGGCGGTAATATCGTCATGCGTCGGGCCGATGCCGCCTGACGTGAAGACATGGTCGTAGCGCTGGCGCAAGGCATTGACGGCGTCAACGATTGCCTCTTCGTCGTCGGCCACGATGCGAACCTCACGTAGGTCGATTCCGATCATGGTCAGCATCTCGGCCAAATGGCCGATGTTCTTGTCCTTGGTTCGGCCGGAGAGAAGCTCATCGCCAATGGCGAGCATGGCGGCCGTGACGATCCTGGTGTTACTCATTTGTGCTCCGGCGATATCGGGATCGTCTCGTGCGATCTCATCAGGGTTGAAAGGCTGAACAGTCTGTCGACGTCCATTTCCTGGCGACAGCATGACTTTTGATAAATCCTGCCGGCCACGGCGATCAAGCGGAATTGCCCGAAATCGAAGGAGCACTATCGTGGCTAAGATATTGGTTCACTATTCCGAGCACCGAGAGTAATTTCGATCATCAGGGCGAGGTTTGGCAGCGGGAGGCGGCTCTCAAAAGTGGCGCAGCCGCGCCATTTTTGCTAACATCGCTCCGTTCGGCATGTAAGTGCCAGAGGCAAGGAGGAGCAACGAGGACCGTGTGGCACGGTCATCGGGGACAGGGGCAGTCCCTGGAAATCCACGGGAGTGAAGAATGGCACGGATCATTTATTCGATCGTTCCACACGACGGAGGCTGGGCCTACAGGGCTGCCGACGTATATTCAGAGACCTTTCCCACTCGCGAGGAGGCCCTGGAAGCTGCAAAGATCGCAGCGGCCGAACAGCAAGTCGGTGGCGACGATGAGGAAATCAGCTTCCAGGACGAAAACGGAATCTGGCACTTCGAGCACGCCGATGGGGGCGATCGACCCGAAGCAACAGTCGAGGATGGCTGATGATGTTTGGAAGGGGCAGTTGCGTTCCGGCATGTGTCGCCCCTGAATATGCCGTCCACGTACGCGGCAATAACGCGACGGAGGATTTCCATGCACTACAGCGTACAGATCTTCACCTGGACCCCCCGTCAGGGTGTTCATCAGGTTGGATCGGTCATCGAAGTCGACGCGCCCAATCCCAAGGCGGCGGCAGTATCGCTGCTCGGCTTGCGGCTTGACGATACAGGCAAGTCGTCAAAACTGGCGGTGAGGGTCTGGCGTAGCGAAGATGCCTCCCATGCCGATTGTGATTGCTTCTACTATCACTGACGGACTTTGAGTTCCTGCGATAGGGCTTCTTCGGTGAATGGAAGAGCATTTGCCGCATGATCGCCATTGCGCGAAGGCGAATGGTGAAGGTCGGCATGCGTGCAGGAGATAGACGGTAGGCAAACCCAAAAGATTAGCCGTCCGCATTATGGATGCAGGTGCAAATCGTCCCCGTCAGGACGGCTTGCCGGCAGGCACCAGTCTCCAGTTCTGTCCGGCGAATTCCTGCGCACGCAGTTCGGCCTGCCGGGCCTGGATGGCACTGGCAAAAGCCTCCTTCATCGCGTTAATGGTGCGGCGCCTTTCAGCAAGTTCATCGTACTCGGGCCGAGCCTCCGTCGTCATGCCGGTCTCCGTTCCCGATGAGATCGGCTGACGAACGAGCGGCCAGCGAGAAGAAGCAGCCGCTCATCGGTTGTACCCGCCTGAAATTCTTGGATCAGCATTCTGCCGCATCGTTGCGCCTGTGCGCTCTCGCGCGGCCATCTGTACTCGTAGCAAAGGCGGTCGAACACCCTCTGAAGCGCTTGGAGGTCCTCCGGGAGCAAAGGTATGCTGTTGAAAGCTTGCAATGGACGCACGCCGTTACCCTCTGCCATCAATGCAAGGACATTTTCGAAGCGACCCTACATTGCCAGCAACGCGAAATGATTGAACCCCTGACGAATCAGGGGTTCGTGCAATTTTGCGAGGAGCGTGCTCTGCGCATGGCGAAAATCAAGCAACCGTTCTGACCTCACACGGCACGACACATTGGCGAATTCCTAACCGAGGCATTGCTGCAAATTGGGCGCCACTATTGGTAGAGTCGAGACACACGAGATGATTAGGAGAATGGCAACGCCATGATGGGTTTCAGTTAGGCAGGAAGGGTCACCTGACTACGCGGCGATTATCCGCGCCGCCGCGCTCTGATTTTTGATAATCTTTTCGGTGGGTCGATGAATAGCACCAGTACAACTGCGAATGCTACGAGTATGTATGCAGGAATTCCTGTTGCTGCACTGACAAAAGCAGCAATCACCATAGCGCTCCCGATGTAGATTCCGATCGATAGGGGGCTGGATATTATTCGCCATAGAAAGTCAGAGACATGCTTTTTCCACCTGATGTCTGAGATTGCCATGAGTAAAGATCCCGATAGACGTGCCTTGAATGGTCGATAGACCGTGATTTGTCGGTCCGCTATGGGTTCTTCAATATGTGCCGGGCGGAGCATATGGCAACCGGTCTCAGACCTTTGGCGACCAAACGCACACTGGCGCCGGACTAAGGTCCGTATGGATCTAAGATGATGAGATCCTTGGCCCCAAAAATGCCAAGCGAGCCGCTGCGCAGCTGTCTGCGAAACAAACGGCGCCCCTCGATCCGCTGCCGGAGCGGGTCGACCTTGCTGGCGCCGCTCGCATCGAAGCCGCCGGTCGGGTTTGCAGAACGCAAAGGAACGCTGCAAAACATTCCCTTGACTGAATCGTGTAAGTGTTTGATTTAGGCCGCGAGCGGACGTGGCGAAACTGGTAGACGCAAGGGACTTAAAATCCCTCGGGCTTGCCCGTACGGGTTCGATCCCCGTCGTCCGCACCAATGTCGCCAATGCGGCGGTTCATTTATCATGCCGCAACCCTCTCCAGCACTGTCTGGAGTTCTCTGAGATCGCGATTTCGCGGAAGCGTGACTGGTTCTCCGGATTCTCGTCGTGTTCGAACGACCATGTGAGCGCGTGCGGGCGTAGACGCCCCAACTGCCGGCTGCAAGTGCGGGCACGATATCAGACTTGAGCGAATTGACGACCATAAGGCTCTTCGCCGGCCCATCGCCCGTGTCGCGAGAATATTCGCTCATAGGTCGCCACTGTCTTGTCGTCGCGCATCGGTCTCTAAGGTGCGGCGATCTTGAACGGCTGGTCTATGCTTGCACTCTTGCCGCTGTTGACGTCGTTGAAGCGGAAACGCAAGACATAGTCGCCGGATGGAGCGCCCGTCACATCAATGGTCAGTGTCGAGTATATCTCCTGATTGCGCAGATAGCCTCTGAACGTGAAATCGCCAAAGGCCTTCTGGCTGGCAAGGACTTCGCCCTTGGGATTGAGGATGTCGAAATCAACGGTGAAGCGGGTTTCGAGCTTGCCCTTGGCGCTCGCTTCCTTCCATGTAAGGCCAACGGGCTCCACATAGGATACCAGCGCCTCGCCGGCCTTGAAGACCGCATCGCCCTTAGGCTCGTACATCGCATAGCCTGCCGGTTCGCCGGTGACGAAGACAGCCTTGCCGATCGCGAAGGGGAGCGTCTGGGAAAAATCGCTCACCGCCTGACGCAACGTTTCCCGGGCGCCCGCTGCATCGCCCGAGGTTGACTGCTTTTCGGCCTTCGCTGCCGCATCGGAAAGTGGTCCGGCCAAAGCTCCGGAGTCGGTCAGAACCGCGGTCGCCGCGGCCAGCGCCGCAAGCAAGGACAGGTATTTCGGCATTGCCTTCCCCCAGTACCCGATCGGCAAGACTTTCGGCATTTGCCACGCCAAGTCAAGACGAGGCCGCGTGTGCGGGTCGGTTCAGTGTTTCCAAAAGATCGGGGTTAGAATGACGAGGACGGTCAGCACTTCAAGGCGACCGAGCAGCATCATCAGTGACAGCAGATAAAGTTCCGGGTCCTGAAGCGTCGAAAAGTTTCCGGCGGGGCCGACAATGCTGCCGAGGCCGGGGCCGACGTTGGAGAGGCAGGTGATGACGGCGGAGACGGCCGTGACGAGATCGTAGCCGAGCGCTCCCATCATCAGGCTCCCGAAAACCCAAAGCAGGACATAGGTGATGAAGAAGAGGAAGATCGCGCGCTGCGTATCGGCGTCAACCGTGTTGTCGCCGTAGCGCACGGCATAGATGGCATTGGGGTAGACGAGCCTGTTCAGTCCGGATCGGATCGCATTGAAGAGCACGACGAACCGATAGGCCTTAATACCGCCGGCAGTCGACCCGGAGCATCCGCCGATGAAGGTGGCGATGAACGCCGCCATGACGACGAAGGGCCCCCACAAGGTGTAGTCTTCGCTGGCATAGCCGCTGGTCGACAGGATCGAGGTAATGTTGAAGAATGAATGCGCCAAGGCCAGATCAAATTCGACGCCGTTTACGAGCCGGTGATAGATGGCAACCGAGACCGAAAATGCCGTGAGATAGCCCAGAAAAACAATGATCTGCGGATCGCGCAATGCATCGAGCCGACCGCGGACGACGAGCACGATCAGGATCGAGAAAGGCAAGCTGCACACCGTCATGAAGAACGTGCTCGTCCACAAAAGAGGAATGCTGCCGAAATAGCCGAAAGATGCGTCATGGGTCGAGAAGCCGCCCGTCGCAACGGTCGACATTGCGTGGTTGATCGCGTCGAAGCGGTTCATCCCGGTCATGTTGTAGCCGATCGCGCAGAGGAGGGTGATCGTCACATACACGACGAGAAAGGCGCGGCTGAAGCTTGCGATGCGGGCAAACGGCTTGTCGCTGATGTCGGAGGATTCCATTTTGAAAAACGACATGCCGCCGACGCGCAGGTAAGGAATGATGAAGAGGCCGAGAACGACGATCCCGATGCCACCGAGCCAGCAAAGAAGCGAGCGCCAGAGCAGAATGCCGGGTGGCGCATCGTCCAGGCCGACGATGACGGTGGAGCCGGTCGTCGTCGCCGCAGAAACAGACTCGAAGAGGGCCTGCGCGAAATCAAGATTGAGCGAGGAAAGCCACAACGGGATTGCGCCGACGACTGAAAAGACGAGCCACAGCACGTTAACGAGCAGGAAGCCGAATTTCTTGGAGAATGGCGGAGGGCCGGAGCGTGTCGCCATGAAAGTCGTCGCCGACAGGCCGCCGATCATGAAGGCCGTCACGCCGAAAACCTGCCAATCCGCATGGCCATAGTAAAGGTCGATCAATGCCGGGATCAGCATCGCGCCGGAAAGATAAAAACCGAGAATCGCCGCGATATGGACAGCGTGCCGGATCAGGGTTGCATTCAAGCTGGGATTTCCCGGGAACAGTTGTCTTAGAACTCAGTGATCGCTCGGTGCTCAAGCAATAGTGGCTTGCGCGATCGATTCGTGTCAAATCGATGGCCTAGGGCGCAACAATATGCAATAGCGGCGACCATCGGCAAACCCAGTGGATGATGTCACGTGATGAAGCAGCATGTTGAAAAAGCAATGGCGGCGCTGCGCGAAATCTTTCCGCCGACGCCGTTGCAACTCAACGACCACCTGAGCGCCCGCTACGGCGCCACAGTCTTTTTGAAGCGCGAGGATCTTTCGCCGGTGCGCTCCTACAAGATTCGTGGCGCTTTCAATTTCTTCCGCAAGGCGCTTGCCGCCGGTGCTGGGGGAAAAACCTTCGTCTGCGCTTCCGCGGGAAACCATGCCCAAGGATTCGCCTTTGTTTGCCGGCACTTCGGTGTTCCGGGCGTGGTCTTCATGCCGGTGACGACGCCGCAGCAGAAGATCGACAAGACGCGAGTATTCGGCGGCGAGTTCATCACGATCCGCCTCGTGGGCGACATTTTTGACCAGTGCTATCACGCGGCACGCGACCATGTTGAGGCGATCGGGGGTGTCATGGTGCCGCCCTTCGACCATGCGGACATCATCGAGGGGCAGGCGACGGTTGCGGCTGAGATTGCCGAGCAACTGCCGTCCGGTATCATCCCCGATCTCGTCGTCCTGCCGGTTGGCGGCGGCGGATTGGCGGCCGGTGTTACCGGCTATTTTGGTCGCGGCCTATCCGCCGATTGCTTCCGGTTTTGCGAGCCGGCGGGAGCGCCGAGCTTGCGGCGGAGTCTCGAGGCCGGCAGCGTGATCACGCTCGATCAGGTGGACAATTTCGTCGATGGTGCGGCGGTCGCCCGCATTGGCGATCTTAACTTCGCGGCACTCAAGGCTTTTGCGCCCGAACAGGTGATGCTGCTGGCCGAGAACGCAATCTGCCTGACGATCATCGACATGCTGAATGTCGAGGGCGTGGTTCTTGAGCCGGCCGGTGCGCTTTCCATTACGGCACTGGAGGCGTTCGGTCGCGAGGGACTCGAAGGAAAGACCGTGGTTGCCGTCGTATCGGGAGGCAATTTCGACTTCGAGCGCCTGCCCGACGTGAAGGAGCGGGCGATGCGGCATGCCGGACTGAAGAAATACTTCATATTGCGCATGGCGCAACGGCCCGGCGCGCTCCGCGACTTTCTCAATCTGCTCGGTGACGAAGATGACATTGCCCGGTTCGAATATCTGAAAAAATCGGCACGCAATTTCGGTTCTATCCTGATCGGCATTGAGACCAGGCACGCGGAAAATTTCCCGATTCTCAAACAGCGCTTCGACGCGGCAGGATTGCGCTACCAGGACATTACCGAGAACGAGATTCTTGCCAATCTCATCATTTGATCGCGCAGGCTGACTACTGGATGTTTCCTTAAATCGGAGCCGATTCAAGGATAAAAACATGCAGCAATTCAAAGTGCTACAGCGGCCTTTGTGCGTCTGAAAAGACGCACGGCGCTGTAGTCGCTGCCGGCGTCAACTTTGGCTTTGACAGCGCCGCCTGCCACGGCTAACCATGACGCATGGCATCGTTTTTCTCGAAATTATTCGGCTTCTCCGGTGGCTCCGAAAAGCACGCCCCGCCTGTTGCGGGCAAAACGGAAACCTATGCGGATTGCTTGATCCGCGCGACGCCGATGCGCGAGGGCGCGCAATACCGGTTGGCCGGCAGCATCGAAAAGAAAATGCTCGATGGCACGACGAAAGTGCGCAGCTTCATTCGCGCCGACCTCTTCACATCCGAACAGGACGCGATCGACTCGGCCCTGCGCAAGGGCCGACAGATCATCGACGAGCAGCGCTCCAATCTTTTTTCCGACGATTCGCCATCTCGCTCGGTGTGACTTGAGCAGTAGCCGTATCATTTGACGACAACAGGTTACGGCTCTTTTCTCAGACTCGACATTTACCGTGATGGCTTTGAAGCGCCCTCCGCGCGCCTCAAAGCCTGATGCGGAATCGTGCAAAGCCCTCTACGCCGTCACCCGCTTCTTCGATGGCGATGGCTTTGACCTGCGTCAGAAACGGCCGCGCCTTCGGGCTAGTGTCGAAAACCACGCTGGTGTTCTTGAGCGGCGCGAATTTCCAGTTCGTATCCGCGGAGGGATTGATCGTTCCTTGCTCGACGATGTAGCGGACGATGACGTCGCGATTGGTGTCGGGCGCGACGAACACCACCTTGTCGGCGGCGATCTCCGGGAAGTGGCCCCCACCGCCGGCGCGGTAATTGTTGGTCGCCACCACGAATTTCTGTGCGGGATCGATCGCCTTGCCATCGAACAGCAGGTCGCGGATACGGTTCGCTTCGGGGTTTACGAGATTGCCGTCCTTGTCGAACTTCGCCGGCTGCGACAGATCGATCTGATAGGTGACGCCGTCGATCACATCGAAATTGTAGGATGGGAAGTCGCCATTGATGAGGGCTGCGTCGACCGCTCCGGGCGGAATCTGATTGAAGATGCCGGCGGACATCTCGAGCCAGTTGCGCACCTGCTCGCCGGTGACAACGACCGCCTGCACGGTGTTCGGATAGAGATAGAGATCGGCGACATTCTTGATGGCGATATCGCCCGCCGGGACATCGGTATAGTAGTCGGCGCCGCCGCGGCCGCCGGCCTTGAATGGGGCAGCCGCAGAGAGCACCGGCAGGTCCTTGTGCTCGGTGTCCTTGAGCATGTCTCGGATGTACCAGGTCTGCGCCTGACTGACGATTTGCACGGAAGGATCGTCGGCAACGAGCGCGAAATAGGAATAGAGTGGCGCCGAAGTCTTGCCCACCGGGGTGCGAATATAGGCGAGTGTCGCCTCGTGATCCTTCTGTGCAGCGGCCAAGACCTCCGGCTTGTCGCCGACTTCGGCGATTACCTTTTTCTCTTCACGCCGGTAAATAGGCCGCGCCTCACTCGTTGAATCGACCACGCGCCAGACTCCCGCTTCGCGTTCGAGCAGGAGATCGATCAGGCCGAGATGCGAGCCCCAGAAGCCGCCCATCACACCGGGCTTGCCGGAGATGAGCCCCTTCGCATTATCAACGCCACGCAAGCCGGCGAATTTCGGTCCGGGAAAATCGAGATGGCTGTGGCCGGTCACGATGGCGTCGATGCCGTCGAGCGCGGCCAAAGGCACCGAGGCATTTTCGAGGTTTTCGGTATAAGCCTGCTGCCCTATGCCGGAGTGGGATAGCGCGATGACGATGTCGGCGCCTTCCTCCCGCATCTGCGGGACCCAGGCTGCTGCCGCTTTAACGATGTCGCGCGCGTTCGCCTTGCCTTCAAGATTCTTTGCGTCCCAGGTCATGATCTGAGGCGGCACGAACCCGATCAGGCCGACGCGAATGGCGTGCGCCTGGCCCGCGCCATCCTTAACCTCCCGGTCAATGATGACGTAAGGTTTGAGGAAAAGCGCATCCTGCCGCGGGTCGGCGGCGAGCGCGCCCTTCGTCAGATTTGCGCAGACGACCGGAAAATTGGCGCCGTTGAGCACATTGAACATGAAGTCCAGGCCGTAGTTGAACTCGTGATTGCCAAGCGTGCCGCAGTCATAGCCGAGCACGTTCATCGCGGAGATGATCGGATGTGTGTCGCCTTCCTTCATGCCGCGCTTGTAGGCGATGTAATCGCCCATCGGATTGCCCTGCAGGAAGTCGCCGTTGTCGACGAGGATCGTGTTGGTGGCCTCGGCGCGGATTGTGTCGATGATTGAAGCGGTGCGCCCAAGACCGAGCGTGTCGTTCGGTTTGTCGGCGTAGTAATCGTAGGGGAAAACGTGGACGTGCAGGTCCGTCGTCTCCATGATCCGAAGATGCGCCTGGTTCGTAGCCGCCAGCACGGAAAAGGGGTGCAGCACTGCGAGAGCGGAAGAAGCAGCAAGACCGCCGAGGAGGCTCCGGCGGGAAATCGGATTGAGAATGGTCGTCGTTGGCATCGCGGTCTCCGTGGTGAGCACTCTTCCGAGTGCATATGCTGCAAGCGCCCGCCAGGGTCGTGGCACGCGACTGAACGTGCCGACTATGGCCGACTGCGCCCGCGTGGCAAAGCGGTGGTTTCTTGCATGGTCGCGCTCTGCACCCGCGCAGGTAAAGTTTTCTTCAAAATTTAACCCTAAGTAACAACTGAGTAAAAAACGGAAGCCTCGCCGCGCATGCCAAACGCCAATCTCATACTCTTTCTCGGCGAGGCGCTGGTCTATGTCGCGGTGATGATCTGCCTTCTGCACCTGCGCGCCCGCCTGGGGCTTGGCGTCTTCGTGGCGGCGCTGGGCGTCATGCACTTCATCGAGACTTATCTTGCCGCGGTGTTCTACGTTGCACTGCCGTTTGGAGTTATCTCTCCGGGCTCCGCGGTGCTCTTTTCCGGTAAGCTGATGATGATCCTGCTCCTTTACGTGAAGGAGGACGCGGCAACGGTCCGCCAGCCGATCTACGGCCTGCTTGCCGGCAACTTCCTGACCGTTGCCTTGAGCTTGCTGCTGAGGCGGCACGATACGGTTGCGATCGTGCCGAACCGTGTCGCTGACCTCGCCTTCATCGATGAAATGGGATGGCTGATGGTCTGGGGCACGACGCTTCTCTATTTCGACTCGCTGATCATAATCCTGCTTTACGAGAGACTCGGGCGGTGGTTGCGCAGCTTTGTTACATTGCGATTCCTGATCTGCGGCGTGGCCGTATTGACGTTTGACCAACTCGGCTTCTATGCCGCACTTCGCTTCGTGAACGGTGCGCCCGCCGACGTGTTTTGGGGCGGATGGATGGCCAAGATGCTGGCGGCGCCCTTCTACGCAATTGCCATCGGCCTGTACCTCAACGCATCGCGTCACCCGTTCCTGGCGATCTCGGACCGGCCGCTGGGGGATATCTTCAACGATCTGACGTTCCGCGAACGCTACGAGGACCTGCTTTCGCGCTCCGGTCAAGATACCTTGACGGGAGCACTCGATCGTGGGCGTTTCGAAGCTGAAGGCCAGCAGATGTTGCGCGACGCCGCGACGAGGAATTCTTCCGTGAGCTTGATGATCATCGATGTCGATCATTTCAAGGGCGTCAATGACCGGTTCGGCCACATCGAAGGCGACCGGGTGCTGCAAAAACTGGTTGAAACGGTAAAGGCGAAGCTGAGGCCCACGGATCGCCTGTTTCGCTACGGCGGCGAGGAATTCGTCGTGCTTTGTCCGGGGCTTGCCTATGCGGATGCGCTGTCGCGGGCCGAGGACATACGGCTTGCAGTCTCCGCTCAGGTCGCCACGCCGAACGGCCACCCGGTCACCGCCAGCATCGGCATTTCCTCGACGCTCGCCGACGGCTCGGGGATTCGTGATCTGCTGTCGCAGGCTGATATTCGCCTCTATGCGGCAAAAAGCGGTGGCCGAGATCGGGTCGTCGGGCGTTGACCCGCCGGCGTTTCAGATTCCGACGTTCGGTCGGTCGATGATCTCGCGAAGCGAGAAGCTCGAATTGATCTTCACCACATGCGGCAGGGCCGACAACCAGTCCCGATGGATACGCTCATAGTCCTCCAGATCCTTTGCCGCGACTCGCAGGATATAGTCGTATTCGCCGGACATCAGGTAGCAAACGAGCACGTTGGGGCAGAGCTTCACCGCCGCTTCGAACTCCGAGAGCGTCTTGGCGAACTGGCCGGAAAGCGAAATATGCACGATGACCATGATCTTGTAGTCGAGCGCCTTATGGGCGATGCGGGCGTGATAGCCGCTGATGGTCCCGGATTTTTCCAGAATGTCGACGCGCCGTGAGCAGGCGGAGGGCGAAAGGCCGACTTTCGTCGCGAGGTCGGCGTTGGATATTCTTCCATTCTGCTGGAGTATACGCAGAATCGCATGATCGATAGTGTCCAGCCCGTGCATTCGCGTTTTCCTTCAAAACATCCGCGAGTGGCGCAATAATATACGAAACGAGTGCGCCATTACGAGCTTATTTGCAAGGACATTCGCAGTATCATCTGTTTTGCTTGGCTCCTCACAATGCGGTGGAAAGCCCCCAGATAGGAGAGGAACGCAAAAATGCGTGTCGGTTGCCCGAAGGAAATCAAAAACCATGAATACCGTGTCGGCCTGACGCCCGGATCGGTCCGGGAATATATCGCCCATGGCCACGAAGTGATCGTGGAAACCAAGGCCGGGGCAGGGATCGGAGCGGATGATGACGCCTATCGCGCCGCCGGCGCGAAGATCGTGCAGACGGCAAAGGAAGTGTTCGAAAAATCGGACATGGTCGTCAAGGTCAAGGAACCGCAGCCTTCCGAATGGACCCAGCTGCACGAAGGACAAATTCTCTACACATATCTGCATCTGGCACCGGACCCCGAACAGACAGGAGGGCTTCTCAATTCGGGTGTGACGGCGATCGCCTATGAGACGGTAACGGATGACCGCGGAGGATTGCCGCTGCTTGCTCCTATGTCGGAAGTAGCGGGCAGGCTCGCCATCCAGGCTGGCGCCACCTCGCTTCAAAAGGCCAATGGCGGCCGCGGCATTCTGCTTGGCGGTGTTCCCGGGGTGCTTCCCGCAAAGGTCGCGATCATCGGCGGTGGTGTCGTCGGCCTGCACGCGGCCAAAATGGCCGTCGGCCTCGGCGCCGATGTTTCGATCGTCGACCGCTCGATCCCCCGCCTGCGTCAGCTCGACGACATTTTCAACGGCCGCGTTCACACGCGCTACTCGACGATCGACGCACTGGAGGAGGAAGTCTTTTCTGCCGATCTGGTGATCGGTGCGGTGCTCATTCCTGGCGCCGCCGCCCCGAAACTCGTCACCCGCGAAATGCTGTCGGGCATGAAGAAAGGCGCCGTCATCGTCGACGTCGCAATCGACCAGGGAGGTTGCTTCGAGACCTCGCATGCGACGACGCATTCCGACCCCACTTTCGTGGTCGATAGCGTGGTGCATTATTGTGTCGCGAACATGCCGGGCGCCGTGCCGATCACCTCGACCCATGCCCTCAACAACGCGACGCTTCACTACGGGCTGCAACTTGCCGACCGCGGCCTCAAGGCGATTGCCGAAGACCGGCACCTTCGTGCGGGTCTCAACGTGCACAGGGGCCGCGTGACGAATGCAGCGGTTGCCGAAGCGCTCGGTTACGATGCCTATTCACCCGAGGCAGTCCTCAACGTCGCCTGACGTGATCGTAGTCATCCGGCCCGAATCTCCTGATTCGGGCCGGAATTCAGGCCGTCTCGATGCGGCACTGATAACAGTTGTTCTTGGCGGAACGCACATGCACATAGGCGACATCGGGTCGCTCCAGCAATTCTTCGGCGCGCTGCTCAAGCTTCTCCGCCGCGATGACACCACCGGTCCCGTAGACGATGCGCTCATCGGCGCTGTACCCACGAAGCAGATAGTCCTTGCTGGACGAAAGAATGGGCGGGAACGAATGTGCATCCGGCGGGCCGCATTCCTCGGCATGCATGAAAATCGGCCCGGTCTCAGCATAAGGCTGAACGGAGGAAAACGGCCGATAGGCGAGAATCAGATAGGGTTCACCCGCATCGACGTTGCGAAGGCAATGTCTGCACGGCACGCCTTCGCCATCCGAGATGCGCCGCTCGGGGCGATTGCCATAGGCGTCGCGACCACCCTGCCATAGCCGTCGAGCCTCTTCGTCGGGCATTGGAATGTAACGTAAGTTCATTGTGCATCTCCCGATCAGGATGGATCCTTCAAGGAGAAGATGCAGCCTCGGAGATCGCGTCGACACCCGAAACTTGCCGCCCGGCTTTGCTCAGAGTTTTTTTGCGAAAGCGAGAAGCTCATCGTCGCTCAACGGTTCTATAAGCACTTCGCGTGTAGCGACCGGCGAAAATCCGAACTGCTGATAGAGCTGCAAGGCGCGGGGGTGATCAAGGTTGTTCGTGGTTACCTTGACCTTGAGCGGGTTCATCGCCCATGCCGCAAGCAGCGTCTGCAGCAGGAACCACTTGCCCAAGCCAAGACCGAGTGCATGCTCCATCAGCCCGAAATGGGTGAGTTCGACAACGTCCTCCAGTTGATGCAGCTCGAAGAACCCGGCCGGTGCGCCGTTGACGTAGAGCACCGTGACGGAGGTACTTTTGTCGTGAAGCACGGCGGCAAGGTCTTCGTCGCTCATGCGCAGGCGCTCGGCCCAGTGCCAGCGTTTCCCGACACGGAGATAAAGGAAGCGGTAATAGGGGAGCGGAATGTCCGAAACGCGCAGGACTGCCGTCTGTATGTTGACCGGCATCGGCAGGCTCTGTTTCGGCGGTGCCGTCATTTCGAGTTCGGTTACGTGCGCCGTGATCGCGGCGGGCTTGGACCCTTGCATGGCGACGCTCACTCTCTGCCGGTAACGACCGGCGTGTCGGTCCTTCCGCCCCATTCCGACCAGGAACCGTCATAGAGCGTGTTGTCCGAATGTCCCAACGATTGAAGCGCCAGGGTTATGATCGCGGCGGTAACGCCGGATCCGCAGGTGGTGACAACCGGCTTCGTCAGGTCGATGCCGGCGTCCCCGAAGGTCTGGTGCAAAGCCTCCAGGCTTTTGAGCGTGCCGTTCTCCGAGAAGACACCGGAGGGCAGGCTCTTTGCGCCGGGCATATGGCCCGATCGCATTCCAGGTCGCGGTTCCGGCTCCTCGCCCGTGAAGCGGCCGGCGCCGCGCGCATCGGCAATCTGAGCGAGTTGCTTTTCGACGATGTCCTGCATGCGCTCGAAGGAGGTGACGGCTTTTAGATTGAACGTGGGATTGAAAACGCGCGGTTCGGGCCTGGGCACTTCCGTGGTCGTCGGCCGCCCTTCCGCCCTCCAGCCGTCCATGCCGCCGTCGAGAACGAGGACATTCTTGGCGCCCATGATGCGGAACATCCACCAGACCCGCGGCGCAGTGAAAATGCCCGGTCCGTCGTAGACGACGATCGTATCGTTCTCGCTGATGCCCATTGCACCGACCGCTCGGGCGAAGACCTCGGGCGAGGGCAGGGTGTGCGGTAGACTGCTTGTCTGGTCGGCAATCGCATCCTGGTCGAAGAAGACCGCTCCGGGAATATGCGCCGCCTCGTATTCGGCCTTCTGATTGCGGTTTTGCGCGGGCAGGTACCAAGCAGCGTCGAGGATCTTTACCGTCGGATCTCCGAGCCTCTGCTCGAGCCAATCTGCAGAAACGACAAAGGCGCTCTTGTTATCGTTCTTGTTGTTCATTGTCGTCACTCCACGCACTCAAACGGCTGTGCGATCTTCGGGTGCTCCGAAGCGTATCCGAAAACGCCGGTTTTCCTTACCTTTCTTTTCGATTTTTGCGATGTGGATCGCGCCCACTTCCTGGGTTTCCGAAACATGGGTGCCTCCGCACGGCTGACTGTCGATGGCCGAGTTTTCGCCGATGCAGACGAGGCTCACCCGACCGAGGCCGATCGGCGGGCGGACATTCTTCGACTTGACGATGCCAGGATTGGCGGCGAGGTCCTCATCGGTGATCCATTGCAGGTAGACGGGATGGTTCTCCTCTACGAGCTTCATCAGCGCCGCCGTCACCTGGTCCTTGTCGATGGTCTCGCTCATGTCGAAATCGACACGGCTTTCCTCTTCGCCGACGGCGGCACCCGTGATCGGGAAGGGGCAGACGACGGAAAGCAGGTGGCAGGCCGTATGCATGCGCATCAGCCGGTAGCGACGCGGCCAGTCGATGTGCAAGACCAGCTTCTCGCCGACTGACGGTGATGCCTGTCCCTCGGTGGGCACGTGTACGATGACCTCCTTCGTCTCACCGTGCCGGGTGCCGACTATGGTGATGCGGCTGCCGTCCTCGCGCTCGAAGAAGCCCGTATCGCCGGGCTGCCCGCCGGACGTGGCGTAAAAGCAGGTCTGGTCAAGCTCGATGCCGCCGTCCTCCAGAATCCCCGTCACGCTTGCTTCGCAAGTCGAGAGGTAAAAATCTTCACGGAAGAGGGCGGTCACGGTCCTTGTCATCGCAAATCTATCCGACTGGTTCGTATGGCACTGTGATGGTCGAAGTCGTCGTCATCCAAGCCGGAACAGGCAGGCCCTTCGAGACCAGGAAGTCCGGGTTGAAAAGCTTCGATTGATAGCGGTTACCATAGTCGCAGAGGATCGTCACGATCGTATGTCCAGGGCCGAGTTCCCTGGCGAGCCGTACAGCGCCGGCAATGTTGATGCCCGTGGAGCCGCCGACGCAGATGCCCTCCTTTTCGATCAGATCGAACACGTAGGGCACGGCCTCCGAATCGGGAATCTGATAGGCGAAATCCGGCGTGAAGCCTTCAAGATTGGCCGTGATTCGGCCCTGGCCGATGCCTTCCGTGATCGAGCTCCCGCTCGCCTTGAGCTCGCCATGGGCGTAGTAATTGTAAAGCGCTGCCCCTTCGGGATCCGCAAGGCCGATCTTGATCGAAGAGTTCCTGGCCCGCAGCCCTTGCGCCACTCCCGCCAGCGTCCCCCCAGAGCCCACCGCGCAGATGAAGCCGTCGACCTTGCCACCCGTATCGTTCCAGATTTCCGGAGCCGTCGTCTCCACGTGTGCGTCGCGGTTGGCGACATTGTCGAACTGGTTCGCCCAGATGGCGCCGTTCGGCTCGGTCTTGGCAAGCTCGGAAGCCAACCGACCGGAAATCTTCACGTAATTGTTGGGATTTTTATAGGGCACCGCCGGAACTTCGACCATTTCGGCGCCGAGCAGGCGGAGCGCATCTTTCTTTTCCTGGCTTTGTGTCTCTGGAATGACGATCACCGTTCGATAGCCGAGCGCGCTGCCGACCACGGCAAGACCGATTCCGGTGTTGCCGGCAGTGCCTTCGACGATGACGCCGCCCGGCCGCAGCTGCCCGGCTTTTTCCGCCTGGCGAATGATCCATAGCGCCGCCCGATCCTTCACCGATTGGCCGGGATTGAGAAATTCCGCTTTGCCAAGGATGGTGCAGCCGGTGGCTTCGGATACAGCCTTGAGGCGGATCAACGGCGTGTTGCCGATTGCTTCGAGCACGGACGGAAGAACGGGCATTTTGAAAACCTCACGCTGGACGTAACAGACGCCGGGCTTAAGCCAAGCATTAACCTCGATGAACGGCAAGCCGATAAACATTTGGTTTATGGGAAGGATCGCCGAAATATTGGCGTGTTTTCGGCTCAGCGTGTTCAGCAGGCAAGAAATAGCGTTTCGCAGCTTTCCTGTCCCGGACAAAAATCGTCCCCGTCGCCAGACCGACGGCGGGAAAGCGGATGGTGCGGGCCCGCATTTGCCATGGGAGAGACAACAGGTTTCGGCAGGGGAGTAGATGCCGGCCTTTTGCGGAAGAGGAACTCTTCCCGATGAATGCGGAGGACGAAATGACAACTGCTTTCATAGCCCGACCCGAGCATGGATTGGCGTGGATAACCGGTGCGAGTTCCGGCATCGGGCGCGCCGTGGCGCTCCGGCTGGTAGAGGAGGGGTATTCGGTCGTCGTTACCGCGCGCAGCCATGACAAGCTGGTGGCGCTTCAACATGAAGCAACCGGCGCCGGCAAAATCATCGTTCTCGATGGGGATGTCAGCGATCCGCGTGACATGGAGCGGCTGCTGGCGGCAATCGAGTACGAGCATGGACGGGTGGCGCTCGCCATCCTCAATGCCGGTGTGGTCATTCCGGTTCGCGGCGACGACCTGCATCGTGAAGCTTTCGACAAGAGTTTCGCCGTTAATCTGCATGGCGTCGTCAATTGCCTCGTGCCAGTCGTCGAGCACATGAAGGCAAGAGGTCATGGCCAGATCGCGATTATGTCCTCGGTTGCCGGCTATGGCGGACTGCCTATGGGGGCCGCTTACGGCGCAACCGAGGCTGCCCTGATCAATATGGCGGAAAGCCTGAAGTTCGACCTTGATCGCATAGGCATCCGCCTTCAGCTGATCTGCCCAGGCTTCGTCGATACCCAAGGGTCGGCCGGGCGCGGTTTTCCGAGGCCGGCGCTGGTAAGCGCTACCAAGGCAGCGGACTGGATATGCGCGGGGCTGAAGTCCAGGCGCTTCGAGATCACCTTTCCGAAACGCTTCACCTATGTCGTGAAGTTGCTGCAGTGCTTGCCCTACGGCGCCTATTTCGCGCTTCTCAACTGGCTCATTCCTTGGCGGCCGCCCACCGTAGCGAAGAAGCAGTCCAATTCGGACGAACAGCCGCGTCAGGCCGTATGAAGGACGAGGACTGCGCCGAAGACCAGTGAAAGGCCGACCCAGCCGATCGGCTTCAGCTTTTGACCGAAAAGGAGACGGCCGCAGATGGCCGTCCCGAAGACGCCGGTGGCACCGAGCACGGCATAGGCGATCGCAAGCTCCATGCCTCTGACCGCTTCCGCGAGCAGCGCGAAAGCGGCAAGCACGAGCACAATCGAGAGAGCGCCCCAACCGCGGTGGGCAAAGCCGTTCGATTTAGTGGAAGCGAGGTTTGCGGCGACATCGACGAGGCCGGCCAGAACCGCAAGGGCGAAATGGAGATTAGAGGGGGTCACCGGTTGCTTCCTCCGTTTCCTCTTCGCCGCTTTCACCGGCGTTGACGAGGAGAATTCCGGCAACCGCCATCGACAGGCCGACCACCTCGCGCGCGGTCAGCACATGGCCGAAGACGAATATCGAGACGAGCGTAATGAGGGCGACACCCGCCCCCTCCCAGATCGCATAGGCGACGCCGACCGAAATCGTCTTCACCGCCCGTGACAGGAACACATAGGAAAGCGCGATCGAGGCATACATGACCGCGTGGCCGAGATATGCGCCGGGGGCCGCCCTCATCGCCGTGAGGCCAGCGACCTCGGTCGCGATCGCGAGTGTCAGGAAAAGCCATGCAGGACGCATGAGGAGCCTTCATGAAAGATCTTGCTACACGACAAACGAAAAGAGCCATTCGGGCCTTTGCCGCGAATGGCTCTTTGAAACTGGCTCCCCGGGCCGGATTCGAACCGGCGACCTATCGATTAACAGTCGAGTGCTCTACCGCTGAGCTACCAGGGATCATCTGCGCCGCAGAAGTGAGGCTGCTAATACAAATGCTTTCTCGATTTGCCAAGCGCTTTTTCAAAAAAAATCACCGGACCGGTTGCGAGACTGTGGAGAAAGACCCAACTCTGGGGGACCAGTCGTGAAAGAGGAATGATGACGAAGGGTAGAAAAAAAATACATTTCGGCATCGATCCGCAGACGCATGAGATCGTGCTGGGCAAATGGCGCCTCAAACTGCCGGAATCACCGGCAGTGCGGGTTTTGATCGGCTCGCTCCTTATCGTCGGCGGCGTGCTGGGCTTCCTGCCGGTTCTTGGCTTCTGGATGATTCCTTTGGGCCTGCTCGTGCTTTCGCACGACATACCCTTTGTCCGGCGCCGACGCCGTAAACTTGCAGTGTGGTGGGCGCGCTGGCGCGGTACGCAGAATTCCTCCAGCAAATCCTGAGAATCGATCAATCCAGTTGCTGTGTCCGCAAGCTACACACATTGGCGCCAAGCAACTAATCGTCGGCTAGATAGGCACGACGGCGGTGATCTATGCCGCGTTCCGGGTCGATAGCGGGCCTGCCGTAGATCATCTCAATTCGGCCACTGCCCCTCATGGCGGATTTCCATTCATTCATTTCCATTCCAGGCGGCGCTCGAAACAGACCAATTCGGCTTGACTTGCCGATCCGGAAATCCAATCCGCCGCAATTCTTGCGGCCTGCACGCCCGCAGTAGTGGACATACGGGACAGCCTTGCAATGCAGTTCCGCGCCCTGTTCATCACTCGCACTTCAGGATCATAAGAGTATGGAGTATATCTATTAGATAACTCTGAATTAGGTGCGTGGATACGCGCCGCTTATTAACGAAAATAGACAAGGACGCGCCATGGCACGACGTCTCGTCGGTCCGTCAGCGTTCCAATATATAAAGGGAGGGTAATGATGTTTCCGTCATCCGTTCGGTTCGTTTTTGTTGCCGCCTCTGCTTTGGGATTGCAGCCTTTCACGGCACAGGCCGATGACACGCAGATTGCGCGAGGGGAATATCTCGTCACGATCGGCGGCTGCAACGACTGCCACACACCAGGGTATTTCTTCGGAAAGCCGGACACCTCGCGTTTTCTCGGTGGTTCAGATGTTGGTTTCGAAATTCCAGGGCAGGGTGTTTTTGTCGGCCGCAACATAACGCCCGACAAGGAGACTGGAATTGGCAGCTGGACCAAGGAGCAGATCGTGACTGCGATACAGACCGGAGAGCGGCCCGACGGCCGTATTCTCGCGCCGATCATGCCGTGGCACGCATTCGCGCAGCTCACCGCTGAAGACGCCGCGGCAATCGCTGCTTTCCTTCAAAGCCTGAAACCGGTCAGCCATGAGGTGCCGGGTCCGTTCAAGCCGGACGAGAAGGTATCGACCTTTATGTTCCGGATCTTGCCGCCGGGCGAAACCGCAGCCGCAGCGCCAAGATAGCCTTACGCATGCCGGGGGGAAGGCCGGCCGGAGGCTGAGACGGAAGAACGCCGTCTTACCAGACGGTGCTGACGCCTGAGATCGATTACCTGGACGGAGGAGGGCAAGCTGCGGCAGCCTTCGTTCAGGAGCGTTGTGGAAACCTCATATCGGAAATCACCGAGGACAAATTTCCGAAATTGCCTCTTGCGGTTTCCAGCCAATCATTCTAAATCCGCGCCACGACTTGAGAATTCAAGTCAGAGAGGCCTCGTGGCGGAGTGGTGACGCAGAGGACTGCAAATCCTTGTACCCCGGTTCAATTCCGGGCGAGGCCTCCAAGATTCCCCCTAATGAAATCAACGACCTAAGCTTCTAACACCGATGCGGTGAGGTGATCAGCCAAATCGGTTGCGCGGAATTGGCAACGCCGCTCTTAACAGAGGCGAGCCAGCAACGAAGTTCTGATTTTATGCCGCGGAGAAGGTCGGTTCGGCGACTGGGGTTGGAACGAAATATGGACAGCCGCGGGGCGTTAGTATCCATTAGCGTCGGTTGTGGCTTCTGTCCGAACGAGGCTGTCAAAGCATCGTCGTCTCGCAACGAGCAGCGGCAGATCTTGTTGCGTCAGACCAGTGCTGCCGTCCATCAAGCTAATGATAACGGCGGATGAGCCCGACGAGCTTACCCTGAATCTTGACCCGATCCGGCCCGAATATTCGTGTTTCATAAGCCGGGTTAGCCGCCTCGAGTGCGATCGAAGCACCCTTGCGGCGGAATCGCTTCAAAGTCGCTTCCTCGTCGTCGACCAGAGCAACGACGATGTCCCCGGGATTGGCCGTACTCGTGTTTCGGATGATTACCGTATCACCGTCGAAGATGCCCGCCTCGATCATCGAGTCGCCCTTGATTTCAAGCGCGTAGTGCTCGCCGCTGCCGATCATTTCAAGCGGCACGGTAATGTCGTGCGTGTTGTTCTGGATTGCCGAGATCGGAACGCCCGCTGCGATTCGTCCCATCACAGGCACAGTTACGGATGCAGTCTCTACCGGCGGTGCCGACCTCGCCGTCGGCGGCGTTGCGGGCGGTTTGCCTAAGCTCCCCTCGATGACGCTAGGCGAGAAGCCACGCCGGGGTTGAGCTGTTCCCGAATAGGCTTCCGGCAGCTTGATGACCTCCAGCGCGCGGGCCCGATTGGGCAGCCGGCGAATGAAGCCGCGCTCCTCAAGCGCGGTGATCAAGCGGTGAATGCCGGATTTCGATGCGAGATCGAGAGCGTCTTTCATCTCGTCGAAGGAGGGCGGCACCCCGGTTTCCTTCATTCGTTCATGAATGAAAAGAAGCAATTCCTGTTGCTTGCGGGTCAGCATGGCGCGTCACTCCAGAATCGCGAAACAAATCAAGAACAGACACTATCTGTTCCATATGTGTTCCGCAAGTACCTAAAATTCCGTGAATTTCGCCGACTATTTAAGTTTCGAGGTCAGTGGAGTGGTTTGGGCAGCATACCGACGGACCATTACCGGAAGCCTCGGGGCCGGCGGCGAGGAATGGTCATATTGGCTGCGGCCGAAAACAACGGTTACCCGGCTCGTTCTAAGCGCCTGCGCGCAATACCGGTGCTGGTGACGTGGATCCGAAGGCCCAGGGAAATATTCGTATCAAGACCGTTTGGGCTCGGCGTGAGGTGGTTCTTCCTTTTCGTCAGGTTTCTTGCCGGGTTCCTCTTCGGGAAGCTTGTCAGGCTGTGGTTCTTTGGTCGGGGGATCGGGCACCTCGAGCGGAGGCACAGGGTTCGGAGGGATAACTCCTGGCCCTGGCCCAGGGCCGATCGGATCAGGTACTGCATAGGACGCCATCATCAACCTCCTTTCGGTGTGATGCTGAACCCCCTGCAGTCGCAAATGTTCCTGTGGAAGTGGCCCGGGCTTACCCTGTACAGTGAGCATTCCCGCGGTTGTTGGTCAGGCGCCAGAAAGCGTCGGGCGCGGCACTCGCGCAGCATGATCGCCCGCAAGCTCCGGCGACCCCTACGCTTATAGTTTGCAGACGTTCCGCCGGAGTACCGCACGTCACGTGCGGCTCGATGCCGCCCCATTGCATGTCGCCTGATCGAGTTCCGATCCTAGTAGGCCAAGCGCAGACCGCCCGGGGTCAGAACGTCGAAATCGGGTTCAGGATATGGTCCGTACCATTGAGTGTATGTCGTGTTGCCTGCTCCAGTGCTTGCACATCCAGAGAGTGTGAAAAGTGCAATTGCCGCGGCTGCCATCAGAAATTTAACAGGCATGGTTTTTCGCCACCTAGTTGCCCAGGCCTCAAGGGCCAGACTGTAACTTTCCCTCAGATCATCTTCCTTGGCAAGCGCACCGCGAGGGTCGGGGCGCGTGTCGGATATCGAGACGAAGCTATTCCTGTCCGACCTTCGCGTCTCTATCGATCGGAAGAATAAATGGCATGGAGTCAAACAGTTAAAAGCCAATGGCGGAGGAGGTGGGATTCGAACCCACGGTACGCTTTCGCGCACGCCGGTTTTCAAGACCGGTGCCTTAAACCGCTCGGCCACTCCTCCGGGCAGCGCGTTATTGCGCGAAGCGAGCCACGTTTGCAAGTTTTAACCGGCGAGGCCGCGCGATTTTCTTGACGCGCAATAAACGGGTGGCCGGCGCGCCTGTCGTACCGTCTTGTCGAGGACCGACTCGGTATTTGCCTACCGCAGACGGCGCTCCGGTCGACCATGATCTGTGGTTGCTTTGCTCCCGTGCGCCTTCGGCGTCATCTTGGCGGTGGCGTATGAGGCCATGGCTGTGGACTTGCCGGACCACGAATTGTGGGCCTGCTGCGCGACGTAGAAAACGAGTGCGAAGGCGGCGTTTAACTCGAGCATTTCCTCTACGGCTGAAAGAGCCCTGGAGTCGGTGGCGACGTCGATGACCTGCGCGAGGCCGATGAATCCTATGTGGAGAAAGATGAGGATGTGATCCGTCAACCACGAGCCTGCGCCCCTCAGCCCGTTCCCCAACTGCCTGGCGGCAAACAGCATCGCGCCCGCAGACACGGCAAGCATCAGCCCCACCCACAGCCAGGCGAGGATCGAGCTGATGCCGTTCAACAACCGGTAAGCCAGTATCAACAGGTCGTGGAAACCGTCCAATTCGCCGCCGCCATAGAGCTCCGGTGGCTCAAATCCGAAAACCCTGGAGCCGAAGCTGGTTTCGTCCAATAACTCGGCGAGTCCGATCAGCCCTGCCACTACGAGCGGCGTGCGCAAGCCCCATATTGCCGATGCCGCTCCCGCTCCGAACGCGGCTATCGCCAGGCACACGACGCTCGCCATCTCGATGATGCCGTCCTCCTGCAGGAGCAGGGGACGGACGTGCGGAACGAGAACCGCCGCGGAGGCAGCAGCAAGGGTGCAGAACCCTATTGCGGCCAACGCGCAGACCAGCAGCCGGGATTGGTCGGTCGACCGGGCCAGCCGCGGATCCGCCAAAGCAATGGCCGCGGCTTCACTTGCGGTTTCGGCATGGCGGCCTCTTTCCTGCGTGATCTGTGCCAAGGTGTCTTCCCTCTGTAACAAAACTGCCAAGAAAACGTCACATAAGGCCGCTTTCCGGCGAGGGAAGGGCGAGGCGGCAAATGACCTAAAGCCGCGCTCATGCCTTTATAGGCGACCCCCTGGCGGACCGCCGCAGGACCGCAATGGTGAGGCGCACACCGCGCCGCCACCTTCATCGCCAGGCTTTGTGCGGCTGCCTTGCCTTTACCTTTCGTAAACCATAAGGCGAGGTTTCAGGCACACCTTCGTCTCTTGGTTCGCAATTTCGCCTTGTTGTTGTCATGATTAGCCGACTGTCTCGTTTCGAGACGCCGAGATTTCCGCGGGGGCTAGAGCGGAATGTTTCGGGTACGGCTTTGCGAATCACCTTGTGGGACAGATGACATCCAGTAGAAATGCGGCATATCTTGTGAGGGGATTACGTCTCGCAGCAGTTCCTCTGCTTTGTGCGGCGCTTGCCGCGTGCGGCTCGACGTCCAGCATCAAGAAGACCAAATCGCGCAGCAAGGAATACTTCGCCGAATCTGTTTACGGCGTCAAAGCGAGCCCGCGTGTCGCCACCGGACGCAACATCCCGAAGGGCGGCGGTCGCTACCAACTCGGCGGGCCCTATCAGGTCAAGGGCAAGTGGTACCAGCCGAAAGAGGATTTCGGTTACAGCAAGACCGGCATGGCTTCGTGGTATGGATCCGCCTTTCATGGGCGGCTGACTGCGAATGGCGAAGTCTACGACAAATACCATCTTTCGGCCGCGCACCCGACCTTTCCGCTGCCGAGCTATGCCCGCGTCACGAATCTTGAGAATGGCACTTCGGTCATCGTGCGTGTCAATGATCGCGGTCCCTATGAATATGGGCGGATAATCGACGTTTCCTCGAAGACCGCCGATCTTCTGGACATAAAGGGCAAAGGCAGCGCCAAGGTTCGCGTGCAGTATGCCGGCCGCGCGCCGCTCGAAGGCAACGATATGCCCTATCTTATGGCTTCCTATGTCAAGAAGGGCGATCGCAGTCCGGGCGTTATGCCGGAGGGGCAGATTGCGACCGGCGTCATGGTCGCCTCCAACGAGCCGTTGCGCAACCAGGTTCAGGATCTCGGTACCGTGACGATCCCTCGGAAATCGACGGTTGATACTGGCGTGCCGGTGACCGCCCTTGCGGAGCCGACGCAGGGCTCTGGGACGCCGCGGGCACTCACGGATTTCGTGATGCTGCCGGAGATCGGACCGATTCCGACGGAACGGCCGGAATTGATCCCACTGCCGAACGGTAACATGGCCTATGCTGCTGCGGCTTACGTCGAAGTTCGCGTCAGCGACAAGGCCTCGCCGTTCGAGGCGATCATGGTCGATCCAAATCCGTTGACGCCCGATTCCATTCTTGCCTATGCGAGACGGCAGAATAGGAGCACTTCCGCGAATTGACGCCGGTTGAACCGGGCGCAGCGCGCTGCTATGCCCGTGAAGAAACCGGAGTTTCTCATGTGCATGAAGTTGCTAGCGGTTGCAGCCCTTCTGGCGGCGATCGTTTTTGGGGAAGCCGCAGCGCAAACGGCTGCGTTCGACACCAAGGCGAAGCAGATCTATCTCGTCGATGCCGAAACGGGAACGGTGCTTTTCGCACGCGGCGAGGACGAACCGGTGCCGCCCGCCTCGCTCGCCAAACTGATGGCGATGGAGGTTGTTTTTGAGGCGTTGGACAAGGGCGAGTTGACGCCCGAGACGACTTTCGAAGTCTCCGAGCATGCGTGGCGGACGGGCGGCGCTCCCTCCGGTACATCCACGATGTTTGCTGCGATCAAGTCCAAAATCCGCGTCGCGGATCTCATCCTGGGCGCCACGGTGCAGTTCGCGAACGACGCCTGCATTATTCTGGCCGAGGGAATGACCGGGAGTGAAGCAGCCTTTGCCAAGCGCATGACCGCGCGTGCGCGCGAACTCGGGATGCCGGTCGCGAACTTCAATAACGCTACCGGCCTGCCGGACCCCGCAAACAGCATAACGGCGCGGGAGGTGGTTACGCTGATACGACATCTGCATGAGGCCCATCCGAATTTCTACCGTCTCTATTCCCAGCCCGAATTCGAGTGGAACAAGATCCTTCAGCGCAACCGCAATCCGCTGATTGCTGCCAATGTCGGCGTAGATGGCCTGGCGACGGGATTTGCCGAAGGGTACGGCTTCTCGGTCGCGGCGTCGATGCGGCGCGGCGACCGCCGGGTATATCTCGCCATGGGCGGGCTCGAGAGCGACAAGGAACGCACCGAGGAAAGCCGCCGCGTGCTCGATTGGGCGATGACCGCTTTCGAGAAACGGCGCATCTTTGCTGAAGGCGAGACGATCGGCGAGGCGAGCGTCTATGGCGGGGCGGCGTCCCGTGTGCCTCTCGTCGCCGGTGGGCCGGTCGATGTGTTGCTCCCCGTCAACAATCCTGAGCGGCTGACGGCCCGCATCGTTTATAAATGGCCGCTCTCGGCGCCGGTCGCAGCCGGCCGGCAAGTGGGAGTGGTCAGGCTCTGGAATGGCGACAAGCTGTTGCGGGAAGTTCCGGTCAGAACGGCCAACGCCGTCGAGGTCGGTACGCTCACCAGTCGCTCGATCGACGCGCTGCAGGAACTGCTTTTCTTCTGGCTGTAACAAATGCAAGCTGCGGCGGTTTCTTCCGCCGGACCATTCGGTTAAACAGGGCCGATACGCACGTCGATCTGGGAAAACATGTGTCGTTGACAAAGGGTTTGTTTGTAACGTTCGAAGGCGGGGAAGGGGCGGGAAAATCGACCCAGATGCGCCTCCTTGCCGATTCGCTGAGCGCGCGTGGCTACCGCGTGCTCACGACCCGTGAACCTGGAGGCTCCGTCGGAGCGGAGGCGGTTCGCCACGTGTTGCTGTCCGGTGCGGCCGAGCCCTTCGGCGTTCGCATGGAGGCGATACTTTTCGCGGCAGCGCGCAGCGACCATGTCGAGGAGGTGATCCGCCCGGCACTTCGGAAGGGGATCATCGTCCTTTGCGATCGCTTCATGGATTCATCCCGTGTCTACCAGGGTGTAACCGGCAATCTCGAGCCGGCTTTCGTCGAGACCCTGGAGCGCGTCGCCGTCAATGGCGTCGTTCCCGATTGCACGATCATCTTCGATCTTCCCGCTGCCGTCGGGCTCGAGCGTGCGCGCCGCCGCGCCGCCAATGACAGCCCCGACCGTTTCGAGAAGGAGCAACTAGAGACGCACGAGAAACGGCGCGAAGCCTTTCTCGATATTGCCGAAGCAGATCCTGAGCGTTGCCGCGTCGTCGACGCGACACGACCGCCCGACGTCATCGCAGCGGAAGTCCGGGAGCTTATCGAAGCGTTGTTGCCACGTCTTGGCGAGCCGGGACCGCCGAATGCGGAAGCGGCATCATGACGACGGAGCGTGCGGGCGTGCTGGAGGGTGCGATAGCACCGGCAGAAAACAACAAGCTCTTTGGCCACCTCCAGGCCGAAGCCTTCCTTGCTCAGAGCTACAAATCCGGCAAGGGGCATCACGCGGTCCTGATCGAGGGACCTGAAGGCATCGGCAAGGCGACGCTCGCCTTCCGATTTGCCAATCACGTGTTGAGCCATCCGGAGCCTGCGGAGGCGCCTGACAGCCTCGTCGATCCCGATCCGGCTTCGATCATTACCCGGCAGCTTGCGTCCGGCGCCTCGCACAACCTGCTGCATCTTACACGACCGCTGGACGAAAAGACGGGCAGGGCGAAGGGTGCGATCACCGTCGACGAGGTGCGCCGCGCCGGCAAGTTTTTTGGGCAGACATCCGGCACCGGAAACTGGCGCATCGTCATCATTGATACGGCCGACGACCTCAATCGGAATGCGGCCAATGCGATTCTGAAGATCCTGGAGGAGCCGCCGCGCCGTTCGCTGTTCCTCGTGCTGACCCATGCGCCCGGCAAGCTGCTGCCGACCATTCGCTCGCGCTGCCTGCCTTTGAGGCTGAAGCCGCTGGATAAGGAGCCTATGCGCCAGGCGCTTGCGCATCTAGGTTTCGATCTGACGGGCCCAAATGCCGATCGGATTCTCTCTGCGGCGAACGGCAGCGTCTCCGAGGCGCTGAAGCTGCTGAACTACGGTGGCCTGGATATCGCCGCGGCTTTCGAAGAAATTCTTTCGGGACAGGGCCCCGCCGTTCGCAAACAGATGCACAAGCTCGCCGACATTCTCGCGGCGAAGGACAGCGAAACGATTTTCGACTTTTTCTCCTCACTGCTTATGGGGCGCGTCATGCAGCTTGCACGGGATGCTGCAACCGCCGGCGATCTCGAAAGGGCCGAGCGGCTCGCGAGGCTCTCCAGCGGCTTTGCGGAGCGCCTGACGGTGAGCGACGCTTATAATCTTGATCGCAAGCAGACGATCCTGGCGTTGCTGGATGACCTGAAGAACGCGTTATAGGAAGGGGCTGAATTTCCACTTCCGCTCGATCGCTGCGGCGAGGTCGATATCGTTGCGGTATGCGAAGAGCAGGATATGGCCGAGCAGGTCCGCTGTTTCGTCGGCAAGCGATCGGCGCAGTTCCTCCGGCGATTTTCCGCCGATGCGTCCCCGTCCGCTGAGTTTGTTCCAAGCCTGTGTCAGTTCGCCCATTTCTTCCTGCAGTTTCAGGATGTACCAGTCTCATCGCACAGGACGCCGTGCTCGGCCGCATAGGCAGCCGACGCTTCCTCGAATTTGCGCTTAAGCTCGCTGAGCACGGCACTCCCCCTTTTTGTTTGTTTCTGTTTTGTTCTTGTTTGTCGTGTGTGTGTCAACAGGCTGCCGCTCGTGCTGCGCCATTCTCCAAGGAGGTTTTTCTAGCACCGGCGGTTCCCTACCTGAAGGCGATGCGCTAATAGCTGCGGTAGTTCCTGACCCGAGATATATCGAAGCCATCATGAGAGATACGTCCCCCTTCTACATCACGACCGCGATTTCCTATCCGAACGGCAAGCCGCATATCGGCCACGCCTATGAGTTGATCGCGACGGATGCGATGGCGCGCTTTCAGCGATTGGACGGGCGCGAGGTCTTCTTTCTGACCGGAACGGATGAGCATGGTCAGAAGATGCAGCAGACGGCGAAAAAGGAAGGCATTTCACCGCGGGAGCTCGCCGATCGCAACTCGGCCGAATTCCAGAAGATGACGCGGCTGTTGAACGCGTCGAACGATGATTTCATTCGCACCACCGAAAAGCGCCACCACGAAGCCTCGCAGGATATCTGGATCCGCATGAGCAATGCGGGCGACCTTTACAAGGACTCCTATGCGGGCTGGTACTCCGTCCGCGACGAAGCCTATTACCAGGAGAACGAGACCGAGTTGCGCGGCGATGGCGTGCGCTACGGACCGCAGGGTACGCCGGTCGAATGGGTGGAAGAGGAAAGTTATTTCTTCCGCCTGTCCGCCTATCAGGAAAAACTCCTCAAGCACTATGAGGAAAACCCGGATTTCATCGGTCCGGCCGAGCGGAGAAACGAGGTCATCTCCTTCGTCAAATCGGGTCTCAAGGATCTTTCTGTCTCGCGCACGACCTTCGACTGGGGCATCAGGGTTCCGGACGACCCTGCCCATGTCATGTACGTCTGGGTGGACGCGCTGACCAACTACATCACCGCGACGGGTTATTTGACGGATCCGGCGGGGCCACGTGCAAAATTCTGGCCGGCGGACATCCACGTCATCGGCAAGGACATAATCCGCTTCCACGCCGTCTACTGGCCGGCCTTCCTGATGTCGGCCGGACTGCCGCTGCCGAAGCGTGTCTTTGCCCACGGCTTTCTGCTCAACAAGGGCGAGAAGATGTCAAAGTCGCTCGGCAACGTGGTCGATCCGTTCAACCTTGTCGAGCATTTCGGTCTCGACCAGATCCGCTATTTCTTCCTGCGCGAAGTGTCGTTCGGCCAGGACGGCAGTTACAGCGAGGAGGGGATCGCGACACGCATCAATTCCGATCTTGCCAATGGCATCGGCAATCTCGCCAGCCGCTCGCTGTCGATGATCGTCAAGAACTGCAATGGTCAGATCCCTGTCTGCGGACCGCTGACGGATGAAGACAAGGCAATGCTCGCCGCCGCAGATTCGTTGATTGGGACTACGCGCGACGAGATGGGCAAGCAGATGATCCATCGTGCACTCGCCGCAATCATCGCGGTCGTTTCCGAAGCCGATCGTTATTTTGCCGGTCAGGAGCCGTGGGCGCTGAAGAAGACGGATCCGGAACGGATGGCAACGGTGCTCTACGTCACCGCCGAAGTCGTGCGCCAAATCGCGATTCTCTTGCAGCCCTTCATGCCGGAATCGGCGGGAAAGCTGTTGGACCTCGTAGCCGTTCCGGCCAGCAAGCGTGACTTCGCCGAGCTCGGCGAATCGGGTCGGTTGGTCTCTGGAGCGCCGCTCGAAGCGCCGAAGCCCGTCTTCCCGCGCTATGTCGCGCCGGAAACTTAAGTGAGCGCCAACGCATGCTGATCGACACCCATTGTCATCTGGATTTTCCCGATTTCGAAGCTGAGCGCGATTCAATCGTGGAACGCGCCCGTGACGCTGGCGTGACCCAGATAGTGACGATTTCCACGCGCGTGAAGCGGTTCGACAGTATTCTCGCGATCGCCGAGGCCTATTCGAACGTCTTCTGCTCCGTCGGTACCCATCCGCACAACGCCGATGAGGAGATCGACGTGACAACCGAGGATCTCGTTCGCCTCTCGGCGCATCCGAAGGTGGTTGCGATCGGCGAGGCGGGACTTGATTATTACTACGACAATGCGCCGCGCCATGCGCAGGCCGACGGGCTTCGCCGGCATATAGCGGCGGCGCGGGAGACCGGGCTGCCGCTCGTCATCCACAGCCGCTCGGCGGATGACGATATGGCCGCCATCCTGACCGAGGAAACGGGGAAGGGCGCCTTCCCTTTTCTTCTCCATTGCTTTTCCTCCGGCCCGAAGCTTGCTCGCGTCGGCGTCGAACTCGGCGGTTACGTTTCGTTCTCGGGCATTTTGACGTTCCCGAAATCGGCAGAATTGAGGGATATCGCCAGGACGGTCCCGCGCGACCGAATGCTCGTGGAGACGGACGCACCTTATCTGGCGCCGAAGCCTTTCCGCGGTAAGCGCAACGAGCCGGCTTACGTTGCGCATACGGCGGAGGTGCTAGCGGAGACGATCGGCGTATCGAAGGTGGAGATAGCGGAAATTACCACGGAAAACGCCTTCCGCATCTTCTCGAAAATGCCGAGACTCTGAGGTGGCGTTCCGGCGGGTCTTCACCATTCTCGGGTGCGGTTCTTCGCCGGGTGTGCCGCGCATTACCGGCGATTGGGGCGCATGCGATTCGTCTAATCCGCGCAACCGCCGTATGCGTGCGGCGCTTCTTATAGAACAATTTGCGCCCGACGGCAGCAAGACAACCGTCGTTATCGACACGGGCCCGGACTTCCGTGCCCAGATGATCGCGGCCAATGTGCGCCATATCGATGCGGTGCTCTATAGCCACGCGCATGCCGATCATCTGCACGGTATCGACGATCTTCGCGGTTTCGTCATCGAGAATCGCAGGCGCGTGCCGATCTGGGCAGATACGCTTGCAATGGCCCGAATCCGTGAAGGCTTTCATTACTGTTTGGAATCGCCGCCCGCGAGCGGCTATCCGCCGATCGTGGAGCCTCACATCATTGCGGACGACCTGCCGCTGATCACAGTGCACGGCGCCGGCGGCCCGATCTCGTTCGAGCCGTTGATGCAGTTTCACGGCAACGTTCATTCGCTGGGTTTCCGCGTCGGTGATTTTGCCTATTGCACCGATGTCAGCGATTTTCCGCCGGAAACCGTCGGCAAGCTCGGTGATCTCGATCTGCTGGTAATCGACACGTTGCAGTACAAGTTTCATCCGAGCCATCTGTCGCTGGTGCAGTCGCTTGGCTGGATCGCGAGGCTTCGGCCGAAGCGCGCAGTGCTGACCCATATGCATGTGCCGCTGGACTACGAGACGGTCTGCAACGAAACGCCCGATCATGTCGAGCCGGCTTATGACATGATGCGACTGGAGTTCGAGATCGACATGCCGTCCGCTGATGAGGCGTGAGCTGGTATTGAGAATTCAAGCGCTAAGCCGTTGATTTCGCATACTTGTATCCGTCGACGTAAGTATCTGTGAGTTCCATAATCTATCTTATGCGACTTCGCCCTGTAGCCGCAAAGTTAAAGTGTCCTGTTCCTGCAAAGTAAGAATGTCACTCTCCCCGCGTTTTGATGACGTGGGAGATTGCGGATGGGATTGATTGCGATGAGCGAGCGCGACCTGCAGCGGATTGAGGTTTTGTCGAAGGTGGTCGACGGCCGCATGACGCTGGTGTCGGCGGCGCATGTCCTGGGCTTGAGCACGCGTCAGGTTCGCCGGCTCCTGGAGCGGATCCGGACGGATGGTGCGGCATCGATCCGGCACAGAGCGATCGGCCGCCCATCGAACAACCGGATTTGCGACGGCGTGCGCGATTATGCCATGGCGATCGTGCGCGAGCGCTATGCGGACTTTGGTCCGACACTGGCGGCCGAGAAGCTTGCCGAGCGCGACGGGCTGACGGTGTCGCGCGAGACCTTGCGCCAATGGATGGCGGCGGCCGGTCTGTGGCTGTCGCGCAAGCAGCGCCGCACCTTTCACCAGCCGCGGCCGCGGCGCGAGGCCTATGGTGAACTGGTGCAGATCGACGGTTCCGAGCATCGCTGGTTCGAAGATCGCGGTGCCCCATGTTCGCTGCTGGTGTTCATCGATGATGCGACCGGCAAGCTGATGCAGTTGCGCTTCGTACGATCGGAAAGCGCGTTTACGTATTTCGAGGCGCTGGAGCTCTATCTGAAGGCGCATGGTGCTCCGGTCGCCTTCTATTCCGACAAGCATTCGGTGTTCCGGGTGGCGAAGAAAGACGCCAAGGGCGGCCAGGGCATGACGCAGTTCGGGCGTGCGCTTTCAGAGCTAAACATCGAGATTCTTTGCGCAAACTCGAGCCAGGCGAAGGGCCGGGTCGAGCGGATGAACCGGACGCTACAGGATCGGTTGATCAAGGATCTGCGTCTGGAGGGCATCTGCGGGATGGACGACGGCAACGCTTTCCTGCCTCGGTTCATGGAGCGCTATAACCGGCAGTTTGCCATTTCCCCTGCCCGGCCTGATGACCTGCACCGGCCGATGAACCTTGCCCCGGATCGGCTGCGCGAGGTCCTGTGCAAACGTGAGCAGCGTTATGTCGGTGCGCAACTGACGTTCTCCTACGAGCGCCAGCGGATCATGCTGGAAGAGAACGAGGTGACGCGTGGGTTGGTCGGACGCTATGTCGAGACCTACGCTTTCGCCGATGGCCGGCTGGATGTGCGCTGGAAGGGGCATTCCCTGCCCTGCCGGGTGTTCGACAAGGACCAGCGGGTGACGCATGCGGCGATCACCGAGAACAAGCGGCTTTCCGATGTGCTGGCCTATATCAAGGAGCGCCAGGACGAGCGGCCGGCGCCGAAGGTGAAGACCAACAGCGAGAAGATTGGCTACACGCCGCGCGGTCGCAAGCCGGGCAAGCGGACGGATTTCATGAACGATCCCGCGATCATTGCTCGGCGGCGGCAGGCGCTTTCCCAGCAAAGTGCGGTGGAGCAAGGGCAACCCTACCCGGCACAGTTCAATGGAGAATAAACTCGGAATGCATGTTTGATTCCAGCTTTAAACAGGCAGGCCACAAGGGTGTCTTGTGGTAGGTTCCGTGCTGCCAAATAGTCAGCCCCTCGCGTTCTTCGTGCAGCAATCCCAGCCAGCACAGCGGGCGAATGATATCGTAGCGGAGCGCCGACCTTTCCGCCCAGGTTTCGACAGTCATTTCTGCTGGCTCCGGGTACGATTCGCTCGGGTATAGCTCGTTCGCCAGTTCGTCCAACGAACAGCCCGTTTCTGCTTTCATATTGATAAGATTGAGAAAGACGTGCCACCAACGCATCCGATTGCGGACAGCCTCCTGCGTCTGCCCGTGGTGGATATAAGCATAAAGGTAATCCGTCGCGATCAGATCGAAGAAGGCCTGCGGTCTCGCCAAAAAGTCCTGGCCACGTTTTGTGGGCAGCAGGACGTCTTTTTTCCGGCGAAGAAGCTTTAGATGTCGGACCATATCCCGTACCACCCAGAGCGGCGGCATGTCGGCTTCATTGAGGACCTTATTCATCCTGTACAGGTCTTCGAATGTGTACCCGGGCCAATCGAAATGAACGGCGGCCCAGTGCACGAACTTGCGATTCATGGCGCCCGTCGCTGTTAATCCAATGCCATTGTGAGTGTCGGCATAGGATATCGTCACGATCATCCCGCGAAGCAGCGGCGACAGCGCGGCTACATCGACATCACCCATCAGCCTGATTTCCGGAAGCATCGCGAGATCCTGGCCCAGCACATACAGCTGCCTGCAACATCTACCAGGAACGCAATAAATGAAACTGAGAAAGCTAAAGCCGAAGGGGTGCCCTTCAGCCGCCCCCTCCCTTCCCTTGCAACCCGGCCCAGCCGGTCCGGTCGGGGGCTTGCCTCAGCGCAAGTGGAGATGCCGAGTGTCGTATTTCTAAATGGCTGAAGACGTATCCAAAGTGACATTTCTACTTTGCGCCACAGCGGACATTTCAACATGGCCGCCACACGCCCTGTAGCCGCAAAGTTAAAGTGTCCTGTTCCTGCAAAGTAAGAATGTCACTCTCCCCGCGTTTTGATGACGTGGGAGATTGCGGATGGGATTGATTGCGATGAGCGAGCGCGACCTGCAGCGGATTGAGGTTTTGTCGAAGGTGGTCGACGGCCGCATGACGCTGGTGTCGGCGGCGCATGTCCTGGGCTTGAGCACGCGTCAGGTTCGCCGGCTCCTGGAGCGGATCCGGACGGATGGTGCGGCATCGATCCGGCACAGAGCGATCGGCCGCCCATCGAACAACCGGATTTGCGACGGCGTGCGCGATTATGCCATGGCGATCGTGCGCGAGCGCTATGCGGACTTTGGTCCGACACTGGCGGCCGAGAAGCTTGCCGAGCGCGACGGGCTGACGGTGTCGCGCGAGACCTTGCGCCAATGGATGGCGGCGGCCGGTCTGTGGCTGTCGCGCAAGCAGCGCCGCACCTTTCACCAGCCGCGGCCGCGGCGCGAGGCCTATGGTGAACTGGTGCAGATCGACGGTTCCGAGCATCGCTGGTTCGAAGATCGCGGTGCCCCATGTTCGCTGCTGGTGTTCATCGATGATGCGACCGGCAAGCTGATGCAGTTGCGCTTCGTACGATCGGAAAGCGCGTTTACGTATTTCGAGGCGCTGGAGCTCTATCTGAAGGCGCATGGTGCTCCGGTCGCCTTCTATTCCGACAAGCATTCGGTGTTCCGGGTGGCGAAGAAAGACGCCAAGGGCGGCCAGGGCATGACGCAGTTCGGGCGTGCGCTTTCAGAGCTAAACATCGAGATTCTTTGCGCAAACTCGAGCCAGGCGAAGGGCCGGGTCGAGCGGATGAACCGGACGCTACAGGATCGGTTGATCAAGGATCTGCGTCTGGAGGGCATCTGCGGGATGGACGACGGCAACGCTTTCCTGCCTCGGTTCATGGAGCGCTATAACCGGCAGTTTGCCATTTCCCCTGCCCGGCCTGATGACCTGCACCGGCCGATGAACCTTGCCCCGGATCGGCTGCGCGAGGTCCTGTGCAAACGTGAGCAGCGTTATGTCGGTGCGCAACTGACGTTCTCCTACGAGCGCCAGCGGATCATGCTGGAAGAGAACGAGGTGACGCGTGGGTTGGTCGGACGCTATGTCGAGACCTACGCTTTCGCCGATGGCCGGCTGGATGTGCGCTGGAAGGGGCATTCCCTGCCCTGCCGGGTGTTCGACAAGGACCAGCGGGTGACGCATGCGGCGATCACCGAGAACAAGCGGCTTTCCGATGTGCTGGCCTATATCAAGGAGCGCCAGGACGAGCGGCCGGCGCCGAAGGTGAAGACCAACAGCGAGAAGATTGGCTACACGCCGCGCGGTCGCAAGCCGGGCAAGCGGACGGATTTCATGAACGATCCCGCGATCATTGCTCGGCGGCGGCAGGCGCTTTCCCAGCAAAGTGCGGTGGAGCAAGGGCAACCCTACCCGGCACAGTTCAATGGAGAATAAACTCGGAATGCATGTTTGATTCCAGCTTTAAACAGGCAGGCCACAAGGGTGTCTTGTGGTAGGTTCCGTGCTGCCAAATAGTCAGCCCCTCGCGTTCTTCGTGCAGCAATCCCAGCCAGCACAGCGGGCGAATGATATCGTAGCGGAGCGCCGACCTTTCCGCCCAGGTTTCGACAGTCATTTCTGCTGGCTCCGGGTACGATTCGCTCGGGTATAGCTCGTTCGCCAGTTCGTCCAACGAACAGCCCGTTTCTGCTTTCATATTGATAAGATTGAGAAAGACGTGCCACCAACGCATCCGATTGCGGACAGCCTCCTGCGTCTGCCCGTGGTGGATATAAGCATAAAGGTAATCCGTCGCGATCAGATCGAAGAAGGCCTGCGGTCTCGCCAAAAAGTCCTGGCCACGTTTTGTGGGCAGCAGGACGTCTTTTTTCCGGCGAAGAAGCTTTAGATGTCGGACCATATCCCGTACCACCCAGAGCGGCGGCATGTCGGCTTCATTGAGGACCTTATTCATCCTGTACAGGTCTTCGAATGTGTACCCGGGCCAATCGAAATGAACGGCGGCCCAGTGCACGAACTTGCGATTCATGGCGCCCGTCGCTGTTAATCCAATGCCATTGTGAGTGTCGGCATAGGATATCGTCACGATCATCCCGCGAAGCAGCGGCGACAGCGCGGCTACATCGACATCACCCATCAGCCTGATTTCCGGAAGCATCGCGAGATCCTGGCCCAGCACATACAGCTGCCTGCAACATCTACCAGGAACGCAATAAATGAAACTGAGAAAGCTAAAGCCGAAGGGGTGCCCTTCAGCCGCCCCCTCCCTTCCCTTGCAACCCGGCCCAGCCGGTCCGGTCGGGGGCTTGCCTCAGCGCAAGTGGAGATGCCGAGTGTCGTATTTCTAAATGGCTGAAGACGTATCCAAAGTGACATTTCTACTTTGCGCCACAGCGGACATTTCAACATGGCCGCCACACGCCATGTAGCCGGGTGGGTTCAAGGATGAAGTGCGACTTGCGATAGATACCAATGGGTTATCGCTCGCAAGGAATGTTCATGAGACGCACCTACTCCCAGATCGATATGGATGAACGTCGTAGGATCGCTCGCTGGCGAGCAGCCGGCCTGAGCGTCACCGTCATCGCCGAGAAGCTCGGACGGCATCGTTCGACGATTTTCCGCGAGCTCAAGCGCAATGCTTTTGAGGATCCGCAAATGCCGGATCTGAGCGGCTACTATTGCGTGACCGCCAACGAGATGGCACGTGAGCGCAGAGCCAAGCTGCGCAAGCTCGCCCGGTTCTCCCATGTGCGCCAATCGGTGATCGAGCGGATCATCCATGGCTGGTCGCCGCAGCAGATCGCCGGCCGCATGCGGCTGGAGCGCCATCCGATTTGCGTCAGTTACGAGACGATCTATAAGTTCGCCTATTCCGCAGACGGCCAGGCGATCAAGCTGTGGCGGCACCTGCCGGAGCGTCGTGCGAGACGTCGGCCGCGGCATGCCCGACGGCGTCACGGTCGCCGCTTCAGCCCGGAACTCAACATTCTTCATCGTCCTGAGACTGTCGCCGAACGCAAGCAGTTCGGGCACTGGGAGTGCGATCTCATTCAGTTTCGCAAGAAGTTCGGCAAGGCCAACGTGACGTCACTGGTCGAGCGGGTCAGCCGGTTTGCGGTCTTCCTGCGCAACAACGACAGGCAATCGAAACCGATCATGGACGGGCTGATCGAGGTGCTCCAACCCCTGCCCCACGCTGCTCGACGCTCCATCACCTTCGACCGTGGCACTGAGTTCAGCGAATGGCCCTATCTGCAGGCTGGCATCGGAACGCAGACATGGTTCTGCGACCCGCAGTCGCCCTGGCAGAAAGGCACGGTCGAGAACACCAATGGCCGGGTTCGCAAATGGCTTTCGAGAGAAGTGGATCCCCTGTCGATCACCGACGGCGAGCTGAAGGACATCTGCGACCGGCTCAACTCGACACCGCGGAAGTGCTTAGGCTACCGAACGCCCGCGGAAGTCTTCCGCAAGAAACTGCTCGCGCAAATGCGACGTGTCGGCTAGCGTCACACGCGCAAGTCGCAATTCGGCATGAACTTACACCGGGTGGGTTCAAGGTGATCGATCGACTGAAGGCGCATTGGTCGCCGGAGCAGATTGCCGGCCGGCTGCTCGCTGACGGAGTGAGTGCCGTTCGCGTCTGACCGGAGACGATCTATCGCTTCATCTACGGCAAGGAGAACTATGCAGTCGGGCTCTATCGGCATCTGCCGGAAGGCCGTCGCAAGCGCCGCCGACGCGGATCACGCAAGCCATGCGACGGCTTGATCCCATTTGATAATCGAATCGCGCAACGTCCTGATTTCATTGGTGCTCGCTTGCAGTTCGGCCACTGGGAAGGCGACCTGCTGATCTTCCGCCGCGAGCTCGGCGAGGCCAATGTCACCTCGCTCGTCGAGCGCAAGAGCCGTTATACCGTAATGATCAAGAATGGCAGTCGGCACTCGCGGCCGATCATGGACAAGATCGTTGATGCCTTCGCACCGCTGCCGGCCTTTGCCCGCCAGAGCTTTCACCTTCGACCGCGGCACCGAGTTTCGCGGCTTCAGGGCTTTGGAAGATGGCATCGGTGCCCGGAGCTGGTTGTCTGATCGCGGCTCACGAGTCAATCGCGTTTGAGTATGCGCGATGAGCTCCGAATGCCAGCGCGGCACGGATTCGGCAACGTCATATGGCGCATTCATGTTCTTAGTCGTCGCCCAGCGCTCCATTTTGACGTGAGAGCAATCGTATGTCGGGAACAGGGTTGTCTTCGCGGTCGGTACAAGCCCGCCGCATGATGGTCTTCGCAGGCAAGGTCTTCCTATGTTCTGCGCGCAGTCTCTGGGAGCTGCCGCCAACTTCACGGAATGGCCAGACCTACGTCCACGACAGGGACGCCTTGTCGCGCCAGAAAGGTGATGCGCGGAGAGTAATCGGCTGTCAGACCTTCATTAATGCGTTGGTGCCGGCTGAAGGATTGAAGGTTTCTCCCGTCTTGAGCATGGTATGCATGATAACCGCGAGTTTGCGGGCGACGGCCACAGCCGCCCGCTTAAAGCCAAGCCGCTCGCGCAGCTTAAGTCCCCAATTCTTGAGACTGCTCTCAGTTCTGGCACTGGTTCTCGTCAGCAGCGTTGTCGCCGCTTCGTAAAGCAGCCCGCGCAGCCGGTTGTCGCCTCTGCGTGAGATATGGCCGTCATAATCGACTTCGCCCGACTGATAGCGGCGGGTGGTCAGCCCGAGCCAGGCGCCAACCGAGCGCGAAGTTCGGAAGTTTTCCGGATCCTCGATGGCGGCGATGTAAGAGACCGCCGTAATGGCGCCGATACCTGGAACTGTCATCAACAACTTCGTAGCCGGGCTCTGCCGCGCCGCTGCAATGAGCTGACGGTCAAGAATGGCCGCACGCTTGCGAATATTGTGCCACGCATCAAGCAAGGGCAAAATGATCTGCGCCAGAGAAGTTTGCCTCTCCAGGAGCTCTCGAACATGGGTATCAAAAACCCGACCTGTGCCTTTGGGTACGATAAGGCCGAAGGTCTTCATGACACCGCGGATCTGATTGCCGAGTTGGGTTGAGAGATTCAGGAGCTGATTGCGGGCCGCCACCAACGCGCGGGTCAGCATAGCGTCAAACGACTTGACCCGAACCGCTTTGTAGAAGCCGGCTTCTGCGAGCTGCGCCAGACCATCGGCATCATTGGCATCGGTCTTGTTGAGTGTCTCGTTCAATACCTTTTGCGCGTGCCGCGCTTCAATGCAGATCGCCGGAGCCCCTTCGGCCGTCAGGGCATGATAGAACCACGTCGACAGCGGCCCCGTTTCGAAGACGACGCGCCTGGCGTGCGGCGCGTGCTTGCGGATAAGCTCGGCCAGAAGCGTTGGGTCCGAAGGGCACTTTCCCCGCCAGATCCGCTTGCCGTCCTCCCGAACCGAGATTGCTGTGTCTTTCAATGAAACATCAAGCCCAATATACTGGTCCATGGTTGCTCTCCATCTGATGTTGGGCCCGGTTTCCCATCGTGAGCCCGTTTCACCATCTTATCGGGAGCAACCACCCCCGGTAGCATCTGCTTGGGGCGGTCGCGCCGCGATTACCCCATGTTCTGCGATCCGAACTCACCGTGGCAGAAAGGCGCGGTCGAGAACACCAACAAGCGCATCCGCCGCTTCGTGCCGAGCGATACCGGCCTATCGACCGTCCGCGAGCAGCAGCTGGTCGCCCTCGCCCACCATCTCAATTCGCTACCCAGGAAGTGCCTTGGCTATCGGACACCAGCCGAGGTGTTCATGTGCATTTGCGTGATTGCGGGCAATCCCCTACCCTTCACACGCCCATGTTGCACCTGGCGTAGATCCCCACGGCAATTTAGCAATGCGACAGTTGAGCAAATTAGAGATGCGACATTTGCCGCAGCTCTGGCAGCCCTGCCCGCCACTATTCCAGAATGACGACGGCTTCCACCTCGAAGAGCATGGGGTCAATTGCAAGCTTGGGGACGGGAATCAGAGTCTGCGCCGGCAGCGCCTCGCCGAACATTTCCTTGACGTTCTTGGTCAACACCTCAAGCTTGGACATATCGTGATCGACCACGAAGATCGTGAGCTTGGCGACCTGATCCGGCCTGGCACCGAGCGCATCGAGGGCGGTGCGCAGATTTGCGTAGGCCTGCTCGACCTGGATAGCGAAGTCGGGCGACAAGTCTCCCGTGCTGTCTTGGCCGCCCTGTCCGGAGATGTAGGCCAACCGTGCTTGGCGGGGCACAATCACCGCCGTGCTGTAGCCATTCGGCGTCGGGTCGTAGAGGTTTTGTGGATTGACGATGGTCAGCTTGAGATCATTCTCATTCGCTGTCGTCGCATTGGGAACTCCCATGGTCATGATGATTAGCCCTCCGATAAGCAGATGCTTAATTGCGCGTGACATGATTTTCTCTTGGCTCTGAGGACTGCGAGCAACGTACCCTCGTGGCCTGCAGGATTGAACTTTAACTCATCGCCCACATAATTGACTCGTACGGCGTACGATTCAATTGCATCGTGCGCTGTACGAGTCAACCGTTCAGGATCGACATTCGTCGCATTGTCGGCTTAAATCGACGTTCTGATCAGCAAGGAAGACGGATGGCAGCCAAACGTAGCGGCGCTCAGAGCAAACGGTCTCAACGGGTGGGTGTGTCACTCCAGTCCGTGCAGGAGCCGCGCAGTGAACCGCCTCTCTCTCTGGAACGGATCGTAGCGGCCGCAATAGAACTGCTGGACGCCCAGGGAATCGATGGATTGAAGATGCGTCGGCTGGCCGATCGCCTCGGCTCGGGCGTGATGAGCCTATATTGGCACGTCAACAACAAAGAGGATGTCTTTGATCTGGCGCTCGACTCGGTGCTCGAATACCGCGGACCGCCGCAAATAGTTGAGTCTCAAGACTGGCGCGGAGAAGTCGTTCATATGCTCGAAGACTGGCGCGCCAGCATGCTGCGCCATCCTTGGTCGGCATTGCTGTTGCCGCGCCGGGCGCTCGGCCCGAACATCCTCAGTCGCCTAGAACTGCTGAGCAAGACCTTGTCCAGAGCCGGTGTAGCGGACGCAGATTTGAACGTTGCGATATGGTCGCTCTGGAACTATGTGATGGGCGCCACCATCACCCGGGCGAGCTTCGACCTCTCGGACGACGACAGGGCCGCCGCGCAGCAGCACCTTACACGTTGCAGCGAACGCTACCCGACAATCGAACGCTCTCGTCTGCTGTTGGATAACGATTGGGACGGCGCTTTCAGGAAAGGCCTCGACTTTCTGCTTGATGGCCTCGCTCCGAGACAATGAACACTCCTGCAACCTTCGACTTTGGCCCTAGATCGCCTCGCCCGATCGGGCGGAAGGAAGCCTGGTGGCTTGAAGAAGCGTGGCTGAGGCCATGAGCGTTCGGAGTCGCCATGTCTTGTTTGATCACCATGTCGCAGAAGGCTGGCGCATCTTTCATGGACGCCCGACGGGGTTCGTTATAAACATTCCATTTTAGAGGAGACGCAGCATGGACCGATTCACGGGCGGTTGCCTGTGCGGCAACGTCCGAATTGTGGCGTCGGGTCTCCCATACCGGGTCGGCCTTTGTCACTGTCTCGACTGCCGCAAGCATCATGGGGCCCTTTTTCACGCTTCCGCAGTGTTCCCTCAGAATGCGGTGACGATCGAGGGCGAAACACGCGACTACGCCGGGCGATTTTTCTGTCCCCGCTGCGGTTCGTCCATTTTCGCACGCACCGCGGACGAAATCGAAGTGAACCTAGGATCCTTGGATGCCCCTGACCAACTGATGCCAACCTACGAAAGCTGGATCATCCGTCGCGAGTCCTGGTTGCCGCCGTTTCCGCTCACGAGACGTTACGACCGCGATCGTGACGCCACGGGCCGCTTTGAGGAGTAGGTCGCACGAACGGTGCGCAGGCGCCCGTTACGAGTGACCGAGATGTATGGCTTGATCGCTCGAGGACAGCGCCTTCGATCACGCGGCGCGTCACTCCGGAAGACCGGCCTTGCGGTAGCCATCAACGAAATGCTCAAGCGTCGCAGCGTCGCGGAATGGCTCCGTCGCGGCCCAGTGGCGGGTTGTGAAATGCGGGTTGCCGACGAGGAACAATTCGACCTCTGCGCGCGCCTCGTCGAGCCGGCCGAGTTGGGCAAGGCTTGCCGCCAGGAAACGGCGTGAGCTTGTACGATAAGTCTCGTCCCTGCGCAGCGTCTCGACGGCGGCTTCGTACTCGCCGGCCGCATATTGCGCCTGGCCGAGCGTTAGATAGTACCAACTTGCCGGAAACGGGTTCAGCCGGAACGCCTTGCGAATGTGCTCAAGGCCCTCCTCGACCCGCCCGGCCAAGACGGCGATGTCGGATAGTGCCGCCCAGGCGTCGGCCTCGTTCGGGTCGAGCTCGATCGCCTTGGTGAATTCCGCATCCGCCTCGGCGAAGCTGCGTTCATATGCAAGCAGGTAAGCCAGGACCCAGCGGCAGCCGGCATCGTTGGGGTCGATCGCTACGGCTTTGCGCGCCGATTCCAAAGCAACGCTACGGGAAGATTCAGTTGGTCCGCCGGAATGCACCCATCCCATCCAGTGGTTTATGGCAAGCCAACGATAGGCCTCGGCGTATTCCGGATCGAGCGTAACCGCGCGCGTGAGCATCAGATGCGCTTCCCGCGCCGTCTGCGGTGAATCATCCATCAGCTTGCGCGCCCGCACGCAGAGATCGTAAGCCTCGAGATTCCTGGGCCGATTGCGCGGCGGCGATGGTGCGCGCAGCCGGCCGAGTAACGCCTCCACGATCTTGCCGGTGACTTCGTCCTGAACGGCAAAGATATCTTCCAGACTGCGATCGAAGCGTTCCGCCCATAGATGATCGCCACTCACCGCGTCGACCAGTTGGGCGTTGACGCGCACGCGCCCTGCTGCGCGTCTTGCGCTACCCTCCAGCAGGTAGCGCACGCCAAGGTCCTGTGCGATCTCGCGCACGTCCATCGCCTTTCCTTTGTAGGCAAAGGCCGAGTTGCGTGCGATGACGAAGAGGCTGGAGATCCTGGACAGGTCGGTGATCAGGTCTTCGGTCAACCCATCCGCGAAGGATTCCTGCTCGGGATCGTTGCTGAAACTAACGAAAGGCAGCACGGCTATCGACGGTTTGTTAGGCAGCGGCAATGGTTTTCGCTTCGCGCCACCGACGTGTTCGACAGGCCCCGTGAAGCGGTAGCCGACCCGCGGAACCGTGGCGATCCATTCGCCGCCGTCGGCGGCCGCACCAAGCAACTTCCGCAGCTGCGCGATCTGGACGGTGAGGTTGCCTTCCTCGACGGCCCTGCCCGGCCATGCCGCGTCCATCAACTCGGCTTTTCCCAGGATTTCGCCGGGCCGTCCGACGAGTGCCGCAAGCAGCTTCAGCCCGCGGTAACCGATGGCAACGGGATCATCGTTCCGAACGAGCGTTCCCGCACCCGGATCAAGCACGAACGGACCAAAAACAAAGCGCGACATACGGCGCATCTATAGTCCGTTTGGAAGTTTTTGAGAACTTTTTGGAAGAGCTTAATTACGACGCTGTTCGCATCCTGCAGAATTCGTCCTCTTTCAGGTCGAAGGCCCCCGGACCTTCAAACCATATGGAGGTTGCTATGAACGATACTCCCATCCTTGCATCGGCCCCGCATCAGGCAGCGCGGCCGGGAACGCCCGTGGGGCGGGCGGAACTGTCGCGTCGGCACTACAGCCCGGCGACCTTGCGAAGCATCATCGCGACCTGGGGCGAGCGGATACGCTTTCGCTGGGAACTTGAGCAAAAGTTGAAGGACGATCCCCATTTGATCGACGATATCGGCCTGACGAGACGGCAGTTCGAGGCAGAGATCGCCAAGCCCTTCTGGCAAGTATAAGGCGAATGTTGCAATGACACCGGGTCGCCAGTTTCCATGTGCCGCAGTGGTTCGCCTGCACATGCACTTGCCGGAATTTGCCGGTTCTGCTTCGAAATCTGTATGACTGCCGAAAGCACGACATCACCGCGAGAGGCTCGGATCCCATGGGCCGCGATGGCGGGCATCATCGCCACCGTCACGGTGTTCGCCATGGCACAGGGGCTGAGCTATCCGCTGTTCAGCTTCATCCTGGAGCGGCAGGGGACGACGCCCGGCCTGATCGGCTTGTCGGCGGCGATGACGCCGCTGGGTTTCATTGTATCCGCGCCCTTCATTCCGGCGCTGGCGCGGCGCGTGGGCGGGGCGCGGCTTGCGATCCTGTGTTCGATCCTCGCCGCGCTCGCTCTGATCGCGATCGCCTGGAGGCAGGAAGTCTGGGCCTGGATGCCGCTGCGCTTCCTGCTCGGCTTCTTCGCCAATCCGCTTTACGTGATCAGCGAAACCTGGCTGATCTCGATCACGCCCGCGCCACGCCGGGGCCGCATCATGGGCCTCTATTCATCGATCGTTTCGGGTGGCTTCGCCATCGGCCCGCTGTCGCTCGGCTTGGTCGGCACGCAGGGGTGGCCGCCCTTCATGATCGGTATCGTGGCCTTCCTTCTCTGCGGCCTGATCGTGCTTGCGGTCGTGCCGCGCCTGCCGAAGGTCCCGCACGAAGGCGAGGCAACATCGGTCGGCAGCTTCTTCGCACTGGCGCCGCTTCTATTGTTCGCGGTTTTCGCCGCAGCCGCCTTCGAGCAGATCCTGCTTTCCTTGTTCGCGGTCTATGGCACCGCGCTCGGCAGCGCCGAGGAGCGCATCGCTTCGCTCATCACCTGCTTCATCGCAGGCAATGCCGTGCTGCAGATTTTGCTCGGGCGCGTGGCCGAACAGTTTGGCTCGACGCGGACCATGTTATTCTGTGCCCTGGTTTCGCTGGCCGGCTGCCTGCTGCTGCCGCCGATCTTCAACTCGTGGCTCATCTGGCCGCTCGTTTTCGTCTGGGGCGGGGTCTCGTTCGGGATCTACACCATGTCGCTGATCCAACTCGGCGAGCGTTTCACCGGTCAAGCCTTGATCGCCGGTAACGCGGCCTTCGCGTTCGTATGGGGCATCGGCGGCATCGTGGGCTCGCCCGCGACAGGACTGGCGATGCAACTGATCGGACATCAGGGGCTGCCATCGTCCCTTGGCCTGCTGTGCTGTCTGCTGGCGGTGTTTCTGATGGCGGAGAGACGGCGGGTCTGATCGAGCACTTGCCTCGTGCCGCGTCGATTGTATGCCGGCTTCCACCAATAGGGAGCCAGCATGACCGCCGAAGATCTCCCAATTCGAAAAGCGTGCGGCCGCGCCTGCTTCCATCGGGACCGCCGTTGCTGGCGGCACACCAACTCGCCGCTGCAGACAGAGGACGAATGACGCTATCGATCTTCGACACAGGTGCCAGGTGAAAGCGCAAGGATTTCCGCGACGGTGGAGGACGCCGTCGGCCGAGTGGGGTCGAATTCAACACAATCGGTCGGAGAGTTCATGGAGGCATACGAGGCGATAAGGTTGGATCTGGCCCGCTGCGCCTCATGGACATGCGCTTGGTGCAGCGTCTAGCCGCAGCAACAAACGTCAATGTTTGCGACCTCGGCGAAATTCTCGATTGCGAAGGAGAGGTAGGCCGAACTTTTGAAGTCAAGCGCCGGGTGGCCAGTGCCGTGTCCAAAACAGTGGGTTCGGGCCGCTTTCCCTTGTTCTAGCTTGGAATTGCAACGCCGACGGCAATATTGCCTGCTTCGGCGCAGAGCGCCGCTAACTTGATCGATGCGCCGCGCCAGGCTGCCGTCGTCAAATGTCAACGATGGTGAAGCAGGAGAAAGCGCTTAATCATCTAACAAAAGTAGCACGCGGCCGTGATGGAGAGGCAGGCTCTGCAGATCGGCTGGGGCCGCAATAAGCTGACGGATCGGTTGAACGAGGATCCATAAGCGGGGGATAGTTGATGATGGCCAAGATGACGAAACAGGCTGCGAAGAGTGGTCCCGAGAAGCGGCGCCCGACGTAGCCGGGAGCAGCGGCTGCGAAAAGGAGCAAAATCCATTGGCTGCTGTAGAGCATCGCCTCGGCAGGATTGAAGTAGAGGTAGAATATGAACAAGCTACCAACTGCCATCAAAGTCCACAGTGTTATCGAGCGCCGTCGACGGTCGCGCAATGCACTGAAGGCGCCGAAGCTGAGCGCGAACATGACCACGATATAGCCGGCGAGCCTCAATCCAGAACTGCCAAGGGCGACAGTCGCCTGCGACGTATACCGGTATTGCACCATGTCGAGCGGCGATACCAAAGCGAAGACCCAGAAGCTTGACAAGTAATCGGCGAGCACATCGGGCGATACGAAATTGGCAATGCTCGCTAAACTATCAAGATAATGCCTTTGCCATGCGAAGGCTGCCGCCAAATCCGTATAAAGCATTGGCACCGAGGAGAGAGCGGTTGCAATGGCTACCGGTAGTGCGAGCACCAAGATGAATCTCTGCCATGGGTTGTCGGATGCAGAAGCTTTGGCCAGTCCAGCGTATAGAAGCACGCACGCTAATGCCGGCAGGTTGGCCGTACCAGGAATTGCCCCCGCTATGCCAGCGGATATGGAGCAAAGCACCGGGTGGTTTTTTGAATGTCGCGCAATGACGATGAAGGCGAGCATGGCGACAGCCATTGCGCTGAATGTGAAGCCGTAGGTCTCAACGACGCTGAAAATCGTTAAGGAACCAAACGCGAAGATTGCCGCAAGCACCATGAAAAATGTGGCGCCACATCCTAACCCAAGCAGGCGCAAGTAGAGAAAAAACGCTAGTGATCCGATCGCGACAAAAGCGGCAAGAGCAATAATAGCCGCGGTCGCAGCTGAAACACCCATCTGCGTGAGTGGCCAGCCAATAGCCGCGATAGACGCGACGGCCAAGGCGTGCTTGCGGATGCGAAAAACGCCCCAGTGACCACTGGATAGTCCCCGGAAGTAATCACCTACGTCAGCGCCTAGAATACAGTTGTTTACCCGGATTGCTTCGGAGGTGACGCCAAGCCTAATCAGAAAGTAGCCAAAGACGAGGGCAGTCAGCAGGCCGGCCGACGCCCAGGTTCGGACACCGAACATTCGCAAGCCACCCAAGCCGACCTGATCCTCGGCTATTCCTGCGATCGTCAATGCGCCCATTGGAGGATCCCAAAAACGACTGCTCCGCAAAGGAGGCTCTTGGCGTCGGTGGCGGCGAACACAATGGGGTCCTCAAGCATGTCACCGCGGTGTGTCAACAGAACCATGCGGCCCAGCCAGTATACCAGCACGGGAATAGCGAACCAAAGTGCGCGTGGCGTGCTGTAGACCTCAGTTTGCACTTCAGACCAAACGAATACGGCATAGATCGTGACCGCACTGAACGCCGCCGACGAGGCGAGCGCGGCTACTACAGAGAAATCCTCGGTTCTGTAGGAACGGTTGCCAGCTCTTTTCCGTCCGATCTTCATCATGGTGGCAAGTTCAGCCTGTCGCTTAATAAGTGCCAGCGCCAGGAAGAAGAGCGCCGAGAATGCGATCAGCCACTCGGACAGTCGGATCCCAGTCGCTTCCCCCCCGGCGGCAATTCGGATCGCATAGAGGCAGCCGAGGACGACGACATCGATCATCAGCATGCGCTTCAGATAAATCGAATAGAGGCAGGTCAGTACGAAATAGACTACCAGCGTAATTTGAAAGCTGATGGCGAGCGGGAGCGCGGCAAAGCAAGCGGCAATCAGCAGGGTCGGTATAAGGAAGAGCGCGCTTGCGACCGGCAGCGCGCCGCTTGCAAACGGGCGCAACTTTTTGGTCGGGTGGGCTCTGTCAGCCTGCAGGTCGAGAAGGTCGTTACAGACGTAGCTGATCGAGGCGACCAGAGAAAATGCCAAAAAGGCAAGTATCGATTGATACCAGTTCTCGGTGGTTGAGACTGGCGACACCATCACGGGCACGAAGACCAGTACATTCTTGGACCAATGGCGTACTCGGATCGCCGAAATGATCGCGAGGACAGTCGGCCAGACGGGAGCCGCACTTTGTCCCGTGTCCGGAAGTTCAACTTTCAAAACGTGAAAATCCGCTGGCGAAGAAATGAGTTCGAAATCGCCGCTAGATAATCCAAGCTCCCGGGCTACGCACTTACGGCAGAGGTCCTGATCGTTTTGGCTAGTAGCATCCAGGACCAAACACCTCGAGAATATGCCGTGATACTCACAAACTGCTTTTACAACAGAGAACGGAAGCGCCGAATATAAAACTAGCTTCCGCCCGTTTTTACGCTCATTTTTCAGGGCGGCTAGAAGATCTTGATTGTACAGGAGGACTCTTGGATCCGGAGAGCTCTTCTTTTTAGTGTTCCATTGACGGCTTACAAGAAACCCTTTTATACTCGCAGGGAGAGTGAATATCTCTTCTCTTACGAAAATTATTGCGCCCTCGTGATGAATGTTGCTCCTTAAAAGAGCATGCTCAAGATTGATCACCAAGGGCGGACTTAGCGCGTTTGTGCCGGAATTCTGCATTCGCCGGATCCCATAAAACAAACTTAAATAAGGATTAATTTCATCGATTTTTCTTGGAATGTTTTACAGCATACTACATTTCTGCGTTAGCTTATCACTAGCGGTGGCGTTAAGGCTGCGAAGCGGCTGTAGCTCCTAAAAGATCGCGGCGGTCCTCCTCGCTGCCCGTTGAAGGGTCTTTCGGCATCTCCGAGTGCATCATCACGCAGACCTCCTGAGCGTCATTACGGGTAATGCGAAGATGAACGCCACAAATATACTGGCATTGCCGAGGGTTCCTGAAAATATAGGGAACTCTATAGGTGCGGAGCGCACCGTAGGTTGAGAGCAGCACTGTTACGGCGGGTGGTGTCACGACTGCCAAGCGGCCGCAACTTTTCAAAATTCGCGTCGATCCTCCGGCACGGGCCCGTCGTGCTCTCAGGCTCGATGATCTGTTCTACGCGTGGCGATGCGTTGGCAAATGGACGCGATTTCGACGAGGTCCGTCCGGCTCTTGCCGTTTGCCCGTTATGATCGCCTCAGACCTTTCCTGGGCGGGCATCGAGGAGGTCTCGTGAACGTCATTGTCGAGATGCTCCGGCGGCCCGGCTTTGGCGAGCTCAAAAGCGCAACAGTTTTCTCGATCAGCAGATATGGAGATCAAAAGCTACACAGCCGCCAGGACGAGCGGTGAAGCGCATCCGGCTAATGCGCTGTGTAAGCGCCGTCGACGAGATGGTAGCTGCCCGTGATGAAACTTGCCTCGTCTGACAGGAGAAAAGACACAAGCGCCGCCACCTCTTCCGGCGTGCCGCGCCTGCCCATTGGCTGAAGCGCGTCCAAGCGCCGGCTGTTCATTACCTCCCGATGTTCTGACAGAAGCGGTGTCTCGATCCAGCCGGGACCGACTGCGTTGATACGGACGCCAATTCTTGCGTATTCGATCGCGGCGGCCTTGGTCAGTCCGACGACTCCGTGTTTCGCTGCGGCGTATGCCGAAGCAGTCGGCACAGCAACGGAACCAAGAATGGAGGACATGTTGACGATGGCGCCTCCGCCCTGCGCGAGTATGGCGGCGATCTCGTATTTCATGCAGTAGAAGACGCCGTTCAGGTTCACGTCAATGATTCTCTGCCAGTTATCGAGGGGGTAATCCGCAGTCGCCTTCCGCGCGCCTTCGGTTCCGGCGTTGTTGACCGCCAGATGCAACCCGCCGCACTCTCGAACGGCGAAGTTGACCAACTGCTCCACAGTGCCCGCGTCGGCAACGTCGACCGCAAAATCGCGGGCCCTGCCTCCGGCCGAGCGTATTTCGGCCGCAACCGCAGCGGCCGCGTCGGCATTGAGATCGGCAACAACGACCTGGGCCCCCTCGTCGCCGAGTCGCCGCGATACGGCCGCGCCGATTCCGGAGCCTGCGCCGGTTACGATGGCGACCTTTCCTTCGAAGCGAAGTTTCATCACATCCATTCCTGCTTCTATTCCCGGCCTAGTCGAGCAGACGCGGACGGTTGCCGCAACAAGTTTCGTTCGGTCACAAAAATTGACCCCGGCGCTCGCGCTTTTCTGCGGCACCCGATCCTGGCAGAAATCTCCTGCGCATAGCCACGAAAATGCGAGTTCGGCATGACTGCGCGCGGTCCCCCGGGGGATTTTCTGAGGCGTCGCAGTGCTCGTTCTCTGCGCCTCCCTTCCCATCTGCCCGTGCAAGGCTTGGCCGGCACGCGCAGTGGTGTTAAACACGATTCACGTAGGGAGTCGCAATTGCTTAGCAGGTGAAGATGGACAAGAACCGCGTGACGCGCCGGGTGCTCCTATTGGGCAGTCTGGCTTTGTTGGGCTCCGGATGCAGTTCGACGTGGGGACCCACGATAAGCCCCATAGCAGCCAAGCCGCGGGTGGACCCGCGGTACCGAAGGCGGGAAGTGCCCTACAATGGAAGCGAGCCGCCGGGAACGATCGTCGTCGATACAGTGGAGCGCTACCTCTATTACGTCGAGGGCGGCGGCTCGGCGATTCGCTATGGCATCGGCGTCGGAGAGGAAGGGCGCACTCTTAAGGGCAGAGTGAGGGTCGGCCGCAAGGCGGAATGGCCCTCATGGACGCCGACGGAAAACATGATGCGCCGCAAGCCGCACCTGCGGCAGTATGCTGGCGGCGTCTCGGGCGGCCTTCACAACCCATTGGGCGCCTCTGCGCTCTATCTCTATCGCGGCGCGGAAGACACCATGTTCCGGCTGCACGGGACGAACGAGCCGTGGACGATTGGTCAGGCGGTATCGAGCGGTTGCATCCGTCTTACAAACGAGGATATCGTTGATCTTTACGACCGTGCGCCCGTGGGGACGACGGTATTAATCGTCTGATGGTGTTTCTGCTTGTATTTGGGTATAAATAGATGAGCCATGTGTGTTTAGGCCCCGTTGAACGGTCCCGCAACGACAAACCCGATGCCAACTGTGTCCTTCTTGCACTAGGCTAAGGCCAGAATCGCCATTATTACTTGAAGTGTTGCCTTCGATAACCCATTCCCACTATTGAGGAAAGGACTTCTTGATGAGCAGAATTCTAGTCGTGATGATTGCGTTGCTTTCTGTTGCCGGTCTTAGCGCCTGCGGTACGATTGGCAAAGGTAAAGGGAAGGCCCCGCCGCCTGCTGCAGAGGTAGCAGCAGAACCGGCTCCAGTATTTAAATAGCATCTAACATTCCGTGGGGAAGGTTAGGCAGCCCTTCCCCACGGAATGCAAAATCAGGGCCGAGCCGGCTTTGAGATCGACGGCGTTCCGACGCCAGTAAAGGTAGGCTTAGGCCTGCGCTCATCTGACTTAAGGATCTAGAGCGTAGTGATGACGCTTGTGCGAAGCCGTATATTCCCAATGATCTTGCTTGTATTCGCGGCAGCAGGATGTCAGTCGCAAGACAAGACGCCCGAACCGCGTTTCGTGTCGAGCAGCCCGGGCGCCCCGGCCAAACTTTTATCCGAAAGCCGGGAAGAAGGTTATTTCATCGAGTTTCGCTCGCGCTACGCACTGAGCTACGGGCACACCTATGTCGTTTTCGGGCGCGCGACCAAGTCCGGCGCGATGATCAACCCAGAGGTTGCAGGGCTTGCCCCCGCTTCGAACGATCCCACGCCGTATGTTTTCGGGCATTTCGTGCCGGTCCCAGCGGAAACGGGCTTGAGCGATGGCGACTTGGAAGAAGAATACAGGTCGGCGAGCTGGCGTGTCATGCTTACCGAGCCGGAATACAGGAAGGTCGTTGCGGACATTCGCAAGCTGAAGGAGAAGTCTCGCTTTTGGCATGCGACCTTCTATAACTGCAACGCCTTCGTGGCGGACATCGCGCGCTCTATGGGATATAAGACTCCCGGCATCTGGCTCAGGCCGCAAGAATTCATTACAAAGCTTCGGGAAATGAACGGGGGGTGAATGCGATCAGGTGGGACCCTCTCCGTCTAATTGGCAGAAAAACAGGCGTGGATACCGGCACGTTGTCGGTCGGAATGAGGCGGTGACACCTTTGGCAGGAGAGCAGCAATCCTCGATCGCAGAAGCTCTGGTGAGCTAAGTGAGCATGTCGGTAGCTTCCGTCGGTGAGATTTTTTGGGTACTCGGGATCATCGCCTGGTACTTCATCCGGCGTCCTTACGAGCGCCGCGCCAAGCGCGTGCGGGTGGTCAGCCACCGCCGCTCACCTTCCGAGATAGCCGGGCTTGCGGCCGCCCTGCTTGGCCTTGCCATCATACCCGGGTTTTACGTTGCCAGCGGCATGCCGGAAGCGGCCGACTACCCTGCCCGCCCATGGGCCGTGGCTGTCGGGGCGATGATCTTCTTCGCCGCAATGTGGGTCTTTCGCAGAACCCACAAGGAGCTCGGCCGGAATTGGTCCGTCACGCTGGAGATTCGCGACCAGCATGAACTGGTTTGCGGGGGGCCTTACGTCCTCGTCCGCCATCCCATGTACACTTCTTTCCTGCTCATGGGGCTTGGCCAGGCCTTTCTATTGTCGAACTGGGTCGCCGGGCTCTCGGGCTTGATCGGCTTCGCTGTGCTTTTTCTTCTAAGGGTGGACGAGGAGGAGCGTATGATGTTGGAAATATTCGGCTCGCGTTATCGCTCCTATATGGAGAGAACCAAGCGAATTATCCCTTATCTGTACTAGAGGTGGCATGATGCGCGGCCGAGCTCTCAAGCTTTCGGCGCCACGGCGCCTCGTTTGTGATCTGATGAGGTTCTCGATCGGGGTGCCGCGGGTCACCGTGCAGCGGCAGATGAATCTCGGTCCGCTCCAAGAGAGCAGGGTGGCTCAGCAAAGCAGACCGTCCTGGACGGTGCTTTTCCTGAAGGGTTACGCGCTTCTTGCCCTGGAGACGCCGGAGTTGCGGCGCGCTTATGTCAAGCTGCCAAGGCCGCAGCTCTATGAATATCCTGCAAACGTCGCCTCCATTGCCCACGAGCGCGAGCATCACGGCGAACGGGTTGTGCTGCTGAGTACTATCAAAAGTCCCGAGCGCCGATCGATCGGCGAATTGGGAGCATTGATTCACGCGGCCCGAACACGTCCCGTGCTTGAGATCAAGGAGTTCCGGCGCGCCTTGAAGGTTGCCCGCATGCCGGGGCCCATCAGATGGCTGCTGATGTGGCTTGGGCTGAATATCGGGCGGCAGCGGGCGCGCCATTTCGGCACGTTTCAACTGTCGGTCTATTCCGGCCTCGGGGCAGAGTCCCTCAACCCGCTCACGCCCTTGACCACCCTCCTCAATTACGGCCCGATCGACGAGGATGGATCGGTGAGTGTCCGCATCCACTACGATCACCGGGTCATGGATGGCGCCAACGTGGCGCGAGCCCTGGAGCGGTTCGAAGAAATCCTGAACGGCGAAATCACCGCTGAAGTGCAAGGCCTTGCTCAAAGCGAAAGCGTTCCGGCCGCCGCGTCAAGGGTCGCAACATGACCCTGCACAGCCTGGTCCGGCCGGCCGTCGTCGTGGTCGGCGCGTCACGCGGCATTGGGAAGGCCATTGCCGAAGTCGCTGCGAAGGAGGGAGCTACCGTCGTTTTGGTGGCACGTTCGCCTGAGGGGCTTGCCGCGGCCGCAACCGACATCCGGAAGGCGGGCGGCGAGGCAATCACGTTGGCGTTGGATCTCATGGCCGAGGACGCAGCGGCGCGCCTGGAGGACTTCCTTTCCGCAAACAGCTTGATGTGCGATGTCCTCGTCAACAGTGCCGGCTATGGCTTGCGCGGCGGCGCGACGGTGCTCCCTGTCGATGATCAGCTTGGGATCATTGATCTCAACATACGCGCCCTTACCCATCTTACTTTGCACTTTCTGCCAGGCATGGTGGCGCGCGGGCGTGGCGGCGTCATCAATCTCGGTTCCGTCGCCAGCTTCACTCCCGGTCCCTATATGGCGTTGTACTATGCCAGCAAGGGCTTCGTGCGCTCCTTTTCGGAAGCGCTTCATCAAGAACTGCGCGGCACCAGCGTGACCGTCACCTGTGTCGCCCCCGGCCCGGTATCAACAGAATTTCTTGAAAAGTCCGGCGCCAATCGGGCGGCATTGTTCAAGATCTTGCCGAAGCTCGATTCCGAGTACGTGGCCGAACGCGCGTGGCACGGATTCAAATCCGGTCGTCGCCTCGTCGTGCCAGGCATCTCCGCCAAGTTGACCGCTTTTGTGGCGGCGTTGTTACCCTCCGCAGTCATGCTGCCGCTGATCGGCCGCTTGCAGCGCAGGAGCAATGACCCGTGCCCATGCGGTTCGGGTAAGAAGTTCAAGGCATGCTGCGGTGCCCGCAGCAACTCTTAGCGGATCATAGCCAAAAGTTGGTGACCGGAAGGGTCGTTCGCCAATCGGGCTCTTGGGACTCGATGCGAGATGACGAATGCGTCTCTCACAAGCCCTGCCATGCAATCACGCAATTATGATTGCTGAGCCGATGGTTTAAGCGATTTCCGCACTCCATTGAAAACACGCGAATATCCCAGAATATCTGTCGGGCGCGCCAATTGCAGAGGAAAAGCAGCGCTTATCAGAGTAATCGGCAAGCCTATCCTTCTGACGATGACGTCCTGATGGAGGCCGACATGACAAGAGTGGTCGCTATCGCGCTGTATCTCGGGCTCGCGGGAGCCGCCTTCGCGGACGAACCGGTGGATACGGCAAAGTTCGTCATTCGTGCCCAGATCCAGGCTTTTCTCGACGACGACGCGGATACCGCCTATTCCCTCGCCTCGCCGGCGATCCGGGCAAGGTTTCCGGACAAGATGCTTTTCCTCGACATGGTAAAGCGAAACTATCAGCACCTCTACCGGCCGGGCAGTTTCGCCTTCGGCCGCTCGAAGGTCGTCGGCGATGAAGTGATCCAGGAGGTACTGATCTCCGGATCGGACGGCAAGGACTGGACGGCGATCTACGCCTTGGTCAAGCAGCCGGACGGCAACTATAAGGTCAATGGCGTGATGATGATTCAGACCGCGCCTGGTCCAGAGCTTTGATCATAGATCAGCGGTGAGCCTTAGACCGGGGGGAGATCCCCGCGTTGCCAACCTTCCTGGGTCTCCGCCATGAAATCGGCATAGCGCCCCTCCTCGATTGCCTTGCGGATGCCGGCCATCAAGTCCTGGTAATAGGCAAGATTGTTCCAGCTAAGCAGCATGCCGCCAAGCGATTCATTTGATCGAATCAGGTGGTGTAGGTAGGCGCGCGAATAATCGCGGGTGGCCGGGCATGACGACTGCTCGTCAAGCGGCCGCGCGTCTTCAGCGTGCCGCGCATTGCGCAGGTTGATCCGGCCGTAGCGGGTGAAAGCCAAGCCATGGCGGCCGGAACGGGTCGGCATGACGCAGTCGAACATATCGATCCCATGCGCGACCGATTTCAGGATATCGTCGGGCGTGCCGACGCCCATCAGATAACGCGGCTTTTCCTCCGGCAATGCCGGGCAGGTGACATCGAGCATGTCAAGCATGACCTCCTGCGGTTCTCCAACGGCGAGGCCGCCGACGGCATAGCCCTTGAGGTCGAGATCTTTGAGCGCCAGTGCCGAGCGCTCTCGCAGCTTCGCGGTGTCGCCGCCCTGGACGATGCCGAACATCGCCTTGCCTGGCTGATCGCCGAAGGCAACTTTGCATCGCTCCGCCCAACGCAGCGACATCTCCATTGCCCGCTCGACGTCGTTTGGCTCGGCCGGCAGCGCGACGCACTCGTCGAGCTGCATCTGGATATCGCTGTCGAGGAGGCCTTGGATCTCTATCGAGCGCTCGGGCGACATATGGTAGAGGGCGCCATCGATGTGGCTCTTGAAGGTTACGCCCTGCTCATCGAGCTTGCGCAATCCGGAGAGCGACATGACTTGGAAGCCGCCGCTGTCCGTCAGAATAGGCCCCTCCCAGCGGATGAAGTTGTGGAGGCCCCCGAGCCGCGCGACGCGCTCGGCACCGGGACGCAGCATCAGATGGTAGGTGTTTCCGAGAATGATATCGGCGCCGACGTCGCGTACCTGCTCCAGGTACATCGCCTTGACCGTGCCGACTGTTCCGACCGGCATGAAGGCCGGGGTGCGGATCGTCCCGCGGGGCATGGAAACCTCGCCGCGGCGCGCCTTGCCGTCGGTCGCAAGCAACTTGAATTGGAACGTCTCGGTCATCTAGTCTTTCCGGAAAAGCAGGCTCGAATCGCCATAGGAATAGAAGCGGTAGCCGGTGGCGATGGCATGGGCATAGGCGGCACGCATGGTCTCGAGCCCGGCAAAGGCCGAAACCAGCATGAACAGCGTCGATTTCGGCAGGTGGAAATTGGTCATCAGCATGTCAACGGTGCGGAAACGATAGCCCGGCGTGATGAAGATGCCGGTCGGGCCCGACCAGGGGCGGATCGTGCCTTCCTTCGTTGCAGCGCTCTCGATCAACCGCAGCGACGTTGTGCCAACACAGACGATGCGCCCACCCCTCTCCCGAACCGCATTCAGCTTTTCCGCCGTTGCCGCGTCCACGTGGCCGATTTCCTCGTGCATCACGTGATCGTCGGTATCGTCGGTCTTGACCGGCAGGAAGGTCCCAGCGCCCACATGCAAGGTCACGAAATGCCGCTCGACGCCGGCCTCATCGAGCTTGGCGAAAAGGCGGTCGGTGAAATGCAGGCCGGCGGTCGGTGCGGCTACCGCCCCCTCCTCCCGAGCATAGACGGTCTGATAGTCGGCCCAATCACGCGCGTCTTCGGCCCGCTTGGAAGCAATATAGGGCGGCAGCGGGATATGTCCTACAGCCGTGATCGCCTCGTCGAGAACCGGTCCGGAAAGCTCGAAACGAAGGGTCACCTCGCCAGCATCGGCCTTTTCTTCGACCGTCGCGTCCAGTGTGCCGAGCAGGCAACTGCTTCCGCCATGACCGAAACTGATCCGGTCCCCCAGCTTCAGTCGGCGCGCCGGCCGTGCGAATGCCTTCCAGCGATCGGGTGCAACGCGCATGTGAAGCGTCAGCGAAACCGGTGTGGTGATCTCTTCACCGCGCCTGCGGATGCCTTCGAGCTGTGCCGGTATGACCTTGGTGTCATTGAAGACCAGCGCGTCGCCAGGCTTCAGGAAGGAGGGCAAGTCGAGAACGCCGCAATCGCTGAGAACCGGTTCGCCCTCCGGCCGCACAACGAGCATGCGGGCGCTGTCGCGCGGGCTCGCGGGCCGCAGCGCGATAGAAGTTTCCGGCAGGTCGAAATCGAACAGGTCTACGCGCATCGAAGGTGCCAAACAAAAGCAAACCCGCCCCGGCGCCTTTCGGCGCGACCGGGGCGGGTCTGTGCATTAGCGCAAATCAGGCGTCGGCGGCAACCCGCATCGACACGATCGTATCGGGATCGCGCACCGGCTCGCCGCGTTTGATCTTGTCCACGTTCTCCATGCCTTCGATCACCTGGCCCCAGACGGAATATTGCTTGTTGAGCCAGGGAGCGTCGGTGAAGCAGATGAAGAACTGCGAATTGGCCGAGTTCGGCATCTGGCTGCGGGCCATGGAGCAGGTGCCGCGGACATGGCTGACATTGGAGAACTCGGCCTTCAGGTCAGGCTTGGACGAGCCGCCCATGCCGGCACGTGCCGGGTTGAAGTCATCACTGCCGGTCTTGCCGTACTGCACGTCGCCTGTCTGCGCCATGAAATCCTCGATCACGCGATGGAAGACGACGCCGTCATAGGCGCCCTCCCGTGTCAGTTCCTTGACACGAGCAACATGACCGGGAGCCACATCCGGCAGCAGTTCGATCACGACCTTGCCCTTGGTGGTTTCCATGATGATCGTGTTTTCCGGATCCTTGATCTCGGCCATGGTTCTTCTCCTTCTGTTTAAACTTACTTGCCGACCTTCACACTGATCATGCGGTCTGGATCGTTGACGGCACCGTTGCCGGCCTCGTCGCCAAGCTTGATCTTGTCGACATTTTCCATGCCTTCGATAACCTTTCCGACGACAGTGTATTGTCCGTTGAGGAAATCGCCGGGCGCGAACATGATGAAGAACTGCGAGTTGGCGCTGTCCGGGCTCTGCGCGCGCGCCATGCCCACCGTACCACGTTCAAAGGGAACATCGGAGAATTCTGCCGGCAGATCGGGCTTGGACGACCCGCCTGTACCGGCAAGCTCAGCCTGAAAACCGTCCTTCATGTCGCCATATTGCACGTCGCCGGTCTGCGCCATGAACCCTTTGATCACCCGGTGGAAGGCGACATTGTCGTATTCGCCTGCCGCCGCGAGTTCCTTGATCTGCTGGACGTGCTTCGGCGCAACGTCTGGACGGAGTTCGATCACAACCGGGCCATCCTTGAGCTGGATCGTGAGGAGGTTTTCGCTCGACTGCGCGAAGGCGCCTCCGGTCAGGGTGGCGAGCGCCAAGGCGCCTGAGAAAGCGAGTTGGAGGATTTTCATGGTTTCTCCCTGCGTGGTGAAAACTTCTGCCGCTTCAGGCTTTGCGTTTCGCCTGTAGCGCCTGATAGACCGCCGATGGTACGAAGGCGCTGACATCTCCCCCCATGGCCGCGATCTGGCGGACCAATGTGGCCGTAATGGGCCGGGATGCGGTGCCCGCCGGCAAAAACAGTGTCTGAATGTCCGGAGCCATCTGCCGATTCATCCCGGCCATCTGCATCTCGTAGTCGAGGTCCGTTCCGTCGCGCAGGCCACGGACGAGGAGGCTTGCGCCGTGCTCGCGGGCAGCATCGACCACCAGATTATCGAACGAGACGACGGCGATGTCCCCCGCTCTTTCCGGCAGCAATTCGCTTAGCGACTGTCGGATCAGGTCCGCCCGCTCATCGAAGGAAAAAAGCGGTGTCTTTCCCGGATGGACGCCGATTGCCACGATTACCTTGGCCGCGACGTTTAGTGCCTGCACGAGCACGTCGAGATGCCCGTTCGTCATCGGATCGAAGGAACCGGGATAGAAAGCGGTGGTCATCGTGCCTGTTTCCGTTTGGTGAAGCCTTTTGTCACGGACAGGCGCGAACCGCAAGGGTTGCACGATCCGGCGCTCGCCTGTTCCCATGGAAACAGCGTCACGGAAAAAATGAATGCTACATGAATGCAGCGTTCAAGATGGTTTCACACCGGAAGTTGTAATGTCGCACAAGCAATGAGTGGAACTTTTTCGAGTACATGCCGTTTTAAGAGCTGAAAGGATCACGGTCATGGAACTTGTTCTGTTTTCGATGACGATGTTTCTCGCAATGCTCTTTGCGACGATCCATGCGCTTCGGGCGGAGGCCCGTGACAGTTCGACGACTCTGTCGGCAGTGAGCGACAGGCTGAGGAGAAAATGATGGCGACCACGATGATGATGTCAGCGGCGCTCGCCGTCGTTTTCTTGCTCGATTATTCCAGGGTCATGCTTGCTCTGCAGCCTTATGGGCTACCGGCCAGAGTCGCGGCGCCTGATATGTGAATGCCTCCAGAACTTCTTGCGAGAAGTTCACAACAGCGGCCCCATTTCTTCCCCTGATGCGGCCGCATTTATAAGCCGGACGGCGTCCCCTGCCCGTCCGGCTTTTTCTTGTTTATTCGAAATTGTCGCAACCGACGCGCCTAAGCGGTTTCCGATTTAAGGAGTTGTGCGTTTGGCATTGCATGCATAGAGCGAAGCAGGCGGAAGAAGCGCCAGTTGAGCAGCAATGCGGCTGCCGCCAAACCGAGCACAAAGCCGAACCAGACGCCGATGCCGCCGAAGTTCAGCGGGAAAGCGAAGGTCCAGGCACAGAAGAAGCCGATTGGCCAGTACGAGATCATTGCCAGGATCATCGGTATCTTGGTGTCCTTGAGGCCCCGCAGCATCCCTGCGGCAATTGCCTGCAGACCGTCAACAAGCTGGAAGGCGCCGGCGATGACGATCAGCGGACCGGCGAAGGCAAGAACCTCCGCGGCATCGGGCCTGCTCGTGTCGAGATAAAGCGCAGCAAGATGACGGGGAAATAGCGCGAAGATCGTGCTGCCGACGGCCGCGAAGCCGCAGCCGAGGACGAGAACGGCGATCGCGGCCCGCCGGACGCCGAGCATATCGCCTCTGCCATAGGCAAAACCGACACGCACCGTTCCGGCTTGAGCCAGACCGAGCGGAATCATGAAGGCGATGGAAGCAAACTGAAGCGCGATGCCGTGCGCCGCCAATTCGATTGTGCCGATCGTTCCCATGAGCAGTGATGCGACAGTGAACAAGCTAACTTCTGCGAGGATCGTCAACGAGATCGGAATGCCGAGATGGATAACCTCGCGGAAGGCCGGCCAGTCCGGACGCCAGAAGCGCGCAAACAGCTCATACTGGTTGAGCTCCGGGCGGCCGCGGATGTAGGCGATCGTCAGGATGGCGCCGAGGAGCGCCACGCCGAGTGCTGCGATGGCGGCGCCGAATATACCCAGCGCCGGAAAACCGAAATGGCCGTAAATCAGCAGGTAACACAGCACTGCGTTCAGGACGAGCGTGGCCAATGTCACGTAAAGAATCACCCCTGCCCGCTCAAGGCCACTCAGAAACGCCCTCAAGACCATGAAAATGAGGCTCGGAAAAATCGCCCACTGCGCTATGCGCAGATATTCTCCGGCGAGTGCTGCGACTTCCGGCTTCTGGCCGGCGAAAAGCAGGATCGGTTCGGCCATCCAGAGGATTGGTGCGGTCAGCACGCCATAAAGCAGAACCACCCACATGCCCATGCGCACCGAGCGCCGGACGGAGATCCTGTCCCCACGGCCCTGCGCTTGCGCGGCCATCGGCACGACCGCATTGGCAAAGCCGCTGCCAAAAATGAAGATCATGAAGAAGGTCTGCGTCGCAAGGATGATCGCTGCGAGCTGCGTCGCTCCCAACTTGCCGACCATCAGCACATCGGTCGTGTTGATCGCCAACTGCGCGAGTTGAGCGCCGATGAAGGGAACGCCAAGATAGAAGCTTGCGCGATAGTGATTGCCCCACGAATTGTCGGTTTGCGGAAGCACCTGGTCTTTATTCGCGGTTAGCATAGGAAATCCTGGCTCTTGCGGCGGGCAGAAAATCACATCGAAGAAGACCTGTGCGAATTAAAGCACCACCACGGCGAGCGCCAGCGACAAAGGACACTCTGCTCAATTTTTCATCGGACGATCAAAAATATTGATCAATCCGAAGGCGCTCGTTTCGCGAGAAAACCGGACCGCGTCTATGCCTCGGTCGGTTCCGGCGCGGCATTCCGAAACGTGCCATTGGGAATTGACCGCACTTTCGAGACGAAAACCGCAAGAGCCGCGACGATCAGGCAACCAGCCAACGCGTAAGGCGCTCCGGAGAACGGATAGCCTGCGGCCGGGCTCGTGAAATATCCGAAGACTTGCGTGAAGACGAGCGGTCCGAGGATCGTCGTTATGCTCGAAATGCTGGTCAGCGCTCCCTGCAATTCGCCCTGTGCCGATGGCGGAACGTGGGCGGATGCGATGCTGCGCAGAGGAGGATCGGCGAGGCTTTCGAGCGCTGTCGCGACGATCACCACATAGATCATCCAGCCTTCCCAAGCGGCTGCGTAACCCGCCATGCCGAGTGCAGTGAAGGCGAGACCGAGCGTAGCCGTCCGCCTTTCCCCGAAGCTTGACACGACACGCGGCAGCACAACCGCCATCACCAACGCGCCACCGACGCCGAAGATGCCGAGCGACAGGCCGATCTGCCCTTCGCTCCACCCATAGCGGTAGGACGAAACGAACGACCACACCGCCGGATAGACGGCATGGGCGAGCCAATAAAGGAAGAAGACCAGGCCTATCCAGCCGATTCCAGGATAGTTGCGCATCTGTTTGAGCGCTCCGAGCGGATTGGCCCGACGCCATTCAAAGCGCCGCCTGTTTGCCCTCTCAAGCGTTTCGGGCAGCAGAAACAGTCCGATGACGAAATTGAGGAAGGACAAGGCGGCGGCACCGTAGAATGGTACGCGAGGCCCCAACTCGCCGAGGAAGCCGCCGATGACCGGGCCGAGAGCGAAGCCGGTGCCGAACGCAATACCGATCAGCCCGAAATTCTTGGCGCGATTTCCGTCGTCGCTGACGTCGGCGATATAGGCGGATGCGGTTCCGAAGCTCGCGCCGCTGATGCCCGCGAGAATGCGTCCGATGAACAGCATCCAATAGCTGGTGGCAAGCGCACAGATCAGATTGTCGATCGCGAAGGTGAGTACGGAAGCAAGCAGGATCGGCCGCCGTCCGAACCTATCGCTCAAATTGCCAATCAGCGGCGCAAAGAGAAACTGCATCGCCGAGTAGGCGAGCAGCAGCCAGCCGCCGTCGATCGCCGCTTCGCTGACGTTCGCACCGGTCAGTTCCTCGAGGTAGGTCGGCAGCACTGGCACGATGATGGCGATGCCCATGATGTCGAGAAAAAGAATGAGAAAGACGAGGAACAGGCCGCGTCGTACGAATTTCCTGTCGAGCATCAAGCCCCTCTCCGCTATCCGCCGGAGCGGAGACAGAACGTGAACGACGTCACCAAATAAGGTGTATCGCATCGCCGGAACCGAAACAATGCGTGAACATTTCAAAGTTTATGATCGAAGGCATCGCTTCCGCTGATCGTTTCGGTGCAAGCGCCTCTTACCGTTCCGCGCGGCGCTGTTCCGATTTCAGGAAATCGACGAAGGCCCGCAGCGGAGCGGGCATGTGCCGCCGGCTGGCGTAATACAGAAACGGCCCGGGAAAGCTCGTCACCCAGGCGTCGAGTATCGGCACGAGCCGCCCTGCTTTGATTTCCGGCATCAGAAATTCCTCGAATGTCCGGATCACCCCTAGCCCGTCGACCGCTGCGCCAATCTCGAGGTCTATTGTATTGGCGACGACGGCCGCCGGCGGCGCTATGGTGAGCGCCTCCTCGCCCTCCCCGAATTCCCAAGCCAATGCTATCCCGTTCAGGAAACGGTGACGGATGGTGGCGTGTTCCAGAAGATCGCGCGGATGTTGCGGTATGCCGCGCTTCACAAGATAGTTCGGCGCAGCCGCGGTGATGTAACGCTGCACCCGCGGCCCGATTGGAATCGCGATCATGTCGCGCTCTACCCGTTCCTCATAACGCACGCCGGCATCGAAGCCCGCAGCGAGCACGTCAATAAGGCCATCTTCGGCGGTAACCTCCAACACGATGGCCGGATTGGCATTCAGAAAACGACCGACGAGCGGCGGCAGGATTTCGCGGGCGACGACGGTAGGCACGTTCAGCCGCAGCGTGCCTGCGGGACTGTCGCGGAGGCTGCCCACCTGATCGAGAGCCCCCGCGATCTCGCCCAACGCCGGCGACAGCCGCTCGAACAGGCGCGTGCCTGCTTCTGTTAGCGTAACGCTGCGGGTCGTGCGGTTGAGCAGCCTTACGCCAAGCTTGGTCTCCAGTCGTCGCAAAGCTTCGCTGAGAGCCGAGGCCGAAACACCGCGTTTGCGCGCGGCGGTCCGAAAACTGCGTTCGCGCGCGACGGCTGCAAAAGCATCGAGATCTGCGAGAGGGAGCTCATTCATTGTGCAAAAATCAGGACAGCTCGTTTGGCTAATGCACAATTATCGCACAGTAACATCTGAAGTAAATATCGCGGCGAAGGAAAACGGCCGAGCGACGGCCATCATCGATGGAGAAGTGAGATGCACAAGGTTTCTCTTGGAAAATCCGGCCCGCTGATCTCTGCACTCGGACTTGGCTGCATGGGCATGTCGGGCATGTACGGTCCTTCCGACCGCAGAGAGAGCATAGCCACCATCCATGCCGCTCTCGATGCGGGTATTACCTTGCTCGACACCGGCGATTTTTATGGGATGGGCCATAACGAGATGCTGATCGGCGAGGCGCTTAAGGGTCGCGATCGCGATCAAATACAGCTGAGCGTCAAGTTCGGCGCTTTGCGCGATCCAGCCGGCGGCTGGTCCGGTTACGATGCCCGGCCGAAGGTGGTGCGCAACTTTCTCGCCTGTACGCTGCAGCGTCTTGGCGTCGACTACATCGACATCTACCGGCCCTCTCGCCTCGACCCGGATGTGCCGATCGAAGAAACGGTCGGCGCAATAGCCGATATGGTCAAGGCCGGTTATGTGCGTCATATCGGTCTTTCAGAGGTTGGTCCCGAGACGATCAGGCGCGCGGCAGCCGTCCATCCGATTTGCGATCTGCAGATCGAGTATTCGCTGGTTTCGCGTGGAATAGAGGACGAGATCCTGCCGACGTGCCGTGACCTCGGGATCGGCATCACCGCCTATGGCGTTCTCTCGCGCGGCCTGATCAGCGGGCACTGGCGCAAGGATGCGGTCGGTGCCGGTGACTTCCGCGCCTTGAGCCCGCGCTTCCAGGAAGGCAACGTCGATCGTAACCTTGCCCTGGTAGAGGCGCTGGGACGCGTTGCCGCAGCAAAAGGCGTAAGTGTCGCCCAGATCGCTATCGCCTGGGTTGCGGCTCAAGGGGCCGACATTGTGCCGCTTGTGGGCGCCCGCCGGCGGGGCCGGCTTTCCGAGGCGCTCGGCTCGCAGGCGGTTCACCTCGATGCGGATGATCTGGCGGCGATCGAACACGCCGTCCCGAAGGGGGCGGCCGCCGGCGCGCGCTATCCGGAAGCGCAACTCGTGCACATGGACAGCGAACGTCACGGTTGACCGAGCAATCTGGACCGGGGTTCGGCTCCGGTCCAGACGAAGCAATCAGACCGAGCCGGAGAAGGTGTCGCAGTCTGACATCTTGCCGCTGTTGAAGCCGCGCTGGAACCACTTCATCCGCTGCTCGGACGTGCCATGATTGAAGCTTTCCGGAACGACATAGCCTTGCATACGCTTCTGCAGCGTGTCGTCGCCGATCTGGGTGGCGGCATTCAGCGCCTCCTCGAGATCGCCGCGCTCAAGCAGACCTTTCTGTTCGGTATACTTGCCCCAGATACCGGCGAAGCAATCGGCCTGCAGCTCGACGCGGATCGACATCTGGTTCGCCTCGGCCTCGTTCATGCGCTGGCGCATCTGGTTGAATTTCGGCAGGACGCCGATCAGGTTCTGTACATGGTGACCGACCTCATGCGCCAGCACATAGGCTTGCGCAAAGTCGCCGGCGGCATCGAATTTTTGGGCGAGCTCGTCGAAGAAGCTCATGTCGAGATACACCTTGCGGTCGCCGGGGCAATAGAACGGACCGGAGGCGGCCGAAGCGAAGCCGCAGGCTGAGCGAACCGAGTCACTGAACAGCACCAGTTTCGGTTCCTCATATTGTTCGCCGCTTGCCTGAAATATGCCGTTCCAGGTATCTTCTGTCTCCGCCAGCACCGTCGCCATGAAGGCCTTCATCTCCTCCTCCTCGGCCGTGCCGCGCGGGACCTGCGAACCGTCAGTCTGCTCGAAGCCCGGCGTGTTCACCGGACCGCCGCCTTCGAGGATCTGCAGCATGTCGATGCCCATTGCTCTCAAGACGAAATAGAGAATGACGAGAAAGACGATCGTCCCGAAGCTCATGCCGCCGCCGGCGCGGCGCATGCCTCCCCCGCCGGTCGGGATGCGAAACCCTCCGCCGCGGCCGAAAGGGCCACCCCCGGGGCTCGCCCCGCGCTGATCCTCGACGTTTCCGGATTGCCGGCGGCCCTTCCATTCCATGATCTGTCCTCCCGGCTCGCAAGGTTAATGAATTGAATGATGTATATGCCCTAGCGACAATCGTTGTAAACGCAACCGCGGCCGCACGGTTTCATCGCGCCGTTCTTTTCTCCGGGGCCTTGGATCAGGGACATCGGCAGCATGGAGCGGATTGACCTCCCATCCCTTTCCGGGTCCTATGGCACGGGTGGAGGAGTGAACATAGATGAAAGCGGTGCGTCTGGAATCGATAGGCAAGATCTTCCTTCGGCAGATCGAGGTACCTGAGCCGGGGCCGGACGATCTGCTCGTGAAGGTGGAAGCCTGCGGCGTCTGTGGGACTGACCGTCACCTGCTCCATGGCGAATTTCCTTCCAGCCCGCCGGTCACTCTCGGGCACGAATTCTGCGGGATCGTCGTAGAGGCCGGCAGCGCCGTCCGGGGCATCGCTCCAGGGGCGAGGGTCACTGGCGACCCGAATATTTCCTGTGGCCGCTGCGCCCAGTGCCGGGCGGGCCGGGTCAATCTCTGCCGCAACCTCCGCGCCATCGGCATTCACCGCGACGGCGGTTTCGCCGAGTACGTTATCGTTCCTCAGAAACAGGCCTTCGAAATTCCGCTCAGCCTCGATCCGGTGCACGGTGCCTTTTGCGAACCTCTCGCCTGCTGCCTTCACGGCATCGACATGGCAGGGATTCGTGCGGGGTCCACAGTGGTGATCCTCGGCGGCGGTGTGATCGGTCTGCTGACGGTGCAACTAGCAAGACTGGCGGGGGCGACGACGGTAGTCCTTTCCACCCGGCAGGCATCGAAGCGCCGCCTGGCCGAAGAGGTCGGCGCCACTGCGACGATCGATCCGGCGGCCACCGACATCATCGAGGCGATTGCCGGCCCCTCCGGCCTCGTTCCCGGCGGCGCGGATGTGGTGATCGAATGCGCCGGCGTGGCGGAAACCGTGAGGCAGTCGACGCGACTCGCCAAGGCGGGCGGCACTGTCGTCGTCCTTGGCGTGCTGCCGCAGGATGAGAAGGTCGAGATCGAGCCCTTCGACCTTCTCTTCCGCGAACTGCGCGTGCTCGGGTCCTTCATCAATCCCTTCACCCATCGCCGCGCTGCCGATCTGGTCGCCTCCGGCGCAATTGAGATCGACAAGCTGATTTCACGGCGCGTATCGCTCGACGAGGCGCCGGGCATTATCGCAAATCCGCCTGCCGCCGGAGAGGTAAAGGTATTGGTGATCCCATCCATCGAATAGATCAGGCAGGGACCATCGAAGAGAACTACCGATTTTCCCCCGAAGCAGCCATTTTGTCCCCGCGCGCAAATATGTCGACCTTTCTTGTCGATTCCGGAACTTTCGGGGTTTCGCTTGCAGAAACATTTGCCTATAAGCCGCTTCTAGCCTGAAAAGACTATCAATGCGCGCCCCGGCCGGTGACCTCCCACCCTGGCCGGTTTTTCGCGCAGCTAGAAACGGATGAGAGCCCATGCCGAAGCGCCAAGACATCAAATCGATCCTCATCATCGGCGCGGGGCCGATCGTCATTGGTCAGGCATGCGAATTCGACTATTCCGGCACCCAGGCCTGCAAGGCGCTGAAGGAAGAAGGCTACCGGGTCATCCTGGTGAATTCCAACCCGGCGACGATCATGACCGATCCGGGACTGGCGGACGCGACCTATGTCGAGCCGATCACACCCGAAGTGGTTGCGAAGATCATTGCTAAGGAACGGCCGGACGCGCTGCTGCCGACGATGGGCGGCCAGACGGCGCTGAACACCGCCCTCTCGCTTCGCCGCATGGGCGTGCTCGACCGCTACAATGTCGAGATGATCGGCGCCAAGCCGGAGGCAATCGACAAGGCGGAGGACCGTGCGCTATTCCGCGAGGCGATGGCGAAGATCGGCCTCGAGACGCCGAAGTCGCGGCTCGCCAACGCCACCGATATCAAGGATCACGATCGCAAGGTGCACGAAGCTGAGCGTGCCGCGCTCAAGGCGAAGCTTTCCGGACCCGAGCTCGACACGGCGCTCGACGAACTCGAAAATCAGTGGAATCTCGGCGAAGGCGATCGCAAGCAGCGCTACCTGAACCACGCCATGGCGATCGCAGCACAGGCGCTCGACGATGTCGGCCTTCCGGCGATCATTCGCCCCTCCTTCACGCTCGGCGGCACCGGTGGCGGCATCGCTTACAACCGTTCGGAATTCTTCGAGATCGTCGGCAGCGGTCTCGACGCCTCGCCGACGACGGAAGTGCTGATCGAGGAGTCGGTGCTCGGCTGGAAAGAGTATGAGATGGAGGTCGTCCGCGACAAGGCGGACAACTGCATCATCATCTGCTCGATCGAGAACATCGATCCGATGGGCGTGCACACGGGTGATTCGATCACCGTCGCGCCGGCTCTGACCTTGACCGACAAGGAATACCAGATCATGCGCAACGCCTCGATAGCGGTGCTGCGCGAGATCGGCGTCGAAACCGGCGGGTCGAACGTGCAGTTCGCCGTCAACCCGGAAAATGGCCGCCTCGTCGTCATCGAAATGAACCCGCGCGTCTCGCGTTCCTCAGCGCTGGCATCCAAAGCGACCGGCTTCCCGATCGCCAAGATCGCCGCCAAGCTCGCTATCGGTTACACGCTCGACGAACTGGAGAACGACATTACCGGCGGTGCGACCCCGGCGTCCTTCGAGCCGTCGATCGATTATGTCGTTACCAAGATCCCGCGCTTCGCCTTCGAAAAGTTCCCGGGCGCTGAGCCCACGCTGACCACCGCGATGAAATCGGTCGGCGAGGTCATGGCGATCGGCCGCACCTTCGCCGAATCGCTGCAGAAGGCGCTTCGCGGTCTGGAAACGGGGCTGACCGGCCTCGATGAGATAGAGATTCCGGATTTTGATGAAAACGGCGACGGCCGCAACGCCATCCGCGCAGCCCTCGGCACGCCAACGCCGGACCGGCTGCGCATGGTCGCCCAGGCGCTCCGTCTCGGCATGAGCGAGGCGGAGGTTCACGAGGCCTGCAAGATTGATCCCTGGTTCATTGCCCAGTTCAAGGCGATCGTCGACATGGAGGTGCGTATTCGCGAGCACGGCCTGCCGCAGGATGCCGAGAACCTGCGCATGCTGAAGGCCATGGGCTTTTCCGACGCGCGCCTTGCAACGCTCACCGGCAAACGGCCGAAGGAAGTGGCCGAACTGCGCAACGCGCTCAATGTGCGCCCCGTGTACAAGCGTATCGATACATGCGCGGCCGAGTTCGCTTCGCCGACCGCCTATATGTATTCGACCTACGAAACGCCGTTCGTCGGCACAGCCCGCTCGGAGGCCGAGGTTTCCGATCGCAAGAAGGTCGTGATCCTCGGTGGCGGCCCGAACCGCATCGGCCAGGGCATCGAGTTCGACTATTGCTGCTGCCATGCGGCCTTCGCGCTGAAGGATGCCGGCTATGAGGCAATCATGGTCAACTGCAATCCGGAAACGGTGTCGACGGACTATGACACCTCCGATCGGCTCTATTTCGAGCCGCTGACGGCGGAAGACGTGATCGAAATCATGCGCGCCGAACAGGAAAACGGCACACTCCACGGCGTCATCGTCCAATTCGGCGGCCAGACGCCGCTGAAGCTCGCTGAGGCGCTGGAGAAGAACGGCATTCCGATCCTCGGCACGGCCCCCGACGCGATCGATCTGGCGGAAGACCGTGACCGGTTCCAGAAGCTCCTGATGAAGCTCGACCTCAACCAGCCGAATAACGGCATCGCCTATTCCGTCGAGCAGGCCCGCCTTGTCGCCGCCGAGATCGGCTTCCCGCTGGTCGTGCGCCCGTCCTATGTGCTTGGCGGCCGTGCGATGCAGATCATCCACTCGGAGAGCATGCTGCAGACCTACCTGCTCGATACGGTTCCCGGGCTCGTGCCGGAAGACATCAAGCAGCGCTACCCGAACGACAAGACCGGCCAGATCAACACGTTGCTCGGCAAGAACCCGCTCCTCTTCGACAGCTATCTGACGAACGCGACCGAAGTGGATGTCGACTGCCTGTGCGACGGCGAGGAGGTTTTCATTTCCGGGATCATGGAGCACATCGAAGAAGCTGGCATTCATTCGGGCGACTCTGCTTGTTCCTTGCCGGCCCATACGCTGGACAAGGAAGTCGTCGACGAACTCGAGCGCCAGACGACGGCGCTTGCCAAGGCGCTGAACGTCGGTGGCCTGATGAACGTTCAGTTCGCCATCAAGGACGGCACCATCTACGTGCTCGAGGTCAACCCGCGCGCTTCCCGCACGGTCCCGTTCGTGGCAAAGACCATTGGGGCGCCGATCGCGAAAATCGCCGCCCGCGTTATGGCCGGCGAGACCCTCGAGGCAGCCATTGCGGCCTACGGCGAGAAACCGGATCCGCGCAACCTGAAACACATCGCCGTCAAGGAGGCCGTCTTTCCGTTTGCGCGCTTCCCCGGTGTCGACACGCTGCTCGGGCCCGAAATGCGCTCGACCGGTGAGGTGATCGGCCTCGATACCGACTACGCCCTTGCCTTTGCCAAGTCCCAGCTCGGAGCGGGCGTCGACCTGCCGCGCGACGGAACGGTGTTCGTGTCGGTCCGTGACGAGGATAAGGAACGGGTGCTACCGGCAATCCGCGTTCTCGCCGATATCGGTTTCAAGGTCATGGCGACCAGCGGCACGGCGCGCTTCCTTGGCGAACATGGGATCGTGGCCACCAAGGTCAACAAGGTGCTGGAAGGTCGGCCACATGTCGAGGACGCCATCCGCAATCGTCAGATCCAACTGGTGATCAACACGACCGACGGCAACAAGGCGATATCAGATTCGAAATCGCTGCGCCGCGCCACACTGATGCAGAAGGTTCCCTACTATACGACGATGGCCGGCGCCGAGGCCGCGGCGCACGCGATCAAGGCACTGAAGGCCGGCAATCTTGAAGTCCGTCCTTTGCAGAGCTATTTCTGATCGTTTAGTAGCTTGCGCGCCCGCAGGAGGGCGCGCATTCACGCGGTCAAGGCATCACGTTGTCGCCGGGTTGGCTGAATCTGCCGCAAGGCGCATCATCCTTAAGCCGAAGAAAAGCGAGGCGGTCGCGACCACGCAGCCTATGCCGAAAACGGCAAGCATTGCACCTTTCAGTGCGGCATCGCTGGCGTGCTCGCCGAAGCCGCGGGCGTTTGCAACCAACCCGAAGAATGCGGCACCGATGGCGTAGCCCGCGGATTGCAAAGTTGGCAGAAGCGACGAGGTTTTGTCGCGTTCTGCCGCGGGAGACACCTCCATCAGAAGCTGGCTCAGAGTGCCCCAGCAGATACCGAAGCCGGCACCGATCGCAATTTGACCCGGAATAACCGCCCAGAAGCGACCGAAATTGACCGCAAGCGTCAGCGCTGCAAATCCGGCGCTGAGTAGCATGGGGCCGGTGCAGATCAGGGATTGACGAAAATCTTTGGATCGGAGGCTTGCGACGAGAATTGCAGTGACGCTCCAGGACATGGCCATGACGGCACTGGAGAATCCCGCCGTCGTTGGCCCGAGGTGCCAGAGACGCTCCAACACGTAGACGAGAAAGACCGAGCTGGACGCTTGCGCCACAGGCATCAGCAACACAACCCAGAGGCCCGCTGCGAGAGCGCTATTTGCCATGAACGCGCCTGACGGCAGGACGGGCTGGTAGGATCGCCGGTCGGTCTGCACCGTAACGTAAAGCATGGTCAATGCCGCAGCCAGCAGAGTGGCCATGCCAAGCTCATTCTCGACCCGGTTCGAAATCGAAATCAGCAGGATTCCGGCGCCGGTCGCCAGTACGCGCAAAACAGGTATCGGCGCCGCGCTCAAGTTTGCCCCGCCACGGCGCGGCACGATCGACAGCACAAGGATGATGAAGACCAGCGCTGCAGGTATGTTGACGAAGAACGCTGCCCTCCAGGACCAGTATTCCGTCAACGAGCCGGCAATCAGAGGCCCAGTGAAGGCCGCTGCAGCCCAAACGATCGCCTCCGCGCCGAACACTTTTGGTACAAGTCGCTTTGGAAAGAGCTCCGGTATCAGTGAGTAACAGGTCGCGGCGACGATCCCCTCGCCTAAGCCCTGGAAGATCCGGCCGGCTAGGACGGTGGGCATGTTCGCGGCAAAGGTGGCGATCAGTGTTCCGGTGCTGAAGACCACTGCCGCAGCAACGAGGCTGTTTCGTGCGCCAAATCGCAATTTCAGATTGGCGGCGAGAGTCCCGCCGAGGATCGCGAAGACCAGATAGAGCGTAAACGCCCAGGAGAGCAGTGCCGCTCCGCCGAATTCCGCGACTGCGGTTGGCAGGGACGTGGAGATGAAGAACTCGTTGAAGGCGAAAAGCGCTACACCCAGACAGAGCGTTGCGGTGGCAGCGAGACGTCCGGGACTCAGAATTTCTCGCCAGTCTTGCGCGCGTTCCTGTTCCACGCTGCCGTGTTTGTCGTCTTCTGCGGTCGAATTCATCGGCCTTGCTTCCTCGTCGATGTTCCTCGGAAGCGGAACTGTTAAGGCCTCAACCGCACTTGAGGTAAAGTCATTTTTTGCGCTGTATTGCGTTTTGTGGGTGGGCGTGCCGCGCCAGCAGGTCGAAAGCGGACTGGCGAAAAATCTGGCAATGCCGATTGGCTTTCTGCTATAAGGGCGGTTCGGATGTTTCGGACGGTTCCGGCGCTCACGCGCCGGGGGCCGTTTTCTTTTGCGTTGGCGCCGCCGAAAGGCGGCGCTGCGTGCTTAATGAAGGATAATGAAATGGTCGACAAAGTGCCGATGACTCAGGGTGGATTCGTCAACCTGCAGGAGGAGCTGCGCTGGCGCCAGCAGGAAGAACGCCCGCGAATCATCGAAGCGATCGCCGAGGCACGCGCCCATGGCGATTTGTCGGAAAACGCCGAATACCACGCTGCCAAGGAGGCTCAGAGCCACAATGAGGGCCGGGTCGCGGAACTCGAGGATTTGATCGCTCGGGCCGAAGTTATCGATCTTTCGAAGATGTCCGGTTCGAAGATCAAGTTCGGCGCCAAAGTAAAGCTCGTCGACGAGGATACCGAAGAAGAAAAGACGTATCAGATCGTCGGCGATCAGGAAGCCGACGTCAAAGCCGGCCGCATTTCCATCTCCTCCCCGATCGCTCGTGCGCTGATCGGCAAGGAAGTCGGAGACTCGATCGAAGTCAACGCACCCGGCGGCTCCAAAGCCTACGAGATCCTCGCCATTCATTGGGGCTGACCAGCCCAGGGGCCGTGCATATCACTCCGCCCCACCCTTTCCCCTGCGAGACAATTATCGCACGCGCGAGGAGAGCGCTGACGTGGCCGATATCCGGGACATTGAGGTCATTGCGCCGAATTTCAAACGCCGCCTGTCCGGGGTGACCTCAACGATCATTCAGCTTGTTCCGGTTCAACGCACGCTCGGTCAGAAGATTGCCGTTCTCGGCCCCGGGCTGCCGCCAACATTGCCATCCGTCCGGTTCCGCGACCTCATGCATCTGTGGAAGCCCCCGGCGGGGCGGCGCTGCCGGATATGGCATGCCCGACGCAATGTCGAGATGCTGCCGGCAATCATCCTCCGCGATCTGCTTCGCATGAAGATCAGGATCGTTTTCACCTCCGCCTCGCAGCGCCGGCATTCCGTTTGGAGCAAATTTCTCATTCGCCGAATGGACGCGGTGATTGCAACCAGCGGCAAAACGGCCGCCTACCTGCAGGTGCCGAATACGGTGATCCTGCACGGCATAGACACCGAGCGCTTCCATCCGCCAGCCTACAAGCTCCAGGCGAAGACCGCTGTCGGCCTCGATCCTTCGAAAAGGTTTGTCGGGTGTTTCGGGCGCGTGCGTCGTCAGAAGGGAACTGACCTCTTCGTCGACAGCATGATTGCCCTCCTGCCCGGCCGCCCCGACTGGTGTGCGGTCGTTGCCGGGCGCGCCACCGGGCCGCATCTTGCATTCGAGGTCGAACTGAAGGAGCGCGTCGCCAAGGCGGGGCTTGCCGATCGCATTCTCTTCGTCGGCGAACACACCAACATTCCCGATTGGTATCGCGCTCTTGACCTCTTTGTCGCGCCGCAGCGCTGGGAGGGCTTCGGTCTGACGCCGCTCGAGGCCATGGCAACCGGTGTGCCGGTGGTGGCAACCGATGTCGGCGCCTTTTCCGAGTTGATCTCCGAAGGTTCGGAGGAAACGGGGATCGTCGTTCCGGCTAACGATCTGAAGGCAATGGCCGACGGCGCGGCCGCGTTCATGGACGATTTGCCGCGACTTGCCGCCGCCGCCGCCAACGGTCTGGCGCGAACCTCGAAAAGCTTCGCCATTGAGGGGGAAGCCCGGGCGATCGGAGAGATCTACGAGCACCTGATGCGCTGACGCGTCAGCACCTGCCGGAGACTATCGCTTGGAGGCAAACAGCTTCGATAGGCGTCGGCAATCGCCTCTTTAGAGGCCTAATTGATCGATGCAATCGCCGAGATAGGCCTCCTCACTCAAGCAGATGATGAAGGCGGAAAGCGGAAGCTTTCGTTGAATGGCGGCGTCGCACGCGGCCCTAAATTTCTACCTGACACACGTCCTTCACCTGACGGATCGTCAGCATTGTCCGTACCGTATCGACGTTGTCGGTTGCAGTGAGCTCCTCAATAACGAAATCCTGGAAGCTCGCGAGGTTCTCGGCCACGCATTGAAGCAGAAAGTCCGACTCGCCGGATACCATCCAGGCCTCTCGAACAAGCCGCCATGAGGCCGTGCGGGCGGCGAAAGCCTTGAGATTGGCATCCGACTGGTGCTTGAGGCCGACCATGCAGAAAGCGACGAGGTCATAGCCGAGCGCCGACGCGTTCAGGAGGGCACGGTAGCCGCGAATGACGCCCGCTTCCTCGAGCTTGCGAACGCGCCGCAGGCAGGGAGGAGCTGAAATTCCCACCCGCTCGGCGAGTTCGACATTCGTCATCCGGCCGTTGCCCTGCAGTTCCCGCAGGATTTTCATATCGATGGCATCGAGCTCGACGCGCATGACCATTGCCAAATATCCCCATTTCCAGTCGGCCTTGGCGCATCAGGCCTTATTTTGTCCGCCAGTACAAATAGCCCGCTTGCACCGAAATCGCAGCTGCAGTCACCACTGCAATCCGCGATGTTCCCGATTCCTGGTTCAGCCGGCGAGCGGCCGACCCGGCCTCGCCTGAGCGGCTGCGTTCATGACGTGCGTAGCACGTAACCGAACGGTAAAACGAGAGTACTCGCGGTTGCATGCACAAAAACCTGCACAGCCTGGCGGTGGGAGCGGTCGTCGGGCGTCGCGACCATTTGCGCCGCCGCGGCACGCCGCGATCGCCCGTATCCATCAAAACGATGCAAAAATGCCCGATCTGGTGTCAAATTGCTGGTGCTGACGCAACCACTTGTGTGTATCAGGGGGCGCACCCTTGAAAGTGCGCGCTGTGAATACCTAAAGTAAGGCAATATTTTGCAGCATTGAACCAAACCGGATGATGCCGCCTGGCCCGCCGGCGAATTAAGGACAAGAGCATGACCGCCCGCCACACCAAAGTGCTGATCATCGGTTCCGGCCCTGCCGGCTACACCGCCGCCATCTACACGGCGCGTGCCATGCTTTCGCCGGTGCTGATCGCGGGCATGGAACAGGGCGGCCAATTGATGATCACCACCGATGTGGAGAACTACCCGGGCTACGCCGATCCGGTCCAGGGACCTTGGATGATGGAGCAGATGCTGAAGCAGGCGACGCATGTCGGTGCGGAGATCATCAATGACCTGGTCACCGATGTGGATCTCTCTATTCGCCCCTTTCGCATCAAGACGGACAGCGGCACGGACTGGACGGCCGATGCGCTGATCATCGCCACCGGTGCCAAGGCCAAATGGCTCGGCATCGAAACCGAGCCGACCTTCATGGGCTTCGGCGTGTCGGCCTGCGCCACATGCGACGGGTTCTTCTATCGCAACAAGGATGTTATCGTTGTCGGCGGCGGCAACTCCGCCGTGGAGGAGGCACTCTATCTTTCAAATCTGGCGAAGACGGTCACGGTCGTCCACCGCCGCGATGCGTTCCGGGCGGAGAAAATCCTGCAGGAGCGCCTTTTCGCCAAGCCGAATGTGAAGGTCATCTGGGATCACGAGGTGGTTGAATACCTCGGCACAGCTGCAAAGCCGCCTATGCCGGCGTCCGTCAACGGCGTGAAGCTGCGCAACACCAAGACCGGGGAAACCACGGAGATGGCGGCCGATGGTGTCTTCGTCGCCATCGGCCATGCGCCGGCGGTGGAGCTCTTCAAGGGCAAGCTTCGACAGAAGCCGAACGGCTATCTCTGGACCGCGCCCGATTCAACCGCGACCGACGTCGCCGGGGTCTTTGCTGCCGGCGACGTGACGGACGATGTCTATCGCCAGGCGGTTACGGCCGCCGGCATGGGTTGCATGGCCGCACTCGAGGCCGAGAAATATCTGGCGGGTCATATGCCCGTCGCAATTGCAGCCGAATAGAAGCTGCGAATCGGGGCCTGCGCCTTGAGGGCGCGGCCTCGCATGGGAACAGATGTATCAGCCGTGTCCGGAGGACGGAAGCCAGTTCCCCGGCGGGCGGTTTATGGGGGATTTCATGTCGCTAGACTGGGACAAACTGCGCATATTTCATGCGGCGGCCGAGGCCGGCTCGTTCACACATGCGGCAGACAAGCTCCATCTCTCGCAATCGGCAATCAGCCGGCAGGTCAGCTCGCTCGAACAGGATGTCGGCATCAAGCTGTTTCACCGCCATGCCCGCGGGCTGATTCTGACCGAACAGGGCGAAATGCTCTACCGCACCGCGCATGAAGTGCTGATGAAGCTCGAAAGCGTCAAGGCGCAGCTGAGCGAAACGACCGACAAGCCGAGCGGCAAGCTGCGTATCACGACCACGGTGGGGCTCGGCCAAGGCTGGCTGACCGACAAGATACAGGAGTTCATGGCGCTGCAGCCGGAAGTGCAGGTGCAGCTCATCCTCGACAACGAAGAGCTCGACGTAAACATGCGGCATGCCGATTGCGCCATCCGGCTGCGCCAGCCGCAGCAGTCGGACCTTATACAGCGCAAGCTCTTTACCGTTCACATGCATGTCTATGCCGCCCCCTCCTACATCAACAAATACGGAGAGCCGCAATCGGTCGAAGATCTGGACAATCATCGGATCATCACCTTTGGCGAGCCGGCGCCCAGTTATCTGCTGGACGTGAACTGGCTGGAGATTGCCGGACGGGATCCGGACACTCCGCGCATTTCCCATTTGCAGATCAACAGCCAGACTTCGATCAAGCGAGCCTGCCTGCTCGGCATCGGCGTTGCGATGCTTCCGGATTACATCGTGGGCCGCGATCCCGGACTGATTCAGCTTCCGATCAGCGCCGACATCCCCTCGTTCGACACATATTTCTGCTATCCGGACGAGATGAAGAACGCCGCGAAATTGAAAGTCTTCCGCGACTACATCGTTGCCAAGGCTCGCAATTGGAATTTTTAACCGCGCAATTGGCTGCTCGATTTCTGAGCAATTGCTCACATTGCATGTAATCGCTTGTTCTAAAACGATATTATTTTCTGGCGCGGAAGTTTTTTTGCAAAGCAATATCATGCGCGCCGCAAAAATGTGCAGGGATGCGCACATGGCATGGCTGTCATGCATATTAAATGATTGCTGCCAGCCCAAAAAAACAGCATACCACACCTAGCTGATGCATCTTGGTGGCTTCTCCTCCCAGTGCCACCGCAGCAGCTGTTCCCCTCTGGAGGTTCTAATTACCTTCACAACTACAAGGGCCCAAGTTTTTCTTGTGGCCCTCTTTTTTTGCCTGCGTTCGCGCACATCCCTCAGTTGCGAAAATCGTGGGTCGGCTATTGAAAGCCGCCTTTGCGCATCCCATATCATTTTTGGCTGATGCATCTGGCGGCTTTCTCCTCCCCAGCCGCTGCATCAGCTGTTCCCCTCTGGAGGTTTTGAAACCTTCACAACTGAAAGGGCCCAAGTTCTCTTGTGGCCCTCTTTTTTTACCCTGCTCAAATTCACGCGGTTGTGACTTGCATATCGATGAACATCGATACATGTATCGATAAAACGCGATATATCGAAATGGCGATGGATAGAGACGAAATTCTGAAAGCCTTGGCGCACCCGGCGCGGATAAACATTCTGACCTGGCTGAAGGAGCCGGAGGCGCATTTCTCCGGCCAGGAGCATCCGCTCGATTTGGGTGTTTGCGCGGGGCAGTTCGAGCGCTGCGGCCTGTCGCAGTCGACGGTGTCCTCACACTTGGCCGTGCTGCAGCGCGCCGGATTGGTGACGACGCGCCGTGTCGGCCAGTGGGTCTTCTACAAGCGCAACGAGGAAACGATCGCTGGTTTCCTGAAGGAAATCGGCAGCCTCTGACCTCCCTATTTCTCCTCCTCCCAGGTCTCAACCGAAAACGGAAAGGACACTTCATGGCTTCTCTCTTCGACCCGATCACCATCGGCGACATAGCCCTCAAAAGTCGTGTCGTGATGGCGCCGCTCACTCGGAACCGGTCTCCCGGAGCGGTGCCCAACACGCTCAACGCTACCTACTATGAGCAGCGGGCGTCCGCCGGGCTGCTCATCACGGAAGGGACGGCGATCACACATCAGGGTCAGGGTTATGCCGACGTACCCGGCCTCTATACGCCGGAAGCGCTTGAGGGCTGGCGCAAGGTGACCGACGCGGTCCATAAGGCGGGCGGCAAGATCGCCGTCCAGATGTGGCATGTCGGCCGGATTTCGCACACCTCGCTGCAGCCGGATGGCGGCAAGCCGGTTGCCCCGTCGGCTATCCGCGCCAAATCGAAGACCTACCTCGTCAACGAGGACGGAACGGGTAGTTTTGCCGAAACCTCGGAACCGCGGGCGTTGGAGCTGGCGGAGATTGCCGGGATTGTCGAGGATTATCGCAAGGCGGCGCGCGCTGCGCTCGATGCCGGTTTCGACGGCGTCGAGATCCATGCCGCCAACGGTTACCTGGTCGATCAGTTCCTGCGCTCCGGTTCCAACGAACGCACCGACGCCTATGGCGGCTCGATCGAAAACCGCGCCCGTTTCCTCTTCGAGGTGGTCGACGCTATCACCGAACAGGCTGGCTCGGGCCGGGTCGGCATCCGTATTTCGCCGGTCACTCCGGCCAACGACGCCTTCGATCCGGAGCCGCAACCGCTCTTCACCTATGTCGTGGAGAAGCTGGCCCGCTACCCGCTCGCCTACATCCACGTCATCGAAGGCGCGACCGGCGGCCCGCGCGACCACCAGCAGGGCGAGCGCCCCTTCGACTATGCGGCGCTTCGTGCCGTTTACACGGCGGCCGGCGGTAAGGCGGCGTGGATGACGAACAATGGTTACGATCGCGATCTGGCGATAATGGCCGTCGAAAGCGGCGAAACCGATCTGGTCGCGTTCGGCAAGCCGTTCATTGCCAATCCGGACCTCGTGCGCAGGCTGAAGGACAACGCTCCGCTTAACGCGCCGGATAACGCGACCTTTTATGGCGGCGACGCCCGGGGTTACACGGATTATCCGGTGCTCGAACAAGTCGCCTGAGATACCTGAGAGAAGAGAAAGGCCGCCGCACAAGCATGAATTGACCCCCGAAAGTTGGACATCCACTTTCAGGGGTCAATTCAGGCGGCGCGGGACCTTTTTGCATCGCGAATCATCTATTCTCGGCGGATGTTTGGTCCCCTGATCGAAAGATGGTCGCTGGAGCCGGACGGCGAGCCGATCGCCACCCGTTCGAGCCGGCTGTTGCCTGTCCGTTGGCGCGGCCTGCCGGCAATGCTCAAAATTGCGCGAATGGCGGAAGAAAAGTCCGGCGGTCGGTTGATGCGCTGGTGCGATGGCCATGGTGCAGCACGCGTCTTCGCGGAGGCCGGCGATGCCATTCTTCTTGAGCGTGCCGAAAGCCGGCGTTCACTCTTTCACCTGGCGATGACCGGCAGCGACGACGCGGCGACCAGGATCATCTGCCGCACCGTCGCCATGCTGCATGCCCCGCGTGCCACGCCCCTTCCCGAGCTTGTACCGCTCGATCGATGGTTCGAAGCTCTGGAACCGGCGGCACGCGCGCACGGAGGCATCTTCGAGATCTGTGCTGGCGCCGCAAGATTTCTCTTCACTGATCCGCATCCTCCGACCGTGCTGCACGGTGACATTCACCACGGGAACATCCTCGATTTCGGCGCGCGCGGTTGGCTCGCCATCGACCCAAAGGGACTCTACGGCGACCGAGGCTTCGATTACGCGAACCTTTTCTGCAATCCCGAACTGCCTGTCGTGACCGCGCCGGGGCGCCTGCAAAAGCAATTCGCGATCGTCCTGACGGAAGCGCGCCTCGAAGCGCCGCGACTTCTGCGGTGGATACTCGCCTACGCCGGTCTCTCGGCGGCCTGGTTTCTGCAAGACGGCGAAAGCGCTGAAAACAACTTGGTGGTGGCCGAGATTGCAGCCGCCGAGCTGAACCACTAGTCGTGAAGTGTACGATCACGAGCGCTGCTACGTGCAGGGGGAGACCACGCCGGAGAGCAACATGCAAATCAGCGATGAGCAAACCGGCACATGAAGGAGGTCGCATGAAATTCGGCCGCTACGTCGATCTCACCTCATGTACTTGATGCTCAAACCAGCTTTGCGAACTGACAGTCGCCTCGGCAGTTTTTCGTCCTCGACGAAGATGCTATGTATGCTTCCCTCGTTTGTCGCTGAGGAGCCGCATGGTCGAGCAAGGCAGGGCGGGCAGATGCCGCATCTGGGACGGCCGAATGGGACATCTGGTGCGCGCTGTCGCGGCCGCGCTGTCGATTTGCGCCTGCCTGGCCGCAGCTATCCCGCGCCCGGTCGAAGCCCGCACCGACGCGCCGGTCGTTCCGCGAAAATGCCTCTATTCGGGTTTCTCCGCGGCCAACCCGCTTGTTCCGCTTTGCATAACTCGTGAGAATTTTGCCCAGGATGTTTGCCGCATCATTGAGCACTATGCCGCGACGAACGACCTGCCGGCGCCGTTCTTTGCCCGCTTGATCTGGCGCGAGAGCCTGTTCCAGCCAGACGCCATCAGTCCAAAGGGCGCCGAGGGAATTGCCCAATTCATGCCGGGAACGGCAAAGCTGCGCGGCTTGGCCAACAGTTTCGATGCGGTCGCGGCCCTCGGAAAATCGGCCGAGTATCTGAGCGAACTCAATCTGCGCTACGGAAATCTCGGTTTTGCCGCAGCCGCCTACAATGCCGGCGAGGCTGGGTTGGAGCGCTTCCTGGAGACCGATTGGATCCCCTATGAAACGCGCGATTACGTGCGGGCGATCACTGCCCATCCGGTGGAGGATTGGAGAGACAACCCGCCGAAATCGCTCGACCTCGCGCTCGACAAGAACAGGAACTTCCTCGACGGATGCGTTGCGCTCGCCAGCACCCGAAGGCTGCGTGAGATCGTCGTCGCTGACGAGGCAAACTGGGCTCCTTGGGGCGTCCAAATGGCGGCGCATTACCAGAAATCCATAGCGCAGCGCTTGTTCCTGAACGCCGTGAAGAGGCTGCCGGCGCCAATCAATGGCGAAAAGGCGCTCCTTGTCCGCGAGCGCAACGGAAGCTTCGGAGCGAGAAGCCGCTACGCCGCCCGTATCGGCCGACAATCGCAAGCCGAGGCGAATGCGCTCTGCGCCGCCATTCGCAAGAGCGGCGGCGCGTGCCTCGTTTTCAAGAATTGACGGAAGTTTTCCGGTGCACGGCCGAGCGCCGCGCGTTTGTCCGATCTGAGGAATTATGCAACGGCAGCAGCGGACAACTGCGGAACTGGTTTCGGAGGACGGCAGCCGAGCGATGCGAGGGTGGTGCTGACGGCCTGGTCGATCGGCGTATGCGGCTCCTCGCCAAGTAATTTGATCAGCCGATCATTGCGCATTTCAAGTCCTTCTCGCCAGAGATAGCGCATCTCCCGGAGCTCGTTGAAGAAAGGCACAAAGGGGGAGGCGATCGCCAGGAGCCACCGGAGAAAGGACCGGACCTTGAGGTCCCCGCCTGCCGCACGGCTAATCTGTGCGATCATCTTCGTGCCGTCATCGTCGAGGAAGCCTCGCATATGTTAGACGGCGAAAGCCGGGAGTGTTTCGGCTCGCTCGATCAGACCGACCATCGGTTCCGCAACGTCGGGCAGATACGCCCATTGATGGCGATCCCTTTCGGCCGGGATAGGTGATCGACGTCAGTGGTTTGCCTGGCTTCACCAGCCCCTGGGAAAACCAGTTGTTTGCGGCGTTAGGACCGAAGAAATCCCCTACCCGCAGAATGATGACACCGGTACCTGCGTCAGACGCTGCCTTTAGCCGGCCCTCCATCTCCTTGCGGACCGCACCCTTGCTCGTCTTTGGGTTGTGCGGCGAATTCTCATGGAGAACCGGAAAGGCATCAGGCCCGAAGTTGTAGACTGGGCCGGCACGATGCGGGCGCCGACCGCGCTGGCTGCGGCGATGATGTTGTCAAATATCGGCAACACCAGCTTGCCCCAATTGCGATAGCCGGGCGGATCGACTGCATGGATCATGACCGCCGCGCCTTCAGCGACGTCCTCACGTCGGTCGCATTCATTGCGTCGCCCTGAATCCACTCGAAGGCCGGTGCCTTTCCGCCTTTTCGGCATTGCGGTCCAACATCCGGCAGTAGCGCCCGGCGCCGACCATGGTGCCGATATGATCCCGCTTGAGAAACGCTTCTTGCGCGCTTCCACGAATACAAAAGGGAGGCCCAGGTTAAACCAGGGCCTCCCTCAAATCTCTGTTCTGGACGAAGCTTCGCGCCCCGATCACTCCTCAGCGTCGGCCGGCGGCTCGGCTACGATGGCCTCGCCGGCGGTGACGATCTCTTCGATCTCGTCCTCGCCCTCCGGTTCGCTGATCCGCTCGACCGATACCACCTTCTCATCCTTGGCGGTCGAGAAAATCGTAACGCCCTTGGTGGCGCGGCTCGCCAACCGAATGCCGTCGACCGGCACGCGGATGAGCTGGCCGCCGTCTGAAACGAGCATGATCTGGTCGTTGTGCTCGACCGGGAAGGTCGCAACCAGTTCGCCGATTTCTGCCGTTTTCGAGGTATCGGTAGCGCGAATGCCCTTGCCGCCGCGGCCGGAGGTGCGGAAATCGTAGGACGAAGAGCGCTTGCCGAAGCCCTTCTCGGAGACCGTCAGCACGAATTGTTCGCGCGCTTTCAGTTCTTCGTAGCGCTCGTTGGACAGCTCGCCGCCGTCGATGACGTCTTCGCCGACAAGCGCAATTTCCTCTTCTTCACCGTTCGTGCGTCGTTCCGCTGCAGCACGCTTCAGATAGGCGGCACGTTCCCACGGTTCGGCTTCGACATGGCCGACAATCGCCATCGAGATGATGCGGTCGTCCTCGCCAAGAGAAATTCCGCGTACACCGATCGAGTTGCGACCGGCGAATACGCGCACGTCGGAGACGGGGAAGCGAATGCACTGGCCGAGCGCCGTCGTCAGCAGCACGTCGTCGAGCTCGGTGCAGGTGTCGACCGAGAGGATCTCGTCGCCCTCCTCGTCGAGCTTCATCGCGATCTTGCCATTGCGGTTGACCTGGATGAAATCCGACAGCTTGTTGCGCCGGACCGTGCCGCGCGTCGTCGAGAACATGACGTCCAGGTTCTCCCAGGTGGCTTCATCCTCGGGCAACGGCATGATCGTGGTGATGCGTTCGCCTGGCGCCAGCGGCAGCATGTTGATGAGCGCCTTGCCACGCGACTGCGGCGTGCCGATCGGCAGTCGCCAGACCTTCTCCTTGTAGACGATGCCGCGCGAGGAGAAGAACAGGACCGGCGTGTGGGTGTTGGCGACGAATAGCCGGGTAACGAAATCCTCGTCCCGCGTCGCCATGCCGGAACGGCCCTTGCCGCCGCGACGCTGCGCCCGATATGTCGTCAGGGGCACGCGCTTGATATAGCCGAGGTGGGAAACGGTGACGACCATGTCCTCCTGAGCGATCAGGTCCTCGTCTTCCATCTCCGGTCCGCCTTCGGCGATCTCGGTGCGGCGCGGCGTACCGAATTCGTCGCGGACTGCTTCCAGCTCCTGTTTGACGATTCCCATGATGCGCAGGCGCGAGGAGAGAATGTCGAGATAATCCTTGATCTCATCGCCGATCTTATTGAGCTCATCGCCGATTTCGTCGCGGCCGAGCGCGGTCAGGCGCTGCAGGCGCAGGTCGAGGATGGCGCGGGCCTGTTCTTCGGAAAGATTGTAGGTGTTGTCCTCGTTGATCCGGTGGCGTGGATCGTCGATCAGTCGGATCAGGGCGTCGACGTCATGGGCGGGCCAACGGCGGGTCATCAGCTGTTCGCGCGCCGTTTGCGGGTCGGGCGCCTGGCGAATGAGCTTGATCACCTCGTCGATATTGGCCACCGCGATGGCGAGGCCGACCAAGACATGCGCCCTCTCCCGCGCCTTGCGCAGCAGATATTTTGTTCGCCGGCTAACAACTTCCTCGCGGAACGAGACGAAGGCGCGCAGCATGTCGAGCAGAGTCATCTGCTCCGGCTTGCCGCCATTTAGCGCGACCATATTGCAGCCGAAGGAAGTCTGCAGCGGCGTGTAACGGTAGAGCTGGTTGAGGATGACCTCTGCGTTGGCGTCGCGTTTCAGTTCGATGACGACGCGATAGCCTTGCCGATCGGATTCGTCGCGCAGGTCCGAAATGCCTTCGATGCGCTTCTCGCGCACGAGCTCAGCCATCTTCTCGATCATCGTCGCCTTGTTCACCTGATAGGGAATTTCGGTGATGATGATTTGCTCGCGATCGCCGCGCATCGGTTCGATATGGGCGCGTCCGCGCATGATGACCGACCCGCGGCCGGTCTCATAGGCCTGGCGGATGCCGGCTCTGCCGAGGATCAGGGCGCCGGTCGGAAAATCCGGCCCGGGAATGATCTGCATCAGTTCCGCCAGCTCGATCGCCGGATTGTCGATGAGCGCGATGCAGCCGTTGATGACCTCGACGAGATTGTGCGGCGGGATATTGGTCGCCATGCCGACGGCAATACCGCCGGCGCCGTTGACGAGCAGGTTCGGAAACTTCGCCGGGACGACAACCGGCTCCTGCAGCGTTCCGTCGTAGTTGTCGCGAAAATCGACCGTTTCCTTGTCGAGATCGTCCAGCAGCGAATGCGCCGCCTTCTGCAGCCGGCACTCGGTATAGCGCTCTGCCGCCGGCGGATCACCGTCGACCGAGCCGAAATTGCCCTGCCCGTCGATCAGCGGCAGCCTCAGCGACCAGTTCTGCGCCATGCGCGCAAGGGCATCGTAAATCGCCATGTTGCCGTGCGGGTGGTATTTACCCATCACGTCACCGGTGACGCGGGCGCATTTGACGTATTTCTTGTTCCAGTCGATGCCGAGTTCGCTCATTCCGTAGAGGATGCGCCGATGAACCGGTTTCAGCCCGTCTCGCACATCTGGAAGCGCGCGGGAGACGATCACGCTCATGGCGTAATCGAGATAGGATCGCTGCATTTCCTCGATGATGGAAATCGGCTCGATGCCTGGCGGATTTTTTCCGCCGCCGGGAGTGGTTTGTTCAGTCAATGTTGATCACGATCTTTGTTCAGAATCAGACGGGTTTTTATAGCTGAATTAAGCTCTAAGCGCCAATTTTGGCAGGCGGTTGTGAACAGTCTTTTGCCGCCGGAAGGGGCTTTTCTAGGGCACGCATGCGCGAATCGGTGGGGCTTCGAAAGCGCCGTGTCGACGTCGGTCGGAGCTTCAGCAGGATCCGGGTTTAAGCCATTGCGAAGCACTTGGCTAGCGCCCCTTTTCAAGCACGCATGGCTTGCCTAACAATGCGGCCGCGCTACCGGAAAGGCCGGGGTGGATTCCGAGAGGGAACGGATGTTCAATATCGATCTCTTGATCAACGCGCTGACGACCCTGCTCGTCACGCTTGATCCGCCTGGCCTCGCACCGATCTTTCTAAGTCTTACCGTCGGAATGAGCCGGCAGGAACGTTTTCAGGTCGCGACGCGCGGCTCGCTGATCGCCTTTTTCATCCTTGCCGCCTTCGCCCTCTTCGGCAATGGCATCCTCGGCCTGCTCGGCATCTCGATTGGAGCTTTTCGCATTGCCGGCGGACTGCTGCTCTTCTGGATCTCTTTCGAGATGATCTTCGAAAGGCGCCAGGAGCGAAAGGAAAAGACCGGCGAAACGGCGGTGACCAAGGACCACATCCACAACATCGCAGTCTTTCCCCTTGCCCTGCCACTGATTGCGGGACCCGGCGCCATCTCTGCGACCATCCTTCTCGGCAGTTCGTTTCCCTCCGTGGTCGAGCGCGCCCAGCTTCTCGTCGTCATCGCGGCATCGATGGTGTTGCTGTTTCTGGCGCTCGTGATCTCCGAACGTATCGACCGTTTTCTCGGCGTCACGGGTCGGGCGATCCTCACACGCCTTCTCGGCGTGATCCTGGCGGCGCTGGCCGTGCAGTTCGTCCTCGATGGCGTTCGTTCTGCCTTCCTGGTCTAGATTCTCGCTTCAAAGCGGAGCACTGCCCTGAGGGAATGCACTTCAGGGCAACGCTGTCAGAAACGCCTCGACCACCTTTGCCGAGTTGGACGAGGCAAGGGCGAAGAATACACCCATCTCGTTTTCGCCGTCGCCGCCGCCGGCAAGGTCGGAGAGGCTGCGGAAAGCAATGAAGGGAATGCCGTTGCTGTAAGCGACGTGGGCAGTGGCGGCGCTCTCCATGTCGACAACCTTGGCTGCAAAGGTGTCGAAGGTGAACTCCCGGAATTTCGCATTATCGGCAAAGGTCTGCCCCGACACGCCATTGCCGCCGACGACGATGCGAGGTGGGCGGGCCAAACACTTTCCGGCGTCGGCGCAAACCTCGAGCGTCACTGTATCGGCGATCTTGCGGGCAATTTCGAGAAGCTTGCCGTCGACAGGAAACCAGAAGCGGTTTTCAGGCTCCTTGACGCCGTTGCGCAACACTTCCGTGTTTTTGGGGAAGATCATGCCGAAATTCGAAAAAGGCGTTTCGATGAAACCGGGTGGCGTGAATTTCCCTTCCGTCTCCCGCGCGAAGACGGATTCCAGATATTGCCCCCATTGTTCGCTGACCACGACATCGCCGATGTTGAGCGAGGGGTCGACGCCACCGGCAATGCCGGAGAAAACGATCGTGGTGATGTTGAAATGATCAATTGCCTGCTGCGTGGTCATCGCCGCATTGACCATGCTGATACCGCTCAGAAATAGAACGACCTCCTTGCCTTGCAGCCTGCCGGTCACGAAGCGGCGGCCGTTGACCACATGCTCTTTCGGCTGGTCGACGGCAGCTTTAAGCGTCTGCCATTCGGGGGCGAAAGCTGACATCACCGCGATGCGCGGCCGATCATCGAGAACGGTGGCGGCGCCTTGAACCTGTTGTGCCGTGAGCAGGCAGCCGAACGCCACGATAAGCAGTTTCATCAATCGCATGCGGAGTTCCTCGTTGGTGACATGGCGACGCAAGCAACAGGCGTGCCATTCCTGTGCCGCCATCTCTACCGGAGGCGTGAAACGGCAAAGCCGGCCCTTGGCCGGCCGGCTTCATCAATGGATCGGTCCCTGCCGCTGGTCTCCGCTGCCGAAAATATCCCTCAGCGACGGAACGACGGATCAGAACGGAATGTCGTCGTCGAGATCGCGCGAGAGATTGCCGCCTTGGTTCGACTGGCCGCCCGCGCGTCCGCCGCCGGAGGATTGCCGCGGCTGGTCGTATTCCTCATAGCCGCCGCCGAACTCGCCGCCACCGCGGCTGACGCCGGAGCCACCGCCCTCGCCGCGACCGTCGAGCATCGTCAGCGTCGAGTTGAAGCCTTGCAGCACCACTTCGGTCGAGTAGCGGTCGTTGCCGTTCTGGTCCTGCCATTTGCGGGTCTGAAGCTGGCCCTCGATGTAAAGCTTGGCGCCCTTCTTCACATATTGTTCGACCACCTTGCAGAGGCCTTCGTTGAAGACGACGACGGTGTGCCATTCGGTCTTCTCGCGGCGCTCTCCGCTGTTGCGGTCTCGCCATGTCTCCGAGGTGGCGATGCGCAGATTGGCGATCGGCCGGCCGTCCTGCGTGCGCCGGATTTCGGGGTCGGCCCCGACATTTCCGATCAAGATCACCTTGTTGACGCTACCAGCCATGTCGCTTTTCCCGTGCTTTCCGCCGAACTGACGTTCGAGTTTCCAATATATCAGAAAACGCATCTTAACGGCCAGTCGCGGCCGATACGCCCCCGCATCGCGCATAATCCACAACAGATTTCGCTAGCTTACGGCTGACATTTGTTCTTTTTTTGTTCTATAATTTCCCTATTATCCTGTCAACCGAATCGAATTGAGCCGCCTCTTTTGCGATTGCGCCTCGACACGGGCGCTGCCGTCATTACATAGGAGGCTTTCAACGACATGCAAAGCTGGCTTCCGATGAGCGAACTCAAGACCATCTCCATTCGCGGTGCGCGCGAGCACAATCTTAAAGGTATCGACCTTGATCTGCCGCGCAACAAGCTGATCGTGATGACCGGGCTTTCCGGTTCTGGCAAATCCTCGCTCGCGTTCGATACGATCTATGCGGAAGGTCAGCGCCGCTATGTCGAGAGCCTGTCTGCCTATGCCCGGCAGTTCCTCGAAATGATGCAGAAACCGGACGTCGATCAGATCGACGGCCTGTCGCCGGCGATCTCGATCGAACAGAAGACGACCTCGCGCAATCCGCGCTCGACGGTTGGAACGGTCACCGAGATCTACGACTATATGCGCCTTCTCTTCGCGCGTGTCGGCGTGCCTTATTCACCAGCGACCGGTCTGCCGATCGAGAGCCAGACCGTCAGCCAGATGGTCGATCGCGTGCTGGAATTCGGCGAAGGCACGCGCCTCTATATCCTCGCGCCGCTCGTGCGCGGCCGCAAGGGCGAGTACAAGAAGGAACTCGCCGAGCTGATGAAGAAAGGCTTCCAGCGGGTCAAGGTCGACGGCCAGTTCTACGAAATCGCCGACGTGCCGGCGCTCGACAAGAAGTACAAGCACGATATCGACGTGGTGGTCGACCGCGTCGTGGTGCGTCCAGATCTCGCCACCCGCCTTGCCGACAGCCTCGAGACCTGCCTGACGCTCGCCGACGGCCTTGCGATCGCCGAATTTGCCGACAGGCCGCTGCCGCCGGAAGAGACCTCCGCCGGCGGTTCTGCCAACAAATCGCTCAATGAGACCCATGAACGCGTATTGTTCTCGGAAAAATTCGCCTGCCCCGTTTCCGGCTTCACCATTTCGGAAATCGAGCCGCGGCTCTTCTCCTTCAACAATCCGTTCGGAGCTTGTCCGACCTGCGACGGCCTTGGCAGCCAAAAGAAGATCGACGAGGCGTTGATCGTCCCGGAGCCGCACAGAACCTTGCGGGATGGCGCCATCGCGCCGTGGGCGAAGTCGTCCTCACCCTATTACAACCAGACGCTGGAAGCGCTCGGCAAGGTCTTCGGATTCAAGCTCGGCAACCGCTGGAGTGAGCTTTCCGAGGAAGCGCAGAAGGCGATTTTGCACGGAACGGCGGAGAAGATCACCTTCCAATACCAGGACGGTGCGCGCTCCTATAACACGACGAAGACATTCGAAGGCATCGTGCCCAATCTAGAGCGGCGCTGGAAGGAGACCGACAGTGCCTGGGCGCGCGAGGAAATCGAGCGCTTCATGTCGGCGGCACCCTGCCCTGCCTGCGCCGGGTTCCGGCTGAAACCGGAGGCCCTCGCGGTCAAGATCAACAAGCTGCATATCGGCGAAGTCACGGATATGTCGATCCGTGTTGCCCGCGAATGGTTCGATGCCCTGCCCGAGCATCTCAGCACCAAGCAGAATGAGATTGCCGTGCGCATTCTCAAGGAGATCCGCGAGCGGCTGCGCTTCCTCAATGACGTCGGCCTCGAATATCTGAGCCTGTCGCGCAATTCCGGCACGCTGTCCGGCGGCGAGAGCCAGCGTATCCGGCTCGCCTCCCAGATCGGTTCCGGACTGACCGGCGTGCTCTATGTACTCGATGAGCCTTCGATCGGCCTGCATCAGCGCGACAATGCCCGTCTGCTCGACACGCTCCGCCATCTGCGCGACATCGGCAACACGGTTATCGTTGTCGAGCACGATGAGGATGCGATCCTGACGGCCGATTATGTCGTCGACATCGGTCCGGCGGCCGGCATCCATGGCGGCGAAATCGTCGCGGAAGGCAGCCCGTCCGATATCATGAGCAATCCCAATTCGCTGACCGGAAGATATCTCTCCGGCGAATTGGCCGTTGCCGTGCCGAGCGAACGACGAAAACCGAAAAAGAAAAAGGGAATCACGGTTGTAGGCGCGCGGGCTAACAATCTGAAAAATGTGACTGCCTCGATCCCGCTCGGTGTTTTCACGGCCGTCACCGGCGTTTCTGGCGGCGGCAAATCGACCTTCCTCGTCGAAACGCTGTACAGGGCGGCGGCGCGCCGCATCATGGGCGCACGCGAAAATCCCTCCGAGCACGACCGAATCGACGGTTTCGAGCATATCGACAAAGTCATCGATATCGATCAGTCGCCGATCGGCCGCACGCCCCGCTCGAATCCGGCGACCTATACCGGCGCCTTTACGCCGATTCGCGACTGGTTCGCGGGGCTGCCGGAGGCGAAGGCACGCGGCTATCAGCCGGGGCGCTTCTCGTTCAACGTCAAGGGCGGCCGCTGCGAGGCTTGTCAGGGCGACGGCGTCATCAAGATCGAGATGCACTTCCTGCCGGATGTCTATGTCACCTGCGATGTCTGCCACGGCAAGCGCTACAACCGCGAAACGCTCGACGTGCATTTCAAGGGCAAGTCGATCGCCGACGTGCTCGACATGACGGTCGAGGAAGGTGTCGAGTTCTTTGCCGCCGTCCCGGCCGTGCGCGACAAGCTCATCACGCTCAATCAGGTGGGCCTCGGCTATATCAAGGTCGGCCAGCAGGCGAACACGCTTTCCGGCGGCGAAGCCCAGCGCGTGAAGCTTGCCAAGGAATTGTCGAAACGCTCGACAGGGCGCACGCTCTATATTCTCGACGAGCCGACAACAGGCTTGCATTTCCACGACGTAGCGAAGCTGCTTGAAGTTTTGCATGAGCTCGTCAACCAGGGCAACTCGGTCGTGGTCATCGAGCACAATCTCGAAGTCATCAAAACGGCCGACTGGATCATCGACTTCGGCCCTGAAGGCGGCGATGGCGGCGGCGAGGTCATTGCCCAAGGCACGCCGGAAGACGTTGTGAAGGAGCCGCGTTCCTATACCGGGCATTTCCTGAAGGAGCTTCTGGAACGCCGGCCAATGAAGAAGGTCGAGGCTGCAGAATGAGCGCAGGCCTAAGACAATAGAGCGTCTGCGCCTCCGGTTCGAGCTATCTGGTGCATCGGCACTTCGGCTGGGTACGTTCAGGAAATGGGTCGCTGTTCGAATCCGCTTCGGTCAGAATGGCCATCAATTGCAAACCTCCGCCGGCAAATCACGCGGAACCAACAAGCAAGCGCGGCCAGAAGATGCGGCGGCCCCGAGGAGGAGACGATGACAAAATCCGGAAAGATCCGCGTCGGTATCGGCGGCTGGAGTTTCGAGCCTTGGGAAGGCACCTTCTATCCGTCCGACCTTCCGAAGAAGCGGCAATTGCAATTTGCCGGCATGGAACTGCGTGCGATCGAGATCAACAGCACCTATTACAGCTCGCAGAAGCCGGCGACCTTCGCCAAATGGGCGGCGGACGTTCCCGATGGTTTTGTCTTCTCGCTGAAAGCCAGCCGCTTCGTGACGAATCGCAGGGTTCTCGCCGAAGCCGGTGAATCGGTGGAGAGGTTCCTTACTCAAGGCCTGACGGAACTGGGCGATCATTTAGGCCCCATTCTCTGGCAGTTTGCGCCGACGAAGAGGTTCGAACCGGAAGACTTCGAAGCTTTTCTGAAGCTTCTGCCGGAAAAGCAGGATGGCCTGAAACTCCGGCACGTGGTCGAAGTTCGTAACCCCAGCTTCCAGGCGCCGGATTTCGTGAAACTGCTTGAGAAGCACAAGGCAGCGGTCGTACTCGCCGAACATGCGGACTATCCAATGATCGCCGATGTCACTGCAGACTTCGTCTATGCGCGCCTTCAAAAAGGCAGCGATGAGGTGAAGACCTGCTACCCTCCGAAGGAGCTCGATCTCTGGGCCGAACGATTGAAGACGTTTGCGGCGGGTGGCGAGCCGGACGACCTTGAAAAGAGCGCGCCGGACCGCAGGGCCGACAACACGCCTCGCGATGTCTTCGCCTTCTTTATCACCTCGGGCAAGGTCAATGCGCCGAATGGCGCGCGGGAATTGCAGAAGCGCGTGGACTGATCGATGCTCCGCCTTTGACAGACGCGCACGTACGGCGGCCGGACGATCAGCGTGATCCACAGTGAACAACGCGATTGGACCGGCCGCTCGCCTCTCGTAAGGCCGAATCAGAAAGAGCACCTCACATTCCGAGCTCCTCCGCAATCGCGGGTAGCGCTACGCCATGTCTTTACCTACTTTTTTACCCTTGAAAAATTTGATTTTCCGCCTGCCGCTGCGGCATCGCCGCAGGCAAACAGCGGAAGTCCCTGATTTTCAACGGCTTGGTCGATGTCCCCGTTTTCCACAGCCGGTCCACACAAGATATAGCGCTCATACTTCCGTCACAAACCACCCCTTGACGCCTCGACGCGATTCACGGTTAATGGATTTCACGTTGCGACGGCGGCGGACCGGGAAGTTACGAGGCCGGTTCATCCCCCTAAATCGTCAGTCCTAGCATGCGAGCCACGCGGATAACGCCGCTTGGCAGCAGCAGGGGAATTTTGCGCGATTTTTGAGCGGCCGAAACGACATTTAGGCTGGCATGAAGGTTCTGTTAATACTATATTTAGTGTTTGCAGCCAGCATCATCACAAGATACAGGGCAACCCAGGCAATGGGTTCCTTCAAATGACGGAAGCTGGATCTGGCTGCGGGTATCCTCGCGGCCGGGCGGGGTTAACTGCGCCTTGGCTTGGCGCATGGCAACAAAGGACACGGGACAATGCAGATCGAACGTCGTTTCACGAAGGCAGGGCAATCCGCCTATGCCGAGATAGATTTCCGCAAGGCGACGAGTGAGATCAAGAACCCGGACGGGTCGATCGTCTTCCGCCTCGCTAATATCGACGTCCCCGCGCAATTCTCCCAAGTCGCTGCCGACATCCTGGCACAGAAATATTTCCGCAAGGCCGGCGTGCCAGCAAAGCTGAAGCGCGTCGAGGAAAATGACGTGCCCTCTTTCCTGTGGCGCTCTGTACCTGACACGGATGCGCTGAAGGCGCTTCCCAAGGACGAGCAATACGGCTCCGAAACCGATGCCCGCCAGGTTTTCGATCGTCTGGCCGGCACCTGGACCTATTGGGGCTGGAAGGGCGGCTATTTCGACACGGAAGAAGACGCTGCCACCTTCCGTGACGAGCTTGCCTATATGCTCGCCACCCAGCGCGTTGCGCCGAACTCGCCGCAATGGTTCAACACCGGCCTGCACTGGGCCTATGGCATCGATGGTCCCGGCCAGGGCCACTTCTATGTCGATCCCTTCACCGGCAAGCTGACGAAGTCCAAGTCGGCCTACGAGCACCCGCAGCCGCACGCCTGCTTCATCCAGTCGGTCGCAGACGATCTCGTCAACGAGGGCGGCATCATGGACCTCTGGGTGCGCGAGGCGCGCCTCTTCAAATACGGCTCCGGCACCGGCTCCAATTTCTCGCACTTGCGCGGCGAAGGCGAAAAACTCTCCGGCGGCGGCAAGTCCTCCGGCCTCATGAGCTTCCTGAAGATCGGCGATCGTGCCGCCGGCGCCATCAAGTCGGGCGGCACGACGCGCCGCGCCGCCAAGATGGTCGTCGTCGATATCGATCACCCGGATATCGAGGAATATATCAACTGGAAGGTCAAGGAAGAGCAGAAGGTTGCCGCCCTCGTCACCGGCTCGAAGATCGTCGCCAAGCATCTGAAGGCGATCATGAAGGCCTGCGTCAATTGTGACGGCAGCGACGACGCCTGCTACGATCCCAAGCAGAACCCGGCTCTGAAGCGCGAAATCCGCGCCGCAAAGCAGGCGATGGTTCCGGAGAACTACGTCAAGCGCGTCATCCAGTTCGCGCGCCAGGGCTATAAGGACATCGAGTTCAAGACCTATGACACCGACTGGGATTCGGAGGCCTACCTGACCGTCTCCGGCCAGAACTCCAACAATTCCGTCTCGATCAAGGATGATTTCCTGCGCGCCGTCGAAGCCGATGGCGAATGGAACCTGACCGCCCGCAAGGACGGCCGGGTGCTGAAGACGCTCAAGGCCCGCGACCTTTGGGAGTCGATCTCCCATGCCGCCTGGGCCTCCGCCGATCCGGGCCTGCACTTCAACACGACGATGAACGATTGGCACACCTGCCCCGCGGCCGGCCCGATCCGCGCGTCGAACCCGTGCTCGGAATACATGTTCCTCGACGACACGGCCTGCAATCTCGCCTCGCTGAACCTGATGCAGTTCAAGGATGCCGCAACGAAGCGGATCAACATCGGCGATTACGAGCATGCCGTCCGCCTCTGGACGATCGTGCTGGAAGTCTCGGTGATGATGGCGCAGTTCCCATCCCGCGAGATCGCCGAGCTCTCCTATGAATACCGCACGCTCGGCCTCGGCTACGCCAATATTGGCGGCCTCTTAATGTCGTCCGGCATTCCTTATGACTCGGCCGAAGGGCGTGCCATTGCCGGTGCGCTGACCGCCATCATGACGGGTGTTGCCTATGCCACCTCGGCCGAGATGTCGGCCAAGCTCGGCCCCTTTCCGGGCTTTGCCCCGAACCGCGACAATATGCTGCGCGTCATGCGCAATCATCGCCGCGCGGCTTACGGCGAAACCTCCGGCTATGAGAACCTCTCGGTCAACCCGGTTGCGCTCGTCCATGCCGATTGCCCGGACCAGGAACTGGTTGCTCATGCCAAGAGCGCCTGGGACAAGGCCGTCGACCTCGGTGAGAAGCATGGCTACCGCAATGCCCAGGCGACAGTGATCGCGCCGACCGGCACGATCGGCCTCGTCATGGATTGCGACACCACCGGCATTGAGCCCGATTTCGCGCTGGTCAAGTTCAAGAAGCTCGCCGGCGGCGGCTATTTCAAGATCATCAACCGCGCCGTTCCGGAGGCGCTGCGCACGCTCGGCTATTCGGAAAGCCAGATCGCCGAGATCGAGGCCTATGCTGTCGGCCACGGCAATCTCAACCAGGCGCCGGCAATCAACCCTGCGACGCTGAAGGGAAAGGGCTTCACCGATGAGAAGATCGAGGCGGTCAACGCCGCGCTGAAGTCCGCCTTCGACATCAAATTCGTCTTCAACCAGTGGACGCTCGGCGCCGACTTCCTGAAAGGCACGCTGAAGGTCAGCGACGAGCAGCTTGCCTCGATGGATTTCAACCTGCTCGAGCACCTGGGCTTCTCGAGGAAGGACATCGAAGCCGCGAACATCCATGTCTGCGGCGCGATGACGCTCGAAGGCGCGCCTTTCCTCAAGGCCGAACACCTGCCGGTCTTCGATTGCGCCAATCCCTGCGGCAAGATCGGCAAGCGCTACCTTTCGGTCGAAAGCCACATCCGCATGATGGCGGCCGCCCAGCCCTTCATCTCGGGCGCCATCTCCAAGACGATCAACATGGCGAACGAGGCGACCGTCGAGGATTGCAAGAACGCCTACATGCTTTCCTGGAAGCTGGCACTGAAAGCCAACGCGCTCTACCGCGACGGCTCAAAGCTGTCGCAGCCGCTGAACGCCTCGCTGATCGAGGATGAAGAGGACGAGGAGGCGCTCGAAGAGCTGATGCAGGCACCGGCCGCCGCCCAGGCCGTCGCCATCACCGAGAAGATTGTCGAGCGGGTCATCGAGAAGGTCGTGCGTGCCCGCGAAAAACTGCCGAACCGCCGCCAGGGGTATACCCAGAAGGCAATCGTCGGCGGGCATAAGGTCTACCTGCGCACCGGCGAGTTCGGCGACGGCCGTCTCGGCGAGATCTTCATCGATATGCACAAGGAAGGTGCCGCCTTCCGCGCAATGATGAACAACTTCGCGATCGCCATCTCGCTCGGCCTGCAATATGGCGTGCCGCTCGAAGAATATGTGGAGGCCTTCACCTTCACCAAGTTCGAGCCGGCCGGCATGGTCCAGGGCAATGACGCGATCAAGAATGCGACGTCGATCCTCGACTACGTGTTCCGCGAACTCGCCGTTTCCTATCTCGGACGGCACGACCTTGCTCACGTCGACACCTCGGACTTCAGCAACACCGCACTCGGCCGCGGCATTCAGGAAGGCAAGACCAACCTCGTCTCCACCGGCTGGACCCGCGGCTACAAGCCGACCATCGTTGGCGGCACGGGAGAGCGTTCGGAGCCGAAGGGTGCGTCGACCGCTGCGCCCGCCCGCGCATCCGGCGGCGCCACGGTCACCTCGATTGCCGGCAATGCCGTCCGCAAGCTGGAACCGGCAGTCGCGGCTGCAACCTCCGAAGTCGTCGCCTTCAAGCGCGACTATGAAGAGCGCGCCGCCGAACTCGCCGAGGAGATAACCGAAGAAGTCGAACAGGAGGTAACCGCCCTCTTCTCCGACAAGGCCGCCGCCGAAGCCGCATCCGCCAAGTCCGACGCGAAAAAGGTCGAAGCCGAACGCCGCGCCCGCTCGATCATGCAGGGCTACACCGGCAACATGTGCTCCGAGTGCCAGAACTTTACGATGGTCAGGAACGGCACGTGCGAGAAGTGCGACACATGCGGTGCGACAAGCGGGTGCAGCTAATACGTGGATAAGTAGTAGTAGCGCAAGATTTCATTCGCGTAGTTTAGCGTAACTACCCCACGGTGATTGAATTCGCCGTGGGGACTTTGAAGGATTGCGGATTCAGCTCATCGAACGATCGCGCGTACATTCCTCTTCTAAAAGCGTTGGGTTTTATCGCCGGATGGTAAACCGACATCGCGTTATCACTCCTATCGAGACACTGGTGCGCTCGGCCGAATTCTCTTATACATTGGAACGGATGGGGTCGTAGCTCAGTTGGGAGAGCGCCGCAATCGCACTGCGGAGGTCGAGGGTTCGACTCCCTTCGACTCCACCAGGTTCTTTGTGTCCAGCCCGGAGACATAGGTAACAGAACGTACATAAGACATGGGTGACAATCTCGTGCAACGGATGGTCGATGCTTGCACGGTTCTCTGTTCCAGGGCGGTATGACCTTGAGGCGGCGTCGTTAAATGTCTGATCCTATTATCGAAAGCATTCCGGCAGATCCCAATGCCGACGATATCCGCGCCATCGTCGCGACACTTGACGCCTACAACAACGCCAACAGCGGCATGGCCGACCGGCCGGGCTTCGCCGTGCTCATCCGCGATCCGGAAACGCGCGCCACCATCGGCGGGCTTTATGCCACCGACGGCTATGGCTGGGCGTTCGTCAGGTATCTGGCAATCCCGGAAGAATATCGCGGATCGGGCCTTGGCAGACGGCTGATCGCCGAGGCGGAGACGATTGCCAAGGCGCGCGGCTATGTTGGTATGTGGCTCGACACGTTCGAGTTCCAGGCGCGGCCCTTTTATGAAAAGCTCGGCTTCGAGCTCTTCGGCGAGTTGGAAGGCGGATCGGGCGCTATCCCGCGCTATTTCCTGAAAAAGCGCTTCCGACGGCGGCCGTTTGCAACCGTTGAGGAAGCCTCACGCGGCTCTCCTCCAGATTCCTTTTAATCGAACGACCGCCGGTTTTTGACTAGCGGGACGCTTCCAGCGACGTGTCCGGACCGGGCAATCACCTCGGTGGAACAATGCCGCGGTAATACTGCCCTTCGCCACCGACGTAGCCGACTCGGTTTTGCGAGCACGACGCGAGAGTTGCGACTGCGAGCAACAATATGATGATGCGCATAGGCCTTCGTCCCTTTCCTAACGGATTGACGGCCATTGATATTCTGCCATCCGCGCAGGATCAATTCCCTTCCTTGTGATAGCGGCTATCGTTTCGGCCTCTTAACGGCCGGCGACCCGCAAGTGTTCAAAATGCTTCTACAATTGAGTTGGCGGCACAATGCCCGGGTAGTAATCCCCTTCCCCGGAGTGGTACTGAGAAGTGGTTGTCCGTCCTGTTTGCGAGCACGCACACAGGGCAGAGAGCGCTAGCAATAATACGATCATGCGCATAGACCTTCGTCCTTTCCCAATTGACTGACGTTGCCTGATGCTCTTGCATTTGCGCAGGATTTGGCGCTGTTTCTCTTCGCTGCGGCCACGATTGTACTATGTTGCTCAACCGGCGGTATAAAAAAGATTGGGTCGATGAATAAGCACGGCTTTTCGCAGGCGGCGGCCAGGCTGCCGGCGCGCCGCCCTACTTCCCCCCCTCCACCTCTTCCGCCCAGCTCTTAGCGCCGCTTTCCCCGTTGAGGAAAGGCAGCACGGTTTCGACCAGCCTCGGTGAGACGAAGATATCGTAGTGGGTAAGATCGGGCAGGATCGCCAGGCGGTTCTTCGACATGTTCTCCCGCATCCAGCCGGCATCCCTCAGTCCGCCGCCGAGCTTGTGGTAGAAATCGACGATGTGCTCGAGCCGGAACATGTCGTTGTCGCCATAGACGAGCATCACCGGCATCGTGAGTTTTGCAACCGCGGCCGACGCATCAAAGTCGCGGCGCATCAGCTCGCCCATGGCGTCGAGCAGTTTCGGGAACTCCGAGACATCCGGCGCAACGGCCGCGTAGGATTTGTACATCGGCGTCTCCTTCATCATTTCGGCCATGCCGGAGCCGACCTGAGCCTGCGCCTGAAGTATTTCCGGATAGAAGCCGTCCTTGGCGAAGGGCGTGGAGACCAGCGCCAGGCGCCGCACGATCTCAGGCGCCTGCGCCGCCATCTGCGAGGCGACGCCGCCGCCCATCGAACAGCCGAGCACGTCGACCTGGCTGTAGCCGAGTTCTCTGACGAGCACCGCCATGTCGGCGCCCATCGCGGCGAGATCGATCGGACGGTCGCCGAGCGGCGTGCGGCCGTGTCCCTGGAGATCGACGCCGATCACCTGCCGGCTTTCGGCCAGTTTCGTCAGATTCGGCCCGAACATCTCGATGATCCCGAGCCCGCCATGGAGCAACAGCAGCGGCTCGCCTTCGCCATGGATCTGGTAGTAATAGTTGATGCCATTGACGGCGAGATGGCCGCTCTTCTTGGGGGCGTGCGTGGTCTGCTCGGCCAATGGTTTTGCGGTCCCCTCTGCTGCGCTTGTGGCAGGCACGCACGCAATGCTCATAGCAGTAACAAGCGGGATCAGAATCATCTTCAGCATGTCTCGTCCTCCTTTGGAGCGCCCGCCGTCGGCGAGGTCTGGCGCGTTCATGCCTCAAGGACGGCAAGCGAGGCGGCGCGCCGACAGCGCGGCGGAAATTTTCCGGCCAAGCCGCGCGAGCCCGTCAAAAGCTAGGATTTACATAAAATCGGAGCACGAGATTTCACGCGGCGGCAAGCGGAGTCTGGCACAGAAGAAGGCTTGTCGAGAGAAGCCGCGCGGCGCGCAGGGAGGCGAAACGTCGTGACTCAGGTCGTTACCATCTCCGCGACGACGGCGGCTTGCGCCATGGAAGCCGTGAAGCCGTCCGCCCGCGTGCGCGGCGACGGCCCGGCCGACGAGGCGATCACACTGCTTTCGATTCGCCGGCAGGATGGGTCCGCGGCCGCTGCATCCGCTCCTAAAATCAAGAGCGCCCTGCCCTTGGGCTTGATGCTGATCAGCGCCGAGGACCGCCCCCCGCAGGAGACGGAGACCGAGGCACTGCGTCGGTACCGTGAACATCTGCAGGACGAGGAAAGCGGCGAACAACGAGACAGCCGGCAGGAGGAAACTGCCGGCGACCGGGACGAAGACGCAGACGAGATCGTCGCCATGCTCGACCAATTCATTCAAAGGGCATGAGCAAGCCGGTGGAGCGGGATGGTAAAGCGATCCCGTTCCGATGCAATAGCGGCGAAGTCGCGGATCTTAATTGTGCTTGTGCACGCCTGACGCGCCGCTGGCGGCGGTGACCGGCAGCACATATTCGACCCGTCCGGCTTTTTCGAAGATGAGCGTCACCGGCACGGTTTCACTTTCGGCAAAAGGCTTTTTCACCTCCATGAACATCAGGTGCAGGCTGCCGCTCGTGAGTTCGACCGTCCCGCCTGCCGGTATCACGACGCCGTCGAGCTTGCGCATCTTCATGACGTCGTTTTCCATCGTCATCTCATGCAGCTCGACCCGACCCGCGGCCTGGGCTTCGACAGCAAGCAGCCGATCGTCGCTGCTGCCGGCGTTCTTCACGACAAAGCCGCCGCTGCCGACCTTGGCGCCCGGCAGCATCGCCTTGATCGCGCCGGCGGAGATTTCGAGATCACCTGCGTTGACTGGACCACCGGCTATTTGGTCGGCGTGCTTTCCACCGTGGCTGCCATGCACATTGCCGCCGCTTGCGAGCGTGACGGTCACGGTCGGTGCGGGCCTTTCGAGGTCGTGAGCGCTCTGGCCTTCGGCCGGCAGCTGATCCCAGACGACACTGCCTTCGCTGCCGCACAGCTGCGTCGTCGGGAAGGCGAGCACGGTCTCCTTAGCGAAGCCCGAGAGCTTTCCGCGCACGGCGAAGGTGTCGTAGTGTTCGTCCGGCAGATTGCCGCCTTTCCAGCGGATTTCAACAGGACCGGACGAGACGTTGGTTCCGTGGTCGTCATAGGTCTTTTCGTAATCGCCCTTGATGATTTCGAGTTCCCAGCCGGGCTTCGGCTGCGGCTTGGCAAAGACGAAGCCCTCCGGCAGCGTCACCTGCACTTCCGTGGTCGGCCTGCCGTCGCAGCCATGCGGGATCTGCAGAACCGCCTTGAAGGTCGTCTCTGCCGGAGCGCTGTCGGTTTCAAATGTGGCATGCGCATGCGCAATGGCGACAGCGGAAAGCGCGAGGCCGGCGGTGAGGAATGTAAGTCTGGTCTTGGTCATATCGTAATCTCCGGACCACGTGCGCTCGGACCTCCGGCTTTTCGTGGTCAACGCCGCTTCGGCGGCAGATGCAAATGGAATGAATCGGGAGAGTTACGACAGCCGTGGGGGACCGCGCGAGGGCGGCAGCAGGCGCAAGGGCGCAAGCGTTGCCGCGGCCTCTTCGATCGGCGCCTGCGCAAGCCAGTTGCCATTCTCGGCCGGCTCGCTTTCTTCGGGCGGCATAGGCAGGAGTACCGATCCGGCGAGCCGGCAGGCTTCGCAGACCCGGGGGCCCGAAGAAGGCTTGTCGTGGTCATGGTCGACGCCTTGAGCGCCGAAACAGATGTCCGCGAAGGTGCCGTCGGGCAGAAGATAGTCGGCGGCGATTGCCCGGCTCGGCCCTTTCGCGAGCGCCGGTTTGTGCGCGAAAGACAGGAATACGAGTGCGAAGGCTGCGAGTAGCCGCACCGCAATCCGCCATGTTTGCCTGCGCCCTGTCATCGTCGCCTCGTTGTCGGACCTTTCGTTATCTGCAACCGGCAGGAATTGCAAAGGCAGAATTGCCGCACGCGCCGGATTTCGAATGATGAAGCCGTGGCGACAAAAATTTGTTCGGTCGCGACATAGGCTCTTGCCAAATTCCGGCCTTGGTCGTTATCTGGAGACGATCTTGTTGGGAGAAGCCGGTTCAATCCGGTGCCGAAGGAGCAACCGCCCCGGAAACTCTCAGGCCAAAGGACCAGCAAGGTGCCGGTAGGACTCTGGAGAGAAGCGGTTTCGCTCGCCGAAGGGATAACAATCTCAGGCAAAGGGACAGAGGGGGCTCGAATTTGTCGGCGCTTTGACGCCGGTAGTGTGAGCCGGCGCGCGAGCGCCAGACCTGGAGGCCGGACTTGGAAGGTATTTCCCATTTGAAGCATACGCCGCTGCATGCGCTGCACCTTTCGCTCGGTGCGCGGATGGTGCCCTTCGCCGGCTATGAGATGCCGGTGCAATACCTTGAGGGCGTGCTGAAGGAGCACCTGCACACCCGCGCCGCCGCCGGCCTTTTCGATGTCTCCCATATGGGCCAGATTATCATCCGCCCGAAGTCCGGCCGCATCGAGGACGCCGCTCTGGCGCTCGAAAAGCTCGTGCCGGTCGATGTCCTCGGCCTTGCCGAAGGTCGCCAGCGCTACGGGCTGTTCACCAATGCCGAGGGCGGAATCCTCGACGATTTGATGATCACCAACCGTCGCGATCATCTCTTCCTCGTCGTTAACGCCGCCTGCAAGGACGCCGATTTCGAGCATCTCAAAAACGGCCTCGGCGGCACCTGCGAGGTGACGATGCTCGATGACCGCGCGCTGATCGCGCTTCAGGGCCCCCGCGCGGAACCCGTCCTTTGCGAGCTCTGGGCGGACGTTGCCGGAATGCGCTTCATGGACGTCGCGGAAGCCGATCTTCACGATGTCGCCTGCATCATTTCACGCTCCGGATACACTGGCGAGGACGGTTTCGAGATTTCGATTCCGGTTGGTTCGGCCGCCGATGTGACGCAGCGCCTGCTCGAACATCCAGATGTGATGCCGGTCGGTCTCGGTGCGCGCGATTCGCTTCGCCTCGAGGCCGGTCTGTGTCTTTACGGAAATGACATCGACACCGGCACGACGCCGGTGGAGGCGGCGCTTGAATGGGCGATCCAGAAGAGCCGACGCGCCGGTGGCGAGAGGGCGGGCGGCTTCCCCGGTGCCGATCGCATCCTTGCGGAGTTCACTGACGGTACGAGCCGCCGTCGTGTCGGCCTAAGGCCGGACGGCCGCGCGCCGGTTCGTGGTGGCGCCAAGCTTTTTGTCGACGCGGAAGGCAAGGCGCCGGCCGGCGCCGTCACCTCGGGCGGCTTCGGCCCGAGCGTCGATGGCCCGATCGCCATGGGCTATGTCGACGCCGCTCATACGGAGAACGGCACCAAGCTTTTTGCGGAGGTGCGCGGAAAATACCTGCCGGTCACGGTTTCCGCCCTGCCCTTCGTCAAACAAACCTACAAACGCTGATCAGGAGAGAGCGCGCATGCTGAAATTCACCGAGGAACACGAGTGGCTGAAGATCGAGGGCGACGTCGCGACCGTCGGCATCACCGAACACGCGGCCGGGCAGCTCGGCGATCTCGTCTTCGTGGAACTGCCGGAAACGGGCGCCAGCTTCTCCAAGGGAGATTCGGCCGCGACCGTCGAATCCGTCAAGGCAGCTTCCGACGTCTATTGTCCACTCGATGGCGAGATCATCGAGATCAATCAGGCGATTGTCGACGATCCCGCGCTCGTCAACAGCGACCCGCAGGGAGCGGCCTGGTTCTTCAAACTGAAACTCGCGGATCCGAGCGCCGCCAACGCCCTGCTCGATGAAGCGGCCTATAAGGAGCTCGTCGCCTGATGAGCATGCCCAAGGACTTCACCTTTACCGATTACAAGCCTTATGATTTCGCCAATCGGCGCCACATCGGCCCCTCACCTGTCGAAATGGAAGACATGCTGAAGGTCCTCGGCTATCCGAGCCTCGACGCCTTCATCGACGACACCGTTCCTCCGTCGATCCGCCAGAAGACGCCGCTCGTCTGGGGCACGCCGATGACGGAGCGGGAGGCGCTCGACAAGCTGCGCGAGACGGCGAACCGTAACCAGAAGCTCGTTTCACTGATTGGTCAAGGTTACTACGGCACGATCACGCCGCCCGTCATCCAACGCAACATCCTTGAAAATCCGGCTTGGTATACGGCCTATACCCCCTATCAACCGGAAATCAGCCAGGGCCGTCTCGAAGCGCTGCTCAATTATCAGACGATGGTCTGCGATCTAACCGGGCTCGATATTGCGAATGCTTCGCTGCTCGATGAAGCGACGGCGGCTGCGGAAGCGATGGCCATGGCCGAGCGCGTCGCCAAATCCAAGGCGAAAAGGTTCTTCGTCGATGAAAACTGCCATCCGCAGACGATCGCATTGCTCAAGACCCGGGCAGCGCCGCTCGGCTGGCAGGTCCTCGTCGGCGACCCCTTCACGCGGCTTGATGCCGCCGAGGTTTTCGGTGCCATCTTCCAGTACCCGGGCACTTACGGGCATGTACATGACTTCACGGCGCTGATCGCCAAACTGCATGAACATGGCGCGATCGCCGCCGTCGCCGCGGATCCCTTGGCCCTCGCGCTCCTCAAGTCTCCTGGCGAAATGGGGGCGGATATCGCCGTCGGCTCGACCCAGCGTTTCGGCGTGCCGGTCGGCTATGGCGGCCCGCATGCCGCCTATATGGCCGTCAAGGACGCCTATAAACGCTCCATGCCGGGCCGGCTCGTCGGCGTCTCCGTCGATTCGCGCGGCAACCGCGCCTACCGCCTGTCGCTACAGACGCGCGAGCAGCATATCCGCCGCGAGAAGGCGACGTCGAACATCTGCACTGCCCAGGTGCTGCTTGCGGTGATGGCGTCGATGTATGCCGTCTTCCACGGTCCGCAGGGCATCAAGGCCATTGCGCAAAGCGTGCACCAGAAGACGGTGCGTCTTGCCATGGGGCTCGAAAAACTCGGTTATACCGTAGAACCCGGCGTCTTCTTCGATACGATCACCGTCGAAGTCGGCAAGCTGCAAGGGATCATCTTGAAGACTGCGGTCGCGGAGGAAGTAAACCTTCGCAAGATCGGTGACACCAGGATCGGCATCAGTCTCGACGAACGCTCGCGGCCGGTCACGCTGGAGGCCGTCTGGCGCGCCTTCGGCGGCGATTTCAAGGTCGAGGAGTTCGAGCCGGATTATCGCCTGCCGAAGCCGCTGCTGCGCACCAGCGAATATCTGACCCATCCGATCTTTCACATGAACCGCGCCGAAAGCGAGATGACACGCTATATCCGCCGTCTCGCCGACCGCGATCTGGCACTTGATCGTGCGATGATCCCGCTTGGCTCCTGCACGATGAAGCTCAATGCAACGGCGGAAATGCTGCCGATCAGTTGGCCCGAATTCTCCGAGATCCATCCCTTCGCGCCGGCGAACCAGGCGCTCGGCTACAAGCACATGATCGATGATCTGTCGGAGAAGCTTTGCGCCCTGACCGGCTATGATGCGATCTCCATGCAGCCGAACTCGGGGGCGCAGGGCGAGTATGCCGGTCTGCTGACGATCCGCGCCTACCACATTGCCAACGGCAACGGTCACCGCGACGTTTGCCTGATTCCGACCTCCGCGCACGGTACCAATCCGGCGTCGGCGCAGATGGCCGGCATGAAAGTGGTGGTCGTGAAGGTCAGCGACATCGGCGAGATCGACATGGACGATTTCCGCGCCAAGGCCGAGCAATATGCAGACACTCTTTCGTGCTGCATGATCACCTACCCGTCGACCCATGGCGTTTTCGAGGAAAACGTCCGCGAAGTCTGTGACATCGTCCACAAGTATGGTGGCCAGGTCTATATGGACGGCGCGAACATGAACGCCATGGTCGGTCTTGCTCGACCGGGTGATATCGGTTCGGACGTCAGCCACCTCAACCTGCACAAGACGTTCTGCATCCCGCATGGCGGCGGCGGTCCCGGCATGGGACCGATCGGCGTCAAGGCGCACCTCGCACCGTTCCTTCCCGGTCATCCGGAAACGGACGAAGAAGATGGTGCGGTGTCGGCGGCCCCGTTCGGCTCGGCTTCGATCCTGCCGATCTCCTGGAGCTACTGCCTGATGATGGGCGGCGAAGGTCTGACCCAAGCGACCAAGGTCGCGATCCTCAATGCCAACTACATCGCTGCTCGGCTCAAGGGCGCCTACGACGTCCTCTACAAGTCGGCAAGGGGCCGCGTTGCGCATGAGTGCATCATCGATACGCGTCCGCTCGCCGAGAGCGCCGGGGTGACCGTCGATGATGTCGCCAAGCGTCTGATCGATTGCGGTTTCCACGCCCCCACCATGAGCTGGCCTGTCGCCGGCACGTTGATGGTCGAACCGACGGAATCCGAAACCAAGGCGGAACTTGACCGCTTCTGCGATGCGATGCTGGCGATCCGCGAGGAAGCCCGCGCCATCGAGGAAGGCCGAATGGACAAGGTCAACAATCCGCTGAAGAACGCGCCGCACACGGTCGAAGACCTCGTGGGCGATTGGGACCGGCCCTATTCGCGCGAGCAGGCGTGCTTCCCGCCGGGCGCCTTCCGCGTCGACAAGTACTGGTCGCCGGTCAATCGTGTCGACAATGTCTACGGCGACCGCAATCTCGTCTGCACCTGCCCGCCGATCGAGAGCTACGCGGAAGCGGCGGAATGATGTGACGCGGCGGGTATGTGTCTTGCACGCCCCCGCCATTTTCATCTGTCGAAAACAGCTATGATAAGAACAAAAAAGCCCAGCGAACACCGGGCTTTTGAATTCTAGTCAATGCGCCAGCAGTCAGTTCGCGCGAACCATCGCCTCGCCTCGCGCGGCAAGCGCCGCCAGGTCGGCCGGTTTCAATTCGACCGATTCGCCGCAACCGCAAGCGGATGTCTGGTTCGGGTTGTTGAAGGTGAAGCCCGAGCGGAGCGTCGTGACTTCAAAATCCATTTGCGTGCCGAGCAGATAAAGAACGGCTTCGGGCGCAACCCAGACCTTCGCATCTTGATTTTCGACGAGATCGTCCTTGGTGTTGGGCTCGGTCACAAGATCGATCGCATATTCCATGCCGGCGCAGCCGCCCTTCTTGATGCTGACGCGAATGCCTTTGGCATCCCCTCCGGCATTCTCAACGATCGACCGCACACGGGCGGCGGCGGCGTCGGTCAGGCTCATTATGGCAAAGCCCATCAGCTTCATCTCCTTGACGTCGCCGGGTTAAAGGCCCGGCGCTTCTAGAATCTAATGTAATGCCGGCATGTTAACGGATCAATATCGCCGCGTCAGTACCAGCCAAGCGCGACCTGCGCTTCTTCCGACATGCGGTCCGGCGTCCACGGCGGATCGAACGTCATGGTGACCTCGACCCCGGAAACACCCTCGACGGCGCCGACGGCGTTCTCGACCCAGCCGGGCATCTCGCCGGCTACCGGGCAACCGGGTGCGGTCAGCGTCATGTCGATCTTCACCATTCGGTCGTCTTCGATATCGATCTTGTAGATTAGACCGAGTTCGAAGATATCGGCCGGAATTTCCGGATCGTAGACCGTCTTCAGCGCGGCAATGATGTCGTCGCTGAGGCGCGCCAATTCCTCAGCGGGAATGGCCGAGTGCACGATGCCTTCGCGGACATCGACTTTTTCTTGAGTTCCATCGAGACTCACATCGGCCTCCTTAGGCAAAAAACTTGCGCGCGTGTTCGAGCGCATCCGCCAGCACATCGATCTCAGCCCGGGTATTGTAAAGGCCGAAGGACGCACGGCATGTGGAGGTGACGCCGAACCGTTTCAAGAGCGGCTGGGCACAATGGGTCCCGGCCCTGACGGCAACGCCGGCGCGATCGATCACCATCGAAACGTCGTGCGAGTGTATGCCGGCGATCTCGAAGGAAAAGATGCTCCCCTTGCCCGGCGCGTCGCCAAAGACCCTCAGCGAGTTGACCGACGACAGACGCTCGCGCGCATAGCCGGTCAGATCCGCCTCGTGCGCCCGGATCGCCTCGCGTCCGATTTCTTCCATGTAGTCGAGCGCATAGCCGAGCCCAATCGCCTGAACGATCGGCGGCGTGCCAGCTTCAAAGCGGTGCGGCGGATCGTTGTAGGTGACGCGGTCCTCAGTCACTTCCTCGATCATCTCGCCGCCGCCCATGAACGGCCGCATCTCGCTGAGGCGCTCCGTCTTGCCGTAGAGCACGCCAATGCCCGACGGGCCGTAGAGCTTGTGGCCGGTCATCACGTACCAATCGCAATCGATGTCCTGGACATCGACCGGCATATGCACCGCGCCCTGGCTGCCATCAACCAGCATTGGAATGCCGCGCTCGCGCGCAATCCGGCAGATCTCCTTCACCGGCACGACCGTCCCGAGCGCATTCGACATATGGGTGATGGCGATGAGCTTCGTCTTTTCGGTCAGGCACTTGACGAAGTCTTCGATGTGAAACGCGCCATCGTCATCGATGGGCGCCCAGACGAGCTTCGCACCCTGACGTTCGCGAATGAAATGCCAGGGAACGATGTTCGAGTGGTGCTCCATGATCGAAAGCACGATCTCGTCGCCTTCGCCGAGCTTCGGCATGCCGTAACCATAGGCCACAGTGTTGATCGCCTCGGTCGAGGATTTCGTGAAGATGATGTTGTCCGCCGAAGGTGCGTTCAGAAACCGGCGAACTTTTTCACGCGCGCCTTCATAGGCCTCCGTCGCGGCATTCGAGAGGAAATGCAGCCCGCGATGGACATTGGCATATTCATTGGCATAGGCATGGGCCACGGCGTCGATGACGACTTGCGGCTTCTGTGCCGATGCGCCGTTGTCGAGATAGACAAGCGGCTTGCCATAGACCGTCCGCGAAAGGATCGGGAAATCCTTTCTGATCGTTTCGACGTCGTAGGCCGGCACCGGCACAGCATGTTCCATGTCTTTATCCAATCAGGCGTGTTTTTCGAGCCACGTCGAGATCACGCCCTCGAGCGCCTCGACCAGCGCCTCGTCATCTTCCAGTTCCTCGACGATCTCGGCGACGAAGGCATTGACGAGCATCGCCCGCGCCTTGTTTTCCGGAATGCCGCGGGCGAGCATGTAGAAGAGCTGCGTATGATCGATATCGATGACCGTTGCACCGTGACCGCACTGCACGTCGTCTGCAAAGATTTCGAGTTCCGGCTTCGCAGAGAAATCGGCGTCGTCGGACAAGAGCAACGTGTTGCACGACATTTTCGCGTCGGTCTTCTGCGCGTCCTGCGCGACCAGGATCTTGCCCTGGAACACGCCTTTCGCGCGGTCGAAAACGACGTTGCGGATGATCTCGCTAGAGGTCGTATGCGGCACGTCGTGGCTGAGCGTGAAGGTGACGTCCGTGTGGCTCTCGCCGCCAAGCAGGTTGATGCCGCGCAGCGTCAGATCGGCGCCCTCGCCTGTTGCGCTGCCGTGGAGTTCCTGGCGCACCAGTTTGCCGCCGGCATTGATGACGAAGAGGTGGAGCTTCGCATCTTTGCCGAGGTCGAAGCGGATCTGACCGAGATGGGTATCGGCCGGGCCCTGCTGCTGCAGGATGATCCAGATCACGTCGGCGCCTTCGGCAAGCGTCACGTCGCTGATGGAGGAAACGAAGCTCGCCTCCGCATTCGTCGACAGATGGCGTTCGATCACCGTTGCTTTGGAGCCGGCGCCGAAGGAAACGGGAAAGCGCGTATGCGCCTGGCCGTGGCTTTGCGCGACCTGGATCTCCAGCGGTGCCTCCAATTCGGCACCTTCGGCAATCGCGATTTCGAGGCCGCCCTGCACAAGCCCGCCATTGATGCGGCCGATCGCGTCGTCGAAGCCGAGCACCGCAAGGCCGGCCGCAGCCGAGCCGTCGAGCAGGCTGTCGGTATAGGAGCGCGCGGTCACGCCTTCGGGAACGCTCTTGAGATCAGCCTGGCCGTTGCGCACCGAAAGCACGGACGAGCCCGGAACTACGGGGTCGACCCGGTCGGCAAAGGCGGACGGATCGGCGGCAGGCACCGCGCGCAGCAATGTGCGCAGATCGGTGTAATGCCACGACTCCACGCGACGCGTCGGCAGGCCGGCGGTCCTCAGCTCGTGCACCAGCGTGTCTCGAAGCGACAGCACCGCGCCGTCACCCGGCAGATCGCCGATCTGCGCGGTGTAGGCATCGACGAGCGCCGTTTCGGCTGCCGTCATCTTGATAGCCTGTTGCATATTCATTCGCACACTCCTTCAACAGGCGTCAGGCTGCCGCCTCGATGATATCCGCATAGCCATTGGCTTCAAGTTCGTGCGCCAACGCCTTGTCGCCGGACTTGATCACCTGTCCCTTGTAGAGGACGTGGACCGTGTCGGGAACGATGTAGTTGAGCAGGCGCTGGTAATGGGTGATGACGACGACGGCGCGATCCGGCGAACGCAGCGCGTTGACACCATCGGCCACGACCTTGAGCGCATCGATGTCGAGGCCGGAATCGGTTTCGTCGAGAACGCACAGCTTGGGCTCGAGCAGCGCCATCTGCAGGATTTCCGCGCGCTTCTTTTCACCGCCGGAGAAGCCGACGTTCAGCGGACGCCGCAGCATTTCCGGTGCGATCTTGAGTTCGGCGGCAGCTTGCTTGACGCGGCGCATGAATTCCGGCGTCGTCAACTCATCCTCGCCGCGATATTTGCGCTGCTCGTTTATTGCCACTTTCAGGAACTGCATCGTGGCAACGCCCGGAATTTCGACCGGGTACTGGAAAGCGAGGAAGATGCCCTTGGCTGCACGTTCGGAAGCGCCGAGTTCCAAGATGCTCTCGCCATTATAAAGGATGTCGCCCTCGGTCACTTCGTAGTCTTCACGCCCCGAGAGGATGTAGGAGAGCGTCGACTTGCCGGAGCCGTTCGGGCCCATGATGGCAGCAACTTCGCCGGCCTTCACGGTCAGGTTCAGGCCACGGATGATCTCGGTGCCGTCTTCGGCGATGCGAGCGTGCAGGTTCTTGATTTCAAGCATGTGTTCGTCTCTCAATCCTGTCTTTCTCTTCCAAGGAGAAAGCGATCCAATGTCTCACTGCGAAACCAGTCGCTCAGCCAGATGATGCCGACCATTAAAGCGCTGGAGCAAATTGCTAATGGCTTGCCTAGTTCCATTCCCAGGAAAAGAGCAGCCAACCCAATGACGAGCCCGAGAGCGGCAATGAAGATCAGCAGAACCATAATCTTCGTTGCTATCGTCAACTCGGACGTTTGCGGCATTACCCGACGCTACCTTCCAGCGAGATGCCGATAAGCTTCTGCGCCTCGACGGCGAACTCCATCGGCAGTTCCTGGATGACCTCCTTAACGAAGCCGTTGACGATCAGCGCGATCGCCGCCTCTTCCGGAATGCCGCGCTGCAGGCAGTAGAACAACTGGTCCTCCGAAATCTTAGACGTCGTCGCCTCGTGTTCGAACTGCGCGGTCGAATTCTTCGCTTCGATGTAGGGCACCGTATGGGCACCGCACTTGTCGCCGATCAGGAGCGAGTCGCACTGGGTAAAGTTACGGGCGTTCTCCGCCTTGCGGTGGGCCGAGACCTGGCCGCGATAGGTGTTGTCCGAAACGCCAGCGGCGATACCCTTGGAGATGATGCGGCTCGACGTGTTCTTGCCGAGATGGATCATCTTCGTGCCCGAGTCGACCTGCTGGTGTCCGTTGGAAACGGCGATCGAGTAGAACTCACCGCGCGAACCATCGCCGCGCAGGATACAGGACGGGTATTTCCACGTGATCGCCGAACCGGTTTCGACCTGCGTCCAGGAAATCTTCGAGTTCTTGCCACGGCAATCGCCGCGCTTGGTAACGAAGTTGTAGACGCCGCCCTTGCCGTGCTTGTCGCCCGGGTACCAGTTCTGCACCGTCGAATACTTGATCTCGGCATCATCGAGCGCGATCAGTTCGACGACCGCGGCGTGAAGCTGGTTCTCGTCACGCTGCGGCGCCGTGCAACCTTCGAGATAGGAAACATAGGCGCCTTCGTCGGCGATGATCAGCGTGCGCTCGAACTGGCCCGTGTTCCGCTCGTTGATGCGGAAATAGGTCGAAAGCTCCATCGGGCATCGGACACCCTTCGGCACGTAGACGAAGGAACCATCGGTGAACACGGCGGAGTTCAGCGTCGCATAGAAGTTGTCCGTCTGCGGCACGACCGTACCGAGATATTTCCGCACCAGATCCGGATGCTCCCGCATCGCCTCCGAGATCGACATGAAGATCACGCCGGCCTTCTTCAGTTCCTCCTTGAAGGTGGTGACGACGGAGACGGAATCGAACACCGCATCAACAGCGATTTTCGATTTCTGCACGCCGGCCAGGACCTCCTGCTCCCTAAGTGGGATGCCGAGTTTCTCGTAAACCTTCAACAATTCCGGATCGACTTCGTCGAGCGACTTCGGCCCGCTCGTGCCTTTCGGCGCGGCATAGTAGTGGATTTCGTTGAAGTCGATCTTCGGATAGCGGACACGCGCCCAGCTCGGCTCTTCCATAGTCAGCCAACGGCGGTAGGCTTCAAGGCGCCACTCCAGCATCCAATCCGGCTCGTTCTTCTTGGCGGAAATCAAACGGATGATGTCCTCGGACAGGCCTTTCGGAGCCTTGTCCATCTCGATCTTCGTCTCGAAGCCGTATTTATACTGATCCACGTCGATCTGGCGGACCTGATCAATGGTTTCCTGCACAGCAGGCATGTCGCTCTCCAATCTCGCCGGATCCAAGGTCCGGCAGCTTGTCAATACGATGCAAAATCGTGCACCGCTTATGTAATGGCTAAAAGGCGGTTTTCACCCCGTTTGCCAAGCGGAAAATTGCTTTTCCGCAATTTCATTCAATCGTTTCCCAACTCATGCCGCCTGACCGGTCGAGCGGCGTCGCGCTGCCACTTTCGCGAACACCGCAGCGCAACGCTCGATCTCCGCTTGCGTTGTCGCCTCGCCGATGGAAATGCGCAGGCCGCCCTGGCGGGGATCATAGCCCATCGCCGTCAGCACATGGCTTTGTCCGACCTTGCCCGAGGAGCAGGCAGACCCCGCCGACAGGGCGACACCTTCGAGATCGAAGGCGATTTGACCGGTTTCCGCCTTCAAGCCCGGAAGGCTGAAGAAGGAAGTGTTGCCGATCCGCAAAACATCACGCCCGTGGATTACGACGTCGGGGGCCGAAGATTGCATTTCCGCTTCAAGACGATCGCGCATTGCGGCAATGGCGGCCATGCGCTCTTCTACGTTGCTTGCTGCGGCGCGTGCGGCCGCGGCAAAGCCGGCGAGTGCCGGCGCGTTCTCCGTACCCGAACGGTGCCCTTTCTCCTGTCCGCCGCCGCGGATCAGGGGTGACGGCATCATGATCTCGCCCCGCGCGATCAAAGCACCTGCGCCTTTCGGGCCACCGATCTTATGCGAGGAGACAATCAAGAAATCCGCACCGAGATCGTTAACCGACAGCCGCAAGCGCCCCGCCGCCTGCACCGCATCGACGACCAGCATGCCGCCATGGGCACGCACGATAGCAGCGACTTCGGCAATGGGCTGGACGATGCCGGTCTCGTTGTTGGCGAGCATGACGGCAACCATCGGCAATCCCGTCTGCCGATCATGAGCCGCAAGCAACTCTTCGAGAGCTACGCAATCCACCACGCCGGCGGGCGTCACCGCAATCTCGCAAACATCTTCGCGGGCGAAGCGCCCACCCTCGCGGATAGCCGGATGCTCGATTGCGGAGACATAAAGCTTACCGATTTTGAGCGGTGTGCGCCCCATGCGGAAATCCGGCGTCAGCACCATATTGGCCGCTTCGGTCGCGCCGCTGGTGAAGGTGACGGAGGCGGACTGCGCGCCGCAAAGCTTGGCGACGTCGCGCCGGGCGCTTTCGACCATTGCGCGGACCGCCCGCCCCTCGCCATGCACTGACGAAGGATTGCCGAAAAGGTCGAGCGCGGATAGAAACGCCTCGCGCGCTTCGGTCAGAAGCGGCGCCGTGGCGTTCCAGTCCATGTAAATGCGCGGTTCCGACATCGTTTCCTTCGCTAGAACAAATGGTCCAGCCCTTACTATCGGCGTTGTTGCATTTTCCTTGAATTTTCCGCGCCGCTTGCCTTATGAGACGAGCACATGGCGGAATGCCCGCGCCGAAGTTTTGAACGGTTCTAAAGTAGGTTTTAGAAAAGCTGACTGCTTTAGTCAAGACAGATCGGCACTGAAACCGTGATTTGAACCAGAAACATTCCCGGAGAGCCAATGCCCGAAATCATCTTCAACGGACCAGCCGGTCGCCTGGAAGGCCGCTACCAGCCTTCGAAGCAGAAGAGCGCACCGATTGCGATCATCCTGCATCCGCACCCGCAGTTCGGCGGTACGATGAACAACCAGATCGTTTACCAGCTCTTCTACATGTTCCAGAAGCGTGGTTTCACTACCTTGCGCTTCAACTTCAGGGGCATCGGGCGCAGCCAGGGCGAATTCGATCATGGCGCGGGCGAGCTTTCCGACGCAGCTTCCGCACTCGACTGGGTGCAGAGCCTGCATCCTGATTCGAAGAGCTGCTGGGTCGCCGGCTATTCCTTCGGCGCCTGGATCGGCATGCAGCTGCTGATGCGTCGTCCGGAGATCGAAGGATTCATGGCGGTGGCGCCACAGCCGAACATCTACGATTTCTCGTTTCTGGCGCCCTGCCCCTCGTCCGGGCTGATCATCAACGGCGATGCCGACAAGGTCGCGCCGGAGAAGGACGTAAACGGCCTCGTCGACAAGCTCAAGGCGCAGAAGGGCATTCTGATCACGCACAAGACCATTCCCGGCGCAAACCATTTCTTCAATGGCCAGGTCGAAACGCTGATGGCGGAATGCGAGGATTATCTCGACCGCCGCCTCAATGGCGAACTGGTGCCCGAGCCCGCGGCAAAGCGCATCCGCTGACGAACCGAGTCCGTTCCGATAATTCAGCCCGAAATCGAGATCGATCTTCGGGCCGACATGCATTCTTCACACATTGGCCGCACGACGGCCGGCTAAGGCCTTCCCACCAGATGGGGCATGACGCGCGCTGGCGGTTCTGCGCATTCCACCCGGTTTCTGCCAGCTGACTTGGCGGCGTAAAGCGCCTTGTCGGCCCGCTGTATCGCCGCCTCCAGTGATTCTCCCGACATAATCGCCGCGACGCCGAAGCTTGCCGTAACCGCAGTGGCTTCCGGCAGACCGTCGATCCGCATCGAAGTGATCGCCGCGCGCATCCCGTGCGCGAGCACACGCGCCTCGTCCAGTTCGACGCGCGGCAGAAACACGGCGAACTCTTCGCCACCGAGACGGCCGGCCACGGCCCGACTTGGCATCAGCTCGAGAAGGACGCGCGAAAACTGGCGGATCACCTCGTCGCCGACAGGATGGCCATAGGTGTCGTTGACCAGCTTGAAACGGTCGAGATCGGTGAGGATCAGCGTGCCGGGATCGCGCTGTCGCAGCAGAGGCGCCACGCGCTCTGCGAAGCCTCGGCGGTTGCAGAGATTGGAAAGCGCGTCGATTTCAGAACTGGCACGGGCCTCGTCGACGATATCCTTGACCATGACACCGAGCATCGCCACTCCCGTGCCGACGATCAGCATGGCGCCTATCGCCTGCGAGATCAGCGCGAACGGGCTGGCAAGGTAATCCGCCGCAGTCGTCCCGGATCCGGCGGCGATCGCGGCATAGATCTTGAAAATGAAATAGGCTGAGCTCAGCGCCAGAAGCCCAAACAGGATCCAATCCGCATAAGACCGGCGGCGCGACCGGATGATCGTCGAGGCGGACCACGCCTGAATGACGAAGAACGGCATTTGATAGAAGAAAGCGTGCTGCAGCGTTCCGCGCCGAAGGTCATAGATCGCGAGATCGACGATCACCGAGCCAACGAAGAAGGCAGCAAGCACAGGCAGACGCACCGGGACGCGATAGAAGAACCCGAGCCCCAGGCGAAGCAAGCTGAAGCCGGCAAGCACGCTTGCAAAGGCGCCGATGGCAAAGAGCCGCGGCACTGGCGTAAACGGCAGAACGGTCTCAAAGACGGCCGATAGCGAGGCGACGCCGAATCCGGCGGCACACCAGATCGCCGGCTGTCCAGCGCGGCTCTTCGCCGCGATAGTCAGAAAGGCCACAACGAAGATCTGGGCAATGATGAAGTTCACGGCCAGAAGCGAAATCGCACCACCCATCGACAGAATCCGAAAGTCCTCATTGCAGACCGATCGATCCGCAAAATCGCTCGTCGCGGAACGAGAGCAGATTAGCGATCGCGCACGAAAAAATGATTAAACGGCGCCGCTCGACGTCAAAGTCACGCTTCCTACGCTTCGGGCTTTGCTGCCAAGCGCCCGCCACTCACCGGATGGCTGACGCCCGTTGTCTGAGGATATGTCAAGGGCAGGCCGCGGAGCGATCTGACGGCGAGATAAGCCCAGGCTTCCGCTTCCATCGAATCGCCGTTCAGCCCTAGCGCTTCGGCCGCCAGCACCCGCGCGCCCGTCGCATCCGCCAGCGAGGCAAGATCCCGCATGATGACCGGATTGAGGCGGCCTCCGCCACAAGCGACGTAAGTCGCGGGCGCGGCCGGAAGATGCCGCGCAGACTGGATGATGGCTGCGGCCGTCACATGCGCCAGGGTGCGAGCACCATCCTCAAGGCTCGCCTCACTGCCCGAGGGGGGCGCAAAGTCGTTGCGGTCGAGCGAACGGCGTTTTTCAGCGGTAAAGAAGGGATGAGAAAGATACCGTTTGGCAAGCTCCGGCAAGACGGCGCCTTCGCTCGCTATCATCCCGCCCTGATCGTAGGGGATGCCGGCATGTGCCTCTACCCACTGGTCGATCAGGGTATTGCCGGGACCGCTGTCGTAGGCGATGACTCCGTCGCCGCCGATGAAGGTGAGATTGGAGATGCCGCCGATATTGACGAAGACGACAGGAGCGTCGATTTCCCCTCTTTCCGACAAGCCGCGCGCCAGCGCTGCATGATAGGCGGGAATGAGCGGCGCTCCCTGCCCGCCATGGATCATGTCGTTGGCCCGCATGTCATAGACCACGTCGATATGCGTTTCCCGTGTCAGTAGCGCGCCGTCACCAATCTGCACGGTCAAGGCATGGTCGGGGCGGTGCAGAACCGTTTGCCCATGAAAACCTATTACGTCAATCTTTTCCTCTAGCAGGTTGTTTTCACGTAAAAATGTCCTGACTGCGTCGGCATGTCGCTCAGTCAGATCGCGCTCAAGCTCTGCGAGCGTTCCGGGCCGCTCGTCCCGTTTGCCAATCGATCTGGCGTCGTCGAGCCCCTGCTTCAGCCGCTCTCGGAATCGCGCATCATAGGCGTACCCCGCCGACGGTCCGCGCAGGACAAGCGTCTCGCCATCGGTCTGCAGCAGCGCGACGTCGATACCGTCCATGCTCGTTCCGCTCATCAGCCCGATTGCCGTCCACACCCTGCCCATGCATTCCTCCGCACCGCTTGCTTCGCACGTTCATAACAAAAACACCGGCCAAGCAAAAAGGTGCACTTTCGACAAAACAATGATAAACGCCGCCCGCAGACGTCCTACCCAGCCGAAAGAGCCTGCTTATGTCTGAGTTCAAGTCCGATTTCCTCCATACCCTCAGCGAACGCGGTTTCATCCACCAGATTTCCGATGAAACCGGCCTCGACGATCTGCTGCGGAAGGAAACTGTAACTGCCTATGTCGGATATGATCCCACGGCATCGAGCTTGCATGTCGGACACCTTACTCAGATCATGCTCCTGCACTGGTTTCAGGCGACGGGCCATCGGCCGATCTCGCTGATGGGCGGTGGTACGGGCATGGTCGGAGACCCGTCTTTCAAGGACGAAGCGCGGCAACTGATGACAGTGGAGACGATTGAAAACAACATCGCTTCGATTAAGCGCGTTTTCGCCAACTACCTCGATTACGACAACGGTCCGAACCGGGCGTTGATGGTTAACAACGCTGAATGGCTGCGTTCGCTTAACTACCTCGAATTTCTGCGCGATGTCGGCCGCCACTTCTCGGTGAATCGTATGCTCTCCTTCGACAGCGTGAAGACGCGGCTCGATCGGGAGCACTCGCTGTCATTCCTCGAGTTCAACTACATGATCCTCCAAGCCTACGATTTCGTTGAGCTTAATAAGCGCTATGATTGCCGCCTTCAGATGGGTGGCTCTGACCAGTGGGGCAACATCGTCAACGGCATCGATCTCGGCCACAGAATGGGTACCCCGCAGCTTTACGCGCTTACTTCCCCGTTGCTCACGACATCCTCAGGCGCGAAGATGGGCAAGTCTGCTTCGGGTGCAGTATGGTTGAATGCGGAACTACTGTCCGTCTACGATTTCTGGCAGTACTGGCGAAACACCGAGGATGCCGACGTCATCCGCTTCATGAAACTCTTTACGAAATTGCCGATGACGGAAATCAACCGTCTCGCCGCCTTGGGTGGATCGGAGATCAACGAGGCGAAGAAAATCCTGGCAACTGAGGTGACTGCAATCCTTCACGGTCGAGATGCGGCTGAAAATGCTGCCGAAACCGCACGCAAGACCTTCGAGGAAGGCGCGCTTGCCGAGAATCTGCCGTCGGTCGAGATCCCTGCTCCCGAACTTGAATCGGGCCTCGGCCTGTTGACGCTCGTCGTGCGTGCCGGCCTTGCGGCTTCGAACGGCGAGGCTCGACGTCACGTGCAGGGCGGAGCCGTCAGGGTCAACGATGAGCAGATCAACGACGAACGTCGGGTCGTCGGAAGCGGCGACATCACCGCAGATGGCGTCATCAAGCTATCGCTCGGCAAGAAGAAGCACATTCTCGTGCGGCCGCTCTAAGCCAGCGAAGAGCAGAAAATATCTGCAGGCCGGTCCCAGTACCGGCCTTTTTTCATTGGAACTCGAAAATATTGCGGAAGACGCCGGGGGCTATGATCGACAGCGGGTTGATCGTCAGATTCGGCTGGTCGAACCGTCCCGTCAGCTTGAAGGTGATGCCGAGCAGGCCGCGATCGCGACCATTGCCGAGCAGGACGCCGATCAGCGGCAGTTCGCCGAAGAGTCGGTTCAGCCCATAGGCCGGCATGAATGTTCCCGTCATATCCATGCGGCCGTTGGCGTCGCGGACCGTGCCCTGGAAAGTCGCGCCGACGTCGACGCCACGCAGGACACCGTTATCCACCCGGATGGCACCCTGATCCAGAAGGAGTTGGGCGAAGCCGCGCTCGAACCGCGCCGTGCTCACGTCGATATCGCGTCGTACCGCCTGATTGAGGCTACGGCCATCCTGGCCCGCCGGTGTCGAGACCATCGATTGCAGCCTCTGCTCGCCTACAAGGGAGAACTTTCTGAAGTCCACGCTGCCGCGCCAGGAGTTAGCGCCGCGGTCGCGCAGGCGCAAGTTCAGGAGCCCGCCGCGCATATTGCGATAGATATCGACGAAGCGCGCGAAAGCGCCGGCGTCGCTCGTCGTCAGTTCGAGCGTGTTGTCGGCTCCCGCTTTGACCAGCCGGGCGACCACCGCCTGCCCGCTTACCGTAAGAGCCGAGAGATCGATGTCATCGATCTGTTGTCCGCGTTTCGAATAGACGAAGTTTACATTGGAGAGGACTTCACCGTTGAATCCGGTGACGCGGTCAAGCCGCGCATTGATCTTGATATTGCCGCTGTCACGGGAGCCGGATTCACTCTTGGCCCGGACCAGCGCCGGTCTGATATCCGCAGCGGCGCCGGTGAGCGCCACGGCGTAACCGCCCTTGCTCCGATCGACTGTTACCGCGAAATCGTCGCCACCTGCCAAGCGAACGCCGTTCAACTTGGCAGATGCCAGGCCAGCGTCGTCGACGCGCAGGTCGCCGCTAGCACCGAAGCCGTCGCCGGTAATCTGGAAATCGTTTATCTCCGTCAGCCTCTCGCTCGCCTTGACCGTGAACTCGGCCTTGGCGCTGATACCGGCACCCTTGCTCCAGCCGATCCACGGCAGCGACAGCGAGGCCCTGCCGAGGTCAGCCTTCACGACCTGGCTGCCGTCTTCGGCAAGCGAAACATCGACACCGACCGGCCCGCTGACGATGCCGGACAAGGCGGGTGCGATCTTTCGGCGCGCAGCGCCGTCAAGCGTTCCGGAGATTTCGCGCGTTCTCGTTACTTTCGATGTCGGGTCCACCGGTTCGGTCAAGGCGATCCGCATCTTTGCGCCGTCGATCAAGGCGTCCGCCTCAAGGCGGGCCCGGGCGTTATCGATCCTCATCGTCCCGGAAAGATTGGCGATCGAACGACCGGCGACAGGTCGATTGATCGAGACGTCCTGAAGCTGCATTTCCGCCTGCCATAGCGGTGGCGGCGGCTTCTGATCCGAGATGAGGCCAAATCGCGCGCCGACCAGGGCCGTCATCGGGCCGGTGAAATCTTCCGGTATGAAGGGCGTCTTCTGAAGCGCCTGGATCGGCTTATAGCGGACGAGCTCGGCTATGGCGTCGGCCTGGCCGCCGACCTCGATCTTCATTTCGGCCATCAGCGGCTTGCTGTAGACGTCCGGAATGATGAAGTCGCCGCCGTTCAGTCCCACGGAGCGGCCCGACGGGAAATACGCCGCACCCTTTCGAACATCGACGGACATGCGCTCGCCGCTCAGCGTGAAATGCCCGGATGTGTCGCGGAGTGGCGGAATCTCTCCGGTAATATTGATGCGTGTATCGTCGATGGCGAAGTTGATGTTGAGTTCGTGCTCGTTGAGCTTCAACTCGCCCTCGGTGTTGGCGATGCGCCCTTCCGGAATGGAAACCTCTATGCGCGCATCGCTCACCGTGCCGCCGAAGAGGTTGCCGATCGCCCATCGCCGGGCGCCCCTCGCAACCCACCAGGGCCACAACTGCTTGACGGCTGTCGAATGCATCCTGTCGCTGAGAGCGGCAAAACTGATCTGCGGCGATGTCTTGCCGAAAGCGACCGAAAGCGAGCTCGCCATGGAGCCGAGCGGGCTCGATATCGCCAGTTGGTCGAAAATCAGGCGGTGGGTGTCGGATTCAAATCGCCCGCTCGCCTTGGCGTCAAAGGTGAGCGGCGGCTCCTGCATGTCTTCGGGGTTGGAATTGGCGTTCGTCAGTAGAAGATCGACGGCGAAGCCCTTCTCGTCGGGGTTGGCAACCTTGTCGAGATCGATCAAGGCACCGGTGAAGGGAAAGGTCGAACGACCGATCTTGATCATCGATGGCAGTATTTCAACCGACGCGCGCTCGAAGTCATAGGAAGCGTCCAGCTTCGACGGGTTGAGAGCGGAAACCAGCCCCCCGGCATGGAAGGCCCCCTCGGAAGTCTTGACGCTCACTGTGAGCGCCGGCTTCCTCCCTTCCGCCCCGCGCGTGGCTTTCAGGTTGACGCCGGCGGCCGCCTCGATGCCGAAGGCCTCCTCGTTGCCGGACTTGCCATGGTAAAGGAACGGCGCGAGCGGCAAGGCGTCGAGCGCCGCCTCGATACCGGCGATGCGTTCCTCGTCGCCGAACGCCCGCGCCGCGAGATGCGCTTCGCTGCCGTCGAACGCGACGGTGCCCTCAACGCGTATGGAGCCGTCCGGATCGCGACTGAACGCCAGCTTTTTTATATCGACGGGAACGGCTCGTCCGCGCGTGCCGGTCACGGACAGGCTGAAATCCGAAAGCTCAACGGTCTGCGTCGCGCTTCTCGCGGTTAACCGCGACATCCCGTCGATATGCCCGAACAGTTTTTCGAGGGCGGCACCGACATCGGCGATTCGGATAGCGGTCAGATCGATCGGCTCGCCACGTGGCAACAAACCGGTGTCGAGTTCCCCTCCCTCCGCTTCGAGCCTCGACACCGCGATGCGTCCAGTCATCAGCGCAAAAGGATCGAGGGCGATCGAGACTGCACCGAGCCTGGCAACGGGGCGGCCGGAACCACCCTCGTTCAGGGTCACGCCGCGCGCCTTGAGCGCAAGCGCGCCGCCCGCCGTCACGCGGAGGACGGTGTCGTCGACATCGGCGCTGTAGTTCCCCCCGAGGGCGCCGTTGAGCGCCGCGCGCGCGCGGTCGTTCAGCGGCCTGTCGACAAAACCGCTCTCGATCACGGCGACGAGGAAGGCAACGATGAGGAAGCTAACGAGCAGGCAGCAGAGAAAAATCTTGCCGCAAAGGCGCAGCATACCGCCAGGCCGCGGTGCATGCACGATGACCGGATTATGAGCTTGCGCCGAGGGCAGCGCGTGCAGAGCGACGATGTCGTCCTTGCGAAAGCAAACCCTTTCGCCCCGGATATCACTCATCGGAGCGGGCGCCCCCCACCTGATTTTGGCATTGCATATTTCCCTGCGAGGCCTGCCGCGCGCAAAGGCCGAGCCTCTTCTCGCCCATGTAAATCACAATTCGCCGAACCAAGTCACCACGCTTTGTCGCTCATGCTGTGGAAAGCGCGACACGTCCGTTTGCATGCGACGGCGCTTTGACAGGGCCTTAGCCATAAAAGCCATCCGCCACCTGTCAAACCTAACACAAATCCGCTGGACGACCGTTGAGGATTTTCGTTATTGCCCTAGCCCCGCGCGCATGTTCGACTGAGGCGCCGGCACTCCAGATGGCTGGATGCGGAGCCACTTCACGCTTTTTCTCGCTTCGCTCTAGTCTCGGAATGTTCGCAAAACTTGGCGTAAGAAAGGTTTATTCATGGCACGATTGGGACCTGGCGATGTCGCCCCGGACTTCGAACTTCCTCGCGACGGCGGGGGTTCAATCTCGCTTGCCGCACTTCGCGGCAAACCGGTGGTGCTGTTCTTCTACCCCAAGGACGATACCAAGACCTGCACCGAGGAGGCCATCTCCTTTTCGGAGCTGGCCGATGAATTCGCCTCCGCCGGGATTGCTTTGGTCGGAGTATCGCCTGATTCGGCCAAGAGCCACGATCGCTTCACTAAGAAGCATAATCTGACGGTCGCTCTGGCGGCGGATGAGGAAAAGGCCGTCGTCAACGCCTACGGCGTCTGGGTCGAAAAGAGCATGTACGGCCGCGAATACATGGGCGTCGAGCGCACGACGTTTCTCATTGGGCGGGACGGCAAGATCGACCGGATATGGGAAAAAGTCAGAGTGGCGGGACATGCGAACGAAGTGCTGGCCGCAGCGAAAGCACTCTGAGAAGATCGGGGCGACGGGATGCTGTCGAACCTTACACGATTCCACAGTTTGCGCGGCGGTGCCGTCGAAGCGATCCGTGCGGCGGACCTCGCCGTCAAGACTGAGCTCGCGCAGGAGGCGGCTCGGCGGTGGCAGGCGCGTACGCTGTCGCTTCGGTCTCCGCTCGATCGGGCCGTCCCAGCGCGGCCGGGCCGGCCGGCAAAACCGCTGCTGATACCGCCGACGCAGGTCAAGCGGCGCTCGCTCGGTTCACTGAAAGGCCGCATCGCTCTCCTCCATGCGATCGCTCATATCGAATTGAACGCGGTCGATCTGGCTCTCGACATCGTCGCCCGCTTCGCTGCCGAGCCGGTACCCAATTCCTTCTTCGATGGGTGGATGCAGGTCGCCTTCGAGGAAGCCAAGCATTTTCGTATGGTGCGGCAACGGTTGAACGAACTCGGAGCGGATTACGGCGATCTCCCGGCCCATGACGGTCTCTGGCAGGCCGCTCACGATACGCGCAACGACCTGACGGCGCGCCTTGCCGTCGTCCCTCTCATTCTCGAGGCCCGCGGCCTTGACGTGACGCCGGCCTTGCAGGCGAAGATGCGGGAAACCGGCGATCATGAAAGTGCCGCCGTTCTGGACGTTATCTACGAAGACGAGAAAGGCCATGTCGCCGTCGGGGCGAAATGGTTCCGCTTTCTCTGCGCACGGCAGAAGAGAGATCCGGCCGCGACTTTCCAAGCGCTGGTGCGGGCGAATTTTCGCGGTCCGCTGAAGGCGCCCTTCAACGATATTGCCCGCGCAGAAGCCGGTCTGACGCCGTCCTTCTACCGATCGATGACGGCGTCCACCAACATCTGATGGCGCAAGCCACTCAACTCTTTCTTAACCCTAATAAAGTGTAATTGCCGTGGGGAAACGCGAGTGAGTTCGCATCTGGCAGGGGTGATGTGGTGTCTGTTCGTCCGGCAAACGGCGGCTTCGGAAAACGCAGGCAGAATCACGTTCTGATACTGGCGAGCGGCGACAAAGTCAGGCACATGACGGTTCGGCCCTGGATGGTGGCGCTCGGTGCGTCCGTCATAGGCGTCTTTGGCATCGGATATCTCGCCGCGACTACCTATCTCGTGCTCCGGGACGATCTCATCGGCGGCACGATCGCGCGCCAGGCGCGCATGCAGCACGAGTATGAGGACCGAATCACGGCACTTCGGGCGCTCGTGGACCGGGTGACCAGCCGGCAACTGCTGGATCAGCAGATCGTGGAAGAGAAGGTTGAAAAGCTGCTGCAGCAACAACTGGCGCTGTTCTCGCGGAGCGGCAAAGTCGGAGCGCTAGCCGAGGGTGGCGAGCTTGTAGAAGATGCGGGCCAAGCTGCGGCCGTGCGGGCTACGGAGCCGCTGGCCTATGGAAAAAGCGCCGCGGGTAACGGCGGTGCCGAGGCGATCGAAGAGATCATGGGCATCGGCGGGGAGACTTCCGAAGCACCGCCGCCTCTCGGTGCGCTCGGCTACGGCCCCGCTTTCACCGCGAAAGGCGACCAGGAACCCATTTCCGATCAGACCGACCGGATTTTTTCAAAGGTCACGCTGTCGCTGAAAGGCATAGAGCGCGAGCAGATGGCGCACGTTCTGCAACTGACGAGCAGCGCCTCCCGGACATCCGACGCCATCAGGACGATAGTCGAACAAACAGGCTTTACACTGCCCGCCCCCACGACCACAGAAGCTTCAAACGCCGCAAGCCCGGCTGACGAAACGGCGATCGGCGGTCCGTTCGTGGAGCCGCAGATTGAGGATCGGTTCGATCAGTCGCTTGCTGCGCTCGACAGCGCTCTTCTGGAACTGGAACAGACCCGTGATGCAGCCCGAAAGCTTCCCTTGGCAAATCCTGCGCCGGCAAGCGATATTACCAGCAACTTCGGCAACCGCCTGGATCCCTTTCTCGGGCGTTTGGCGCTTCACGCCGGCATCGATTTTCGCGCGGCGACCGGCACGCGCATTCGTTCGACCGCAGCCGGTACAGTCACCATGGCCGGACCGGCGGGCGGATACGGTAATATGATCGAGATCGACCACGGCAACGGCGTAGCGACGCGCTATGCTCACCTGGCCGTCATCCTCGTCAGTACCGGCGATCGCGTGACGGCGGACGAAGTCATCGGCAAGTCCGGAACTACCGGACGATCAACAGGCCCGCACCTGCATTACGAGATCCGCCTGAACGGCCAGGCTGTGGATCCGATGCGCTTTCTCCGAGCCGGCGTGAAGGTTGCCGGCTACATGAACTGACGACCGGAAATCGGCAGCCGCCTGCCTCTCTTATTGACAAGACGCATGACAGATTCGCATCTGTTCACCTTACCGCGCTTCAAGGTGCTGGATTTCTTGACTTTCGCCGCCTTTGGGCTTAAGAGCGCCGCCACGTGGTGGTGTATTTCCCATCGATCGAGCAGTGTTCTATTGAACCGGAACGGAAACAGTTTCCCCTTTGACAAATTTTGCTGACCTTGGCCTGAGCCAAAAAGTTCTCTCCGCAGTTACCGACGCGGGCTATACGACTCCAACACCGATCCAGGCTGGCGCCATTCCCCCGGCACTGCAACGTCGTGATATTCTCGGTATTGCGCAGACCGGAACCGGGAAGACGGCATCCTTCGTGCTGCCGATGCTGACCCTTCTGGAAAAGGGACGCGCCCGTGCGCGCATGCCGCGCACACTGATTCTGGAGCCGACGCGCGAGCTTGCCGCTCAGGTTGCCGAGAACTTCGACAAGTACGGCAAGAATCACAAGCTGAACATCGCTCTTCTGATCGGCGGCGTTTCGTTCGACGAGCAGGACCGGAAGCTTGAGCGCGGCGCCGACGTTCTGATCTGCACGCCCGGCCGCCTTCTCGACCACTTCGAGCGCGGCAAACTCTTGATGAGCGGCGTCGAGATCTTGGTTATCGACGAAGCCGATCGCATGCTCGACATGGGTTTCATTCCGGATATCGAGCGCATTGCCAAGCTCATTCCGTTCACCCGGCAGACGCTGTTTTTCTCGGCGACGATGCCAGCGGAAATCCAGAAGCTCGCCGACCGTTTCCTGCAGAATCCGGAGCGCCTGGAAGTGGCGCGCCGCGCCTCGACGGCAACGACGGTGACGCAACGCTTCGTTGCTGCACATGCGAAGGATTACGAGAAGCGCGCCACGCTTCGCGATCTTATTCGCGCCCAGGACGATTTGAAGAACGCGATCATCTTCTGCAACCGCAAGAAGGATGTCGCCGATCTCTTCCGTTCGCTTGACCGCCACGGCTTTTCGGTCGGCGCTCTCCACGGTGACATGGACCAGCGTTCGCGCATGGCGATGCTCGCAAATTTCAAGGACGGCAACATCAAGCTGCTCGTTGCTTCCGACGTCGCGGCGCGCGGGCTGGATATTCCGGACGTCAGCCACGTCTTCAATTTCGACGTGCCGATCCATGCTGAAGACTATGTTCACCGCATTGGCCGCACCGGGCGCGCCGGCCGTTCTGGCGCCTCCTTCACGCTCGTCACCAAGCGCGACATCAAGTTCGCCGACGCCATCGAAAAGCTGATCGACCAGAAGGTCGAGTGGCTGAACGGCGATCTTTCCGAACTGCCGGAGCCGATGGAAAGCCACGACAATCGGCGCGAACGTGGACGCGACGGTCGCAGGGATCGAAAAAAAGATGTGGAACGCTCCAGCAAGGGCCGTTCCGATCGTAGACCTGATACCGCGACCGCCGATAGTGCGGCTGAAATCGAACCAGTCGTGGAAAGGGCGGAAGCCGTGAAACCGCAACGCAATACCGACACCAGCAAGCAGGGCCACGCTGGCCGCAACGATCGTCTTGGCCGTGCACAGAGCGCGGCAAATGACGACAACCGCGACCGCCGCAGCCGGCACCGCCGCGATTATGACGATGGCCCGACGCCGATCGGTTTCGGCGACGAGATTCCGGCCTTCATGCTGATCGTTGGCAAGGCCTGATCTTAGGCCCGATGGCGCGTCCCGGCGTCGATTTTCCCGGTCTCGGCTGCGGTCTCGCTGTCATGCGCGACGGCAAGCTTCTTCTTTGCCGCCGGTTGAAGGCGCCGGAGGCAGGACACTGGAGCATCGTCGGCGGCAAGGTCGACCACATGGAGCGCTCGGAGGATGCCGCGCGGCGCGAGGCCGAGGAGGAAAGCGGGCTCGCGATTCATTCGGCGCGCTTTCTCTGCCTCAGCGAGCAAATGATCGAAGCCGACAGGCAGCACTGGATCTCCCTCATCTATGTGACGGAAGATTTTTCCGGCGAGCCGCGCCTCACTGAGCCGGACAAACTTTCCGATATCGGCTGGTTCGACCTCTCCGCCCTGCCCCAACCGCTGTCACGCTTCGCTGCGGATGCCGTGCGGGCGCTCGGTTAGAGGCCTTCAATTTTATTTCTTCGCTCTGAGTGCGGCCTCGTAAGCGGTCCTCGCCCAACGGGCCATTTCGTCCGGATCGTCGAGAGCGGAGTCGGGAATGCTCCAATAGGGCATCTTCACCGGTTTGCCCTTGCCGTCGTAGGTCCATTGCCGACTGCCTGCCTCTTCGAATTCGGGCGCCGACTGTGCGTCACCCTTCAGAAGGATCTCACCGTCCACTTCGAGCGCGAAGATGACACCTTCTAAATAGATGCCCTTGCCGCCGAACATGCGGCGGATCTTGACCGGTCCCAGGGTTTCGAACATTTCCTCGATTGCCGTGTTGTCCATCGTGTCACTCCCTTAATACACCACCGGCCGCAACGATGACTTCCGGCGTGTCGAGGTCCAGGCGGGCGGCGGCACCGAGTTCCACATCGATCACCGGAAGCCCGCTGCGCTCGACGATATGTCTTGCTCCGACATCGCCGACGAGCTGCCTGACGGCGCCAAAAGTTTCTCTCGGTAGAATGACGGGATTACCGCGTTGGCCGCCGGCGACGGCCCGTACGACCGCTTTTCCTGATTCTGCATCGAAGGCCGAGATTAGCTTCGACAGATGGTCGGAGGTAATGCCGGGCATGTCGGCGAGCATCACCAGCATGCCGCTGACTGTTCCCTCCAGCGCCGACAGCCCCGCCACAAGCGATGAGGCCATGCCGCTGGCATAATCTGGATTGGACACGAATGTCACCGGCAGGCCGGTGAGCGCGGCCCGGATCTCTGCCTCGCGATAGCCGGTAACGACGACGACCCTGCTTGCTCCTGCGGCAAGGGCCGTGTCAACCGAACGGCGGATCAATGGAGTGCCGCCGAATTCGGCGAGGAGCTTGTGCTGGCCGCCTGGTCCCATCCGGGTTGCCGTGCCCGCAGCCAGGACCACGATCGCCACGGGGCCTTGCTGTTGCCTGATGGCCGTTTCCCGGGGTTGCGGCCTGGTCGGGATTTCCTTGAGAAGCCCGCCGACGCCGAGCCCGGTGATGTCTTCCCGGCTCGGCCACTCTCCAGCAAGCAGACGATCGAGAATCCAGTCGAAACCGTTCTCTCTCGGGCTCCGGGCGCATCCCGGCGCTCCAACAACCGGAATGTCGCCAAGCCGGCCGAGGACCAGCAGATTGCCGGGGTCGACGGGCATCCCGACATGCTCGACAACGCCGCCCGCATGCCGGATGGCAGCCGGGATCACATCATCCGGATCGGCGACCGCAGAGGCGCCAAAGACGATGAGCAGATCATGGGTCGACTTGAGCTCGGCGATGGCATCGGCAACTGCCCTCTCCGAATGAGCGACGCGATGCTCGGTCAGGAGTGGGCTTCCGGACCGGGTAAGGCGAGCGGCGAGCACGGCATGGGTCTTGTCCATTACCTGGCTCTTCAGCGACGGCAACTCGGTTGCAATCAGCGCGGCACGCCGCCGCGTAAATGGTTTGACCTCGAAGGCCGGCTCGGCGCGCAATACGGTTTCGGCTCGCGCGATGAACTTGCCTGGCACTGCGAGCGGGATGATCTTGATCGTCGCCACCATGTCGCCGGCGTCGACGGCAACGTGGTCGGCGAGACAAGCGAGCGTGATCGCCGGATCAATCCGGTTTATTCGATCGATGGCCGCGCGATTCGCGACGAAAAGACCGGCGACTGTAGCGTAGACGTTGACCCTGCCGGTCGATGCCTCGGAGAAGCGTAGGTGATCCGGGGCGATGGCTGCGGCAATTTTTGCTGCGGCCTCGTTTTCCGGCAGGTCGTCCGGGTCGAGCCTGGCCACAATTACCTCCGCCACATCGGCTTCGGCAAGTAAGGCGAGGTCCGCAGCGGTCAAACGATGGCCTTTCGCCAGCTTCTGCGTCGCGGTCTTCACCGCATGTGCGAGAATGGCGCCTTCCGCCTCGGCGAGCTGCGCGGGGCCGAACCTCATTTTGCCTCTCCCTGCTGGCCGGTCAGGTCGCGGCGGCGCAATGCTTCGATGATCTCCGCCAGCACGGCGACGGCGATTTCGGACGGGCTCGAAGCGCCGATGTCGAGGCCGATCGGTGCCTTGATCCGTGCGGTCTCCTCGGCCGAAACGCCAGCTTGCGACAGACGCTCCACGCGCTTCGCATGGGTCTTGCGGCTGCCGAGCGCTCCGACGTAGAAGCAACCGGCCTCCAATGCGGCGCGGATGGGATAATCATCGATCTTCGGGTCGTGGGTCAGAGCGGCGAGAGCCGTATAGCGGTCCAGCGGCCGCGCGGGCAGAATGTCTTCCGGCCAATCGGCGAGAAGCTCGACGCCGCCAAAGCGCTCGACCGTCGCGAAAGCAGTGCGTGGGTCGATAATCGCCATGTCGAAGCCTGCGACCGGTGCAAGGCGGGCCAAAGCCTGCGAGATATGAACGGCACCGATGACCACGATGCGTGGCGGCGGCATATGAACATTGAAAAAAAGCGACCGCCCTCCGAGTTCTGCAAGACGAGGCCGACCCGAACGCAGAGCTTCGCCGATTGCCGCTTCCCACATCGGCGGAAGGGGGCCACCCTCCGGGAAGACCTGGCTGCCGCCATCCGAAAGGTCACTGACGACCACGGCCGCCTGGCGCGCTGCGCGGACCGAATTCAATGTCTGGAGGGTGGACAGTTGCATCGTTCAGCCGTCAATTCGCTCGACATAGACCCGGATACGGCCGCCGCAGGAAAGACCGACGCGCCATGCGGTTTCGTCGGCAACGCCGAATTCGAGCACCTTCGGCACGCCGGACGCGATCACGTCTGCGGCCTCGGCGATCACGGCGCCTTCAACGCAGCCGCCCGAAACCGAACCCTGAAAATTCCCGTCGCTGTCGATCGCCAGATGACTGCCGACTGGACGCGGCGCGGAGCCCCAAGTCTCGATTACCGTCGCAAGCGCCACGGCGCGGCCTTCCTTGTGCCAGGTTTCAACGATCTCCAGCGGATCGAGGACGTTCGGCTGATTCAACATCGAATGGCACTCCCACTTTTCCCTTAGATCGCGATGATCCTCGGCCGAATCAATCCACATCATCGTGATCGGCCGACTTGTGCCGCATGCATGAAGCGTCGTGGATCGGCTTCACGTGCACCTCGACCGGCGAGCGATCTTACCAGTTCCGCGACGGATTCGAGATTGTGTGCCGCTCGAAATTCGTCGACATGCGGCAAGATCGCTCTGACTCCCCGTGCGCGCGCCTCGAATCCGTCGAAACGCAGCAGCGGGTTGAGCCAGATGAGACGGCGGCACGAGCGATGCAGACGGTCGATCTCGATCTCGAGTTCCGCCGTGTCATCGCGTTCGAGACCATCGGTGATCAACAGCACGATGGCCCCCTGCCCGAGCACACGGCGCGACCAGCGCCGATTGAACTCGTGCAGCGTTTCGCCGATGCGCGTGCCGCCCGACCAGTCCTTGACCGCCGCCAAGCATTGGTCGAGCGCCTCGTCGGGATCGCGGTTGCGCATCTGCCGGGTGACATTCGTAAGCCGCGTGCCGAACAGGAACGTATGAACCCGATGTCGCTGTTCCGTCAGTGCGTGCAGGAAATGCAGGAAAATTCGCGTGTATCGGCTCATGGAGCCGGAAATATCCGCCAGTACGACAAGCGGCGGATGAACGAGACGCGGCTCGCGAAAGCGGGGCAGAATGAAGTCGCCGCCGAGGCGCATGGCATCGCGCATGGTGGTGCGCGGGTCGATCCGTATCGGCCGGCGGGAAGAGCGATAGCGCCGCGTCCTCACGCGATCAAAAGGCAACAACAGGGACGACAGCGCCTTCCTCGCCTCTGCGATTTCCGCAGCCGTCATCTGCGCGAAGTCCGCTTTGCGGAAAAGCTCTCGGCCGGAAGCGGTGTAGCGCGCATCGACCTCGATTTCCGGTTCGTCAGCCGGCGGGCGGGTCTCATCTCGTCCGCTGAGGAGCGCCTCGCTGAGGCGCACCTCGCCGGCACGCCTCAGCCGGCTTTCTTCATGGCGCTGAGGCATCACGGGCGACATCAGCGCGATCATCTTCCGAACGACGTCGCGCGAGCGCCAGAAGAGCCGGAAGGCTTCATCGAACAGGGCCTGATCTTCGTGACGCTTGACGAATGTACATTGAAGAGCTGCATAGAATTCATCGCGCGAACCAATGCCGATCAGGGTCACGGCGTCGATGGCATCGGCAATGGCGGCGGGACCTATCCTCATCCCTGCTCGCCGCAGCGCGCGGGCAAAAAAAACGATGTTGTCGGCGAGCCGCCCTCCGCCCGGCGGTAGCGCCGAAATATCGGTGCGGTCGGGATGGGGCTCGCCCGTCATGATGTTCAGCCCTGCGCCAACAGCTCGGCCTTTACTTCGGCAAGCAGCTTGTGTCCCTCCGCGCCCTCGATCCGCGCGATATCGTCCTGGTACTTGAGAAGCGTGCCAAGCGTATCAGCCAGCGTCTCCGGATCGAGTGCCAGCGTGTCGAGCTCGGTCAGCGCTGTCGCCCAGTCGATCGTCTCCGCCACGCCGGGATTCTTGAAGAGATCGACCGTCCTCAGCTTCTGGACATAAGCGACGATCTCCCGGGACAGGGTTGCGTTGCAGCCCGGCACCTTGCGCCGGATGATCTCCAGTTCCTGTTCCGCTTTCGGATAATCGACCCAGTGATAGAGGCAGCGCCGTTTCAGCGCGTCGTGAATTTCACGCGTTCGATTGGTTGTGATGATCACAACGGGCGGTTCGTTGGCCTTAATCGTTCCAAGCTCCGGTATGGTGACCTGAAAATCTGAGAGCACTTCCAGCAGAAAGGCCTCGAAAGCCTCATCGGTGCGATCGAGTTCGTCGATCAGGAACACCGGAGCTCGCCCGACGGTCGCCGAAATCGCCTGGAGCACCGGGCGGCGTATGAGGAACCGCTCGGAGAAGATATCGCTCTCGATCCGCTGCCGATCGACCAAGCCGGCCGCCTCCGAAAGGCGGATTTCCAGCATCTGCGCCGGATAGTTCCACTCATAGACGGCCGATGCGACGTCGAGCCCCTCGTAGCACTGCAGGCGGATCAGCGGGCGGTCGAGCGAGCGGGCGAGAACTTTGGCGATCTCCGTCTTGCCGACACCGGCCTCGCCTTCAAGGAAGAGCGGCCGTTTCATCCTGAGAGCCAGGAAAAGAACAGTCGCGAGGGCAGTGCCGGCGAGATAATCGTGCGCCTCCAGCATCGCCATCGTTTCATCGATGGATTGGGGCAGCTTTCCGATCTCCTGCGTCGCCATATTTCCTCCGCAACTGAGGGAAACTTAAAGCGTGTGGTATCCCCGGTCCACATAAATGAGCGGCGGTTTCTTTCCGCCGATCTGCACGTCGACAACCTCGCCGAAGAGGATGAGATGGGTGGCCATGATCTTGACCTCGATCAGGCGGCAATCGAAGGCGGCGATGGCATCGACGAGAATGGGCGCGCCGGTCGTCAGCTGGATCCACCGGCCGAGCGCGAAGCGGCGGCTCATGTCGAGTTGGTCCCGGCCGGAGAATGCATGCGCCAACCGGATATGCTGGGGGCCAAGGAGATTCAAAGCGAAGCTGCCGCTGCGCGAAAAAATGTCGTTGCGCGGATTGGCCGCGTTGAGGCAGGCCAGAATCGTCGGCGGATCATCCGATACCGAACAGGAGGCAGTAATGGTTACGCCACGCCGCTCAGTGCCGTCGGCCGCGGTGATCAACTGCACATGGGCGGACATGCGACTCATCGCGTCGCGGTAAGTTATCGGGTCCAGCCGGGTTTTCTCCAACACATCTCGCTCCGCATCGAGTCTCGCACATACATAGACTCTCGCGGAAAATATAAAACCCGGAATGCGAGAATTCTTGCGGATCAGCGGCCATTGCGATCACGCGAGCGACAAGGCATGCATCCGCCCCATCTTTTCCTTTGACGAGAAGGGCCGCATCCTTAAAACATGGCATCCGACAGCGGGGAAAATGCATGCTTAAGTCAATTGTTACGAGCCTTTTCGTCGCCGGACTGGCGCTGGCTGCCCCTGCCTTCGCCGCCGGATTGAAAGTCGCTGTCGTCGCTCCCGCCGAGGGCCCCTTCGCCACGCTTGGCAAGCAGGTGACCGACGGAGCCGCCTTCCAGGCCGGCGACCGTGGAAGTCAGACGATCTTTATCAACGAGAGCTGCGATCCCGCGGGCGGCGAAGCGCTGACGAAAGCGCTGCTCGCAAGCGGCGCGGAAGCCGCGATCGGCTTCCTCTGCACCGAGAGCCTGGAGGCGGCCCTGCCAGCGCTCGCCCAAGCCGGCATTCCGGCGATTACGCTCAGCGTCCGCTCGGATATCCTCATGGAGGACGCCCTCAAGAAGAAATGGCCGCTTTACCGCTTGGCGCCGAGCGGCAAGGCTGAAGCCGCCGCGATCACGGAGTTGATCATAGCGAATTGGCGAGGCAAGCCGCTCGCGCTGATCGACGATGGCACGATCCATAGCCGCGAGCTTGTCGAAGGCGTCCGCAGCGCCCTCGCGGAAATCGGGATAACGCCGGTCTTTACCGACACGTACCGTCCCGCCCAGGAACAGCAGGTCAGTCTTGTCCGGCGACTGGCAAAGAGCGGCGCAACCCACGTCTTCACCGGCGGCGACCGCTACGACACAGCGATCATCGCGCGGGATGCAAAGGCAGAAAATGTCCAGATCACGCTTCTTGGCGGAGATACGCTGAATGCCGCCGACCTGGATGTGCCGCTGCAGGACGGCGTGCTTGCCGTGACCGTTCCGGACGCGGCGCGGTCCAACGAAGCCGCTCCGGTGGTGAAGGCTATGCGCGCCGCGGGCATCGAGCCGGAAGGCTACGTGCTTCCGGCCTTCGCCGCCATGTCGCTGCTCGAGCGGGCAAAAGATCAGGCCGCAAAGGACGGCAATGCCCTTGCCGACGCTCTCCTGAAAGGGCCTTATGCAACAGTACTAGGGCCGATCAAGTTCAATGGCAGCCACGAAAGGGCTGAGACGCCGTATAGGCTGATGCAATGGCAGGGCGGTCGCTTTGTCGACGTCCCGGACGCAGGTAGTGCGGAATGATGCGCCAGGGGCCTAATAATCTGATCACGGATGTCGCGGGATTGCTGGTCGGCAATGCCGAGGATCATCAGTTGAAGTCAGGCGTCACAGCAGTGCTGTGCGACCCACCCGCGACGGCAGCGGTTCAGGTTCTCGGCGGCGCCCCCGGCACGCGGGAAACCGAGTTGCTCGCCCCTCATAACACGGTCCAGACCGTGGACGCAGTCGTGCTCTCCGGCGGTTCCGCTTTCGGTCTGGATGCGGCATCCGGTGTCCAGGCAGCCCTTCGCGAGATGGGACGCGGTTTCGCCGTCGGCCCGCACCGTGTCCCGATCGTGCCGGCGGCTATCCTCTTCGATCTCGCCAACGGGGGCGATAAGGATTGGGGGCGTTTTTCCCCCTATCGCGATTTGGGCTACGAAGCCGTACGCGCCGCAGCCGCGACATTTCGGACCGGCAGTGCCGGTGCAGGCACGGGCGCGCTTACAGCCACCTTCAAGGGCGGCCTCGGCTCGGCATCGGCGGTGCTGGCAAACGGCGTCACCATCGGTGCGCTTGTTGCCGTCAACGCGCTTGGTTCGGCGACGATTGGCGAGACGCGCCATTTCTGGGCCGCGCCCTTCGAATTGGGGGACGAGTTCGGCGGACTTGGCCTGCCCGTTCCCTGGCCGAAGGACGCTGCAGTCCCTCGCTTCAAGTTTCGCGAGCGGCAGGCGGCGGCCACCAACACGACCATCGCGATCATCGCTACCGATGCGATTCTCACCAAGGCCGAGGCGAAACGGCTGGCGATTGCCGCGCATGACGGTTTTTCCCGTGCGCTGTGGCCATCGCACACGCCGCTCGACGGCGATCTCGTCTTCACGCTTTCCACCGGCGCCAGCGGCAAGGCTCTCTTGCTCGAAGATTTCATCGACCTTAGCGCCGCGGCGGCGGCGACGATGGCGCGGGCGATCGCGCGCGGCGTCCACGACGCCGCGGCGGCGGCGAACGATGTCAAGTCTTGTTGGTCGACTCCGTAAGGATCGCTGGCGCGTTCCCATCGCATGTTGTTTGCGCGGCTGCGGAATGCTACTGCGTACCTCAAATCGGAATCGATTTTAAGGAATTACGCAGCAATCCAAGGTGTTACAGCGACCTTTGCGCGTCTTCAGACGCGCGGCGCTGTACGGCGCGGGAAAGAGCCGGAGGCTGTTCATGACCCATCCCATTCGCATTGCCCCGTCGATCCTGGCGGCCAACTTCTCCAAACTCGGCCAGGAGGTGCGCGATGTCGTCGAAGCTGGCGCGGACTGGATTCACCTTGACGTGATGGATGGCCATTTCGTGCCGAACATCACCTTCGGGCCGGACGTCATCAAGTCTCTGCGCCCCCACACCAAGGCGACATTCGATTGCCATCTCATGATTTCCCCGGCGGATCCTTTTCTCGAGGCGTTCGCCAAGGCTGGTTGCGATATCCTGACCGTGCACGCCGAGGCAGGCCCGCATCTTCATCGCTCGCTGCAGACGGTGAAGTCTCTCGGCAAGAAGGCCGGCGTCTCACTCAATCCGGCAACGCCGGAAAGCGCCATCGAATATGTTCTCGACACGGTGGATCTCATTCTGGTGATGACGGTCAACCCTGGCTTCGTCGGCCAAAAGTTCATCGATGCCGCGGAAGAGAAGATCCGGCGGATCAAGGCGATGATCGGCGGTCGCCCGATCGAGATCGAGGTGGACGGAGGCATCGCTCCCGAGACGGCCGGCGTGGCCGCCAAGGCCGGCGCCAATGTGCTGGTCGCAGGCTCGGCAATTTTCAAGGGTGATGCCGTCGACGCCTATCGCAGCGCCATCGAGGCGATCCGGGCGCCGGCTGAGAAGGCACGCGGATGACCGGCCGGGTGGCTATCGCGGGCTTGCTTCTCGCCACAACGGCGATTGCCGCGCCTGAAGCGGTGGCGGGCGACTATGCAGCCCTTCAGCCGATCGGGTTTTCTATCGACGGCAATGTCTTCGCCTTCGAGGAATACGGCGTGCAGGACGGTTCGGGTTTTCCCTATTCAACGATCTACGTACTCGATACGCGCACCGATACGTTTCTGCCGGGCGCTCCGGTCCGCGCTGTCGTCGAGGAGGATGGCTCCGCCTTGCACAAGGCTCGCCATGAGGCGCGTCGGCGCGCCGCGCCGTTGATCGATGCCTACCGCCTTGCGGATACGCCGGGCACGCTCGCCGCCTACAATCCGGTGACCGAAGCAAGCGCTGCGCCGCACACGCTAAACTATGATTCCTTTCCGGCCGATGCGCCGTTTCGCAAGCCCTATGCCTTGAAGCTTGAAGAAAAGATCTTCGAGCCGGAGGGGATCTGCAAGGACTTCCTGAAGGAGGTCAAAGGCTTCCGGCTGGTCATGACGGAGAAGGCCGGGGGTCCCGCATCGGACGTGTTGCAGGACGACGCCCGCCTCCCGGAAAGCCGCCGTTGCCCGACCGGCTATCGCCTCGGCGGCGTCGTGACCCGCATCAACGACGATGGTTCCGAGGTCCACATGGTGATGATCCTCGTCAAGTCACTCGGATTTGAAGGCACGACTGACGGCCGCTGGATCGCGGTGCCGGTCCGGCTTGCCCGCTGATGAACGAAGAGTCGGCCACGCCAACGACAGTGCTCACAACGGATGCGGACCTGGCGAAGCGAACCCGTTTCATCCGATCGCTTCCGACGCTCCGGGAAACAGTCATAGGTGCCATCGGCTGGAGTCTTATGATGACGCTCTCGGCCTGGTTTTCGCTCTGGCTGCGCGAAAACGACGTCACGTTTCATCTGAGAAGCGTTTTGCTGCTTTACGCGCTCGGCGGTGTACTTGCCTGGCCACTTTCGCTGTTTGCGGCCCGTTTCGCGGCGCAGGACCGCGCGGTCGAGACCCGCTTTGCGGCTTTCGTCCTATGCCTTGCAGCAGGCACGATAGGCACGACGGCGTTCTTGTTCGCGCTCGACTATCGCGTGTTTTATTCGCAATGGCATGCCACGACAGGCACGCTCACGTGGTTCTTCCAGGCCCTATTCACTTCGCTGGCTGCTATCTACCAGTTTCTGGTCCTCGGCGTCCGGCATTATCTGCCGCTCGGCGCCGTCGCCGTCGGCATCGTCAGCCTATGGCTGGCGCAAAGGGACATGCGCCAAGGGCGTTGAGCTTCACCGTCATCTTTGATAGAGGCACAGGCATCCTCCAATGACGACGAAAGCTTAGAGCCCATGATCCCCCGTTACTCCCGGCCGGAAATGGTGGCCATCTGGTCGCCGGAAACCAAGTTCCGCATCTGGTTCGAGATCGAGGCGCACGCCTGCGACGCGCTCGCCGAAATCGGCGTTATCCCCAAGGAAGCGGCAAAGACCATCTGGGAAAAGGGCGGCGCGGCAAAGTTCGACGTCGACCGGATCGATGAGATCGAAGCCGTGACCAAACACGACGTCATCGCCTTTCTCACCCATCTCGCAGAATTCGTCGGTCCGGACAGTCGCTTCGTCCACCAGGGGATGACGTCTTCGGACGTGCTCGACACCTGCTTCAACGTGCAGCTCGTTCGCGCGACGGATCTGCTCCTTGCCGACATGGACAAGCTGCTGGAGGCGTTGAAGCGCCGCGCCTTCGAACACAAGGACACGGTTACCATCGGCCGTTCGCACGGCATCCACGCGGAGCCGACGACGTTCGGTATAAAGCTGGCACTTGCCTACGCGGAATTCGATCGCTGCAAACAGCGCCTTCTCGCCGCTCGTGAAGAGGTCGCAACCTGCGCTATTTCCGGCGCCGTCGGCACCTTCGCCAACATCGACCCGCGCGTCGAGGAACATGTGGCAAAGGCGCTCGGGCTGAAGCCTGAACCCGTCTCGACACAGGTGATCCCGCGTGATCGCCACGCGATGTATTTCGCAACCCTCGGCGTGATCGCCTCCTCGATCGAGCGTCTTGCGACCGAAATCCGCCATCTGCAGCGTACCGAAGTGCTGGAAGCGGAGGAATATTTCTCGCCGGGTCAGAAAGGCTCCTCGGCAATGCCGCACAAGCGTAACCCGGTGTTGACGGAAAACCTGACTGGTCTCGCCCGCATGGTCCGCGCCTTCGCTGTTCCGGCGATGGAAAACGTCGCGCTCTGGCACGAACGTGATATTTCGCATTCCTCGGTCGAACGCATGATCGGACCGGACGCGACGGTGACGCTCGATTTCGCGCTGGCGCGGCTGACCGGCGTCATCGACAAGCTGCTTGTCTATCCGGACAACATGATGAAGAACATGAACAAGTTCCGCGGGCTTGTTCATTCGCAACGCGTGCTCCTCGCCCTCACCCAGGCCGGCGTCTCACGCGAGGATGCCTATCGGCTGGTGCAGCGCAACGCCATGAGGGTCTGGGAAGAGGGCAAGGATTTCCTGGAGGAATTGTTGGCCGATGCGGAGGTCCGTGCAGCCCTTTGCGAGGAACAAATCCGCGAGAAATTCGACCTCGGCTATCACACCAAGCACGTTGATACGATCTTCCGCCGGGTTTTCGGCACGGCGTGATTTGCTTCGCCGGTTCGAGATCGCCCGCATTTGACGCTTGGCGCAAATGCGGGCGTTTTTTAGCAAACCCTTAACTGTCGCATGGAATAATCGAAGTCTGTCAAATCAGGTTTCGAGGAAGCCATGGCATTTAGGGAGAGCGGTCAGCGCACATCCGTGCGCAATCAGACAAAGATAACCGGCACGGTCACATGCAAGACCGGCTCGAGCAACGGGGTCGTGACCGACCTCTCTGCTGAAGGCATCTGTTTCCAGCTCCTCTTCGACATCGGCGCGCGGATGGGCCAGGAGGTGACGATCCGCAGCGATGAGCTCGGCTACCTCGCCGGCATGGTGCGCTGGTGCCGCGGCGACAAGATCGGCATCAAGCTCAACCTCTCGTCAAACACCGCCGCGCAGATCTCATCCTATTACAAATTCTTTCGCTAATGGGCGGAAAGCGACCGGTCCTGAATAGAGGACCGGTCGCTTGTTCCCTGCTAGCCAGCCGGTCCAGCCGGCTCGACCAGCTTGCGGTAGAGGTGCCAGGTCGCGTGCCCGAAAATCGGCATGATGAGGGCAAGACCGACAAAGATGGGGATGGACCCGATCACCAGTCCGGCAGCGATGATCAGGCCCCAGCAGGCGACCGGCACCGGGTTGGTGAGCGTCGCCCGTATCGAGGTATCGATCGCGGCAACCGCGCCGATATCGCGATCAAGCAGCAAGGGGAAGGTGACCACGCTGATTGAAAGCACGATCACGGCAAACACGAACCCGACAGCGTTGCCGACGAGGATGAGTGTCCATCCCTCTTCCGTACCGATGATGCTGTTCCAGAAGGCCGAAATCGAATCCGGCGGTGTTCCGAATATTCGCATGTAAAGCGCCTGCGCGACCAGCAGCCAGGCGATGAAGATGATGAAGAGCAAGATGGCCACCGCCAGGATCGAGGGCAGCGCCGGCGACCGGTATAGCCGCAAAGCGTGCGGCCAGCGCGCATCCATGCCCAGTTCACGACGCCGGCTGATCTCGTAAAGGCCGATCGCCGCGACAGGCCCGATGAGGGCGAAGCCGGATGCGAGCGGGTAGAGCAGAGGCAACATGTTTGCCCCGGCGCTCCAGGTCATGAGCACCGCACCGGCAACGGGATAAATGAGACACAGAAATACATAATGCGACGGCTTCTCGCGGAAATCGTCCAGCCCGAGACGCAACGCGTCGAACACATCTGCAATGCCAATCTTTCGTATGCCGGGATGGTCAACACTCGCATTCGGTCCCGACAGGACATGGAAGGTTGTCATGGCTCACACTCCTCAACGAACCAGAGCGGCCACGGACTCACGACAACGGCGAAACTGGGCCGCTGCCTCCGCGACCGGCAGATCGATTATACAGAAAACGCGGCCTCTGTCGCCTGCGCCTTGACTTCGGCTCTTTTCGGCTCCACATCGCGGCGGTCATGAAGGTTTCAGAAGCGCATATCCTCATCGTTCCGGGCTATACGAACTCCGGTCCGGACCATTGGCAAACCAGATGGGAGCGAAAGCTCTCGACCGCACGGCGCGTCGAACAGGCGGAATGGTCGAAGCCCGTGCGGCAGGACTGGGTGGCGCGCATGGCCCAGGAGGTCAATGCCGCCAGCAAGCCGATTGTCGTCGTCGCGCACTCCCTCGGCGTCGCCACGGCGATTCATGCCCTGCCCCATTACAAAAAGAAAATCGCCGGTGCCTTCCTGGTCGCCCCGCCGGATGTGGCCAATCCCAAGATCCGGCCGAAGCACTTGATGACCTTCGGCCCCTATCCGCGCGATCCGCTGCCCTTCCCATCGCTGATGGTCGCGAGCCGAAACGATCCGTTCGGATCCTACGAACATGCCGGTGACATTGCCAACGCTTGGGGATCGCTTCTTGTCGATGCAGGAGAGGCCGGTCACATCAACGCCGCATCCGGACATGGCCCCTGGCCCGAAGGAACGATGGTCTTCGCTCAATTTCTCAGCCGGCTACGCCTTTAGGGGAACGCGGGGCACCATCTTCTCCGCGCGCGGCTCGATGGCCCTTTGGAACAGAGACGAAAAAAGCCGCCCGGCATTGCTCTCGGGCGGCGTCGCTTCCGGAATGCCGGGTCGCTTAGCTGTTCTCAATCTGTTCGACGGCTTCGGCCAGAAACTCTAGCATCCGAACGCGGATGTCGTCTTCCGTCAAGGTCAACCCGGCAGCGTCGAAATCGGCCTTGATCTTGCGCACGACGTCCTCATGGCCGACTTCCTCAAAGTCGACGGCGATGACCTCTTTCGCATAGGCTTCGGCATCCGGCCTGTTCAAGAGACCGGCGGCCCAGAGGCCGAGCATCTTGTTGCGGCGCGCTTCGGCCCTAAACCTCAACTCTTGGTCCCGCGCAAACTTCGCCTCGAAGGCTTTCTCGCGATCCTGCATCGTGGTCATCAATCGATCTCCCTGAAAAATTCCAGCCGGAAACAGTTATCGCCATAAACCAAAACACTGCTCAAAGTGCAATGCGCCTTTTCGTCTTTGCTGACTTTCATGATACCCTAATCTAAATCGGGGGAAGGGAAGATACGCCGATTGTGAAATGCGTTCTTTTCAGATATGGACCCGCTGAGAAAACTCCAATTGCGCGACCCAAGCGCGCCAACAACCACAGAGACAAATCCATGAATCGTCGGCGCCGTATCTACGAGGGCAAGGCTAAGATCCTTTACGAGGGTCCGGAACCTGGCACACTGATCCAGTTTTTCAAGGATGATGCGACCGCCTTCAACAAGAAGAAGCATGATGTCATCGACGGAAAGGGTGTGCTCAACAATCGGATTTCCGAGTACATTTTCACCCATCTGAACAAGATCGGCATTCCGACGCATTTCATCCGCCGCCTCAACATGCGCGAGCAGTTGATCAAAGAGGTGGAAATCATTCCACTCGAGATCGTCGTGCGCAACGTTGCCGCCGGCTCGCTCGCAAAGCGCCTCGGTATCGAGGAAGGCACGGTACTGCCGCGTTCGATCATCGAATTCTACTATAAGGCCGACGCGCTCGACGATCCGATGGTGTCCGAAGAGCACATCACCGCTTTCGGTTGGGCGAGCCCGCAGGAACTCGATGACATCATGGCGCTCGCCATCCGCATCAACGACTTCCTTTCCGGCCTCTTCCTCGGTGTCGGTATCCAGCTCGTCGACTTCAAGATCGAATGCGGCCGCCTGTTCGAAGGCGACATGATGCGTATCGTGCTTGCCGATGAGATTTCCCCGGACAGCTGCCGTCTCTGGGATGTCGAAACCAAGGAAAAGATGGACAAGGACCGGTTCCGCCGCGACATGGGCGGTTTGGTCGAAGCCTATCAGGAAGTGGCCCGCCGTCTCGGCATCATCAACGAGAACGAGCCGCCGCGCGGCTCCGGTCCGGTGCTCGTCAAGTAATATGGGGATAAGACAAGTGATCAAGGCACGCGTAACCGTGACGCTGAAGAACGGCGTTCTCGATCCGCAGGGCAAGGCTATAGAAGGCGCGCTCGGCGCCCTCGGCTTTGACGGCATCGGCCAGGTTCGCCAGGGCAAGGTTTTTGACTTGCAAATCGAGACGGCCGACAAGGCCAAGGCTGAGGCCGATCTCAAGGCGATGTGCGAAAAACTCCTGGCAAACACCGTCATCGAAAACTACAGCATTTCCCTCGCCTGACTGGCGGGGGAATGAGATGCGCTGGCAAATTTGCTCGGCGTCGGGGCTCAGCCCCGCAATCGCCGAACCATTGAACCAGCGTTTCCACTGCGTTGAAAATCGCCTCGAAACGCGCAGCGCTTCGAGGCCAAGGCAAGGTATGTACGTCTATGAAATCAGCCGTCGTCCAGCTTCCAGGCCTCAACCGTGATCGCGACATGATCGCAGCGCTCACGAAGATCTCCGGCAAGCCGCCGGTCACCGTATGGCAGACCGAGACGGAAATTCCGGATGTCGACCTGATCGTCATTCCCGGTGGCTTTTCCTATGGCGATTACCTGCGCTGCGGTGCGATCGCGGCGCGGATGCCGGTGATGCAGGCGATCAAGGCCAAGGCGGATCAGGGCGTGCGAGTTCTCGGCGTCTGCAACGGATTTCAGATCCTCGTCGAAGCGGGCATGCTGCCGGGCGCGCTGATGCGCAATGCCTCGCTGAAATTCGTCTGCCGCGAGATCAAGCTCGAAGTCGCCAACGCCGACACGGATTTCACCCGCGCCTATTCGAAGGGTCAGATCATCCGCAGCCCCGTCGCCCATCATGACGGTAATTTCTTCGCCGATACGGAAACCCTGAAAGTGATCGAAGGCAATGGGCAGGTCGTGTTCCGCTATGCCGACGGCACCAACCCAAATGGCTCGATCAACGATATTGCCGGCGTCATGAATGCTAAGGGCAACGTGCTCGGCATGATGCCGCATCCGGAAAACCTAATCGAGGCGGCGCATGGCGGTTCGGACGGCCGCGGCCTCTTCGCATCTGCGCTCGAGGTAATCGCCGCTTAACCATATGGCTGCTAGAAGGCGGCATCCCTCACCGCGATCCAGCGAGACCGCCTATGCCATCCATGACCTACGGACGCTTTCTTGCGCTCGCCTGCGCCACCGCAAGCCTGACGCTTGTAGCCGCGTGCCAATCGAACCGCCCGGCTGCGCCGGCGGCGAGCTCCGCTGCGCTCCCGACAATGGAGCGCGTGGCGCTCGGCGCCAATGGCTGCTGGTTCAAGTCGGGTGATCCCGCGTTCAAGGCTTACCGTCTCGCACCGGAGCTCAACTCCTTCTCAGGGCGTCCACGCATTCTGATCGTACCGCGCAAGTCGCCCGAAGCGCGGCCGCTGGCGGTCATCCAGGCCGAAGGACACCCTGCCCGGCTACAGGCCTTCGGACCGCTGCTCAGCGAGCCCGTGGGCACGCGCATGGCGGCGGACGTGCGGCGATGGGCTGCCGGCGGCCAAGGCTGCAATTGATCTTAGGTGAGAGCCGCTCGGTTGCGCATCTCCAAGGCGACCTTCTGCCGGCTTCAGGAATCTGATGGCTGGGGACCGTCGTAACCGTCGATTATCGCCAAATCCATCACCGATCTGCCCTGCCGCAACGCCATGGCTTTCGCATATTCGGGCGAGTGATAGCACTCCAGCGCGGCGCTGTAAGTAGGGAATTCGATCACGACAATGCGTGAGCGCAGCTTTCCTTCGGGGGTCTCGCGTTGGCCACCGCGGGCAAGAAAGTGCCCGCCGTACTTTCGAAAAGCATTCGCGTTCTCGGCTATATAAGCCTTGTATCCCTCCGGATCGGTAACATCGACGGACGCCACCCAATATCCCTTTGTCATCGCTTCTTGCCTCTTGCTTGGAACAATCGCCGATTGAAAACAGCCTTGGCTTCTGCGCATGCAACGATACCACTTCGCCGGGTATCGCGACATACCCCAATCTCGCAGCCTCCATGCGGATTGCTTGCCGCTGAGAGCACCTAAATCTCTTGAGTGCTTGCATGCACTGAAAAAATCTAAGATCGGCGCAGCTACCGCCAGAACGGAACGGCAGCCTCCCGCCGCGCCTCGGCCTTGGAAATCCCGATATCCTTAAGTTGCTTATCGCTCAATTCGTCGAGCGCCAGGCGGCTGCGCTTCTTGGCAGCCAGCGCGCAGTAAAAGCGCCAGAGCCGGACAAAAACACTGACCACATCGAACACCAACCGCGGTGCGAATCCCGACCTCTGCAACCGAGCGTCCGGCTCTTCGAACGGCGGCAACTGAATTGTATCAATTGTAATCATTGCCTTCACCAATGTCCTTGTTGATCTTATTGGCTCAGTGATAATTGACTCAATCTCTGAAGCAATATAGATAATTGTCACGATGACAACTTGGCTTCCCGACATTCAGCAGGGCACCGGACCGCTCTACGCCCGGATCGCCGACCAGATAGAACAGGCGATCAGCACCGGTACGCTGCCCGCTGGCACGAAGCTGCCGCCGCAGCGCAACCTCGCCTTTGACATCGGCGTGACGATCGGCACGATCGGGCGGGCGTACAATATCGTGCGCGGGCGGGGCCTCGTCAGCGGCGAAGTCGGCCGCGGGACATATGTGCTCGATCATCCGGAGAGCCGGCCGCCCGAACAGTCTGATCCCCTCACCACCTCTCTCGCCGGAACGCGGCCGATCATAGCGCCCGCGGGCAAGCTGCGTTTCGACAGCACCGCCGCACCGGATATCGGCCAGGGCGAGATTTTGGCGAGATTGCTGGGTGACATTAGCCGTGAGCATCACACGGATATTGCGAGCTACGCCCGCAACTTTCCGGATCATTGGTTCGATGCGGGCTCGCAGTGGCTGGCACGCGGCAATTTCCGGCCGGCACCTGAGAGCATTGTACCGACGCTCGGCGCCCACGCAGCCGTCGTCGCGGTGATTTCAGCCGTCACCTCCCCCGGCGACCGCATAGCGTTCGAGACTCTGACCTATTCCCAGGTTAGCCGCAGCGCTGGATTGATCGGCCGGCGCATTGCGCTGATGGAAAGCGATGAATTCGGTCTGATACCGGATGACTTCGAGCGTGTCTGTGCTCAGCAGCATCCGAAGCTTGCCTTCCTGATGCCCGGTGCACAGAACCCGACGGTCTCCGTAATGCCGTTGGATAGACGTCAGGCGGTTGCCGAAATTGCGCGGAAATACGGCGTGTGGCTGGTCGAGGATAACCTTTATGGCTCCATGACGGGTGACCCGATACCGCTCTTAGCGGAACTTGCTCCCGAGCGCACCTTTCTCGTTGGCGGCCTTTCGAAGTCGGTTGCCGCCGGCGTGCGCGGCGGCTGGGTCGGCTGCCCGCCACATTTCAGCCAACGCATCCGTATTGCGCACAAGATGGTGAGCGGCGGTCTTCCTTTCATCCTCGCCGAGCTTTGCGCCCGTCTGGTTCTTTCGGGGGCCGCTTCCGCCCTGCGTAACCGCGGCGTCGAAGAAATCGGCGCGCGCGAGGCTATGGCGCGCCAAATCTTTTCCGGCCTCGAATTCAACTCCCACCCCAGGGTTCCGTTCCTCTGGCTGAAGCTGCCGGATCCCTGGCTTTCGGGAACCTTCAAGCAGGCAGCCCTGCAGGAAGGTGTCCTCATAGACGACGAGGACGAATTCAAGGCGGGACGCGCCAACCGCGTCTTCCACCGCATCCGCATCGGCTTCTCCTCCCCCGTCGAGCGATCCGAAGTGCAGAGAGGGTTTCAAGTTCTAAGGCGACTGCTCGATAGCGGTCGCACGGGCTACGACAGCTTCGATTGAGGTCTTTTTGAGGGTGACTTTGGCGCAAGCCAAGGCAATCTGTTGTCGATTCTGCATGATTGATATGCGTGGAGAGGGTTTCGCACGAGCTTTGCGACGGCCCAAACGACGGCCTGACGCGCGCGGGGCTGATGCTCGGCTACAAGTTCTAGAAGCACAGGAATATGGGGCCCGCGAGCCGGGTTCGCGCGCCCTGCCCGGCCTGTTGATCGAGCGTATTTTTCTGTCGCGCCACGCCGCAGCATAGGCTAAAGAAGCCGCAAAGCGCTCCCAGTGTCTGTTGCGGTTCGCACGCGCCCGTGTCCCTCATGGAGGATTTGCGCGCCGCCCGAAGGATTGACGGTCGACGATGACGATTTCCAACACCCGCCCCATCACCCCGGACCTCATCGCCTCGCACGGGCTGAAACCCGACGAATACGAGCGGATCCTGAGCCTGATCGGGCGCGAGCCGACCTTCACCGAGCTCGGCATTTTCTCGGCAATGTGGAATGAGCATTGTTCCTATAAATCCTCGAAGAAGTGGCTGCGGACGCTTCCGACCAAGGGACCGCGCGTCATCCAAGGTCCGGGTGAGAATGCCGGTGTCGTCGATATCGACGACGGCGACTGCGTCGTCTTTAAGATGGAGAGCCACAACCATCCATCCTATATCGAGCCCTATCAGGGCGCGGCGACAGGCGTCGGCGGCATCCTGCGCGACGTCTTCACCATGGGCGCACGTCCGATCGCCGCGATGAACGCGCTTCGCTTCGGCTCTCCCGACCATCCGAAGACCCGACACCTCGTCTCCGGCGTCGTTGCCGGCGTCGGCGGCTATGGTAATTCCTTCGGCGTTCCGACCGTCGGCGGCGAAGTCGAGTTCGACGCACGCTACAACGGCAACATCCTGGTCAATGCTTTTGCGGCGGGCTTGGCGAAGAGCGATTCGATCTTCTATTCGAAAGCCGAAGGCGTCGGCCTTCCCGTTGTCTATCTCGGCGCCAAGACCGGCCGCGACGGCGTCGGCGGAGCGACGATGGCATCGGCGGAGTTCGACGAGTCGATCGAGGAGAAGCGCCCGACCGTGCAGGTCGGCGATCCTTTCACGGAAAAATGCCTGCTCGAAGCCTGCCTGGAACTGATGGAGACGGGCGCCGTCATCGCGATCCAGGACATGGGCGCTGCCGGTCTCACCTGCTCCGCCGTCGAGATGGGCGCTAAGGGCGATCTCGGCATCGAGCTTGATCTAGACAAGGTGCCGGTCCGTGAAGAGCGCATGACGGCCTACGAGATGATGCTCTCGGAGAGCCAGGAGCGCATGCTGATGGTGCTCCGCCCGGAAAAGGAAGAGGAAGCCAAGGCGATCTTCGTCAAGTGGGGTCTCGATTTCGCGATCGTCGGCAAGACCACGGATGATCTGCGCTTCCGCATTCTGCACCAGGGCGAAGAGGTGGCTAACCTGCCGATCAAGGAACTTGGCGACGAGGCTCCGGAATATGACCGCCCGTGGACACCGGCAACGACGCCCTCGCCGCTCGCCACCAATGACATTCCCCGGGCCGACGTTGCCGACGCGCTCCTCAAGCTGGTCGGTTCGCCCAACAACTCCTCGCGCCGCTGGGTGTATGAGCAATATGACACGCTGATCCAGGGCAATTCGCTGCAATTGCCGGGGGGCGATGCCGGCGTCGTTCGCGTCGAAGGTCATGGGACCAAGGCGCTGGCCTTCTCCTCGGACGTTACTCCGCGCTATGTCGAGGCCGACCCCTTCGAAGGCGGCAAGCAGGCCGTTGCCGAATGCTGGCGCAACCTCACCGCGACTGGGGCGCTGCCGCTGGCGGCGACCGACAATCTGAACTTCGGCAATCCCGAACGCCCGGAGATCATGAGCCAACTCGTTCACGCGATCAAAGGCATCGGCGAAGCCTGCCGTGCGCTCGAGTTCCCGATCGTTTCCGGCAACGTGTCGCTCTACAACGAGACGAACGGCCAAGCGATCCTGCCGACACCGACAATCGGTGGCGTCGGCCTCATCAAGGACTGGTCGAAGATGGCGCGTGTCCGCTTCGCCGCCGCCGATGAGGCGATCCTGCTTGCAGGAGCGCCGGAAAGCTGGGGCACCCACATCGGCCAGTCGGTCTATTTGCGCGACATTCATGGCCGCACCGATGGTCCGGCGCCGCATGTGAATCTCGCGCATGAACGCAAGGTCGGCGATTTCGTCCGTGGCTTGATCGAGGACGGCCTGGCAACGGCCGTGCATGACTGCTCCTCGGGCGGCCTCGCACTTGCTGTCGCGGAAATGGCGATGGCCTCCGGCATTGGCGCGACGATCGAAGCGCCGGTAGCACATGATCCGATTCCCGTCTTCTACGGCGAGGACCAGGGCCGCTACGTCGTCACGGTAGCCGTCGCCAATGTCGATGCGGTTGCGGCGCGGGCGAAAGCCGCGGGCGTTGCGCTGCCGTTAGTCGGCAAGACGGGCGGCGATGCGGTGAAGCTCGGCGGTGCGAGAGCTGTCGCGATCAACGATCTGCGCTCCGCTCACGAATCCTGGTTCCCCGAATACATGGGCGGCGACCTCGCTCCCGACAATTGAGCCCGATGCGGAGACGAGTTCGGGGCCGATTCACTATTTGCTTTCCGCCCCTGAATCGTGGTTCCCTTAAAACATGAATGGCGTCGGCAATGCTGCCGCCGCAGAATAAAAGGGAGTTGGCATATCATGCCCATGACACCAGGCGACATCGAAGACATGATCAAGGCCGGGATTCCCGGCGCGAAGGTCACGATCCGCGATTTGGCCGGTGACGGCGACCACTATGCCGCCGAAGTCGTGGCCGAAGCGTTTCGTGGCAAGACCCGCGTGCAGCAACACCAGATGGTCTACAACGCATTGAAGGGCAACATGGGCGGCGTGCTTCACGCACTCGCCCTTCAGACCAGCGCGCCGGAGTGAGCCTCACATGGCGGACCTGATCAAGGAGCTCGTCAGCGGCGTCGTTGACAGCGCGCCGAAGGAGATCCTGAGGAAGACCGGCGCGAGGCGAACCGCGACGAGGCGGACGAAGCGCCGGACGAGCAAAGCCACATCGGGCGGCGTTCTCGCGGACATTATCGAAGCCGCGATCCGCAAGCCGGCAAAAAAACAGCTGAGCCGTCGCCGCACGGCTGCAGCCCGGAGCAAGTTACGTCGCCGTTCCTCCTGAGAGTGGTTCGGAAGCCACATCTTGAAGCCCATCAATATTTGTTGCGATTGGGTGGTGAAAATCACGCGCACGCATGCTATCTAAGCGGCAATCGACATCCGGTCCTTGAAGCCGGCGCAGGAAGGAAGACAACATGAGCGGAATTCACGATTTCATTGATAACGAAGTCAAGACGAACGACGTCGTTCTTTTCATGAAGGGCACGCCGCAGTTTCCGCAGTGTGGCTTCTCCGGCCAGGTGGTGCAGATTCTCGACTATATCGGCGTCGACTACAAAGGCATCAACGTGCTGGCCGATGCGGATCTTCGTCAGGGCATCAAGGACTACTCCAATTGGCCGACAATTCCGCAGCTTTACGTGAAGGGCGAATTCGTCGGCGGCTGTGACATCGTGCGGGAAATGTTCCAGGCCGGCGAATTGCAGTCGCACCTGCAGGAGCAGGGCGTTTCCGTGAAGGGCGCCGCCTGACGCCTCTCCATCGGTCTCTTTCGCGACCATCGGAAAAGGCGGGCTGACCGCCTTTTTTTGATTCTGGACATATATCCTGGCTATCTAAATTTCGATGCGCTCCATCAGCGGTGCGAGATTTTCGGCCGGTCGTGAAGCGTTCTGATAGCTCGGCCTAAGCGGATCTTGAGTACCCTTTTCCCGGATCGCAGCGGGAAGTGACATCGATTTCGCCCGGCACCTTGCTTGCTGCATTCTCAGCAATTCAAGTGCGCTATAAGCCCGACATGCCGACCGGCAGCGCCAGCCGACTGTCTTCCTCCGATTTCGGACGCGAACGCGGAGCACGATTGGCGCTTGGTTGCTTGAGCCCAAAGGCTGCGGTTCCGCAGTAAATTTTAAAGCGTCAAAGCGACATCCGCGTATCCTTGTACATGCGGACATTTGAAACCGGCTGTAGTGCCTTGCGGTCGGCAGGATATATGAAATGACAAAGCCATTAGATCAAACAGCCGCCTTATCCGGACTGACGAAGGTCCAGTTCATCGCCCTGATGGCGATGCTAATGTCGATCAATGCGATCTCGATCGACATCATGCTGCCGGGACTGCAGGAAATCGGCGCCAGCCTTGGCGTCAGTGACGAAAACGATCGGCAATATGTGATCTCGGCCTATCTTGTCGGGATGGGGTTCGCGCAGCTGTTCTTCGGTCCGCTTTCCGATCGGCTTGGCCGGAAGGCACCCCTAATCGGAGGGCTGACGCTCTACGCGCTCTGCGCTCTGGCGATCGTCTTTGTGCCCACATTCACGATGCTGCTGCTCTTGCGCTTCGTGCAGGGTGTCGGTGCGGCGGCAACCCGGGTCGTCACCGTCTCGGTCGTCCGCGACGTGTATGGCGGACGCCAAATGGCGGAGATCATGTCGCTCGTGATGATGGTGTTCATGATCGTTCCGGTGATCGCGCCGAGCATCGGACAATTGATCATGATTTTTGCCGAATGGCGCATGATCTTCGTCGTCATCGCGCTCTTCGCGCTCGCTATTTCAGTCCCGGTAGCGACACGCCTTCGCGAAACGCTGGCTCCCACCCATCGGCGCGCCTTCACGGCCGCGGTGATTCTCGACGGCTTTCGCGTCGTTCTGACGAACCGGATCGCACTGTTCTACACGCTGGCGACATCGGTTCTCCTCGGCGCGCTTTTCGGCTTCATCAACTCCGCTCAGCAGATCCTCGTCGGCGTCTATGGGCTGGGCATCTGGTTCCCGGTCGTGTTTGCGTCCTTCGCCGGCATGATGGCGGTCGCTTCCTTCACCAATTCGCGCCTGGTGCAGCGGTTCGGAATGCGGGCTCTATCGCATACCGCGCTGCTCGGCTTCACGCTGGCGAGCTTTGTCTGGGTGGCCGTGTCGCTGCTCGGGACATTGCCCCTGCCGCTCTTTGTGATCGTCTACGCCGCTGTGATGTTCCAGTTCGGCCTGATGGCTGCCAATTTCAACGCGATGGCGATGGAGCCGCTGGGGCACGTGGCCGGCACGGCGTCATCCGTGCTCGGCTTCATGCAGACGATCGGCGGCGGCGTTATCGGCGCGTTTATCGGTCAGGCCTTCAACGGCAGCGTGACTCCGCTCGCCATCGGCTCCTTCGCGGTCGGCGTGCTTGCCGTGGTTTTCGTGCTGGTCGCGGAGCGCGGCAGGCTCTTCAGGCCGCACAATCCGGCAGGTTAGTCGGACGCGGGATCTGACACCCGGAGCTATACTTCGCGCCACACCGACTGCGACGTTTTTCGTCCCAAAAAGATGACCATTACGGATATTTGAAAATGACTTCCATAACCGAGAATTCCGCCTCATCGAACGAGGTCTCGGGCGCCGCCCGCATCAGCATGGGCCTCGTCGAGTTCATCGTCACCATCGCCCTCATGACCGCGAGCGTCGCGATCGCGATCGACAGCATGCTGCCGGCTCTTCAGAGCATCGGGCAGTCGTTTGATGTCGCCAATGCCAACGACGCGCAGCTCGTCATCGGCATCTTCCTCCTCGGATTCGGCTTCTCGCAGATTTTCTTCGGCAGCCTCTCCGACGCCTTCGGGCGGCGTATCGTGCTGCTCGGCGGGCTGGCTTTCTTCACCCTCTCGACCTTCGCCGCGTCGCAGGCGACGAGCTTTGAAGCGCTGCTCGTGCTGCGCTTCGTTCAGGGCATTGGGGCGGCGGCCATCCGCATCACGACCATGGCGATCGTTCGCGACTGTTTCGGCGGCCGCGAGATGGCGCGCGTCATGTCCTATGTCATGATCGTCTTCATGATCGTGCCGATCGTCGCTCCGTCCCTCGGCCAGCTCGTGATCGTTTATGCCAACTGGCACTGGATCTTCATTTTGATCGGCGCGATCGGCACAGTCCTATTCCTTTGGGCCTTGACGCGGATGAAGGAGTCGCTGGCGGAGGAGGAACGCCTGCCGCTTTCGGTAGGCGCCGTCCTTTCTGGCTTCCGTACGGTTCTGACGAACCGCATCACCTGTGGCTATATGATCGGGCTTACGCTCTTCTCTGCCGTCATCTGCGCCTATATCGTCAGCGTTCAGCAGATCTTCGGCGAGATCTACGGCCTTGGCGACTGGCTGCCGATCGCTTTTGCGGGAACGGCGGGCGGCATTGCGGTCGCCAATTTCGCCAACGGCTTCTTTGTCCGCAGCTTCGGCATGCGCCGCATATCGCATGCGGCAATGATCGTCTTCACCCTGCTTGCAGCTGTCGGCTACGCCATGTCGCTTGTCGGCACGCCGGCCTTCGCCGTCAGCTATCTCCTGTTCTCGGCCCTGCTGATGCTCTTCGCTCTCATTGCCACCAACTTCACCGCGATCAGCCTAGAGCCGATGGGACATCTTGCCGGAACGGCAACCGCGATCACCGGCTTCGTTTCGACAACCGGCGGCACGCTCCTCGGCGCTGCGGTCGGCCAGCTCTTCAACGGTACGCTGCAGCCCTTGTTCGGTGGCTTCGCCCTCTTCGGTTTGTTCACCATCCTCGCAACGTTGTGGGCGGAGGAGGGAAAGCTCTTCACGCATCCGGGCGACAAGGACGCGGCGCTCGACCCCGGCGGCCACATGTAACGAAAAAGCCCGCTCGGTTAGCCGAGCGGGCTTCCCCTTTTATATGTTTTCCGCACGATCAGACGATAAACACCTCGCGCCGTAGCGCATCCCAGCTTTCCTTGTCCGTGGCGAGAAGCAGGCCGCCATTAATGTGTGCCGGCAGATAGCGCGAACCGTCGAAGCGCGCCGCATAGGCGCCCGCCTCTTCGGCGATCAGAGTGCCGGCGAGATGATCCCACGGCATCAGCTTCTGATACATCAGGAAGTGCAGGTGGCCGCCCGCAAAGATACGGTATTCATGTGCTGCACAGCGGTAACTGGTCGTCATCCGAACCTTTGCCATGTTGGCCATGACGATCCGGCGGTCGTCCTTCTTGTAGAAACCCGTCGATGCGCCACCCACCATGCTTTCGAGCGGCACACCGGCGGTGACCGCCAGTTTTTCCTGCGAACCATCAGGCCTGCACATCCAGGCGCCAGAGCCTTTCTCCGCGATGACCCAGTCGTTGCCGAGCGGATCGTAGATGATGCCGGCGACCGTCTCGCCCTTGGCAACCACGCTTGCCATCACCCCGAAAAGCGGCAGACCGGCTGCGAAATTGAAGGTCCCGTCGATCGGATCGACGACGATTGCAAGATCGGCACCGTCGAGCTTGTCCAAAAGCGCGGGATCGGCGGCGACAGATTCCTCGCCGATGAAGACGGCGCCCGGCGCGATTGCATCGATCTTCGATTTGATCAGCCTTTCGGCTGCCTCATCGCCTTCGGTGACGAGGTCGATCGCCTCCGATTTCATCCGCACATCACCCGATCCGAGATTACGGAACCGCGGCAGGATTTCCTTGACCGCCGCCTCCTGCAGAAGATTGGCAAGCGCGGCGATATCGACGGATTGGCTCATTCTTTGGGCTCCGGAGAGAGGGATAGGAAATCGAAAAGCTTCGGATCGAGCAGGTGCGACGGATTTACATGCCCGAGCGCGCGCAGCATCGTGTCCTTGCGGCCCGGCATGCGACGCTCGATATCGGCGAGCATCGCCTTCATCGCATTGCGCTCGAGACCGTCCTGCGAGCCGCAGAGGTCGCAAGGGATGATCGGAAACTCCATTGCCGCCGCGAACTTGGCGAGATCGTCTTCAGCCGCATAGGCAAGCGGCCTCAGCACCATGAGGTCGCCTTCGTCGTTGAGAAGCTTCGCCGGCATCGATGCAAGCCGCCCGCCATGGAAGAAATTCATGAAGAAGGTTTCGAGAATGTCCTCGCGATGATGTCCCAGCACCAGTGCGTCGCAGCCCTCCTCCCGCGCGACGCGGTAGAGATTGCCGCGGCGGAGCCGCGAACAGAGCGAGCAATAAGTAGCGCCTGTCGGCACCTTTTCCTTCACGATCGAATAGGTGTCGCGATATTCGATCCGATGCTTGACGCCGATAGAGGAAAGGTATTCCGGCAATATGTGTTTCGGGAAATTCGGCTGGCCCTGATCGAGATTGCAGGCGATGAGTTCGACCGGAAGAAGACCGCGCCATTGCAGGTCCATCAAGAGCGCCAGCAGGCTGTAACTGTCCTTGCCGCCGGAGACACCCACCAGCCAGCGCTTCGACTCCTTCAGCATACCGAAATCTTCGATCGCCTGTCGTACCTGCCGCAGCAAGCGCTTCCGGAGTTTGTTGAAGGAGACGGAGGACGGCATCCGCGCAAAGAGCGGATGAGTATCGGCGCTGGCGTCCTCGTCATCGACGGCGGTGTTCGCCGTGTCGTGCCGGGGCGATTGGGAGAGTTCCATGGCGGCGGTCTCGAAATAGCAGGCGGAAAAGGAAACACCCGAAAAAGCCTGAATCAGCACTTGCCCCGTCCGGTCCCGAAGATCAAGGGAAAACGGGTTTTGACCAGATTGTCAGGGGCCGAAAACCGACCAACCGGTACGGGCGGCCAGCATTTCGAGCGCCAGCGATCCGAGCAGCGAGTTGCCGTTCTCGTTGAGCCCCGGAGACCAGACCGCGACGGAAGCTTTTCCCGGCGCGACCGCCAGGATGCCTCCACCGACGCCGCTCTTGCCGGGCAGGCCGACGCGATAGGCGAAATCACCTGAGCCGTCATAGTGGCCGCAGGTAAGCATCAGCGCATTGATGCGCCGCGCTCGCTGACGCGAGACAACGGAGTGTCCAGTCAGCGGATTTGTGCCGCCGGCGGCGAGAAACAATCCGGATTTGGCAAGCTGGCTGCAGGTCATCGCCAGCGCGCAATGGTGGAAATAGACACCAAGCACGTGCTCAACCGGATGATCGAGCTTGCCGAACGACCGCATGAAACTGGCAAGCGCGAAATTTCGGTAGCCGGTTGCAGTCTCCGAGCGCGCGACTTCGTGGTCGATGACGATATTGTCGTCATCCGCGAGATAGCGGACGAACTGCACGATTTCGCCGATCAGTTCCTTCGGCGTATGGCCTGCGAGGATGAGGTCGCTGATCGTGATCGCCCCGGCATTGATGAAGGGGTTCCGCGGCTTGCCACCTTCATGTTCGAGCTGAACGATCGAATTGAAGGCGGAGCCCGACGGCTCGCGCCCTACCCGATGCCAGATGTTCTCGCCGTGCTTGCCGAGCGCCAACGTCAGTGTGAAAACCTTGGAAATGCTCTGAATCGAAAATGGAACCTCCGCATCGCCGACGCGATGCACCTGACCACCGGTTGTGACGATCGCCATGCCGAACCGGCCCGCATCGACGCGGGCGAGCTGTGGGATGTAGTCGGCAACTTTGCCTTCGCCGAGGCGCGGCGTCAGCTCGCGATAGATGTCGTCGAGGATCAATTGCAGATCCTGTTGCGCATTCTGCTCCGGCATACGGCACTCCTCGATCCTACAGCGCCGCGCGTTTTATCAGACGCGCAAAAATCGCTGTAGCGCTTTGAATTGCTGCATAATTCCTTAGATCGAAATCGATCTAGGGAATTATCCGATAGAGCGGGATGGGAAAGTGCGTGCGGTTGTCCGCCCCGCATTCCGCTCTGACTTATTTGTCCGGCATTTCCGTATAAAAAAACCGCCCGTCTCCGGGCGGTTTCGAAAGCTTTACAAGGCCAAGGCCCCGGATTAGCGCGAATAGAATTCGACGACCAGGTGCGGTTCCATGACGACCGCGTACGGAACGTCGGAGAGAACCGGAACACGGACATAGGTCGCAATCATCTTGTTGTGATCGGCTTCGATGTAGTCCGGAACGTCGCGCTCAGCGAGCTGTATCGATTCGAGAACCGAAACGAGCTGCTTGGACTTTTCCTTGACTTCGATGACGTCGCCCGGCTTGCAGCGGTACGAACCAATGTTGACGCGAACGCCGTTGACCTTCACGTGGCCATGGTTGACGAACTGGCGAGCGGCAAAGACCGTCGGAACGAACTTGGCGCGGTAGACGATCGCGTCGAGGCGCGATTCGAGCAGACCGATCAGGTTCTCCGGGGTATCGCCCTTGCGGCGGGAAGCCTCGGCGAAGATCGCACGGAACTGCTTCTCACGGATATCGCCGTAGTAGCCCTTCAGCTTCTGCTTGGCGCGCAACTGCACGCCGAAGTCGGAGAGCTTGGACTTGCGGCGCTGGCCGTGCTGGCCGGGGCCGTATTCACGACGGTTCACCGGGGACTTCGGGCGGCCCCAGATGTTTTCGCCCATGCGGCGGTCAATTTTGTACTTGGACGATTCGCGTTTGCTCATCGCATTTCCTTTCAAACAGTTACACCGGTTTGTTGCCAAACCGGATCAAGGAAACACGCCCTCCTCTGAACCCCATTTTGGGAGTTCTGACAGGCCTCTCACGATCACGCTGCCGGAGAAACCACGGGACATGTCAAATGAAACACCGGGCATTTCCGCCCGGCGTTGGGCGGGTCTTTACGCACTGACCACTGAATTGTCAACGGAATATGACGGAAACACAGCGATTTCCCACACTCTCCGCCACCTCACTCGGCGGCCGCGCGTTCGGAGCTGCCGATATCCGGTCCGTTCGCATCCCCAGGCGCGGTCTCTTTGCCAAGATCGGGAAAAGCGACGATGCGCTTACCGGAGAAATCCGCATGCACGACGATCAGGCCGTGCTCCTCGAAATAGCCGAGCAGCCGGCGCGCGCGGCGTGCGGAATGCGTCCCGTAGGCGCGGGCGATCATCGCGTCCGACGGGCATGGTAGACCACGTAGAGCCGCCTGCGCCATCATCAGGAAGACGCCTTGCAGATCCTCTGTCACACGGTCAGCGAGCCGCAGCGCCGATTCCCAGCTCTCGGTCACCGCCGTCCCTGAGTCGACCCCCGACCGGGCAACGGCCATCTTGCGGCGGAAGGCGCTCAAGGAGAGCGCCGGCCCCGGCACGCGACGGATGCGGCAGCGGACCAGAAAATCCTGAAAGAGCTCCGCGTCTGGCCGGAAAGCGGCTTCCGGATTGGCCAATATCTCTGCGAACAAACTATCGAGCAGCGCTTCGCGCTCTTCCGTCGACATTTCCGGCTGAACGGGCCTGCTCTCCACCGGGGCCAATGGCTCCGGACGCGGTCGTGACAATTCAGCGAGAATATCGGTCGTCGGGCGCGGCGGTGGGGCGGGGCGACGCATGACCGGGCGCGTCAACTCTTCGGGATCGGGGGTGAAGATAAGGTCCTCGACATCCTGCGGTGCCTCCGGTAGCGGCATCAGCTTCGGACTGGTCGACCGCGCCGAGGTTTCGACCGTTCCGATCGTCACCTTCAGCGGCCGGCGCGAAAGCGCCGGGCCAAGCGCCACGAAGGATCCGCGCTTCAGATCGCGAAACATCTCGGCAGTGCGGCGATCCATGCCCAGCAGGTCGGCGGCGCGCGCCATGTCGATATCGAGGAAGGTCCGCCCCATCAGAAAGTTCGAGGCTTCGGCGGCGACGTTCTTCGCGAGCTTTGCCAGCCGCTGCGTCGCGATGACGCCGGCGAGACCTCTCTTGCGGCCGCGGCACATCAGATTGGTCATGGCGCCAAGCGAAACCTTGCGGGTTTCCTCCGAGACGTCGCCGCCGACTGACGGCGCGAACATCTGCGCCTCGTCGACCACGACAAGGACCGGATACCAATATTCCCGATCCGCATCGAACATTGCATTCAAAAACACGCCGGCGCTGCGCATCTGCTGTTCGATATCCAGGCCTTCCAACGACAGCACGCAGGAGACACGGTGCTGGCGGATGCGCGTAGCGATGCCGATCAGTTCCGCATCCGTGCGCTCGCCTTCGACCACCACGTGACCGAACTTGTCTGCGAGCGTGACGAAATCACCTTCCGGATCGATGATACACTGCTGCACCCATGGGGCCGACTGCTCGAGCAAACGGCGCAGAAGATGCGACTTGCCGGAGCCCGAATTGCCCTGCACCAGAAGACGCGTCGCCAGCAACTCCTCGATATCGAGCGAGGCCGAGATCCCTTCGGACGTCGTTCCCATGTCGATGCCGACTTTCATTCCTACCTCACCTGAGCGCATATCAATCCAGCGGGAACCGCCGCGAGCTTCGACGTCTAGCACCCTTCCCGGGGCTTTGCGCGGCGCAACGAACGAAACCCACAGCTTAAGAGTTTGTTTATCTTACTGTCAGGCCAAAGCCCTGCATCAGCCGGCGCGTGGCGAAGTCGGGCTTGCAGGACGTGAAGATCGCCGGGTCAAAACCATTGAGCGGCTCGAATCCGTTCGGCAGCGGCACCAAGGAGCGCGCACGCCTGGCGATTGCCTCGGCCGGGTCGAGCCAGTCGACCGGCCATGGTGCAAGCCTTCGAAAGACATTCGCCATAAAGGGATAGTGAGTGCAGGCGAGGACGACGATATCGGTCTTCTTCCCGTCCATCTCGATGAAGCAGGGCGCGATCTCTGCAAGCACCGCATCGTCATCCAGCCTTTCACCGCGAATATAGGCTTCCGCCATCCGCGCCAGGTTTTCCGAGCCGACCAACCGCACATGGCATTGCGAGGCGAAGGACTGGATGAGATCGCGCGTATAGGCGCGTTTCACCGTGCCGGGCGTCGCCAGAACCGATACCAGCCCGGAGCGCGTGCGCTCGGCCGCCGGTTTGATCGCTGGCACCGTGCCGACGAAAGTCATCTGCGGGTAGGCGGCACGGAGATCCGCTCCGACGAGTGTGAAGGCGGTGTTGCAGGCGATGACGCAGATTTCCGGATCGTGCTCGGTGAGCAACTCGCCGAAGAGCGCGATCACACGCGCCTTCAAGGCGCCCTCCTCCCAGCCGCCATAGGGAAACGCGGCATCGTCCGCGACATAGATGAAATGCCGCTCCGGCATCAACACGCGCGCTTCCCGTAGCACGGTCAGCCCACCGATCCCGCTATCGAAGACGAGGATGGGCTTCAGATTATTCGTTGTCACCGCCGCGCTGCGCTTTCCTGCTGCGCTCCGGCGCGCCCGAGCCACGCGGGTTTTCGCGTGTGAACCGGTCGAGCGAAGAGATAACGCCGCGCAGCACCTGGATTTCGGATTCGGTAAAGGATGCTCTGGTCAGAACGGCGCGGAGATTTTCGACCAATTTCGGCTTTTTATCGGCCGAGCGAAAATAATTGCGCGCCTCAAGCGCCTCCTCGACATGATCGAACAGGCCCTGCAGGTGCTCCTTCGTGGCGGGCCGTTGTTCGATCGCCTGGAAAGAAGTCTGCTCCTCCGACTCCATGCCGGTCTTCATCCACTCATAAGACATGAGCAAGACCGCCTGTGCGAGGTTGAGCGATGCGAAAGCCGGATTGACCGGGAATGTGACGATCTCGTCCGCGAGCGCCACCTCCTCATTGGTCAATCCGGTCCTCTCGCGGCCGAACATGATGCCGACCGCCTGCCCGCTCTCGAACCGCTGGCGCAGCGTACGGGCCGCGACGATGGGCGAGCGCACCGGCTTGTAGCCGTCGCGGTCGCGTGCCGTGGTCGCATAGACGAAGTTGAGGTCGGCGATCGCTTCTTCGAGCGAGCCATAGAGCTTGGCGCCGTCGATCACATGATCGGCGCGGCTTGCGGCGGAACGGGCCTTTTCACTCGGCCAGCCGTCGCGTGGGTTGACGAGGCGCAGTTCCGACAGCCCGAAATTTGCCATGGCGCGCGCCACCATGCCGATGTTCTCGCCGAGCTGCGGATAAACGAGGATGATCGCCGGACCTTCCGTCAAGAGTTCGCGCTCGCTATTGGTGCCTGCCATTGCCTTGCCTTCGCCTTCTGTTCGGCGTTTCCCTCGCATAAATGGCTGCGAAATTAAAGCCTGCTATGCCGCCGGGTCACCCGGTCCTTGTTGACCCAAAGTTTCGGCCAAGCATGCTTTGCCTTGCCGGTTCACAATGCTATAGGGCTCTGGATTTCTCCCACCGGAGGGACATCGCATTTTGGTGTCCCACAAAAGACGAGGCATATTCATGATAAAGATCAAGGTCGCCAATCCGGTCGTCGAACTCGACGGCGACGAGATGACCCGCATCATCTGGCAGTTCATCAAGGACAAGCTGATCCATCCTTATCTCGACCTCGATCTGGAATATTACGATCTCAGCGTCGAGAACCGCGACGTCACCGAAGACCAGGTGACGGTCGACGCAGCAAACGCCATCAAGAAGCATGGCGTCGGCGTCAAGTGCGCGACGATCACACCGGACGAGGCCCGCGTCGAGGAATTCAAGCTGAAGAAGATGTGGAAATCGCCAAATGGCACCATCCGCAACATTCTCGGCGGCGTCATCTTCCGCGAGCCGATCATCTGCAAGAACGTGCCGCGCCTCGTTCCTGGCTGGACGAAGCCGATCATCGTCGGCCGCCACGCCTTCGGCGACCAGTACCGCGCAACGGATTTCAAGTTCCCGGGTAAGGGCAAGCTTTCGATCAAGTTCGTCGGCGACGACGGACAGACGATCGAGCACGACGTCTATGACGCGCCCGGCGCCGGCGTGGCGATGGCCATGTACAACCTCGACGAATCGATCACAGAATTCGCCCGCGCCTCGTTCAATTACGGCCTGCAGCGCAAGGTGCCGGTCTATCTGTCGACCAAGAACACCATCCTCAAGGCCTATGACGGCCGCTTCAAGGACATCTTCCAGAAGGTGTTCGAGGAGGAGTTCGCCGACCAGTTCAAGGCGGAAAAGCTCTGGTACGAACACCGCCTGATCGACGACATGGTCGCCTCGGCGCTCAAATGGTCCGGCGGCTACGTCTGGGCCTGCAAGAACTACGACGGCGACGTCCAGTCCGACATCGTCGCCCAGGGCTTCGGCTCGCTTGGCCTGATGACCTCGGTGCTGATGACGCCGGACGGCAAGACCGTCGAGGCCGAAGCTGCCCACGGTACCGTCACCCGCCACTATCGCCAGCACCAGAAGGGCGAAGAAACCTCGACCAACTCGATCGCCTCGATCTTCGCCTGGACCCGTGGCCTCGCCCACCGCGCCAAGCTCGACGGCAATGCCGAACTCGCGAAATTCTCCGAGACGCTTGAGCGCGTCTGCGTCGAGACGGTAGAATCCGGCTTCATGACCAAGGATCTGGCGCTCCTGATCGGCCCGGACCAACCGTGGCTCTCGACCACCGGTTTCCTCGACAAGATCGACGAAAACCTCAAAAAGGCGATGGCGGCTTAAACCGCCACTCTAAACGCCACTATGTCAGAAACCCGGCCTCGCGCCGGGTTTCTGACATTCCGACCTGCCTGAGTAGGTGTCGAACCTTCCGCGGGAATCCGCCCTGCCGCCGCCCCAACAAGATGGAACATGCGCAGGCTTGGCCCGTTTCATTGCAATCGGCCAAGGATAGACCGATCCGTTCGAGGCAGGGCGATGCAGCCATGGAAGAGTGGCGATTGAAGCCGGTGAGGCTGCTGGCATCGGATATTGACGGGACTCTGCTCGGCGATGATGCCGGCGCAGCACGCTTTCGTTCCGCCTGGCAGGCGCTCGATGCAGCCAGGCGACCGCTTCTCGTCTATAACAGCGGTCGAATGATAGACGATATCCTATCGCTGGTGGATTCCAGGCAGTTGCCGCCTCCGGACTACGTGATCGGCGCCGTCGGTACGATGATCGCCGACGGACGGCTGCGGGAGCGTTTGGAAAAGTTCACGATGGAGCTCGGCCCGCCCTTCGACGCGGCTATCGTCAGCACGATCATGATGACCATCGAGGGCGCTCTACCCCAAGCTGCCGTGGACCATCCGCACAAGGTGAGCTGGCATCTCCCGGACGCTGCAGAGGAGCGGCTACGCGATATTGCCGAACGGCTGGCAGGCGGCGGTCTGGATGTGAAGCTGATCTACTCCTGCAGCCGCGATCTCGACATACTGCCGCGTGCCGGTGGCAAGGGCAGCGCACTTGCCTGGATTTGCCGCGAGCTTGCGGTGAATCTGGAAGAAGTGGTCGTCGCCGGCGACACCGGCAACGACCGGGAGATGTTCGACATGCCGCATGTGCGCGGTGTCGTCGTCGCCAATGCTCTTCCCGAGCTACGCCAGGTGGTCGCGAAAGAGCGCAGGCACTTTCTTGCGCGTTGCTCCTACGCCGATGGCGTGCTTGAAGGCCTGCGGCACTGGTGCGCCATATAGTAGAGCGGGATCGCAGCAAGACCGCGTGCACTGAGGCCGAGCGCGACGAAATCATTTCCGTCAGCAAATCCGTCGGGGCGACCTCACCTGGGTTGCCGAGGTATTTCTCGAACATAACGTTGTCGCGAATTTCATGGCCCACTGCGGCAACCAGATTGCATAGAACCAATGATAGGCCTTCGGCATATCGGCCGCCTACACACACCACAGATGATTTGAGAAATCCTGCTGAACTCACGCCTTCGCCCGCATCGCTTGTTCGGCGCTGCGACTCAGTTAGGCTAAGCATGCCCGGCGTTCGATCCCGCAACGTGACGGCATTCGGAAACTCTCGTCGATGCCCGATTCTCTTGTTCCAAAAACAGTCAGCGTCTTTGCCGAGGGGTATGACCTCACCCGCCTGAAGGCGGATGCCTTAGCCGGATTGACCGTTGCCATCGTCGCCCTGCCGCTTTCCATGGCGATCGCTATCGCCTCCGGTGTTACGCCGGATCGCGGCCTCTATACCGCGATTGTCGGCGGCTTTCTCGTCTCGCTCCTTGGCGGCAGCCGCGTGCAAATCGGCGGCCCGGCGGGAGCTTTCATCGTGCTCGTGGCCGCAACCGGCGCCCGGCATGGCCTCGACGGTCTGCTGCTCGCGACCGCCATGAGTGGCGTCATGCTCATCGCCGCCGGTTATCTGCGGCTCGGCAATTACATCAAATTCATCCCGTATCCGGTGACCGTGGGCTTCACGGCCGGGATCGCCGTAATCATCTTCGCCAGCCAGTTGCGCGACCTTTTCGGTCTAACGCTTGCAGGCAGCGAGCCGGGCCCGATCGTCGAAAAGATCCTCGTGCTCGGCAGCGCGGCAGGTACAGTCAACTGGGCGGCAGTGCTGACAGCAGCGCTGACGATCGGCATCATCCTGGCGCTTCGGCGACTGCGGCCGCACTGGCCCGGCATGCTGATCGCGGTCGCTGCCGCATCCGCTTGCGTCGCCTTCCTGCAACTGCCCACCGAAACGATCGGCACCCGCTTCGGCGGCATCCCGCGCGGCCTGCCGCTTCCGGCCCTGCCGCCGCTCTCCTTCGAAAAAGCGGCTGCGGTCTTTCCGGACGCGGTATCCTTTACCCTTCTCGGCGCGATCGAGTCGCTGCTCTCGGCCGTTGTCGCCGATGGCATGACTGGCCGCAGGCATCGATCGAGCATTGAACTAATCGCCCAGGGGATTGCCAATTTCTGTTCGGCGCTTTTCGGCGGCATTTGCGTTACGGGCACCATCGCGCGAACTGCGACGAACGTGCGCGCCGGCGGCACAAGCCCGGTCTCCGGCATGCTGCATTCCGCCTTTCTCCTCCTTTTCATGCTGCTCGCGGCCCCTCTTGCAAGCTACATCCCACTCGCCTCGCTTGCAGGCGTCCTTGCCATCGTCGCTTGGAATATGATCGAGAAGCCGGCCTTCACGGCGCTGCTGCGATCGTCCTTTGGCGACGCTGTCGTGCTGCTCGCCACGTTCCTGATCGTCGTTTTCCGGGAACTTACCGAGGGGATAGTCATTGGCTTCGCGCTTGGCGCGGTCCTGTTCATCGATCGCATGGCAAAAAGCATCTCGATCGGGGAAACAAAAGCACTCGTCTCCGCTCGGCAGGAGAATGGGGAGGAGAATCCGGTCGTAGCCGACGATCCCGACACGGTGATCTACCGCATATCCGGCATCTTTTTCTTCGGTTCGGCAGCAACCGTCGGCACGGTCCTCGATCGCATCGCCGACCAACGCCGGAACTTCGTTCTCGACTGCTCCGAGGTGCCATTCATGGACTCAACCGCCGCGAATGTGATCGAGGGCACGCTTCGGAAGGCGGAGCGAACCGGCGTGCGCTTCATCATCACCGGCGCGAGACAGCAGGTCCGCCGCAGCCTCTATCAGCACGACGTGCGTCCGCCGCGCGTCTTGATGCGTCCTTCCGTCAAGGCAGCGCTCGATACCATCCGAAGCGAAAAGAGCACATGAAAAAAGGGCGCCGCGGCGCCCTCTTCTTACAGCGTCGTGCGTCGTTTCAGGCGCACAAGGTCGCTGTAGCACTTTGAATTGCGCATGTTTTTAAATCGGCTCCGAATTAAGAAACATGCAGTAGCCTTCCATGTTCGGCGGCCTCAACCGGCCAGCGCGACCGCAACGGCTTCGATCGCTTCGGCGGCACGTCCGCCGTCCGGGCCACCGGCCTGGGCCATATCCGGACGGCCACCGCCACCCTTGCCGCCGAGTGCGGCGGAGGCAACACGAACGAGATCGACAGCGCTCACCTTCGAGGTGAGATCGTCGGTGACAGCGACGACAGCACTCGCCTTGCCGTCGACGGAAACGCCGACAAAGGCGACGACGCCGGACCCGAGCGTCTTCTTGCCGTCGTCGGCGAGACTCTTCAAGTCCTTCGGTTCGACGCCGGAGACGACCTTGCCGAGGAAGCGGACACCAGCGATCTCGCGGGCAGAATCGCCCGAGCCATTCTGGCCGTCGCCGGCGAGCGCCAGCTTTTTCTTCGCTTCCGTCAGTTCCCGTTCAAGCTTCCGCCGCTCGTCGAGAAGCGCTTCGACCCGTCCGACAACGTCCGTGGGCTGTACCTTCAGCGCGGCCGCGAGCGTCTTCACCCGCTCGTCCTGTTCGTTGAGGTAGGCGCGAGCCGCATCTCCGGTCAGCGCTTCAATACGGCGCACGCCGGCACCGACGGCACTTTCCGAAACAACGCGAACCAAGCCGATGTCACCGGTGGCGGACACATGGGTGCCGCCGCAAAGTTCGACCGAATAGGGCTTTCCGCCCTTCGAGCCGCGAATGCCCTGACCCATCGACACGACGCGCACCTCGTCTCCGTACTTCTCGCCGAAAAGCGCCATCGCGCCTTCAGCAATCGCATCGTCGACGCTCATCAGCCGCGTCGTCACCGGCGTGTTCTGGACGATGATCTCGTTCGCCATCTCCTCGACCGCCTTCAATTCCTGGGCTGTCATCGGCTTCGGATGCGATACGTCAAAGCGCAGCCGATCCGGCGCCACGAGCGAGCCCTTCTGCGACACATGCGTGCCCAGAACCTCGCGCAGCGCCTCATGCAGGAGGTGGGTCGCAGAGTGATTGGAGCGAACGCGGGTGCGCCGTGCATGGTCGACCGTCAGCGCGGCGGCCTCGCCGGTCTTGACGCTGCCTTCCGCAACCACGCAATAGTGAACGAAGAGCCCCTCGCCGCGCTTCTGCGTGTCGGTCACGGTCAACTTGCCGGTCTCGGTGGTAATCACCCCGGTATCGCCCACCTGGCCGCCGGACTCGCCATAGAAAGGTGTCTGGTTCAGGACAACCTGAACGTTGTCGCCGTTATCGGCGGATTCGATCACTGCGCCGTCGCGAACGATCGCCTGGATAACGCCTTCTGCCGTTTCCGTGTCGTAGCCGAGGAATTCCGTTGCGCCGTGCTTCTCCTTGAGCTCGAACCAGATCGTCTCGGTTGCGGCTTCGCCCGAACCGGCCCAGTTGGCGCGGGCCTCAGCCTTCTGTCGCTCCATTGCGGCGGAGAATGCATCCGTATCCACGGTAATGCCCTTGGCGCGAAGCGCGTCCTGCGTCAGGTCGAGCGGGAAACCATAGGTATCGTAGAGCTTGAAGGCGGTCTCGCCATTGAACTGGTCGCCTTCGGAAAGACCGGCGGAGGCTTCCGAAAGCAGGCTCAGGCCGCGCTCCAGCGTTTTGCGGAAGCGGGTCTCTTCGAGCTTCAACGTTTCGGAGATGAGCGCTTCGGCACGAACGAGCTCCGGATAGGCGCGGCCCATCTGACCGACAAGCGCCGGCAAGAGCTTCCACATCAGCGGGTCCTGTGCCCCGAGCAGTTGTGCATGGCGCATGGCGCGGCGCATGATGCGGCGAAGCACGTAGCCGCGGCCTTCATTCGAAGGCAGCACGCCATCGGCAATCAGGAAGGCGGAGGAGCGCAGATGGTCGGCGATAACGCGATGGCTCGCACGGCGGTCGCCCTCGGCCTTGACCCCGGTTGCTTCTTCGGACGCGGCGATCAGGGCGCGGAAGAGGTCGATGTCATAGTTGTCGTGCTGGCCCTGGAGCACGGCCGCGACCCGCTCCAATCCCATGCCGGTATCGATCGACGGACGCGGCAGGTCGACGCGCTCTTCTTTCGTGACCTGCTCGTACTGCATGAAGACCAGGTTCCAGATCTCGATGAAGCGGTCGCCATCCTCGTCTGGGGAGCCGGGCGGTCCGCCCCAAATATGCTCGCCATGGTCGTAGAAGATTTCCGAGCACGGGCCGCAGGGGCCCGTATCGCCCATCGCCCAGAAGTTGTCGCTGGTCGGAATCCGGATGATGCGGTCATCGCTGAGGCCGGCGATCTTCTTCCACAGGCCGAACGCTTCATCATCGGTATGATAGACGGTGACGAGCAGCCGCTTGGCATCGATCCCGTATTCCTTGGTGATCAGGTTCCAGGCAAGCTCGATCGCGCGTTCCTTGAAATAATCGCCAAAGGAGAAGTTGCCGAGCATCTCGAAGAAGGTGTGATGCCGGGCGGTATATCCGACATTGTCGAGGTCGTTGTGCTTGCCGCCGGCGCGGACGCATTTCTGTGCCGTTGCCGCGGTCGAATAAGGGCGCTGCTCCAGGCCGGTGAAGACGTTCTTGAACTGCACCATGCCGGCATTGGTGAACATCAATGTCGGATCGTTGCGCGGCACCAGGGGGCTCGACGGCACGATCTCGTGGCCGTTCTTGCGGAAATAGTCGAGAAACATCGACCGGATTTCATTCACGCCGCTCATCTTACGTCCTATCTCTGCACCAGTCTCAGTCGCGACGGCACTTGCAGGCCGCGCAACCGTTCCATCTTGCCGCATCCCTCAACTATAGATGCGCCACCCAACGTCCTCGGATCACGACGATTTTGGGTTCCAAAATCATAAATGTGATCGGCTCTTACAAGGTAGAAGAGAATATGTGCGGAAAATCGCTTCGCACTTTTCTTCATTCCGCTCCAGCCGCCGGAACCACAGGCTTTTATCGTCCGCATATCAAGCTGTCCAGACCGCAAAAAACCGGCCGCTTGTTACGGCGGCCGGTTTCGTCAAATCTTCGACAGGTCAGATTTACATGTCCGCCGCTTCGTCGCCTTCGCTCTCCGGCCCGCCATTCTCCAGGAACCGATCTGCGATCAGGCCGGCATTCTGCCGCAGCGCCATCTCGATTTCGCGTGCGAGATCCGGATTCTCACGCAGGAAAAGCTTGGCGTTTTCACGGCCCTGCCCGAGGCGCTGGCTGTTGTAGGAGAACCAGGCGCCCGATTTCTCAACGATGCCTGCCTTGACGCCGAGATCAACGAGTTCGCCCGTCTTGGAAACGCCCTCGCCATACATGATGTCGAATTCGACCTGCTTGAAGGGCGGCGCCATCTTGTTCTTGACGACCTTGACGCGGGTCTGGTTGCCGACGACCTCTTCACGCTCCTTGACCGAGCCGATGCGGCGGATATCGAGGCGGACCGATGCATAGAATTTCAGCGCGTTGCCGCCCGTCGTGGTTTCCGGCGAACCGAACATCACGCCGATCTTCATGCGGATCTGATTGATGAAGATCACCATGCAATTGGACTTGGAGATCGAGGCCGTCAGCTTGCGCAGCGCCTGACTCATCAGGCGCGCCTGCATGCCCGGCAGGCTGTCGCCCATTTCCCCTTCGATTTCGGCGCGCGGCACCAGCGCTGCAACCGAATCGACGACCAGCACGTCGATGGCGCCGGAGCGGACCAGCGTGTCGGTGATTTCCAGCGCCTGCTCGCCGGTATCGGGCTGCGAGATCAGAAGGTTCTCGAGATCGACACCCAGCTTGCGCGCATAGATCGGATCGAGCGCGTGCTCAGCATCGACGAATGCGCAGATACCACCCTTTTTCTGCGCCTCGGCAATCGTCTGCAGCGCCAGCGTCGTCTTGCCCGAGCTTTCCGGACCATAGATTTCAACGATGCGGCCCTTCGGCAGACCGCCGATGCCAAGCGCGATATCGAGGCCGAGCGAGCCGGTCGAGACGGTTTCGATCTCGACCACGCTGTCCTTCGCTCCAAGCTTCATGATCGATCCCTTGCCGAACGAACGTTCGATCTGGGAAAGGGCCGCTTCAAGTGCCTTGCTTTTGTCCACCGATTTGTCCTCTACGAGCCGCAAAGAGTTTTGTGCCATTGGGTCCACCTTTAGGTTATTGGAGCTATCGAGGCAATGAAGCCGCCGCAGGAGTTTTTGTACATGTTTTGTTCTACTTTGGCAATGGCGCACCAACTCCTTGAATAAATTATGCTATTTCAGAAGCGTTCGATTCTTGTTCACGGATATTGTACTCCATTTCCACAGCCTGCGCTGCGACTCTTCCAAGCATGCACCGACAGGCCCGATTCGCCGCAGCATCAGGATGGATCGAACCGGCCCAAAGTCGTAAACATAATTTCGGCGGATCGGACAAAGCAGGCGCGAGAACCGCTCGACCTTCCTTTCTCATCCGCAAAGAGGAGCATACATGAAGGAACGGGAAATCGCCGTTTTCGGAGGCGCTCATGTCGACCGGCGCGGCCGCATCAGCGGCGCGACTGTGCTGGGCGCCAGCAATCCGGGCACCTGGTTCGAGGAAGCCGGAGGCGGCGGGTTCAACGCCGCGAGAAATCTCGCGCGTCTCGGCCATCGCGTGCGGATGATCAGCCCGCGAGGCGGCGATGCGGCTGACGACATAGTGGCCGCGGCCGCGGCCGCCGCCGGCGTGATCGATTGCCCGTTCATCTTTCTCGACCGAAAGACGCCGAGCTATACGGCGATCCTCGAAAGCGACGGCAACCTCGTGATCGCGCTGGCGGACATGGATCTCTACGCGCTGTTTTCGCCGCGCCGGCTGCAGCAGCGAGCGATGCGCGAGATGCTGGCGGCGAGCGATCTCGTGCTGATGGATGCGAACCTCCCGGAGGAAACGCTCGCGGCGCTCACCGATACCGCCTCCAGGGGTGACCGCCTTGTCGCCGGCATCGCCGTTTCCCCCGCAAAGGTCGTCCGCTTCAGGGAATGTTTGTCGGGTCTCAGCTTTCTCTTCATGAACGAGGCGGAAGCGCGGGCGTTGACGGGAGCTGAGGTCAGCGAAGCCGATGAATGGCCGGCGCTGCTGCGTGCCGCGGGCCTTGCCGGCGGCGTCGTGACGCGCGGCGACCGGGCGGCGGTCGCCTTTGACCGCTCCGGCACCTGCCTTGCCATCCCGCCCGCTCTTCCAGCACTTGCCGATGTCACCGGGGCGGGAGACGCGCTTGCCTCCGGCTTTCTCGCCGCACGGCTTTCGGGCCTCGACGTCGCCGCATGCCTGCGCCACGGCATTGCTGCCGCAGGAATAACACTCCGCTCGCCGTTCGCCGCCTCAGAAGAAATGTCGGCGAGCAATATCGAACGGGCTCTGGCCCTTGTGCCGGTGCCGCAAATGCTGTCATGAGAACCGACAGCCGAACCCGGAGCGGGATGAAAGAAGTGTAAGCGGTTTTTCGCCTGCATCCCTCTCTAATTTTGCTAGAAACGGTCACGCTGATGATGCGGGTTAAAGCCGCCAAACATCATTGTGATCCAAGGAAAAGCCATGACCAAACGCTCCTCCCCGCTCCTGCCGATGGAATATTCCGATGAAGTCGCCGCCGCCAAAGCGCGCGGCGCGCCGATCGTCGCGCTGGAGTCGACGATCATCACCCACGGCATGCCCTACCCCGGCAATCTCGATATGGCGCGCAGTGTCGAAGCGATCATCCGCGAAGAGGGGGCGGTGCCCGCGACCATAGCCGTCATTCACGGCGTGCTCCACATCGGCCTCGACGATGCGAAGCTGGAGGCGCTTGCGAAGACGGAAGGCGCGATGAAGCTTTCGCGCGCCGATCTCGCCTTTGCGATTGCCGAGCGTCGCACTGGCGCCACGACCGTCGCGGCAACGATGATCGCCGCCGCCCGCGCCGGCATCAGCGTCTTTGCAACCGGCGGCATCGGTGGCGTCCACCGTGGTGCGGAGGAGAGCTTCGACATTTCAGCCGATCTCGATGAACTCGCCCGTACCGGCGTAATCGTCGTCTGCGCCGGTGCCAAAGCCATTCTCGACATTGCGAAGACGCTCGAAGTGCTCGAGACCAGAGGCGTCCCGGTCGTCACCTATGACAGCGAAATCTTCCCGGCCTTCTGGTCGCGCGATTCGGGCATCAAGAGCCCGCTGATGCTGAACAGCCCGGCCGCAATCGCCAATTTCCAGAAGATGCGCGAGCTGCTCGGTATCGACGGCGGCATGCTCGTTGCCAATCCGGTACCGGAAGAAAACGAAATCCCGCGTGAGGAGATGGAAATCTACATCACCCGTGCGCTGGACAACGCGGCAAGCGACGAGGTTTCCGGCAAGGCCGTCACGCCCTATCTGCTCGACAACCTCTTCCACATGACTGAGGGCCGCAGTCTCGAAACCAACATCGCGCTGGTCGAGAACAACGCGCGCCTCGCGGCCGAAATCGCGGTCGCACTGTCTGCAAGTTGAGACGCAGGCATAAGCAGCGAATGAATTGAACCCGGTGCCGAAAGGCGCCGGGTTTTTGCATGACTGGGGTGAGGCAGCTTAGGAATCGAGCATCTCGCGTACGGCAACGGCCAGCTGCTTCAGCGAGAACGGTTTCGGCAGAAAACCGAATTTCGCATCGGCCGGCAGATTGCGGGCGAAAGCATCTTCCGCATAACCGGACACGAAGATGAACTTCAGATCCGGGTATTTCTTGCGCAGTTCCCGCAGCAGCGTCGGTCCGTCCATCTCCGGCATGACGACGTCCGAGACGACGATATCGACCGCGCCATGGAGCTCTTCCATGATCTCGAGTGCCTCTACGCCCGATCCAGCCTCATGGACGGTGTAACCGCGCGTCTCAAGCATGCGCTTGCCGCCTCGGCGAACGGCCTCTTCATCCTCTACCAGTAGCACGACGGCGGAATCTCCGGTGAGGTCCGCAGGTTCCGTTGCCGGTGTCGCCGGCGCAACGACCAGATTGCGCGCCGCCGGCATCGGCGTTCCGGTCGAGCGGGCTTCGCCGTCAACCGGTTCCTCGCGCTGTTCTTCGATATGGCGCGGCAGCAGGATGCGGAAGGTCGTGCCCTTGCCGACGTCGGATTCCGGATAGATGTATCCGCCCGACTGCTTGACGATGCCATAGACCATCGACAGCCCGAGACCCGTGCCCTTGCCGACCTCTTTCGTCGTGAAAAAGGGCTCGAAGATCTTGTCCATGATCTCTTGCGGAATGCCTGTTCCCTGGTCTGAAACCTCGACCATAACGAAATCGTCCTCTGGAAGCTCCCGCCGTCCGAGAGCGGCGACTTCGCTCGCCGGAAGATTTCGCGTCCGGAGCATAATGGTTCCACCTTGAGGCATTGCGTCGCGCGCATTGACGGCCAGGTTGAGCAGGACCTGCTCGAATTGGCCGAGATCGGTCTTTACCGGCCAAAGGTCCCGACCGTAGTCCACCTCCACCTTGACATTGGTGCCGGTCATTCGGTCGACGAGCATGCGCAGATCGCCGATCACGTCGGTGAGATTGAGTACGGTCGGGCGCATCGTCTGCTTGCGCGAGAAGGCGAGCAGTTGCCGCACAAGAACGGCGGCGCGGTTGGCATTGCGCTTGATTTCCATGAGATCGGCGAACGTCGCATCCGCCGGTCTTGCCGAAAGCAGCAGGTGATCGGCAGAAAGCAGGATCGCCGTCAGCACGTTGTTGAAATCATGCGCGATGCCGCCGGCGAGCGTGCCGACGGCGTTCATCTTCTGGGTCTGCGCCATTTGCGTTTCGAGCGCCTTCTGCTCGGTGATTTCCAGCGCATAGATGATCGCAGCTTCCTCCGGCGCCTGCTCGCTCTGGTCGATCACAGCATTGACGTAGAAGCGGAAGTGGCGCCCTTCGTCCCTTGGATGCAGCGCATCGATCGGCGCAATATCGCCCTGCCGGTCCTTTGCCGCGGCCAGCGCTTCCTGCAGGCGCCCCTTCTCTGACTGGTGCACGACTGCATCGATCAGTGCACCGCGTTCGACGTCGTCCTGCGAGACGAGGCCCGCGAATAGTTTCAGGAAGGGAGCGTTGGTTCTAAGAATCCGTCCGTTGCCGTCGACTGAGGCGATCGCCATCGGCGTATTGTTGAAGAAGCGCGTAAAACGCATGGCGGCGTTCGAGGCCGACTGGTCGCCCTCATCGCCCTCGCGCGACATGACGATCGTCCGGCTCTCGCCGGGTGCGCCGTCGCGGGTCGACGAGACACGGTGGACGAGCCGCACGGGCAGGCTCTGACCGTTTACCTTGCGCAGATCAAGATCCAGCACCTTCGTCTTTTTGAGGCCGGGTTCGGCCTGAACCGATTGCACGAGCGTGAGGCCCTCGCCTGCAACGAGATCGGCAATGCTGATCGAGCCCGGCTGGAACTTGGTGAGATCGATCCCGAGCCAATCGGCGAGCGTGGCATTGATATAGAAGATCTCGCCCTTGCGGCCGGCCGAGAAGAAGCCGGCCGGCGCATGATCGAGATAGTCGATCGCGTTTTGCAGTTCCTTGAAGAAGCGTTCCTGATCGTCGCGCTCGGCGGTGATGTCGGCGATCTGCCAGAGATAGAGAGGATTGCTGTCGCTGTCCTCCAGCGGCAACACGCGCGCCTTCAGGCGGTACCAATGGGCGCCGGGGCCGCTTGCCGCGCCGTTCGCCAGCGGCTTGAGCAGCCGAAATTCCTCGTGCCCCTGCTTGCCCTCATGCAGGCCGTTGGTTAGGCGGTAGATCGCTTCGGTGGCCTCCCGGTTCCGCGACAGGATGGTTTCGAGCGATTGTATGCCGGACGCGCTTTTTGCCCCGGTCAGGGCGCCATAGGCGGCATTGGCATAGATGATCCTGCCCTTGCGATCGGTCACGATCGTGCCATCCTCGTGGGCGTCGAGAAAGGCGCGCGCCAACTCGTCCGGCCGAGACTGCGGCATGACCTCGATGAAACCGATCACCGACGAAACCAGAAAGAATATCCCGACCATGGCCAGCACGCCGAGAATGCCGAGAACGATCTCGTTTTCGAGCTGGTTCTTGAAGACGACGAAGGCCGCGGCTGACGCGGTCAGCACAATCGCCAGCAGGATGATCCTGAGGACCGTACCCGGCCGCACGCCTCGGTCAACGACCGGCATCTGGTAGCCACCTGACTGCCGCAATTTCGTCATCGGGTCCTCACCTGCTGCCGGGTCGATTGCCACGCGGGCGCGATCCAGCGCGCTCACAGCGCCACGCATCCCTGCGGACGCACAAAGGCCGCCATAATAGTTTGAATTGCTGCATAATTTACCCTTAAATCGGCTCCGGTTTAAGGAACTATGCAGTGCTCGGCGTCCGACGAAATCTTCGCGAAATCTGCAAGCGCCGCACCTGCTTCCCGTCCATCGAACTGGAATCATCTTTAACAATCAGAGATAACAGCAAAAAGCGTCTCTGCGGAAGCTTGCAAGTCAATTCACAGGGAATGTCGGAGGCAAGCTTGTCGCAGCCCGAAAAAAGCCGTCAAATACTGACATTCGGGAAGCGAGTAAGGAGTTCAGCCCATGATGGAAGCGATTGTCGGGGACAACGGTAGCCGATTCATCATCGCCGCCGGAGCCGTTGCCATCGGCCTCCTGTGCCTCGTGGCGGTGCTCTGGATCATGCGCAACCGGCCCTCCTCTCCCTTTGTACGAGGCGGCAAGAACAGGCAGCCCCGGCTTGCCGTGCTCGATGCTGCCGCAGTGGATACGCGCCGGCGCCTTGTGCTCGTTCGCCGCGACGACGTCGAGCATTTGATCATGATCGGCGGCCCGACTGATATCGTCATCGAAAGCCGCATCGCACCCGATGAGGCGACGCCAGCGACACAGGCGAGCGCTCGCACGGCGCCGGAACAAAAGACCGCCGGTGCACCGGTTGCGGCGCGCTCAGAACCGAAGCCGCTTGCCGTTTCGACACCAGCACCGCCGGCGCCCGCCGCGATCGAGCCGATGCGGCCCACCGTGCGGCCGGACGAACAGACATCGAGCCCCGCGCGGATGGAACCGGCACCGCCGGCTCGCGTTGCCGCCGATCAAAGGTCCGCGCCGATCATGCAGCCGCCGATCATCAAGGCTTCGCAACCGGAGCCGGCTGCTCGGCCCGTATCTGCGGGTGAGCTGTCACAGGATGTTTTCGGCGCCGCGCGCGACCGCGTGCTACCGATGGCGCAACCTCAGCGCGAGGATCGCCCGGCGCAAGTGGCCTCGGGACCGGCGGAACCCGTGAGGCCGGTACCGACGCAGCCCAACATCGTGCAGCCGATAACGGCCGACAGAGCCGCGGAATTCGACCGCATTCTCGATGCGGAGATCAGCGGCGACCTCCAACGCCTGGCTCCCACGCCCGCGACAAGGCCGGAAGGCCGCCCGGCTGCGACCGGACGCCAAGAGCCTGTGCTCGGGGCGACCCCCGAAAACATCCGCAAGGAACCGACGATCGAGGAAGAGATGAACCGGATGCTGGCCGACATTTCCGTCGGTCGCAAGCCCTGAACGATTGCCGTGCCGGACAGGCGAGACCAATCGGGCGCCACTGCGCCGTGCGTCTTTGAACTCATTAAATCGGTTCCGAACTAAGGAACCATGCCAACGAGAGAAAGAAAAACGGCGCGGTCAGACCGCGCCGTCTCTTTAGATCCAGAAGATTTCAATACTTACTCGTCCCGATAGACCTTCTCGCGACGCTCATGGCGCTCCTGCGCCTCGATCGAAAGGGTCGCGATCGGTCGGGCATCCAGGCGCTTCAGGCCGATCGGTTCACCGGTTTCCTCGCAGTACCCGTAGGTGCCTTCGTCGAGCCGCTGCAACGCGGCGTCGATCTTGGCAATCAGCTTGCGCTGACGGTCCCGGGCACGCAATTCGATGGCCCGATCTGTTTCGGAGGAGGCTCGATCCGCAAGATCAGGATGATTGGCGCTCTCCTCTGCCAAGTGATCCAGTGTCTCGCGGGCTTCGCGAAGGATATCGTTTTTCCAAGCATTCAGCTTTGCACGAAAATATGCCCGGTGATTGGCATTCATGAACTCCCCGTCTTCGGAGAGAACAAAGGTACTAAGATCGATCTTCTCACTCAACGCGATTCTCCTGAAGAACATCTCATTGCGGCGGTGTATAGCCCCAAGGAAGCTCCGATTCAACCCTTGTAGCCGCCGCTCGACCCGCATTTTAGCAATGCTTGCATCTCAGGCTAACTGGCGAATATTTCATCAAAATTACAAAGTAAATCTTGATTCCTGGTTCATCGCCGGCGGCCGCCGGCAAGCTCTGCCCCGACCCGCACGACATTCGATAGGTTCGCAATATCGCATTCCGGACCGCGAGATTTGGTGCGTGCGAGGCGTCGGTTCAATGGTGCCGCCGATTTACCGAAAACGTGAAACCATGGCTTGATCTTTGCGCCGACAGCGAGACAAGGTACCGATCTCGTCTGCGTAGGTCCCGCAACCGGCATAGGCAGCACGCTCCAGCCCGGGGCGAGCACAATCGGATGAATACATGCAAGACAGCGTCGCCGCGGCCTTCCGCCTCTTTCTCCTTCGCCACGCCCGTTCGGGCTGGGCTTTGCCGGGCCAGCGGGATTTTGACCGCGCGCTCGACGACATCGGCTATGCCGAGGCGGAGCTGATTGCTCAGGCGGCCGCCGATCATGGTATCCGACCCGATCTCATCCTTTGCTCGACCGCAGCGCGCTGCCGCCAGACGGCCGAACCGCTCTACCGCGCTCTCGGCGAGGACATCGACGTTCGGTATGTCGATCCACTCTATACAGGACCGACGAGCGTCTACATGGACCTCATGGAAGCGCACGCCAATCGACCGTCGCTGATGATCATTGGACATAACCCGATGATCGAGGAGCTGTTTCGCCAGATTCTTGGAGAACAAGCCGCGAGCGCAGCTCTGCCGGACGGTTATCCGCCGGCGGCGCTGGCAGCAATCGATTTCTCGGCGCGGCCAGGCACCGGCGCCACCTGGACCGCAGTGCTTTCAACGCTGTTGGTGCCGGCTCCGGAGGAATCGGAGAGATGACGATTCAATGCCTCCCCCGAGTTCGGCTCCCGTTCAGGCAGCAAACGAAATACCGTCCATGTCGTTGCGCCGGCGGAAACATTCCCTATATCGCGACGGCAAACAACGTGAACGCCTTTAACCCGTTGGGATATCGGCAATAACGCTGCACCGACGATTTACTCCCGAGGGGAACACTTGGCGCCCATCCTGACCAGCTTCAAAGACGAAGCGCTGATCGCGCTGGATAATCTTGCCGATCGTGCATCCGGGCTCGTCAATCCTTCCGTGCGGCTCGGCGTCACCGGCCTGTCGCGTGCCGGCAAGACGGTTTTCATCTCGTCACTCGTACACAATCTCCTGAACGGCGGCCGCCTGCCGGTGTTCGAGCCGGTCCGGTCCGGCCGCGTCTCGAAAATCCGTCTCGAACCGCAGCCTGACGACGCGGTGCCGCGCTTTCAATATGAAGACCATATCGCCGCCCTCGTGCGCGATCGGATCTGGCCTGATTCGACCAGAGCGATCTCGCAGTTGCGCATCACGCTCGACTACGAGAGCGCCAGCGGCTGGAGTCGGCTGTTTTCTCCAGGGCGGCTGTCGATCGACATCGTCGACTATCCGGGTGAATGGCTGCTCGACCTGCCGCTGCTTGCCCAGGATTTCCGGCAATTCAGCGACATGACCGTTCGGCGGGCACGCGCAGGGACGCGGGCGACCCTTTCCGGCGATTGGCTGGCACTCGCCTCGTCGATCGGTGCGGAGACGACGGCCGACGAAGGCAGCGCCCGCCGGCTCGCGGAAAGCTTCACCGATTATCTCAAGGCCTGCAAGGCCGACGATCGGTCGCTGTCGACTTTGCCGCCCGGCCGTTTTCTCATGCCGGGCGACCTCGAGGGCTCGCCCGCACTCACCTTCTCGCCGCTTCCGGACCTACCTGCAGGCCGGGCACCGAAGGGATCGCTCTGGGCGATGATGGAACGCCGATACGAGGCCTACAAAACTTATGTAGTGAGCCCGTTCTTCCGCGAACATTTTGCCCGCCTTGACCGTCAGATCGTCCTCATCGACGCGCTGCAAGCGATCAATCGCGGACCTGAGGCGCTCCAGGACCTAGAGCAGGCGCTCGCCGACGTGCTCGCCTGCTTCCGGCCCGGCACCACTTCGTGGCTGTCCTCCTTCCTCACACGCCGGATCGACCGAGTGCTCGTCGCTGCGACGAAAGCCGATCACCTGCACCATGAGAGCCATGACCGGCTCGAGCGCATTGCCTCCCGCCTCGTCAGCCGCGCAGCCGAACGAATTGGCATGAGCGGCGCCGGCCTTGAAGTGATGGCGCTCGCCTCCGTAAGGGCAACGCGCGAGGCGACAGTAAGCCACGACGGCCACACATTGCCGGTTATCGTCGGCATACCGATCGCCGGCGAACGGATCAATGGCGAGATCTTTGATGGCGAAAGAAAAACAGCCATATTTCCTGGAGACTTACCGCAGACTCCTGAAGTTCTCTTCGAAGCAATTGACGCCAATTCCGCCTCGGGCCTGCCTGAAGCGAAGCGCGCGATTCCCGAACTGAATTTCGTTCGCTTCCGGCCTCCGCACCTCGAAGAGACACGCGGCGGGCTGAAACTCTCGGTCCCGCATATCCGGCTCGACCGAGCCATGCAGTTCCTGCTCGGAGATCGCCTGGCATGAATGACGATTTCAAGCATCGCGGGCGAAAGCCTGCCGCCTTCTCGATCGATCCGGAGCAAAATGAGGAAGTTCCGGCACGCGCGCAGTCGCGGCGCGCACCGGCAAGCTTCAGCGACGATGTGGTCATGACGCCTGACGCGGAGGACCCATTTATCGAGACGACCGCAGCGATCGAAGCGCTCAACCCGCCGGAAACGCGCCCGCGTCGCCGTCGCCTGTCTTTCGCCAAAGTCGCTGCCGGCGCCTTTGGGATCCTGCTTTCGCTGGCCTTGGGGCTTTGGATCGATCGTCTCGTTCGGGACCTTTTCACCCGCGCCGATTGGCTCGGCTATCTGGCGATCGGGGCAGCGGTCGTCGGCGCCCTCGCCGTCCTGATCGTCATTGCCCGCGAACTCTCGGGAATGATGCAATTGACAGCGGTCCAGGCGTTGAAGTCGGAGGTCGCCGAGGCTGCCGGGCTCAACAACACCAAGACCGCCCGCGCCGCAAGTAACCGACTTGTCCATCTGCTGGCCGCCAACCCGCGTACAGCCAAAGGCCGGGCGCGACTTGCGGAGACCGAGGGTGAAATTATCGACGCGCCTCACCTCATCGAATTGACAGAGCGTGAACTGCTGACGCCGCTCGACCGGGAAGCGCGCCGCATGATCCTCGCAGCTTCGAAACGTGTATCGATCGTAACCGCCGTCAGCCCGCGCGCGCTCGTCGATCTCGGCTATGTTCTCTACGAGTCCGCACGGATGATCCGAGCCATGGCGCAACTTTATGGTGGGCGGCCGGGCACCCTCGGTATGCTGCGGCTGATGCGGGATGTGATCGCCCATCTGGCGGTGACCGGCTCGATCGCCGCCGGCGACAGCCTTATCCAGCAGGTCCTCGGCCATGGCATCGCGTCCAAACTCTCCGCCCGTCTCGGTGAAGGCGTGATCAACGGGCTGATGACGGCACGCATCGGCATAGCGGCGATGGATCTCTGCCGTCCGATGCCGTTCCGAGCGCTGAAGCGACCGGGCATCGGTGATTTTCTCGCCGATCTTGCGCCCGGCATGACCAGATCCGAAAGCAGGTAAGGACCGATCGCCATCTTCTGATAGCCCGCGGAGGCTGCAATTCGGTGGTCGCCATGCTAATCTTTCGGTGCGCAAACGGGGCGCATATAGCGACAAAGAAACCATCCATTAACCATTTGCGCGCAAATGTGATTGCCAGATTTGGACGTTGACCCATCAAGGATCGTTTATGTTCTTGCGCCCTTCTTTGATTGCTCGCGGCGTAGCCGCTATCGCCCTTGCTGCCAGCCTCGCGACCCCGGCCTATTCCGGCGCCCGCGACAGGGCTTTCTTCGAGAAGGTCGCTGGACAATGGAAGGGCCCGGGCGAAATCGTGGCCGGGAAATACCAGGGTACGAAATTCACCTGCGACCTGACCGGTGAACCAACATCGGGCAAGGACGCCGGAATCAAGCTTGACGGATTCTGCCGCGTCGGCGTCTTCAAACAGCCGATGTCGGCGGTGATCATGCAGAAGGGCAACGGCTACACCGGAAAGTTCCTCGATGGCGCCGACGGCAAAGGGCTCGACGTCGTTTCCGGCAATGTCGGCAAGGACAAGGTCGTTGTCGGCATCAACCGCAAGCAGCTCAACGGAGCCATGATCGCCCGTCTCCAGGACGCGGAGACCATGAACATCACGATCTCCGTCAAGGTCGAGGAGACCATGGTCCCGGTCATCGGCGTCAGCCTCAACCGGCAGATGGACAACATCGCCGTCGGCTCGATCGAGTAGCGGTCTCAAAAAAATTTCGGGGAAGCCTGGTTCAGCGCCGGGCTTTTGTTGTCGATACGGATATTTATACGGAACGACGCCCGTTCAACCGCTGCGCCACCAATCGGCGTTTTCGTCGGCGATCTCGATTCCGGCCACATCGGCATCTTTCAGCCATTCGCCCACGGTCCGCCCCTCGACACTGAGCTCGGCCGCAAAATCGGCAAGCGGCATAAGAACGAAGCCGCGCGCCGTCATACGCGGATGCGGCAATTGCAGGGTTTCGCCGGCAGATTTCTGCCCATCATAGGTCAGCACATCGATGTCGATCGTGCGCGGCCCCCACCGTTCCTTTCTCACCCGTTTCATTGCGCGCTCGATATTGAGGCAGAGGTCGAGCAGCGCCTCCGCTTCGAGGGTCGTTTCGACCTCGGCACAGGCATTGAAGAACCAGGCCTGGTCAGTCTTGCCCCACGGCGGCGTTCGGTAGAGCCGCGAGACGGCGGTAATCTTGCAATCCGGTCTTTCATCAAGCGCCTGCAGGGCTTCGGCCATTGATCGGCGCGGATCGCCGATATTGCCGCCGAGGCCGAGCGTGGCGCGGCGCCAGGGCTTACTCGGCGACATGTTCGACCGTGACTTCCACGTAGTCCAGAACGCCCGGAACCGGCGCGTTCGGTTTGCGGATTGAAACTCTCGCCCGTCTGATCTGCCGGAAGCGCGCGCAAAGCGTCTTGGCGACCTCCAAGGCTAGAGCTTCGATGAGATACCGGCGCCGTCCGGTGACGATTCTTTCGATCTCCGCGAAGGCAATTCCGTAGTGCACGGTGTCATCAATGCAGTCCTCGACCAGTGCGGTGCCCTGCTCGACCTCAAGTTCCGCATCGACAAAAAAGCGCTGCCCGAGGAACTCCTCCTCATCGAGTACGCCATGGCGGGCAAAGAAGGCGCAGTTTTTCAAGGTGATGATGTAAGTTGCAGTCATGGCTTCATGTCCCGTCGGCTATTCTTTGCGGTCAGCATAGCATCCGCCATCACCAGCGCATCCCTGTTGATTGCGACATCGTGTACGCGAAAAACCGCGGCCCCTGCAGCCCTGAGAAGGGCGGTCGTCGCTGCCGTGCCGCCGTCACGAGCCGCCGCATCCCGCCCGGTAACGGCACCGATGAAGCGCTTGCGCGACGTTCCGACGAGAAGCGGCAGGGCAAATCGATGCAACTCTGCGAAACGGGCCATCAGCTCCAGATTCTCCTCGGTATCCTTGGCGAAGCCGAAACCGGGATCGAGCACGATGCGTTCTCGGCCGATCCCCGCATCGGCCGCCATCTGCAAGGACCGATCGAGAAAATGGAACTGGTCGTCGACGACATCGCCAAGTTTCTGGCGGCCACGTCCCGTGTGCATGATGCAAAGGCCCGCACCCGTCTCCGCCGCAACGGCCGCAATCGCCGGTTCGCGCTGAAGACCGTGGACGTCGTTGACGATATGCGCACCGGCATCGATGGCAAGCCGCGCCGTCTCGGCGCGATAGGTATCGACGGAAATGAGCGCGGCCGTCTCGCGCGCAAGCGCGGCGATGACCGGAAGGATGCGCGCCTGCTCGTCTTCAGCGCTCACGGGCTCCGCGTCCGGACGGGTAGACTCCCCACCGATATCGAGGATTTCCGCCCCCTCTTCGACGGAGCGCAGCGCTGCGGCCACGGCGGCCGCAGTATCGGCGAAGCGCCCGCCATCGGAAAATGAATCCGGCGTGACATTGATGATCGCCATCAAAACGCCACGCGGCCCCAATTCGAGATTGCGCCCATGCGCCAATTGCCAACGAGACGTTTCAAACGGGTTATACGTCATCTTCCTGCGATCCACAGTTTCGGGAGAATGCGTCTGTCATCGATCTTGCGGAAAGGTCACAAACGCCTTCAAAAATCAATGCTTAGATGCATTTGTTCATGTTTCCTGGGCACTTGTCGAATGAAGCTTTGGCTGATTTGTGTTGCGCTCGGCTCGGCTATGCCCCAAGCTTGAACGAAGTTCAATCGAAGAGAATACGCAGCGATGTCCCGGCTACATGTTCCGCTGAAAGCCGCCCTGATTGCATGCCTGGTCGGCCTTCCGCTTGGCAGCGCCTCGGGTGAAACCTTGATCAGCAAGAGCTTTACCTATTTCTCGATCGGCGGGCGCACGGCAGCTGAGCTCGATAAGGCGCTTTCATCTGCCGGCCCCCTGATGAAGAGCACCGGGACCCGCCACCCCGGCGCCACGCGCATCAAGTTCGGCGGCACCATAACATATGTCAGCCGAAGCGGACGATGCGCCGTCGGCACTGCGCGCGTCATGCTTAGCACGCGGATCATATTGCCGCGCTGGAAATACCGCAGGCAGGCAGGACGCGATCTTGCAGTGGTATGGGATACGCTGGCGGCCGACATAAAACGCCACGAAGAGCGCCATGCCGAGATCGCGCGCAACCACGCACGTCAGATGGAGAAGGCACTTCTGGAGCTGAAGCCGGAGGCCGATTGCGAGCGCATGCAGGCCCGTGTCGCGCGAGTGAGCGCCGAGGAGGTCGAACGCCACGACAAGGACCAGGCGCGTTTCGACCGAACGGAGGCGGCAAATTTTGACCGCCGCATGATCCGTTTGCTTCAACATCGGCTCAAAAGCCTGAAAAACGCCGAGCGTTAGAAAATGGATGGGCGGGTGACCGCCCGCACCCCTTGGATGCGAAGCTTCCCTACGCCTTCATTGCCGAAGACGAATTCACTCCCCCAAGAACAGGGTGACTATAGTCGACGCGTGTCTGAGAGAGAGGCATAAACCCACAGTATTTTATTGGTGGATTCTTACGATGGCAGGCCGCCGCCGACTCAGCTATATTGAAATCATCAAACGAGTGGCGGGATTAAAGTTCAACCATTCGAAGAGGTAGATGTTTAGTTGCCGATCGCCGGTAAGACTTTCGCGCCTAAATATCTACTTATTTAGCTTCGCGTCATTGCCCTTGGTGTTTTTACAATACCGGGCGATGAAGCAACCCAGGTTCTCCTGGCGTGTCCTGGTGCGGCAGATGCTCCCTCCCTCGTCTGCATGCGATACGCCCTCCTTGCCTCGCTCGTCGATGACCAGCGAGGCTTTTTTTGCGTACCACATGCTTCGGGCGCCATTCGGGCCGCCGAGCCACTCATGAGGCGGTCGGAACTGCTCAGGCCTGACGCTCCGGAACGTGAACGATCAGCCCGTCCAGGGCTTCGTTCATCTTGATCTGACAGGAAAGCCGCGAGGTTGGCCGCACGTCATAAGCGAAGTCGAGCATGTCCTCTTCCATCGCCTCCGGCGCGCCGACGACCGCGGCCCACTCGTCGTCGACATAAACATGACAGGTCGCGCAGGCGCAGGCGCCGCCGCATTCTGCTTCGATCCCGGGCACCGAATTGCGCACTGCATTCTCCATGACCGTGGAGCCGTTCTCGACATCGAGTTCGTGGCGCGTGCCGTCAAAGGCTACGATCGTGAGTTTTGTCATTTTTCTTTCCGGAACGAATTATGGGATGGGCCGGCCAGCACGAGGCCCTGCTACGGCAGGTGGCGCTGCGGCGTGAATTCAGCGGACGTTCTTCCAACAAATCGGCCGGCCAGTCAACACGAGTTGGCCGCCTTGCCGCGATTGCCGGGCTGCGCCGCAAGGCCTAATTAGCGCGTCGGATGCGCAAAACTACTGCACGTGTCCTTAAATCGGAACCGATTCAAGGACAGAGACATGCAGCGGTTCAAAGTGCTACAGCGACCTTTGTGCGTCTGAAACGACGCACGACGCTGCAGAGATCAACGGCAAAGCTTCAGAATGAAGAGCTCCGTCTCGAGAACGGCGACGCTGAGTGTGCTCTGCAGGGTCGCGTCTGCGGGGTCGCGTTCGATCGCGGCGGCCGCTTTCGCCACGTTGACCGCGCCGACTGCGAGCGCGGCGCCGTTGAGGCGATGCGCCGCCTGGCTGCGACGATCGGAGTCAGTCCCGGCGATGTCGATCATTGCCTGACGCGCTTGACGGGCGAAAAGTTGCAGGACCTCGCTTTCGAGCGCCTTGTCGCCCATCGTCTGGTTGTCAAGATGGACAAAATCGATAGGCTTCCCTTTCGAAGCAGAAGACCTACCCGCATTGTCAAGTGCCTCGAAGTCTATCTTGGCTGCAGCCATGGACCGGGTTCCCGTTATCAGTCGCGGCAAAGACCGCATCGTTTTCAGACAGGCATCATCGGTGGGTGGTGCTGCCAGCGGCTTAAAACGACGCGCAATAGAGGCAGAAATCTGGGGAAATGGTTAATGGCCGTTAAACCGGCTGATTTCCTTGGCTTTTTAGGCCGCAAGCCCGTCATTTCGTTAAGAAATCGTTAGGATTTTAGTGAATGCCGATTGCTCATAATTGTAAGAACTTGGCTAATGTGTCACTACGATACGGTTAGGAACAGGCCTGCATATGAAGTAGCAACTGTTCTGGTGGATAAGCTCTGCGCGTGGTGCCCTGAGGCGAAGGCTGCAGCTATCCATCGAGACAATGCAATGGGTGATCAGTCAGGATATTGCGCAAATGTTATGCGCATATCTTGCCGTCACCGCCCTGTTTAGGGTGTCTTTTGGCCCGCTTGCGGCGCCAAGCAGGCGGCTGTTGGCGGGCAATAGTAGTGAGGCGTATCCCTATGGCGACGAAGAAGAGCAACGAGTCGATCGACGAAAAGGCATTCCAGGCTTTGGAAGCAGCGCTGAAGATCGACTTTGACGACCTTAAGTCGGCGGCCCTGAACGACCAGACTTCCTTGGATGACCCGGAGGAAAAAGTGGCCGAGCCCAGCAAGCAGGCGGCCGCACCCGACAAGGCGCGCGTTGCGACAACGCAGGACGAAGCAAGCGCGGCACGCGCCAGCGAACCGCCGCGCAGTCTTGCGCCCGAGCCCGCGCCGAAGCAGCCGCCGCTTGCGGCAGCGAACGATGACACGCGTAGGTCGCCCGCCGCGATGCTCCGTTCACTTGAGGTACGCTCCAGCCGGGCTGCGATCCGTGTCGCCGCGCTCGTGTCGCTGCTTTGGGCGCTTGCCGGAATCGCCGTCGCCCACCTCCTCTACGCGCCGCAGATCTGGCAGATTCGCTCGCCCGGCGATCTCGCCGCCACACCGGGTGCGATCGCCATCCTGATCGGGATCGCGCTACCCATTATGCTCTTCTTCTCCTTTGCCATCATGATCGCGAGGGCGCAGGAACTGCGCAACGCGGCACGCTCGATGGCTGAGGTCGCCTTGCGGCTGGCAGAGCCGGAGACGGCTGCCGCCGACCGCATCATGACCGTTGGCCAGGCTGTTCGTCGCGAAGTCTCGGCCATGAACGAAGGCATCGAGCGCACGATTGCGCGCGCAACCGAGCTCGAAACACTTGTGCATTCCGAGGTGAATGCGCTGGAACGCAGCTATAGCGAAAATGAGCTGCGGGTTCGCACGCTCCTGCAAGAACTCGGGCTCGAACGCGAAGCCATTATCGGCCACTCCGATCGCATCCGCACTTCGATTGCCGGTGCGCATACCAAGTTGAAGGACGACCTTGAACTGGCGAGCGAAGATATCGCCTCGCGTATCGCCGTGTCCGGTGAAGCCTTTGCGTCGCTGATAGACACGCGCGCCGCTGCGCTCAGTGAAAAATCCGAGAATGCGCTTCAGACCATCAGCACCATGCTGTCCACGCGCACCGATGCGCTTCTTTCCGGTCTGACCACCGCGGGCGTCACGCTCAGCGACGAGTTCGATGCCCGGCTCGATGCGCTCAGCGACGCCTTGACGAAACGTGGCGAGCAGTTGCTCAGCCAGTTTGAAACCCGTGCCTCGACTCTGGATGCCAGCACCGAGAAGTTGAACGCCGCCCTTAACGAGCGTGCGCGCCAGCTCAATGAGACCCTGATCGCCAGGACCCGCGACCTCAACGACAGTCTCAGCGTCGGCCAGCAGGCGATCACCGGCGGTCTCGACAATATACTTGCCTCGCTCAACGCCGCTCTCGACGAAAAAGGGGCAAGCTTCCGCCAGAGCCTCAAGTCGAGCGCCGACGATGCGATCATGGATCTCGATCTGAGGGGTGGCTTCTTCGAAGAAAAGTTGCAAACGACCGTAGGGCAGCTTGCGACGGCCTTCGACGAGCGCTTCCACGAATTCGCCAACGCATTCGACAAGCGGGCAAGCCTGCTCGATACCAAGTTGATGGAGAGCCTGCATCGCATCAACGAAACCGTCAGCGGCGGTTCGGAGGCAATCGGCAGCGCTTTGGACAGCAGCGTGGAGAAGATAGGTTCCGCCCTGTCCGATCAGTCGCTGACGCTCGCAACCGCGCTTGGTGCGACGCAGGACTTCATCGAGGAAACGATCGGCAGCCGCACTTCGGAACTCAGCAATCTCATCGGCAGTGCCCATAGCCGCATCGACGGCGTGCTCTCGGAAAAGACCGGCTCGCTTATGGGCGCCCTGACTGAGGCGCAGGAGCGGATCGAAAACGGTTTCGGCCAGCGCGCCGACGCGCTTGCGAATGCCCTGACGACAAGCGAGCAGCGCCTGACCGAAGGCCTCGATTCGCGCACATCCGCCTTCATCGATGGTCTGCAGACCGCCCACTCCCGCATTGAGCAGACGCTGACCGGGTCGACCGACGAGATAACGAGCGCGATCGCGGCAAGCCAGCATCGCCTCGACAACACGCTTTCAGAACGCACCGCCGCTCTCTCGTCCGCACTCGCCTCCGGTGTGAGCGTCGTCGAAGGCGCCGTGGTTGGTACCGCCGATCGGTTAGAACGGCTTCTCTCTGAACGCGGTCAGGCGATTTCCGAAACGCTGGGCAGCCAGACGGCGGCGTTGGACGGCGTTCTGTCGCAGCGCAGCCAAGCAATTACGGATACGCTCACCAGCCAGACAACAGCACTCGACGGCGCTCTGTCGCAGCACAGCCGCGCAATTACGGATGCGCTCGGCAGCCAGACGGCGGCACTCGACGGCGTCCTGTCGCAGCGCAGCCAAGCCATCAGTAATACCCTCACCAGCCAGACCGCAGCGCTCGATAGCGTGCTCTCGGAACGGGCGAGCGAGATCAGTTCGACCATGTCTGTACGCGCCAACGAAATGGCCGACTCGCTCAGCCGCCACGTCGAAGACGTCGCCGATAACCTGACGTTCCGTGCCATGGCTGTTGCCGAGACCATGACCGACCGCGTCGGCGATATCGAGAACAAACTTTCGCAGAGCGTGTCCGAGATTGCGGAGAACCTTGGCGGCCGCGTCAGCCAGATCGCCCACACCCTGACCGACACAAGCGCTCGCATCGCTGAAGACCTGAGCGGGCGTGTCAGCAAGATCTCGGACGCCCTGGCGGGTACCAGCGCCGAAATCGCCGAGGCGCTCACCGCCCGCACGTCGGAGGCGACAGCCTCGCTCGCCGACAAGGCCGCCGAAATCGAGCAGACGCTTTCCGGCAAGGCCGAGCATCTGCGCGACACGCTTGCGACGACACATGACCAGATTCAGGCGACACTCGACAACCGCATCCACGCGATCAATCTTGCTGTTGGCCACGGGCGCGAGCAGCTAGAAGACCTCTTGTCCGACCAGTCGATGTCGATCGCCACCACTCTTGCGACCAGCGCAAGCATGCTGGAAATGTCGCTTGAAGAGCGTCAGGCCTCGATTGCCGGTGTCATTGACCGCAGCGCCGAGGCGCTCGATGCGCGGATGCGCTCGACGACCGGCAACATCGCGGAGCGTCTTGCCGAAACGGCCGATCAGATCAGCCTTGCCGCGGACACGCTGACCAATCGCGTCGACATTTCGATCAACGGCATCAACAGCCGCCTCGACGATACCGGCGCTCGCATCGAAACAAGCCTCGGCTCGCTCGAAGACCGTATCCGTGGCAGCGTCGGCACAGTGAGCGCGATCGTCGACGACACCGGTGCCCGCATCGAAACGACCCTCGGATCGCTGGAAGACCGTATCCGCGACAGCGTTAGTGGCGTCAATGCGATCGTTGATGACACCGGAGGCCGCATCGAAACGAGCCTTGGTTCCCTCGAAGAGCGCATTCGCGACAGTGTGGGGAGCGTCAACACCGTCGTCGATGACACTGGCGCCCGCATCGAAACGAGCCTCGGCTCGCTCGAAGAGCGCATTCGCGACAGTGTTGGCAGCGTCAATGCCATCGTCGACAATGCCGGACAGCGGATCGCCGACAGCCTCGGCGAGCGTGCCGGTGAGATCGACCGTATCAGCGAGGTGGCGGCAACGCGCATCTCGACCGCTATCGAGGCGGGTACCGGTCGCATCGAAGAGCGACTCGGAACAATGGACCGCGCTTTGAATATCGGCCTTGACAACGTCAACCGCACGATCGAGGGCAAGGCCGCGGCGCTTGTGACGAGCCTGCGCGGTGCCGTCAGCGATGCCGCCCAGGAGATCGACGCGGAGGCCACCCGCTCCACCGACCTGCTGTCCAAGGCCGGTGCGGACTTCGCCAGCGCGCTCGCCTCGCGCAACGCCGAATTCGCTGCATCGATCGAACAGACCGCATCAGTTACTGCCGCTCGTCACGCGGACCTCGCCCGCTCGGTTACAGATGCGGCGGACACGGCGACGGCCCGCCTCGCCTCAACGCACAATCAGGTGGCCAACCACGCTCAGAGCATCCAGCAAAGTCTCGCCGATGCGGAAAAGGCACTCGACGCGCGCGGTCAGTCGATCCGGAGCACGCTCGACGAAAGCACGCGCGAGCTCAATTCGATGCTCGCCGGCCGCTCGCTCGAACTTTCTCGCCTTCTCGACGAACAGGCGCGACCGGTCATTGAGCAATATGCGGCAACGGGCAAGGAAGCGGCCGAGCGGATCGCTGCGCTCACTCAGGAGAGTGCAGACCGCATGCGCGCCGAGAGCGCAGCCCTGGTCAACGCCATCACCGAGCGGACGGGTGAAACGCTCGACGCCATCTCATTGCGGGCGGAAGAGACTGCCAAGGCGATGAAGATGGTTGAAAATCGCCTCCAGTCGACCGCGATGGGTCTCATCGACCAACTGGCGACGAACAATTCCGCGATCGCCTCGGTTATCGAGCAGGCGAGCAGCAACCTCGGGGATATGGACCAACGCCTCGAGGCCACCGCAGCCAAGGTCTCGGAATCGGCCCGGCAGGCATCCGACATGCTGTCCACCTCCACCCGCCTCATCGAGGGCAAGGTTGACAAGTTGTCCAATATTTCCGCTTCGACGCTCTCCCAGATTGGCGGGATCGTCGGCCGCTTCGAGGACCATTCGAAGGTCCTTGGACAGGCGTCCGACCTGTTGGCCGCAGCCCAGTCGAACCTCGTGAGCACGCTCGAAGAGCGGCAGGACGCGTTGCGGACGCTTTCTGTCGGCCTGGTTCAGCGTTCGGAGGAAATCGAACGCACGATGCGGGCATTGGAAGGCTTCGTCGATGGCGCTTTCCAGCGTGCGGAAGAGCGCTCGGGACAAGTCGCCGGCAATCTTCGCAGCGGCATCCAGTCGTCCTTCACCGATGTCGGCCGCCTGCTATCGAGCACCGAACAGCGCGCCGCCGAGGCCGCGGAGGCCATGCGCAACACCCTGGCGCAAGCCGGCGAAGAAGCCACCGCTTCGGTCGAAAACGTCTTCGCACGCGCCGAGGAGCGCTCGCGGCAAACGGCCGATACGCTGCGCTCCGGCGTCGAAGGATCGTTTGCTGACGTCAACAAGACGCTCTCCCAGGTGGAAGGTCGCGCCCTCAGCGCGTCCGAGTCCCTGCGCCAGGCGATCGCCAAAGCCGGCGAGGAAGCAGGCCACTCGCTCGAGAGTGCCTTTGCCAGCGCCGAGGAGCGCTCGAAGGAAGTGGCGGCGCGCCTGCGCGGTAGCGTCGGCACCTCCGTTGCCGATATCGAACGCATGCTGGCCGAAAGCGGCAAGAAGTCCGACGGCGTCGCCGCTCACCTGCGCGAAGCCGTCCGCCAGGCGATCGACGAAGCGATCAGCCGCTTCAGCGGCGCGACCGATGACATCCGCCGTTCCGCTGGCGAGATCCGCAAGGAACTCGACCAGACCCGGGAGGAGCTGAAGCGTGGCGCTTTCGACCTGCCGGAAGAAGCCAAAGAGAGCGCTTCGATGATGCGCCGTGCGGTTTCCGAGCAGATCAAGGCACTGCAGGAGCTTTCCGAAATCATCGGCAAGTCTTCGACCCAGCTCGAGGTCGCACAGCCAGCTCGCCAGCAGGCCGTCTCGAACACTCCGGCCCGCGTGGTTCAACAACCCGTCACTCAGCAACCCGTCCTCCAGCAACCGGTGGCGGAAGTGCGCCGCGAGCAGCCAGCAACTCCGGCTTCGACGCCGGCACTGCGTGGAAGTCTGGGCCTCGAGCAGGCCACGCGTCCGCTGCAACCCGCCCGCCCGCAGTCGGAAGAACGCGTTGAGGAAGGCGGCGGCTGGATGCGTGACCTGCTTCGCGCCGCGTCTCGCGAGGAAGAGCCGTCAGCCCCGCGGCAGCGTCCGGCGGAAAGTCAGCCAGCGCCGCGCACCGGGGATAATCGCAATCCGCGCCATGTCGTCGAATCGCTGAATTCGCTCTCGGTGGACATTGCCCGGGCGATCGACCACGATGCCTCGGTAGATCTGTGGCGCCGGTACCAGCGCGGCGAACGCGACGTCTTCACCCGCCGCCTCTACACGCTCAAGGGGCAGCAGACATTCGACGAGATTAAGCGCAAGTACGATCGCGAGCCAGAATTCCGCACGGCCGTCGACCGCTACATCGCCGATTTCGAGAAGCTGCTCGCCGACGTAGCACGCAACGATCCGGACAAGCGTATCACGCAGACTTACCTGACATCGGATACCGGTAAGGTCTACACGATGCTCGCGCACGCCGCAGGACGCTTCAGCTGATCAGCCGCAAGGTGCTATTGCGAACGGCCCCGTCGAAAGCGGGGCCGTTTTGCGTCAGCGGTGGCCGGAAGCTGACGAAAACTGCCGCTAATTGGAGTGTGCGCGAGGATTGGATGTGGCAAGTGTGTCGTTGCCGGCCTGCTCGTGCGCTCATTAAGGCCCCGTAATCTACCGCGAGATGAGACATTGGGCATTACGAACTAAACCAGCCCAACGGACTTGCATTTCGATTTAAGCTTCTACGATGGCCGGCAGCCGCCCAACTGGCGATCGTTAAAATCGCGCCTTACGGCCCAAAGCGTCTTACTGCCCCGCCCGCGATAGCCCATGCTGCACGAGCCGGTCGATAATTTCGGCATAACTCACGCCGCTTGCTGCCATCGCCTTCGAATACATGCTGATGTCGGTGAAGCCGGGGATCGTGTTGATCTCGTTGACGAGCAAGCGCATGTCCGCAGTCACGAAGAAATCGACGCGCGCCATGGCGTCGCAGCCGACCGCCCTGAACGCCTGCCCCGCCATCTCGCGGATTCGGCTTTCGACCTCTTCCGGCAGTTCAGCAGGCACCTTCAGCGCCGCGCCCTTGTCGTCGATGTATTTCGCTTCATAGCTATAGAAGCCGTGGCTCTCAGCTGGAACGATCTCACCCGGACGCGAGACGAAGAGCCCGCCAGTCGTGTCCTCCAGTACGCTGCATTCGATCTCGCGGCCGCGGACAAACTCCTCCGCAAGCAGCTTGCGATCATGCTGGAAACCCTCCCCAAGCGCCGTCTCGAATTCCCTTTCGGTCGTAACCTTGCTTACGCCAACCGACGACCCCTGCCGGGCGGGCTTGATGAAGACCGGCAAACCAAGTTCGCGCTCGAGTTCGACGAAGGTGGGCGCGACGCCCTGATGAATTGTGGTCGAACGCGCGATCGGCAGGCCCGCCTCTTTCAACAGACGCTTGGCCACTTCCTTGTCGAGGGCGGCCGCCGAGCCGAGGATGCCGCATCCAGCAAGCGGTACGCGGGCGACTTCCGCAAGCCCCTGGACCGAGCCATCCTGGCCGTGCAGCCCATGAAGCACGGGAAAGAGGATGTCGATCTTCGGCAGGTCGTAGGCGGCGCCGTCAGCCGGAATTGCAATCAACCGCCCGCACCCGCCCGGCACGAGACAGACCTCCATGCCGTTCTCCGGCTTCGACAAGTTGCCATAGTCGAAAGAGCTCACAAGCCACTGTCCTTCGCGGGTGATAAAGACAGGAACGGCATCGTATTTGGCAGGATCTAACGCTCGCATCACATTCGTTGCCGAGAGCACCGAGACATCATGCTCGGCGGAGCGCCCGCCGAAGAGTACGGCAATACGCAGCTTCAAAGGATTCAAAGCATCAGTCATGAAGGAGCTCCGGAACGATTGAGGTTGAAAAGACTTAGAGGCAAACGGCGATGCCGCGATTGGCGAAAAAGCAGTCGAAGACGGAAAGTGGCAGCGTCACATCAGCTTGGCTTTGCCTTGTTCTACAACCAAAGCGTCTGTTTTGCGGCAAAGCGAAGAGCCAGGCTAGCGCCAAAAGCTAACTACAGCCGTAATACTGTTTCTCACTTGTTCGCTCTTGCCGTTGTGTAGCGCGCTTTCAACGCCATTCCCTCTTGATATTTTAATAGCCACCGCTTCTGCCGCCCGCGCATCGCGAGCCCGCCATGCGATACATCGATACGAACGCTGTGCGCCGGAACCAGCGCCGATAGCTTACGGCTGGATGAAATGAAGCCGCGGCACGCTATTTTTCAAGGGCGCTGCAACATTGTGAATTGCCGCGTCGTTTTCCCTTAATCGACCATAGGCACGGCGCGACGGAACGGGAGTCGGATATGAGACCGCGAATAAAAGTCATAACGCTGGCGGTGAACGATCTTCAAAAGTCCCTCGCCTTTTATCGTGACGGCATGGGGCTGCCGACGGAGGGGATTATCGGCGAGCAGTTCGAAGATGGCGCCGTGGTCTTCTTCCATATGGGCAAGGAGTTGATACTGGCGCTCTACCCCGCAACTTCGCTTGCCAAGGACGCAAAGATAAGCGCGACCCAAACGCGCCTCGGCGCAGTATCGATCGGGCACATAGTCAAATCGAAGGACGAGGTCGATACGGTCATGAAGCAAGCCGAAGACGCTGGCGCCGTCGTTACGGACCCCGCCAGCGACCGCTTCTGGGGCGGGTATTCCGGTTATTTCCATGATCCCGACGGCCACCTCTGGGAAATCGCTTGGAACCCGCAGTGGACCGTCGATGACTGACCGTGAACGCCGTTCGTCTGCGAACGGGCTCGATCCTCGAGTCACTACAGCGCCGTGCGTCTTTCAGACGCACAAACATCGCTGTAACACCATGAATTGCTGAATGTTTTTATGCTTAAATCGACTCCGATTTAAAAATACAGCAGAAAAAAAGGCCCCGGACGGGGCCTTTGTCGATGAATGGTCTACAGTGCCGTGCGTCTTCTCAGACGCAGCCGCGCCAAGTCGCGATCAATGTTCCTTGTTCGCGTAGACCGATTTCTTCGTCAGATAGATGAGGCCCGTGAAGATGAACAGGAACACCATGACCATGAAGCCGGTGCGCTTGCGATCTTCAAGATGCGGCTCTGCCGCCCACATCAGGAACGCCGAAACGTCTCTCGCGTACTGGTCGACCGTCTGCGGCGCGCCGTCGTCATAGGTGACCTGTTCGTCGGAGAGCGGCTGCGCCATAGCCAGGGCCGAAGCGGCAGCGAAATACGGGTTGTAGTGCGTACCTTCGGCGACCTGAACGCCCTGCGGTGGATCCTGGTAGCCGGTCAGCAGCGCGTGGATATAGTCGGGTCCGCCTTCCTGATAGGGCCAGAACATATCGAAGATGAACTGTGGGAAGCCGCGTTCGATGCCGCGCGCCTTGGCGATCAGCGAGAAGTCGGGCGGGGCGGCGCCGTTATTGGCCGCGGCCGCCGCTTCCTTGTTCGGGAAAGGCGACGGGAAGTAATCGGACGGCACGGCTTTGCGGCTGAACATCTCACCGTCGGCGTTCGGGCCGTCCTGGACTTCATAATTAGCCGCGAACGCTTTCACCTGAGCCTCGGAGTAGCCGAGGTCTTCCAGCGTGCGGAATGCAACGAGGCTCATCGAATGGCAGGCCGAACAGACTTCGGTGTAAACCTTTAGGCCGCGCTGCAACTGCCCCTTGTCATAGTGGCCGAAGGGACCGGCGAAGGTCCAGTCCTGCTGTTCCGGCTTGTGGATCGGATAGTGGGGCGTGCCGCCGCTAACCGCATGCTCCTCACCGCCTGCCGTTTCCTGGGCAGCGGCCTCCTGGGCGACAGCCGCTCCCAGCCCGAGACCGGCGACGACAGCGAGTGACAGAATGCCTGTGACAAGCTTTTTCATTGTTCTGGGTTCCTTATCCATCGCTGTTCTGATCAAGCGCGTGCGGTTGCCGGCTGCGCCTTGGCATTCTGCTTTTCCAGCACCGCTTCGGTGATGGAGTTCGGAATGCGTTTCGGCGTCTCGATCAGGCCGAGGACCGGCATGACGACGAGGAAGAAGGCGAAGTAGTACAGCGTACCGAGCTGAGACATCACGACATACAGGCCTTCCGCCGGGCGGGAACCCAACCAGCCGAGCATGATCGCATCCGCGACGAAGATCCAGAAGAACAGCTTGTACCACGGACGGTAGACGGCGGAGCGGACCTTTGACGTATCGAGCCAGGGCAGGAAGAACAGGATGATGATCGAGCCGAACATCACCAGAACGCCGCCGAGCTTGGAGTCGATCGGGCCGATATTGAAGGTGATGGCGCGCAGCATCGCGTAGAACGGCAGGTAGTACCATTCCGGGACGATGTGTGCAGGCGTCTTCAGCGCGTCAGCCGGAATGTAATTGTCCGGATGGCCGAGGAAATTCGGCATGTAGAAGACGAACCAGGCATAGACGATCAGGAACACCGATACGCCGAGCGCATCCTTGAGCGTTGCATAAGGCGTGAACGCAACAGTGTCGGTCTTGGACTTCACCTCGACGCCGGTCGGGTTGGTCTGCCCCGTGACATGCAGGGCCCAGATATGCAGGACAACCACGCCGGCGATCATGAAGGGCAGCAGGTAGTGCAGCGAAAAGAAGCGGTTCAGCGTCGGCTGATCGACGGCGAAACCGCCGAGCAGGAACTGCTGGATCCATTCGCCCACAAGCGGGAAGGCCGAGAAGAAGCCGGTGATAACGGTCGCGCCCCAGAAGGACATCTGGCCCCAGGGCAGAACATAGCCCATGAAGCCGGTCGCCATCATCAGGAGGTAGATGACGACGCCGAGAATCCAGAGAATCTCGCGCGGCGCCTTGTACGAGCCGTAATAGAGGCCGCGGGCGATGTGCAGGTAGACAGCAATGAAGAAGAAGGACGCACCGTTGGCGTGCAGGTAGCGCAGCAGCCAACCCTGGTTGACGTCGCGCATGATCTTTTCGACCGAGTTGAAGGCGACGCTCGTGTCGGCCGCATAATGCATCGCCAGCACGATGCCGGTCAGGATCTGCACGATCAGCATCACCGACAGCATGGCGCCGAAGGTGTAGGCGTAGTTCAGGTTGCGCGGCACCGGATAGGAGACGAACGAGTCGTGAATGAGGCGCGGCAGCGGAAGACGGGAATCAACCCACTTCTCGATGCCCGTCGTTGGCGTGTAGGTTGAATGATCAGCACTCATTATCAGTAGTCCCCTCAACCGATCTTGATAACTGTGTCGGAAACGAACGTGAAGGTCGGCACGGGGAGATTCTCCGGTGCCGGACCCTTGCGGACGCGGCCGGCCGTATCGTAGTGCGAGCCGTGGCAGGGACAGAACCAGCCACCGAAATCACCGGCCTGGCCGAGCGGAACGCAGCCGAGATGCGTGCAGGAGCCGATCATGACGATCCAGTTTTCCTTGCCCTCGCCGGCGGAGCGATCGAGATCGTTCGCCTCGGCGTCAGGCGCGAGATTGGCGTTGCGCGCAACCGGGTCCTTGAGTTCCTCGAGCGGAACCGCCTTGGCATCTTCCACTTCCTTGTCGGTACGATTGCGGATGAAGACCGGCTTGCCGCGCCATTTCGCCGTCAGCGACATGCCCGGCTGCAGGCTCGAAACATCTACCTCGATCGAAGCGAGCGCGAGCGTGGAGGCATCCGGACGCATCTGGTCGATGAACGGCCAGGCTGCCGCACCGGCACCGACAGCGCCGGCCATGCCGGTAGCCAAGTAAAGAAAATCGCGGCGAGTGGGCTCGCCCAAGGTCTCGCTTGAAGTGTCGTGTTCGCTCACGGCCAAACCATCCTCTCACGCAATGTGCGGACACCGCATCCGCCCCCGGCGCAACTCCTGCCTCTTCCTGAGAGGAACCGCGCCCTATCATTCACGCTGGCACCCTCCCCGGCTTGCGGAAACAAGCTTCGGATCGGAAGTCAGAACCCGGGAAATCCTGCACGCAGATTCCCCGTCAATCCGGCGCGTTCTATGCTTGATCGCAAATTATGTCCAGCCTTGACAAGGGGTGGTGGGCAGATTGTCGCGGGGGAAAAGCGCGGCCAAATGGCACAAGGGCTTGACGCGATCCCGGGGCGGCTGCGAGACCCTATTCCGCTGCCTCATCCCGGGCGATGAACCCACCCGACTGGCGGGACCAGAGTTCCGCATAGGGGCCGCCGCGCGCGATCAGTTCCGCATGCGCGCCATCTTCGACGATATGCCCGTCATCCATCACCACCAGGCGGTCGAGCGCAGCAATCGTCGAGAGCCGATGCGCGATCGCGAGCACCGTCTTACCCTGCATCAGGCGCTCCAGATTGGACTGGATCGCAGCCTCCACTTCCGAGTCGAGCGCCGACGTCGCCTCGTCAAGGACCAGGATCGGCGCATCCTTCAGCATGACGCGGGCGATGGCGATCCTCTGGCGCTGGCCGCCGGAAAGCTTGACGCCGCGCTCGCCGACATGGGCATCGAAACCCTTGCGGCCGCGCTGGTCCTGCAGGTTGACGATGAAGTCATAGGCTTCGGCCTTACGCGCAGCGTCGATCAGTTGCGCCTCGGTCGCGCCCGGTCGGCCGAAGAGAATATTGTCGCGGATCGAGCGATGCAGCAGCGATGTGTCCTGGCTGACCATGCCGATCTGAGCGCGAAGCGATTCCTGTCGTACCGCCGATATATCTTGACCATCGATCAGGATCCGCCCGTCTTCGAGGTCGTAAAAGCGCAACAGCAGGTGGACGAGCGTCGATTTGCCGGCGCCCGAGCGCCCGACGATGCCGACCTTCTCGCCCGGGCGGATGGCAAGGGAGAAATCGTCGATGACGCCGCCGCCCCTCCCGTAGTGAAATTTGAGATGCTCGAAGCGGATCTCCGGCCGATCGACTTTGAGATCCGGCGCCCCCGGTCGATCGATAAGGCCGATCGGCTGCGACACGAGTTCGGCCGAATTCTGGATCGTGCCGATGTTGCGCATGATGGCGTTGAACTGGCCCATCATCCGGCCGAGCAGCATGTTGAGCCGCAGCACCAGCGCCAGTGTAAACGCGACCGCCCCGGAGCTGACCGCTCCCGCGAGCCAGAGATGAATCGAATAGACGGCGATCACGGTGATCATCAGCCCGGAAAGCAGAGCAAGTGAGGTCCGCACCCCCGTCAGCAATCGCGTGAAGGGAATGACCGCGCGCTGGAACCGATCGAAGCCGGCTCGGATGTAGCGATCGTTCTCCTCATCGCTGCCGAAGAGCTTGAGTGTCTGGATATTCGAATAGGCATCGACCATGCGGCCGTTGAGCATCGACGCCATTTCGGCCGTCTCGCGGGCGTGCTTGCGGACGCGCGGAACGAAATAGCGGGCAAGCGACAGAAAGACGACGATCCAGAACGCCACCATGGCTGCCAGTCGCCAGTCGAGCTGGGCGATCAGCGCCATGGTTGAGGCGGTATAGATCACGATGAACCAGACGACCTGCAGGAGGGAGACGATCAGATCGCTTGTCGCCTGGGCACCGGACCACACCTTGGTGACGATGCGGCCGGAAAAATCGTTCTGAAAGAAAGAAAGCGATTGGCGGGCCACATGGACGTAGGACTGCCAGCGCACCAGGTTGAGAAAGCCGGTGATAATCGCCTGCTCCTCGACGAGCGCAGCGAGCGCGACGGCGAGAAAGCGGAACACCAACACCGTCAGCAGCATGAAGAGCAGTTCCGGCCCGTTGGCGGAAATCAATCCGCTCCAACCGGCTTCCGGCTTCACCGTATCGAGCACATCGACGAGCCGGCCGACGAAATAGAAGAGCCCGGCTTCGAGCATCGCCACAACACCGCCGAGCACAGCCATGGCGAAAAACGGACCTTTTGCCTGGCTTGCGTAGAACCAGGCAAAGCCCCAGAGCGATCCAGGCGGCTGCAGCCGGTCTCGCGGAGCAAAGGGTTTGATCCAGTTCTCGAAGATGGTGATGATCGCGCGCAGCATTGTTCCGATAATAGGGTGCTCAGGAGGGACGGCAATCGGTTTCCGCCGCCGATGCCATTACAAATGCGTAAGCTTCTTCCCTGCCCCTGACGGGAACAGCGCGGAAGCGGCGGATTACTCCGCCGCCTCTTCCTTCTCCACGTCGTCCGCGATGAAACCACCGGACTGGCGCGACCAAAGATCGCCATAGAGGCCGCCCTTGGCGACGAGTTCGGCATGCGAACCGGTTTCGACGATCCGCCCAGCTTCGAGAACGACCAGGCGGTCCATCTCGGTCAGGGTAGACAGCCGGTGAGCGATGGCAATCACCGTCTTTCCCGCCATCAACGCGAAGAGGTTTTCCTGGATCGCCGCCTCGACTTCGGAGTCGAGCGCCGAAGTCGCTTCGTCGAGGACCAGGATCGGCGCATCCTTGAGGAAGACACGGGCGATTGCGATCCGCTGGCGCTGGCCGCCGGAAAGCTTCACGCCGCGTTCGCCGACCTGCGCGTCAAGCGCTCGCCTGCCCTGGTTGTCCTCCAGCGCCTGGATGAAGTCCCAGGCGTTCGCCTTCTTCGCGGCCGCGACAATATCCGCATCGCTCGCTTCCGGATGACCATAGGCGATGTTGTCGCGAATCGAACGATGCAGCAGCGATGTATCCTGTGTGACGACGCCGATTTGCGAGCGCAAGCTGTCCTGTGTGACGGTGGAGATATCCTTGCCGTCGATCCGTATCTCGCCGGACTCCAGGTCGTAGAAACGCAGGAGCAGGTTCATCAGCGTCGTCTTGCCGGCGCCCGACCGGCCGACGAGGCCGATCTTCTCCCCGGGACGAATATCGAGCGACAGCCGGTCGATGACGCCCTTCGCCTTGCCATAATGGAAGCGGACATTCTCGAAGCTGATCGCCCCCTTGTCGGCTGTGAACGTTGCAGCATTCGGCCGGTCAGTAATCTCATGCGCCTTCGTCATCATGCCCATGCCGTCATAGACCGTACCGATATTCTCGAACAGCGCCGAGACTTCCCACATGATCCACTGCGACATGCCATTGATGCGCATGGCAAGGCCCATCGCGATGGCGATGGCCCCCACCGAGATCGCGCTGGTCAGCCAGAGGTAAATGCCGAGTGCGCTGATGGCGAAGAGCGCCACGCTGTTGTTCGCGTAGACGAACACGTGGAACAGCGTGACCTTGCGCATCTGCCGGTAAACGGTATCGAGGAACTCCTCCATCCCCGCCTTGGCATAGGTTTCTTCACGCCCAGCATGCGAGAACAGCTTGACCGTGCTGATATTGGTATAGCTATCGACGATGCGCCCCGTCATCATCGAGCGCGCGTCCGCCTGCTCCTTGGAGATCTTCTGCAGCCGCGGCACGAAATAGCTGACGATCGAGAGATAAATCACCAGCCAGATGGCGAGCGGAGCGACCAGCCGCCAATCGGCGTTCGCCACCACGATCAGCATCGTCACGAAATAGCTGACCACGTAGACGAAGACGTCGAGGATCTTCATCACCGTTTCGCGTACGGCAAGCGATGTCTGCATGACCTTCGTCGCGACGCGTCCGGCGAACTCATTGGCAAAGAAGGTCATGCTTTGGCGCAGCAGATAGCGGTGCATCTGCCAGCGGGCGATCATCGGATAGTTGCCGAGCAGTACCTGGTGCATGATGAACGAATCGAGCGCCACCAGGCCCGGCAGACCGACGAGGATCAAGGCTGCCATCCAAGCAAGCCTGCCGCCCTCGGTTTCGAGGAAGGTCTCGCGATCGGCGTTGGACAGCCAATCGACCACGTTGCCGAGAAATTGGAACAGCGCCACCTCGCCGATCGCGATCAGCATGGTGCAGACCGACATGATCAGCAGCCACGGTGCTGCAGGCTTCGAATAATGCCAGCAGAAGGCAAAAAGGCCCTTCGGCGGGAGCGTGGGCTCCTCCGCCGGATATGGATTAAGGCGGGATTCAAACCAGCCGAACATTGTCTAGCTCCTTCAGATCATTTTGAAGGAAGGCGGGACTGCCCGCATTCTTTATCTTTGGAAAAACGGAAATTCAGAAAATAACCCCGGAACGGGCCAGGCCTCCGGAGAACCGGAGCACGCGTCAGTCGATCGATAGAAAGAAAAGGCGCGGAACCGGTTAGGCCAGGAGCGGCCCGGCTACTCGTGGGAGGCGGGTCAACATCAAAGCAGTCATGCATGCCTCCGTCGGTTCGCGTTGAAGAGGATTGACCTTTATCCTTATTCGCGCCGCAATGCCAGATTGTCGCAGGCATTTTTTTGCCTCTTTTTTCATCGCCCGCAGGCCTGTTGCCAATACGGCACAAATTAGCGAAGGAAAATCCAGCTATATCGAATAGACAGTTCCGCGCACATTTCACTGATGGATTGCCAAGCAAATCAGTGCAATACCAGCTGTCGCTGTACCGCCTCTCGCCACTTTCCGATTTGTTTGACGGCCCATGAGCAATCTCCGCATCGCCCTCTATCAGCCAGACATTCCCGGCAATACCGGAACGATCCTTCGGCTTGCCGCTTGTCTCGGCATTGCTGTCGATGTCATCGAACCGGCCGGCTTCGATCTTTCTAATCGCAACCTCAAGCGTGCCGGCATGGACTACCTCGCCTCCGTCACCCTCACCCGTCATATCACCTGGGAGCGTTTCGAGGCGTGGCGGGAAAGCACCGGCAGGCGGCTCGTGCTGGCCTCCACCAAGGCCGCCGAGCCCTATACGCGGTTCAGCTTTCGCTCTGACGACGTCCTTCTCTTCGGCAGGGAAAGCGCCGGCGTACCCGATCATGTTCATGACCGCGCAGACGGGCGTATCATCATTCCTATGGCGGGGGGCCAGCGATCCCTGAATGTCGCCATATCCGCCGCCATGATCGTCGGCGAAGCGATCCGGCAGACAGAGGCGCTCTAACCCCGGCATCAGGCTCATGAGACCGCGTCCTCCCGCGGCCGCATGACGGCCAAGGTTCTGCTCGCGAGGCATGCAACAGCGAGTGCTGCAAGCAATGCACCGGCGGCGGAGAAGGTCGCCGCGTAGCCCCAGACGCGGATCAGCGGCTGACTGACGAGCGGCGACAGGAACTGGCCGGCAAAGATGCTGGCGATCAGGGCTCCGGAGAGTCGTCCCCGCAGAGCAGGCGGCGCAATTGCGAGCAGCGTTGCGGAAAGGTTCGGCGTCATCACGCCCATGCTGACGCCAGTTATCGCCGTCGCCGCCAGGATGCCTGCATAGGACTCAACGGTTCCGAGCCCCCAATAGCCGGCACTGAGCGCCGCAAACCCCAGGGCGAAGACGGCCATGCGGCCGATGCGCTCCCTCATCCGCGCGAAGGTAAGGGCAGCCGCGACTCCGACCGCTTGCGCGAGGCCGATCGCGGCACCGGCTTGACTGGGCTGTGCGAAGCCCAGGCTCTTCAGATAAAAGGGTAACTGGGTCGGCAGCATGTAGAACATCGCAAAGTGCAGGCCGGCCGCAAATAGCAGCAGGACAAGCGGCAAGGCGGCGCCTCTGAAATCGCTCTGGTCGACGTGAGCCGCCGGTGTGATCTTAGGTTTCAGCGGCTCGGGAATGAGCGCCAAAGCCGCTGGCAGCAGCGCGAAGGCAAGACAATAGATCGCGAACGGAGCACGCCAATGGATGTCCGCGAGCAACCCGCCGCCGGTCAGGAAAATCGTTCCACCGATGCCGACGAAGGCGGCCTGAAATCCCACGTAGCGCTCGCGCGCGGCACCCTCGAAGAAGTCCCCGACCACCGCCGTCGCCGCGGTCATGATGCCGGCGACCGAAACGCCGAGCACCGCACGCCCGACGAGCAGGCCCGGAAGGCCGTCGAGAACAAGTCCGGACGACCCGGCCAGAGCAAAGAGGATCAGCGAGCTGAGCAAAAGCCGCTTTCGGCCGAAACGATCGGCAATGACACCCGCGATTGGGGCGAGCATGGCGATAAAGATCGCAGGTAAAGTCAACATCAGCCGGCTGAGCAGCGCCACGCCCTCCATGCCGGCAAAGTGAGTCTCCATGCCCGGCAGCGATGCCGAGATCGTTGCACCTGACATGATCGTCAAGGCGCTGACGCAAAGAAGGGTGAGATTGCGGCCGCGGTTTCCGGCGGAAAGCACACCCGGCGCCGGATTGTCCCCCAAGCTCTTTTCGGTCATGCCGCGACCTCGTTATAGGGTTGCGCCTTGCGCGCGGATTTCAGCGTGCGCGCCCACCAGGTCAGCCGGTCCATCATCAGGAACAGCGGCGTGCGCACCTCTTCCGGCTTGTAGAGATTTCCCGCCGCATCGAACTTCGACCACGCCTTGGGGAAGGCGATGCCGTCACGCAATGTGACCGTGTGCAGTTCTCCGAAAACCTGGCGCAACTGCTCTACGGCTCTGATGCCGCCCGATGCGCCGCCATAGGAGACGAAGGCGACCGGCTTGGCATGCCAGGGCTCATAGACAGCGTCGATCAATTCCTTCAACGGCGCCGGGTAGCCGTGGTTGTATTCCGGCGTGATGACGATGAAGGCGTCTGCCTCGGCGACCTTTCGCTCCATCCACTCTGCCGGATCCACTGCCTTTTCGACGCTGCGGGAGCTCCTCAGTCTCGCTGGATCGATGATCGTCAGATTGAAGACGGTGGAGTCGGAAAGCTCGCGGATGAGCCAGCTAGCGACGGTATCGCAGAAACGGCCCTGCCGTGCGCTGCCATAGATCAAGGCGAGGGTCATCTTCTCTGTCATCACGTATCAGCTCCTTGTGGTTGTCAGGGAGCTGATGCTATAAAACCTCAACTATAGTTGAGGTCAATAGCGCTGATGAAAAAAGACAAGGCCGATGAATTCAAACGCGAGCTGACGGTCGGCGAGGTCGCCGAGCGCAGCGGTGTTGCGGTATCCACGTTGCATTTTTACGAGACCAAGGGGCTCATTCGCAGCGATCGCAGCCGCGGCAACCAGCGGCGGTATCCGCGTGCGGTGCTGAGGCGCGTGGCGGTGATCAAAGTCGCCCAGCGCACCGGCATCCCCCTCGCCGAGATTCAGTCGGCGCTTTCAGTGCTGCCCGACGATCGTCCGCTGACGGTGGAGGACTGGGGCCGGCTGTCAAAAACCTGGCGGCATCAACTCGACGAACGCATCGCCAAGTTGACGGCCTTGCGCGACCAGTTAACCGGCTGCATCGGTTGCGGCTGCCTCTCGATGCGCGACTGTCCTTTGCGCAACCCCTATGACGTCCTCGGGGACGAAGGCGCGGGACCGCGCCTGATCGATCCGGCTGAGGAATCGGGCAAAGGCGAAATGAGCTGAGGAAGTGCCCTACTGCATGTTTCCTTAAATCGGAGCCGATTTAAAGATAAAAACATGCAGCAATTCAAAGTGCTACAGCGACCTTTGTGCGTCTGAAAAGACGCACGGCGCTGCAGCTGCAGGTCTCATTCGGATGAGGAGAACCATGCTCGCCAGGGTGCCTAAGGAACAGAGAAGCGCGATCGAGAGCGTCCAGCCATTTCCCGCTTCTCCAAGCACGAACGAGAAGAAAGGCGGCGCGGCCGCGAAGGCGAGGTTGAGCGGCAGGCCGAGACGCGCAATGACCGCGGCATACTGCGCCGAGGAGAAAAACACGAGAGGCATGGTCGCCCGGCTGACGGACATGGCGCCGCTCGAAAGACCATAGAGCACGAGGAAAAGGACGATCGACCATTCCGAGCCGTTGCCGAGGATCAGTGCCAGCAACGCCGCCGGCATGATCACCGCGGCCACCAGTCCGGTCGTAAGCCCCTCCCACCGGTTACCGCCGAGAAAATCGAAAAGTCGCGCCGAGAGCTGCATGAAGCCGATGGCGGAGCCGAAACCGACGGCAAGATAATCCGCGACCGCAAAACTGCGGAAAACGTCGATCACGACCAGTTGGAAACCCCAGGTGACGAAACCGTTGAGCGCGACAGCGGCCGCAATCAACCCGACGATGCGCCAGTAACGATCGGTTTGCGGATGCTCCGACTCTCTCGGAAGAGGTCCGAACTGCGCGAGCCCGCGGGTTGTTTCTCGGCAGCGCAAAGAAATGCAACGGTGCGCAGATGAACAGCATCACGGCGCCATAGAGGACGAAGGTACCGCGCCAGCCGAGGGCAGCATCGAGGAAGACCGTCACGGGCCAGGCGACGCTTGGCGCGAGCGCCATGGCGAGCATCTGCGCTCCGATGGCGCGGCGTGCACCCTCCCCAGCCATCTCTGTCAGGTATACGTGCGCAGAGGTCGTCAAGCCGGCAGCGCCCGCAATGCCGAGAATGGCCCAGGCCCCGAAATAGGAAAGCGGCCCGTGGGCGGCGGCGAGAAGCCATAGTGCAGGTGCCGCAAGCGCCGAGCCGACCGTCAGCACCAGCCGTGCGCCAAGGCGCGCATAGAGCGATGCAAGAAGCGGTGAACACAGTGCCATCGCCGCCAGCATGACGGTAGGCCCGAGATAGATGATGGGCAGTCTCAGACCGAGATCGCCGGCCATTCCGGCAGCCGTCACCGACACGAACATGAACATCGCGCCCCAGGCGATGATTTGCGTCACGGAGAGCACGACGATTGAGCGGAAAACAAGCATGGGGTGGAGCCGGAGGGAAACACGCGAAGATGGTGTCAGCGAAAAGCGACACTATCTGGTTTTAACGTGACTGCATGATCTTGGCCACGCCGTTTATTGATCGCCAGCATATTTTTGTGACCGCAGCGCGTCGGCGCCTGTGGGGGTATGGAAAGCCAATTCCCCGTCAGTCGGCGCTCGGCAAACGGCGCATCGTGAACTCGATCTCGTCGCCTTCGAGCTGGCGCCAGCTCTCCACTTCCGTCCAGTAAGCGGCCTTCGGCCAAGTATCGAACCACTCGCGCGCCTTGGCACGGGCTGCGCTGCGTTCGAGCCGAAACGTCTCGCGTACGAAGAGACCATCGCTTCGCGCGGGATGTTCCCGGCGGTGCCGGGCGATCTGGCGCCGCAAGCCATCAAGCGGCGGTCCTGCAGGTATCTTTGCCATGGGCTGTACCTCTAGAAGGAAAGATAGGATGAGCGCGACGGCTTTGCCAGCCCTTTATCTTCAACGGCTTGCGGCCCATCCAAAAAAGCGATCGAGCGACTTTCGCCCGTCGAAATCGACCCCAAGCGCCCGTCTCTGCGGTAGACTGTCACGCAGATCGTGCCGTCGTTGCCATTCGGGCAAAAATATGGACTGTGGCGACAAAGATCGAATCGGCGGCTTTCCGGGACGGAAACCGCGAATGGAACTGAAGCTCCCATGGAAAGACCGCAATTGCCGCAGGGCCTGCCTGCCGACATCGAAGACAAGAAGGCTGAAGCGAAGGCCTGGTTCGAAAGCCTGCGCGACACGATCTGCGCCGCCTTCGAGGCGATCGAGGACGATCTGACCGGACCGCTGTCGGATCGCCCGCCGGGCCGCTTCGTCGGCAAGGACTGGAGCCGGGACGAGGGAGCCGGCGGCGGCGGCCGCATGTCGATGATGGAAGGTAGGGTCTTCGAAAAGGTCGGCGTCCATACGTCCACGGTCCATGGCGAGTTTTCACCCGAGTTCCGTGACCAAATTCCGGGCGCGAGTGACGATCCGCGCTTCTGGGCTTCGGGCATTTCGCTGATCGCCCATCCGGTCAATCCAAACGTGCCTGCCGTTCACATGAACACGCGGATGGTCGTCACCACGAGCAACTGGTTTGGCGGAGGTGCGGATCTGACGCCCGTTCTCGACCGTCGACGCGTCATGACCGATCCGGACACGACGCTCTTCCACCGCGCGATGGAGATCACCTGCAATCATCATGCGGTCGCCGATCACGCGAAATTCAAGCAATGGTGCGACGAGTATTTCTTCCTGAAGCACAGGAACGAACCGCGCGGCACCGGCGGCATATTTTACGATTGGCTGCACTCGCCGGAAGAATTGGGCGGCTGGGAAGCCGATTTCGCCTTCACCCGAGACGTCGGCAGGGCCTTCGCCCTCGTCTACCCGAAGATCGTCAGGACGAATTTCAATGCGCCGTGGACGGAAGAGGAGCGCGACGAGCAGCTCGTGCGCCGCGGCCGCTACGTCGAGTTCAATCTCCTCTACGATCGCGGCACGATTTTCGGCCTTAAGACTGGCGGGAATGTCGAAGCGATTCTCTCGTCCCTGCCCCCTGTCGTGCGCTGGCCCTGATCGCGTCGGCGCTCGCCTTCGCGAAGAGGAACTGAACAATTTCACGCGTCCGGCGTTTTCCCGAACACGGGAAGGATCGGCGCATGATCTTCAAGAAGCGGACATTCTTCGGCAAGGACCCCGAGAGACTGCCGGCCGAGCACCCGGCCGAACTCGAACGCCGCGTCGCGCATTGGCTTGCCGTCTCACCGGGACTCGACGCCATTGACATCACGGTCACCTGCACGGGCAACACGGTCGTGCTGGGCGGCACGGTGGCGACCAAGGAAGAAATTGCCCGCGCAGAGGAAGCCGCAAGATCTGTCGAGGGCGTCGCCGACGTGATCAACGGAATCGAGATTTCGAAAGTCGGCAGGGGCTGAACGCCGCCTTAAGCCTACAGCGCCGTGCGTCTTTTCAGACGCACAAAGGTCGCTGTAGCACTTTGAATTGCTGCATGTTTTTATCCCTAAATCGGCCCCGATTTAAGGAAACATGCAGAGTCAGATGGACGCGAGCGTCCAGCCGACGATATCGGAGGCTACCTGCGCGAACGCCGCATCCAGGGCGGACACGAAGGCGGGATTTCCGGTGCCTCGCACAGGCGCAACAGCGCGGAACGCCTTCTGCGTTTGGACAGTCCCGTTCCGATCATTCAGCACCTTGGCAAAAATCTCGACGACGGCCGTGGCCGGTCCATTGGTGGATATTTCAAAAGCGCGGATTTCTGTGATGACCTGATAGTCGATGGCCAGTCCCTGGCCGGGCTTACCAACGCCTGCCACCTTACCTGTGTTTTCAAAGGTCTGGACGAGCCTGTCCTGAACTATCCTCGGCAGCCGATCGCCCCATTGCGCCCTTGCGAGATACTGCAGTTCCGATTTCGAGAGGCGAATGACGATCTGGTCGCCGTCGTGGGTCTTCAACGCCGATGGCTCCGGCACGAGAATCTGCCTGCTGGTCGCGGCTGCTCGCTCGACGATGGGTGTGGAAGCGAGACTGAACGTATCTCTGACCGCCGCGCGCGTGCCGCAGCCTGCCAGCACCATCGCCAATGACAAAACCATGGCAGACCGGGTCGTCCCCACCTTACACACAGCTACCAGACCCGGAAAACTCATACTGCAAACATCCCCAAACAATCCCGCGTGCCGTGCTGTTGCCCTGCCCGGCTCGACCTGCCCCCGATCCCCGAACAATCCCGCGAATCACCGTCGCGTGCGGCCATCATATTGCTTAACCGTCTCGCCGCCGAATAGAAGGCGCTGCGGATTTTTATCGAAATCGGAAATTGTATTCTGCAGGCTCTGCACGGTGCGGCGCGTGTCGGTGACAAGCGCCTCCACGTCCCGCAGCCCCGAATTCGAGAAGCGGTGCAGGTTATCGGTGATCGGGCCGATTTGCGCACTGAGGTTATTCGCCATCTTGCGGAACGATTCCAGCGTCGCGCGTACCTCGGCCGAAAGCGACGGCGTATTCGCATCGCCGAGGAAGCCATCGATCTTCACCAAAATCCCGTCGACCCGGTTGGAAGCAGCGTTCAGCTTGTTCGACATCTGGGTGAAATCGGTGATCGTCTGATCGATGTCTTCCTGCCGGGCCGAAATCTTTTCGGCGAAGCTGGATATCTGGGCGACAGTCTTGCGCGCCTGCGCGCTCGCCGCCGAGATATCGTTGACAACGAGGCCGACCTTCTGCGTATCGACGGATGCGACCAGTTCGTCGACACGTTTCAGTGTCTGCTGCGCATTCTTGCCGAACTGATCATAGGTCTCGACCGTCCTCCGGAAGCCCGCGATTGCTTCCGATACGCCGCCGGATGCCGCCTTGAGGTCGTTGCTCAACTGCTCGACGTTGCCGACGATATTATCGATCTTCTTCGGATCTACCGACTTGATCAGCGCGTCGGCGCTTTCAAGCGTCGTGTCGAGCTTTTTCGATGCGGCACTGACCGATCCCGACAGTTGCTCAACACTCTTCAGGAACTCATCGATCGCACCGGAATTGTTGGCAAGTGCCTTGGAAAAGCGTTCCGCATTGCCGATCGTTGCGGTCAGCGGGCCGCGAACGTCGGTGACGAAACCCTGTATGTCCGTGATGGCGTCATTCGCTCGGTCGAGGATCTGGTCTGCGGTCGCGAGCAGACTGGTGACGCTCGACTGATCGGCGAGGATGTGCGCCTGGGTCCCTTTTTCCAGTGCGGTCTTCAAGATGTTTTCGTCGCCCTTACGTCCGCCGCTAAGCTCGATATAGGCCGCGCCCGTCAGGCCCTGGATCTCCAGCGTCGCCCTGGTGGATTTCAGCACCGGTGCGTCGGCAGAGACCTCTGTAATGGCAATCGAATAACGCGGGTCGTTCGCATCGATCGCGAGATTGCGGACGGTCCCGACATTGATGCCGTTGAAACGCACGGGCGAACCGACCGACAGGCCGTTGGCCGACCCCGGAATGTTGACGATAAGCTCGACCATCTCGCCGCTTCGGCCATACTGCGCCATCCAGTAGACAAATCCGAAGGCGGCTGCGATGACGAACACCGTGAAAAAGCCGACAATGGCATAGTTTGCTTTAGTTTCCATCGGCTGCGACTACCTTTGCGGCTCTCGCCGCCCTTTCATCCTGCTTCGGCATGCGGGCTTGTCCGAAGCTTTCCTTCTTGTACAGCGCCGTGTCATCCGTGTTCACGCACGATCGATCTCGCCCGCTTGCCCCGGAAATAGGACTTCACCCAGGGCTCCTCGCAGGCCAGCATGTCCTCGATGGTTCCCGAAACCAGGACGTGCTTATTTCCCAAAACTGCAATCCGGTCGCAGACCGAAAACAGGCTGTCCAGATCGTGTGTGACCATATACACGGTCAATCCAAGCGTGTCCCGCAGCTTGGCAATCAACTCGTCGAACTCCGCCGCACCGATCGGATCGAGGCCGGAGGTCGGTTCGTCGAGAAAGACGAGATCGGGATCGAGCGCGAGCGCGCGTGCGAGTGCGGCGCGCTTGGTCATCCCACCGGAAAGTTCCGACGGATATTTCTCGGCCGCCTCAGGCGCCAGGCCCACAAGTTCGATCTTCAGGCGCGCCAGCTCGTCCATCAGGTCCTGCGGCAGATCGAGATATTCCCGCATCGGCACTTGGATATTTTCGCGCACGGTGAGCGCCGAGAAAAGAGCGCCGTGCTGGAACATCACGCCGAGGCGCATGTCGAGCGCGATGCGCTCGACCTCGCTCACCTTGTCGTATTCGGCGCCGAGGATCTCGATGCTGCCCGACCGCTTTGGCAGGAGCCTGAGCACTGTGCGCATCAGCACCGACTTGCCTGTTCCGGAAGCGCCGACGAAACCCAGAATTTCCCCGCGCAACACTTCCAGGTTGAGCTTGTCGAGAACGATATTGTCGCCGAAGCCCACCGTCAGGTCGCGAACGGAAAGCACGGTTTCGCGTGGTTCCGCCGCTTCGTCCGGTTGTTTTTTCATCACCGCCTGAACCATGTTCCGTCTGCCTTAGAAGTCGATTGCTGCGTAGAACATGGCGAACAATCCGTCGATAAGAATGACGACGAAGATCGATTTGACGACCGACGACGTCACGCGCCGCCCGAGCGATTCCGCGCTGCCACCGACCTTTAATCCTTCGACCGCGGCAACGACGCCGATGATCAGCGCCATGAAGGGCGCCTTGATCATGCCCGCCGCCACCGACGAGAAGTCGACGGCTTCCTGCAGTCGCGCCAAAAACGTCGGAATCGTGATACCCGAGTAGCTCCAGGCGACGAGGGCAGCGCCGGTGAGCGCGGCGAAGTTCGCGATGATCGTCAGGAGCGGCAGTGCGACCGTCAGCGCCACGAGTCGCGGAAAGACCAAGACTCCGACGGGGCTCAGCCCCATGACCTTGAGTGCGTCGACCTCTTCACGCATCTTCATGGAGCCGATTTCGGCCGTGATCGCGCTGCCCGATCGGCCGGCAATCATGATCGCCGTCAAAAGCACGCCGATTTCCCGCAGTTGCAGAATGCCGACGAGATCGACGACGAAAATTTCAGCGCCGAAGGAGCGCAACTGAAAGGCGCCCTGCTGCGCGATGATGGCGCCGATCAGAAACGACATCAGCGTGATGATCGGCACGGCCATCACGCCCATGCGGTCGATCTGGTGGACGATCGCGGCCGGTGATACGCCGGCATGGCGCCCCAGCTTGAGCTGCGCGCCGCGGACCGCCGAGCCCAGGATGAACATGGCCGCAAAGATATCGGTCCATATCGATACCACCAGCTCGCCGAGCGGCGCAAACAGCCGCTGGAAAAGCGGTGACATTGCGGTGTCTCGTTCGGGCTGGCGCAATTCGGTCGGCAACGCCCTGACCAATTCGATATAGCGCTGCCCGCCGCCGGTGAAACGGACCTCGCCGCCGGCCTCGCTGCCGATGCCGTTTATGAAGCGCCGAATGATCCAGGCGCCCGCCGTATCCATCGCGGTGATGCCGGAAAAATCGATCTCATTCTGCCCTCCGACGGGCTTTCTAAGCCGCTTCAATTTGGCGGCCATGGCCTCCGCGGTTTCGTGGCGCCAAACGCCACTGAACACATAGCGACGACCGGTTCCCCCGGCGCCCTCGTCGAGGACGACATCGGCAGCGATCTGGGACTGTTGGCTCGTCACGTGATCTTGGTCTTCCCGGGTTGCTCTTGCATAATCTCTTTAAACCAGATTCGACCCAAGGACAAAATTATTGCAGAAATTCAAAGTCGTACATCGGACCTTGTGCGACTGAAAAGACACAACGTGCTGTAAGGCTCGACGTCACCACGTCATAAAAGGTCGCATTGCCGATGTCATCCAACGATATCGCCAGAACGGCACCAACCCGCAGATCAGGCGCGGCGGAGAAGATTTAAATGCCAATTTCGCTTACCGTAGCCGTCGAGCACTTTCCAATCGCCGGCACTTTTACGATTTCACGCGGCTCCAAGACGACTGCGAGCGTCGTCACCTGCCGAATCAGCGACGGCGCGGCGTCTGGTCGCGGTGAATGCGTACCCTATGCACGCTACGGCGAATCGATCGAGTCGGTCCTGGCCGAGATAGAAGCCATCCGTTCACTGATTGAAGATGGGATGACCCGCCCCGCCCTGCAGCAGACGATGAAAGCGGGTGCGGCTCGCAATGCCGTCGACTGCGCTCTCTGGGATATCGAATCGAAGCAAAGCCGCAAATCCGTCGCCGCGCTTGCCGGCGTCGCCGACCCCGCACCCTTGACGACAGCCTACACCATCTCGCTTGCCGAGCCTGAGGAAATGATGGCGCAGGCAGCGAAGTTTGCCCACCGGGCACTCCTGAAGGTAAAGGTCGGCACGGCGGACGATGCGTCGCGTATCCGCGCGGTCCGGACCGGCGCGCGGGATAGCAAGATCATCCTCGATGCCAATGAAGGTTGGACGGAGGACAATCTCGCCGCCCATTTCGCCATCTGTGCCGAGAACGGCATTGCGCTCGTTGAACAGCCTCTGCCGGCGGGCCGGGATGAAGCACTTGCCGCCATTGCCCGTCCGGTGCCTGTCTGCGCAGATGAGAGCGTGCATGCCACCGAAGACTTGAAAGGCCTTCTCGGGCGGTACGATGCGGTCAACATCAAGCTCGACAAGACCGGCGGTCTGACCGAGGCGCTCCGGATGCGTCGCGCGGCCGAAGCCCTTGGGCTCAAGATCATGGTCGGCTGCATGGTCGGCAGTTCGCTTGCCATGGCGCCGGCGGTTCTGGTGGCCCAGGGCGCCGATTTCGTCGATCTCGATGGACCGCTGCTGCTTGTGGAAGACCGCAGTCCCGGCTTGCGCTACGAAGCCTCCCTTGTCTTTCCGCCCGATGCCAGCCTCTGGGGCTGAAGAAACCAGCCGGCGAAGGCAAAACAGCAGCCGCCGAACGCGACGACCGACATCGAATAGAAGCCGGCAACCCCGTACCAGGCGTAGAAATAGCCGGAAAGAAAGGTGAATATCGCCGTGAAGATGCCTGTATAGAAGAAGTAGAGCCCCTGCGCAGAGGCCTCCTGCTCCTCGGCGACCCGCTCCACCAGCTTGTGCTGCATGCCGGTATGCATGATCGCGTAGGTGAAGGCATGGAAGCACTGCAGAACGAAATAGCCGGGAAAGCCTAGGTCCATCGGAAAGATCAGCCAGCGCACGACTGCCAGCAGACAGCCGGAGAAGATCATCGCCCAAACGCTGAAGCGCCGGATGATCGCCTTGGCGAGGAAGAACATCAGCACTTCCGCCGCGACACCGGCACTCCAGAGAATGCCAATCTGGGTGCCACTGTAGCCGATATGCTGCCAATAGATCGCCGAGAAAGCAAAAAGCATGGCATGGCTGCTGTTGACGAGGGTAACGCCGATCAAAAGCAGCTGCAGATCGGTTTGGCGCAAGGATTGCGGCGGCGGTTCAGTCAGCGCCGTGATCGGCGACGGGCGGCGGGGCCGGCCGATCCGCGGCGCCGCGAAAGCCATCAGGACGGTGAGCCCGAAGCCGACGGCCATCGCCGGCAAGACCATTGCCCCGCCGAACAGACCCATCATCCAGCCGCCGAGCATGGTGGCACCGATGAAGGCGATCGATCCCCAGACCCGCATATGCGCGTAATCGAATCCCCAACGCCTGACGCCCGAAAGCGCGATCGCCTCTACGATCGGCAAATAGGGCGAATAGACTGCCGATTGCAGCGCATAGATCACCAGCACCGGCCAGAAGTTCTGCGCGAAGAAGAGAATGAGAGCCGTGGCCAGAGACAAGATCCCGGACCAGATCAGGACGATGGTGCGCTCACCCAGCCTGTCCGCCAGCAGGCCCGCCAGGGGCGCGGTGATCACGCGAACGAACATGGGAAGGGCAAGCACCACGCCGATCTCGAAATCGGTCATTGAAAGCGTGCTGAGCCAGACCGGAAAATAGGGCATCGCGAAACCGTTGACGATCAACGGTGCGCAGAAGAGCAGCGCGATGCGGAGCGCAAAATGACGCGGCGGAGGCCCCACGACAATGGGGAGCGCAGATGAGGGAATCATGGGAAGACCTGATGGCTATCCGCAACCTCTAGCACAGCCGAGCGGCCGCTCGCCATAAGCTAGTTTTCGCCACATGCAGGCAGCGCCGACGAATGGAGAGGCTTTCCGTGGCCTCTCCCTCCCGATTGTCAGGCCGCCTGCTGTGCGAGAACCTGCGCCAGCATTTTCTCGGCTTCGCCCGAACTTTCCGTGACAGTCGCGTCGCCGCGCATTCTATGCCAGGTGATAAGCTCCATCGTCCCGTCGTGATGCTCGCCGATCGCCGTGCAGCTTTCGACCCAGTCGCCGGTGTTGATGTAGCGGATTTCGTCGATATCCTCGATCACGGCATGATGAATGTGGCCGCAGATCACGCCCTGCGCGTCGTGGCGGCGAGCCTCCTCGGCTACGACCTTCTGGAACTCGCCGATGAAATTCACAGCATGCTTGACCTGAAGCTTCGCCCACGACGAGAACGACCAGTAGGGCATGCCTAGCCGCCGGCGTATCGCCGCAAGACCTATGTTGATTGCGATGGCCGTGTCGTAGGCCCAGTCGCCGAGATAGGCGAGAACTCGCGCATTGCGTACGACGACGTCGAATTCGTCGCCATGCAGCACGAGATAGTTCCGCCCGTCCGCCGCCCGATGCATGTAATGTTGCGCCACCTCGATGCCGCCGAAATGGACGCCCGGAAAATCCCGCATGAATTCGTCGTGATTGCCGGGGATGTAGATAATGCGCGAACCCTTGCGCGCCTTGCGCAAGAGCTTCTGGACGACGTCGTTGCAGGGTTGCGGCCAATACCAACTGCGCTTCAGCCGCCAGCCGTCGACGATGTCGCCGACAAGGACGATCGTCTCGGCCTCATGATGCCGCAGGAAATCGAGCAGGTAATCCGTCTTGGCCGCCTTCGAGCCCAGATGGACATCGGAAATGAAGAGTGTTCGCAGTTTGCGAACCGGGTGGTGTCGGGATGCCGATGCCGCAGCCATGCCAGCCTCGCCTTGATTGAGCCGTTTAATGACCGTCAAAACCAGACTCGTGTTTCAGGAAGATGACACGAGATCCGGAAGCAACCACTCGACCCGCGCAAAAGAACCACGGTGAAACTGTACGCCGCGGGCTTTTCGTGCCAAAAGGCCTCGATCTTGAACTCAAGGAATGCAAGGCATGAACACGGGCGACAAAGTGAAATCCGAACCGGCTCCCGCAAGCGGTGACATCGATCAGCAGGCACTTTTCTTCCATCGCTATCCTCGCCCCGGCAAGCTCGAGATCCAACCGACCAAGCCGCTCGGCAACCAGCGCGACCTGGCGCTCGCCTATTCGCCCGGCGTTGCCGCGCCCTGCCTCGCAATCAAGGACAATCCGGAGACGGCTGCGGATTTCACTGCACGCGCCAACCTCGTCGCCGTCATCTCTAACGGCACTGCGGTCCTCGGCCTCGGCAATATCGGGCCGCTCGCATCCAAGCCGGTGATGGAAGGCAAGGCGGTGCTCTTCAAGAAATTTGCCGGCATCGACGTCTTCGACATCGAGATCGATGCACCGAGCGTCGAACGCATGGTGGAGGTCATCTCGGCACTGGAGCCGACTTTCGGCGGCATCAATCTCGAGGACATCAAGGCGCCGGAATGCTTCGAGGTGGAGCGGCGTCTGCGCGAGCGGATGGAGATACCCGTCTTCCACGACGACCAGCACGGAACCGCAATCATCGTCGCCGCTGCTGTTCTCAATGGGCTCGAACTCGCCGGCAAGGATATCGCCAAGGCGAAGATCGTCGCCTCCGGTGCCGGGGCGGCAGCGCTTGCCTGCCTCAACCTGCTCGTCACGCTCGGCGCCAAGCGCGAGAACATCTGGGTCCACGATATTGAAGGCCTCGTCTACAAGGGACGCGAAGTTCTGATGGACGAGTGGAAGGCCGTCTATGCGCAAGACAGCGATAATCGGGTACTCGCCGACAGCATCGGCGGTGCGGACGTCTTCCTTGGGCTCTCGGCCGCTGGCGTCCTCAAGCCGGAACTGCTCGCCCAGATGGCCGAAAAGCCCCTGATCATGGCGCTCGCCAATCCGACCCCTGAAATCATGCCGGAAGTCGCGCGCGCCGCGCGGCCGGACGCAATGATCTGCACCGGACGGTCGGACTTCCCGAACCAGGTCAACAACGTCCTCTGCTTCCCGCATATTTTCCGCGGCGCGCTCGACTGCGGCGCGCGCACCATCAATGAAGAAATGAAGATGGCCGCCGTGCGGGCAATCGCCGGGCTTGCGCGCGAGGAGCCGTCGGACGTCGCCGCCCGCGCCTATTCCGGCGAGACGCCGATCTTCGGACCGGACTACCTCATCCCCTCGCCGTTCGATCAGCGGCTAATCCTGCGCATCGCCCCGGCCGTCGCCAAAGCCGCTGCCGAAAGTGGTGTCGCCGCGCGCCCGATCCAGGATTTCGACGCCTATCTCGACAAGCTCAACCGCTTCGTCTTCCGGTCCGGCTTCATCATGAAACCGGTCTTCGCCGCAGCCAAGAACGCCGCCAAGAGCCGTGTGATCTTCGCCGAGGGCGAGGATGAACGGGTGCTGCGCGCGGCCCAGGTGCTGCTGGAGGAAGGCACCGCCAAGCCCATTCTGATCGGCCGCCCGCAGATTATCGAGACCCGCCTTCGCCGGTACGGCCTTAGGATCCGGCCCGATGTCGATTTCGAAGTCGTCAATCCGGAAGGCGATCCGCGCTACCGCGACTATGTCGACGACTACTTCGCTCTCGTGGGCCGCCTCGGCGTCATCCCAGAAGCGGCCCGCACGATCGTGCGCACGAATACGACAGTGATCGGCGCGCTGGCAGTCAAACGCGGCGAAGCGGACGCGCTGATCTGCGGCGTCGAAGGCCGCTACAGCAGACACCTGCGCGATGTCTCGCAGATCATCGGCAAGCGATCCGGCGTGCTTGATTTTTCCGCGCTCAGCCTGTTGATCTCGCAGCGCGGCGCAACCTTCTTCACCGACACCTATGTGAGTTACAATCCGACTGCTGAACAGATTGCCCAGACGACCGTGATGGCGGCGGGGGAAATTCGCCGCTTCGGCATCACGCCGCGCGCGGCGCTCGTCTCGCATTCGAACTTCGGCTCGCGCGATTCCGAAAGCGCGTTCAAGATGCGCGCCGCTCTCCAGCTCGTCCGCGAGCTTGCGCCGGACCTCGAAGTCGACGGCGAGATGCACGGCGACGCGGCGGTGTCGGAAATTCTGCGGCAGCGCGTGATGCCGGATAGCACCTTGAACGGCGAAGCCAACCTCTTGGTCTTCCCCAATCTCGACGCGGCCAATATCACGCTCGGAGTGGTCAAGACGATGACGGACAGTCTGCATGTCGGCCCGATCCTTCTCGGCTCGGCGCTGCCGGCCCACATCCTTTCGCCGTCCGTTACCTCTCGCGGCGTCGTCAACATGGCGGCGCTAGCAGTCGTCGAGGCAAGTTACCCCATTTGAGGCAGGATGCTCTCCCAAAAACCGTCGAACGGCCGGTTCGACGGTTTTTTCTTGCTCAAAATTCAACCTGAGATTGATAACAAGGCATGGATGCAGCGTTTACGAAATATAGCACTAGACAAAGCTTGCCCCCGAAACCATGCTTATTATAGGGGCAAGATTCGGTGTTGCGGCATGACTAATCAACAGGCTGTCCTCGATCTGCTGGACATCGTGGAATACGGAGGCTGCGCCGAACCGGAGCGGTTCTTCGCCTTGATGCGCCGCACCTTCAACATCGCGCATCTGCTCTATCTCGAGGCCGAGCCTCTTGCCGATGGCCTGAAAGTTTGCCGGCTACACCATACCTTCGGCGCCTATGCCGCCGAGATCTACCTGTCGCGAGCTCTCTATCGGATCGATCCGATCCTGCGGCTCGCTCTTGGCGGCGTACGGCCAGTGGAATGGGCGACGGCGCGGCGGCGCTTTCCGGAATGCGAGCCGCTGTTCGAGGCGGCTGAGGAAATCGGCCTTTCGACCGAAGGGGTGGCGCTGCCGCTGCCGTCGCCTGCCGGCCGTATGGCGCTCTTGGCGATCAATGCCAACATGTCGCCGGCGGAGTGGTCGGCCTATCGCCGTTGCCACCTGCGCGACTTCCAATTGGCTGCCAATCTGTTTCACGCCTCCATGCTGGAACATGCGGCAATGGCCGGGGCGATCGATGAGCGGGATATGCGACTAACGGGCCGCGAGACCGAGGTTCTGACGTGGTCGGCTGCCGGCAAGAGTTATTGGGAAATCGCGACAATCCTCGGCATCTCCGAGCGCACCGTTCGCTTCTTCATGACCAATGCGCGGCGCAAACTGAATGTCGTTTCAAATACCCAAGCGGTCGCGCAAGCCGTCCGGCATGCTTTGATCCCCACGATCTGACGGGTGGCTTCCTGCCGGTGGCACGGTATTTTGGGCAAAGGCCCCCCAAATCTAGTGGGAAAAAATGCGAGATTAAACTGTCACTACCGACAGTTACATATGTCACAAGAGCCTGACAGCATCTGTCCATCGCGCAATAACGATGGAGCGACAGATGATCAGGATAGTGAACGGAAACGCTCGCGGGCAATACCCGCAAGCGATCGACGAAATGTTCCGACTGCGCAAGCGCGTGTTTCACGACTTCCTGAAATGGGACGTGAAAACCGACGGCGAGTGGGAAATCGACCATTACGACAAGGCCAATCCGCTTTACGTGATGTCCTATTCTCCGGAAACCGGAAAGCTGCGTGGTTCGCTACGGCTCCTGCCGACGCTCGGGCCGAACATGCTGGACGACACCTTTCCGATCCTGCTCGGCGACAATCCGGAAATCCGCAGTGCCGCGGTCTGGGAATCGAGCCGATTCTGCATCGATCCGGACATTTCGCAGGACCGATCGTCGAACCAGGTGACGGTCGCCGCCGCCGAACTCATGTGCGGTGTCGGCGAACTGGGCCTTGCCTCTGGCATCAGCCACATCGTCACGGTCACCGACGTTTTCCTCGAACGGATGTTCCGGCGGATGGGATGCCCGGGAGAGCGGATCGCCGAGCCGCATCGGATCGGTTCCGTCTACGCCGTCGCCGTCGCGTGGGAGGTGACCAGAAGCCTGCTCGAGACGATGAAGGCAATCGCCGCGATCGAGGGCACCGTGCTCGAACGCCCCATGTCGCTTGAAACCGCACGGGCAGCCTGACAAAACGCTCTGGGCCGTTCCGGCGGCCCGGGCCTACGATTGCATGTTAACGCAAACGACGTCTTGCCGTTGCGCCACCGCGTCAACGCCTTATGATGGCGAGGAGCAGGAATTCACGGCGGCAAGCACCCCTTGGGTGGCCCGCCGGATTGCAGGATGAGACGAGTGTCCGTATCCCGGAGGATGGCGCCCCGGAGTATCAAGCACGTGGCAGCGGCCGTCGCGCCGCTGGCGTTCGCCCTCGCCGGTGAGGTCTGGGCCTCGGATGTTTGCGAACGCCTCACCGCCAGACTCGCCGATCTTCCGGCGGCAGTCACCACCACTGCCAATCTGCGCGATTTCACCGGCGCAATCTCCCGCCAGAACATTGAGCTTCGCCGCGCGAAGAATGATCGCCGTCGGATGGAATGCAGCAATGGCAGCGTCATCGTCATCGGCGGCGATAATGACGGCGCTTGTGCCGCGCTCGATGACACCATCGCTCGGATGGAGGACAATCTCCGGGAGCTCAAAGCGCAGCGCCAGGGGCTGCTTTCGGGCGGCAATGACGATATGCGCCGGCGCATTCTCGCGGCGATGGAAGTCAATGACTGCACGGGGGGACCTAGCGAGAATTGGGACGCGAGTCAGGACCAGTTTGCCGGCGCAGCCGAGGAAGGGACCGAAGTCCGCCGCAACATTCTTCGGGATCTCCCTCCGGACAGCGAAGACTATCCGCTGCTCTTCGACGGCTCCGGAATGCGCGATGTTCCGTCGATCGATGAAGGCGGTCTCGGCAGCTTCAGAACGATGTGCGTGCGCACCTGCGACGGCGCTTTTTTTCCGATTTCGTCGAACGCTACTCCGGCCGACTTCTCCCGCGACGCCGAGCTTTGCCGGGCACGGTGTCCCGGTGCCGAGACCGAGCTCTATTATCACGTGCTCGCCACCGAGGAGAGCGACCAGATGGTGTCCGCCTCGACCGGGAAGCCTTATACCGAACTCTCGACGGCTTTCGCCTATCGCGCGCGTGGCGTCGGTGCCCCCGGCACCTGCGGTTGCCAAGTTCCGAAGATCGCGGCCAAGACCAGCAGCGGAAATACCGCAGCCGCAAGCAAGCTTTCGGCCGTCTCCCCCTCGGTCATCACCATTGATGGCAAAATAGAGCCCACCACCGGACGGGCGAGCTCAAGGCCGGTGGAAGAGCGTCGCTACGATCCGGCAAAAAGCAACGTCCGCCAGGTTGGTCCGATCTTCCTTCCCAAGGAGGAAAGCGCGATCGATCTCAAGCATCCGACGGGACCAGGTTATCAACCGCTGCAGGAGAATTGACCTCGACACTCGTTAAATCTCCTGCAGACGAAAATGCCCTTACGGGTTGACCACTGGCTATTTGCTCGCCTTACAAACGTCTTTGGGCATAGACCCTCCGCCCTGGCGGACACCCCATCCTTCCTCGAAAACCAAGTCCTCCAGCGGCAGGCGTTCGCGCCAGCCCTTCACCGCAAGTTCAGGCTGTTGATAGAGCCGATCCACAAAGCCGAGGCAGAGCCACGCAACGATCTCGATATGCGCCGGTATGCCCAGGATCGTTTTGATCTCGGCCTCATGGAAAATGCTGACCCAGCCGACGCCTACGCCTTCGGCACGTGCTGCCAGCCAAAGGTTCTGGACAGCACAGACGGTCGAATAGACATCCATCTGCGGGTTATGCGTGCGCCCCAGCACCACCGCGCCGCCGCGCGTGCGGTCGCAAGTGACGCAAATGCTGAGCGGTGCCTTGCGAATGCCTTCGAGCTTCAGCGAACGATATTTCGCCTGCGTCTCGCCTGAAAACATCTCCGCCGCCTCTTCATTGGCGCGCCGGAATGCCTCCCAGACCTTTTCCCGCGTTTCGTTGCCGCGGACGAGGACGAAATTCCAGGGCTGCATGAAGCCGACCGACGGTGCATGATGGGCGGCGGCAAGCAGCCGGGCAACCAGCGCATCGGGCAACGGCTCGGGAAGAAATTCGTCGCGCACGTCGCGGCGCGTTTCGATGGCACGGTAGACGGCGGCGCGCTCGTCCGGCGGGAAAGCATCGGCCGCGGCAAGACGGCCCTTCGGGTCAGGCAGCATCGTTCGATCCCCAACAATGCACAACCTCCCGCCGTCCGCGCGGGGCCGGTCTATCTCGCCAGGCCGGTCTTCTGACTTTGGATCGCCCGATCGCGCCGCCTTCCCAAATCGCTTCAAGATTCAGTGGCAAGGTTGTGAAAAAGCTCAGAACCTACTCTGGCGCGACCGTCCCCATCACAGCGTTGGGCACGTACCGGATTTGCACCGGCTTCCCGATTCTCCCGCCTTCGCGGGCACCTGACGGGCGCATATGGTCACACTCGTCGTCGGATGGCAAGACGAGCGGAAGGCCGGAGCGGACTCCTCCGCCGAGGGCTCACAGCGGTGTTGCCGGATGCGGCGAAGCATCATAGGCGCCCCAGATCGACTGGTCGAAGCAGATCACCGAACCGGTCATAAGACCGGATTCCGCCGAGGAGAGATAGGCACAGGCGCGCGCGACCTCTGCAGGATCGACGAGCCTGCCGAATGGCTGGCTTGCCGACGCCTTCTCGAGCCAGTCCACAGAGGCCCCGTGATACTCGCGCTGGATGCGGTCCTCGCCCTCGGACGCCATCCAGCCGATGTTCAGGCCGTTGACCCGGATGCGGTTGCGCAGCAAGGCGTAGGCGGTGTTCTTGGTCAAGGTCTCCAAGGCACCCTTCGATGCGCAATAGGCGGCGATAAAGGGTTGACCCGCCTTTGCCGACATCGAGCCGATATTGACGATGGTGCCCTCCGTCTTTTCACGCCGCATCACCTTCACCGCTTCCTGCATCAGGAAGAACGGGGCGCGCACGTTCACCGCGAACATGCGGTCGAAGAGCTCCGGCGTGGTGTCGAGGATCGTCCCGCGATCGGTGATTGCGGCAGCGTTAACGAGCGCGTCGACACGGCCGAACTCCTTGTCGCAGGCCGAAACCACCTGGCGGGCGTCCTCCACCCGCTCGAGGTCGGCCGGGACATAGACCACCTTGGTCCCGGTCGCCTCGGCAATTTCAGCCGCTCTCGTCTCACCTTTTGCAGCATTGCGCCCGCAGATGACGATGCCGGCGGCACCGCGTTCGGCGAAGAGTGCCGCGATCGTCGCGCCGAGCCCCTGCGTGCCGCCGGTGACGATGGCGATCTTGCCATCCAGCCTGCCATAGTCTTTGCTCATCAAAAATCCTCCCCTGGTAACTGATCCAAGCGGTTCGGCTCCCGCAGCCACTGCGCCGGGGCCCGTCGTTATCTGGCCGTGTCCGTCAGCTTCTCTTCTTTACCGCCTGCTCGGCAAGCGCCTGTGCGAAGGCCTCGCTGCTCCAATCGGCCGCAAGCGCCTCATGCATCAGTTGCGCTTGCGTCTTTGGCGCCAGGCCCCCTATCGGCGGATCGCGATCGAGATTGGTCGGGAACGAATATCCCTCGGCACAGGCTGCAATGGCGTTGGCGATTTCGCCGGTCGAAAGCGTCCCACGGGCCGCGAGCGCCTTCAATGCCGGATAGAGCACGGTGCTCATCCGCTCGCGGTCGACCGTTTCCATTGCGCGCCCGAAGGCAGACGAGACCTGCAGCAGGTTCGCCACGCGCTTGATATCCGTCGAGCGGTTCGTGCCGGCAGCGTGGAAAAGCGCCGGATTGAAGAACACGAGGTCGCCTTTCTCCAGTGGCAGCTGCACATGGTGCTGCTCGAAATAGTCGCGGAATTCCGCGCGCTTCAGCGCCAGATAGCCGGGCACATAGGTCTGGCTATAAGGCAGGAACAACGTCGGTCCGCTCTCGATCGGCATATCGCAATGGGCGACCGCCCCCTGCAGAGTGAGGACCGGCGAGAGCTTGTGCACATGCGCGGGATAGCGCTCTATGATCGCCGAACTCTGAAAGCCGAGGTGGTAATCGCGATGGGCCGATTGCGCTGCGCCGCCCGGATTGACGCGGTTGACCTGAGCCGTCATCTGGTAGTTGGGTCCAAGCCAGGCCTCGCTGACGAGCGCGATGATCGGATTGCCGTAATAGGCCGCAAAGTTCTCTGCCGAGTGCAGACAATGCTTCTCCAACGAATTCCAGATGCGGTCGTTAGCGCCGGGCTTGGCAAAATGATCGCCGCCGCCGCTGTCTGTGCGGCGCTGCTCTTCGATGATCTCGTCGAAGATGCGGCTCGCCTCATCGATCACGCGGAGATCAGCGAAGGCGCGCTTGAACACGGCGACACCTGGCCCCTCCGCAAGGAGGTCGCAGATCTCGGCCAGCACCGCACGCCTGCCCTCGCCAGTGGCACAATCGGCAATCAGGCCGGCGCTGTCGTAGATCAGGATGTTCTTTTGACAATCCACCGCATGAGGATACTCCGCGAGATTTGTGTGGCGCTCGACTTCGGCGCGGAATGCTTCAATGTCGCAGGAATCCTCGGTCAGCCAGACGCGCCCGACGCGCTGCCTCGGATGATTGTCGGTCTTCATCGGATCTCCTCCCTACAGCGCCGTGCGTCTTTTCAGACGCACAAAGGTCGCTGTAGCACTTTGAATTGCTGCATGTTTTTATCCTTAAATCGGCTCCGATTTAAGGAAACATGCAGTAGCGCGGGATGAGGAAAATGTGCGCGGTTTTCCGCCCGCATCCCGTCGCTAACTTACTAGAATCGATCACGTTCATGATTTTAGGTCGATCCGACCTAAAATCATCGTGATCTAAGAAACAACGAAGTACCGACTATACGTGCCGTCCATTCCTGATATAGAGCAGGAATCCATCAAAAAGCCATCAAGGGGCGGGCGTGGCGCATCAGTTTCTGGTCAAGGACATCGCCTTCCAGGCAGGGCTGAGTACGGCCACGGTCGATCGCGTGCTGAACGAGCGGCCGGGCGTCCGCCACCAGACTGCGGCTCGCGTCAAGGCGGCGATCCGCGAGCTCGAGAAACAGCAGGCGGGCACGGAGGTGCAGGGGCGGAAATTTGCGATCGACGTGGTGATGGAGGCCCCGGAACGGTTTACCGATGCAGTGCGCCAGGCCCTCGAAGGCGAGGCGGCGACTTTCGTACCCACAATCTTCCGCTGCCGCTTTCATTTTGCCGAGACGATGCGGCCGCAGGAGATCGCTCAACTGCTCGATCGTATCCGCCTGCGCGGAACCGATGGCGTCGTGCTGAAGGCGCCGGATGTTCCGGAGGTGACCGGCGCCGTAGCGAGGCTTGAGAGCGCGGGCATCGCCGTCGTAACGCTTGTTACCGACCTTCCGCACTCCGCGAGAACGGCCTACGCCGGAGCCGACAACCGTGCGGCGGGCGAAACCGCCGCCTATCTGATCGGCGAGCGCCTCTCCGGGCAGCCGGCGACCGTGCTGGTGACGATTTCAAGCAGCCGCTTTCGCGGAGAAGAGGAGCGCGAGATCGGCTTTCGCCGCACGCTGCGTGAACATTATCCGTTGATCGCCGTCGTCGAGATCAGCGAAGGCTATGGCAAGAACGAAGAAACCGGCGCCCTCGCCTTGGATGCCTTGATCCGCCACTCCGAGATCAACGCCGTCTATTCGATCGGCGGGGGCAACCGCGCGGTGCTCGCCGCATTTCGGCAATTGGGGCGCACCTGTACGCTCTTCGTCGCCCATGACCTCGACAAGGATAATCTCGAACTGCTGAAAGGGGGCAAGGTCCACTTCGTGCTGCATCACGATCTGAAGACGGACGCTCGCACGGCCTTTCGCGCCATCATGGAACGTCGTGGCGCACTGGCGGCCCCCACAGGCCGACATCTTTCCGCCGTCGAAGTGATCACTCCTTACAATCTGCCGCGCATCTGACGCCACCGTCGACCGGATTAGCCATATTGGTCTGCTGCCGACGGGCCGGTGTTTATTGCTCCGGGTAATAGCGTACGAAAGCAAAGGCTCGTCCAGATGGCGCCCAGTTTGGAACGTTCATCGTTCCCTGGCCGCCGAAAAGCTCGAGCAGAACGCGCGCATCGCCACCCTCCGGGTTCATCAGACGGAGCCGCACGTCGAGATCGCGGGGATGGTCGAAAACATCGCCGTCATAGGAAAGCACGAGCAGATGCCTGCCGTCTGGAGACGGGTGGGGAAACCAGTCGCCATAAGGGCTGTCGGTGATCCGCTGGACATCGCTGCCGTCAGGCCTGACCCGCCAGATCTGCATGCGGCCGGTGCGGCTGCAGTTGAAATAGATCCATTGCCCATCTGGCGCCCAGTCCGGCCCGTCGTTGCGACCTTCGCCATGGGTTAGGCGACGCTCCTCGCCGCCATCGACCGAGATCGTGTAAATGTCGAAAACCTGATCGCGGATCCCGCAATAGGCCAGGCTGCCGCCGTCCGGCGACCAGCCGTGCCAGTAGGACGGCAGGTTCGGCGTCACAAGACGCGGCGCACCGCCCTCGATCGGCAGGAGGTAGATCGCCGACTTGCCGAATTCGGTCTTGTCGCTGATGACGAGCGTCCGCCCGTCCGGGGAAATGCCGTGGTCGTTGTTGCATTGACCGGCAAAACCGGTGTCGATTTCCAGCGGAGCGGAGCCGTCGATCGGAAGGCGGTAAAGGCGGCCCTCGCCGTTGATGATCAGGAACGTTCCGTCACGCGACCAGTTCGGTGCCTCCACGAGCCGCTCCGTCTGCCAGACGACGCGCGTCTCGCCGGTGTCGATGTCGAAGATCTCCACCGAACTGCGCATGGTTAGCCCCTGTCGCGAAAGCGGTTGGTGATCGGATAGCGTCGATCGCGGCCGAAGTTCTTCTTGGTGATCTTCACGCCCGGCGCCGACTGTCGGCGCTTGTATTCGGCGATGTAAAGGAGATGTTCGATGCGATGCACGGTCGCCACGTCATGGCCGCGGGCGACGATTTCCTCGGTGCTCATTTCCCTCTCGACCAGGCATTCGAGAATGTCGTCGAGCACCGGATAGGGCGGCAGCGAGTCCTGGTCGGTCTGATTGGGCCGCAGCTCGGCAGACGGCGCCTTGTCGATGATATTCTGCGGGATGACTTCGCCGTAGGGGCCGAGTGCGCCCTGCGGCATGGTGTCGTTGCGCCAGCGTGCCAGAGCATAGACCTGCATCTTGTAGAGGTCCTTGATCGGATTAAAGCCGCCGTTCATGTCGCCATAAAGGGTGGCGTAGCCTACCGACATCTCCGACTTGTTACCGGTCGTCACCACCATCGAGCCGAACTTGTTGGAGATCGCCATCAAGATCGTCCCGCGCGTGCGGCTCTGGAGGTTCTCTTCGGTGATCCCGGGCTCCGTTCCCTCGAACGCATCGGAGAGCGCATCGAGGAATCCTTCGACCGGCTCCTCGATTGCAATGATGTCGTAGCGGCAGCCGAGCGCCTCGGCGCAGGTCTTGGCATCCTTCAGCGACTCTTGCGACGTATAGCGATAAGGCAGCATGATGGTGTGCACACGCTCTTCCCCGAGCGCGTCCACCGCCAGCGCCGCGCACATCGCCGAATCGATGCCGCCCGAAAGGCCGAGCACGACGTTCTTAAAGCCATTCTTGTTGACGTAGTCCCGGAAGCCAAGCATGCAGGCGCGATAGTCCGCCTCCTCGCTTTCCGGCAAGCGCGACTGCAGCCCGTTGGACGAGGCCCAGCCGTCCTCGCCTCTCCTCCACTCACAGATCGAAACTGCCTCCTCGAACTGGCTCATCTGGAAGGCAAGCGACCGGTCGGCATTAAAGGCGAAGCTTGCCCCGTCGAAGACCAGTTCGTCCTGGCCGCCGAGCTGGTTGGCGTAAATCAGCGGCAGGCCGGTTTCGATCACCTGCTTCAGGACCACCTGGTGGCGGACGTCGACCTTGCCGCGGTAATAAGGCGAGCCATTCGGAGAGAGCAGGATCTCGGCGCCGCTCTCCTTCAGCGTCTCGCAAACGCCGAGATCGCCCCAGATGTCCTCGCAGATCGGAATGCCGATGCGCACGCCGCGGAAGTTGACCGGACCCGGCATTTCGCCGGTGTCGAACACACGCTTCTCGTCGAATTCGCCGTAGTTCGGCAGGTCGACCTTGTCGCGGATCGCGATGATCTTGCCGGCGTCCAGCACCGCCACCGAATTGTGACGGAGAGAGCCGGCACGCCGCGGGAACCCGATGACGACACCGGGCCCGCCGTCCTCCGTCTCCGCCGCGAGCTTCTCGACCGCCTGGAGGCAGGCCTTCAGAAAGGCCGGCTTCAGAACGAGATCCTCAGGCGGGTAGCCAGAAATGAAAAGTTCGGTGAACAGTAGCAGATCGGCGCCCTGGCGCGCTGCGTCGGCCCGCGCCTCGCGCGCCTTTGCCAGGTTGCCGGCGATGTCGCCGACTGTTGGATTTAGCTGTGCGACGGCGATCCGTAGCGTTGAAGGAGCGGCTATCTGTGCGGTCATGAGCGTGCCTGTCAGTATTTTCTCAACGAATGCGTTCGGCGTAAGCCATGTTCTTAGCGCATCCTGCCACCAAAAACCCACACCCAATCGTTATCGGCGCTAAAAATCCCAAAAAATTATGCGTTTCCCGGCTCTTACGCCGCTTCGCGGCGGTCCTTTGACAGCGCATGGAACATTGGGATTGGCGGCCACGTTTCGCCATTCATCCCCTGTTCAAGATGACAGTCGTATGACAGTTGAACGACAGATTTATGAAATTGGAGAACCTGTTGGCCAGTATCGATTCCGCCGCCGCGAAACGTTCTCAGGTCTATGTCGATAGGCTTGGCTTTTCCGCGAGGCACGCAAAGACGCTGGCAGGTACACGCAGCGCGCTGTTCTCGCTTTTCATGGCGGCAGCGCTTGTCTTCACAGTCGAATTCATCGTACGCCAGTCTTTTTCGGACACCGCCGCCTATTTTATGGACCCGATGCGCCCGGCCTGGACGACCATTGCGGCCTTTTTTCTCGTTATGCTTGCACTTGATGCGGCCTTCGGTCGTGAGCACAAGGCTGCACTCCTCGTCGCGCCGCTTGCCATTGTGCCGGCCTTCATCTGCCAGCAGAAACAGGTCTTCCTGTCCGATCCGCTTTATCCGACCGATTTCCTTTTCGGCCGGCAAATCATGGAACTGATGCCGGTTCTCGTGAAGGATCGGCCCTGGACCGCTGTCGGCGTCGTGGTCGGACTGATTGCCACGGTCGTAACCGGGGGCCTTCTGCTGCGCTACGCCTGGCAGAACTTTCCCAAGCTGACGCGCAAGGAACGTCTCGCTCGCATTGCCTTCGCTCTGCCGCTGCTCGTCGCCTTCTGGAACATCATGGACTACAACCAATTCTCTTGGATCCGCGACCGGCTGCGGGTCGTCCCCATCATGTGGGATCAGACAGAGAACTACCGTCACAATGGGTTCGCGCTCGCCTTCGCGATCAATCTTCCGATGGCAAATGTCAGCGCTCCGGCCGGTTATATGGCGGATGCGATCGACCGCATCCCGGTGAAGCCCCTGCCCGCCGGAACGAGCCATCGCGGCAAACCGGATGTGATCGTGCTGATGAGCGAATCCTTCTGGGATCCGACCCGCCTTCCGAATGTGAAGCTGACGCCTGACCCGATGCCGACGGTCCGAGAAATGCAGGCTGGCAACGTCTTCTCGCCGGAGTTCGGCGGCATGACGGCCAATGTCGAGTTCGAGGCTCTGACCGGCTTTTCGAACGCGTTCCTCCCCTACGGGAGCATTCCCTACCAGCAGTATATCCGCAATCCGATCCCTTCGCTCGCGACGTTCTTCCGCGGTGAAGGTTACGTCTCTCGCGCCATCCACCCTTTTCAGGGCTGGTTCTGGAATCGCACTGCCGTTTACAAGGCCTTCGGCTTCGACATGTTCAAGTCGGAAGAGAATATGCCGGCGATGCAGAAGCGCGGGATCTTCGCCTCGGATGAATCGCTGACGAAGGAGATCATTCGCCAGGCGGACGCCTTGAACGACCCGTTCTTCTTCTTCGCCGTGACGCTGCAGGGCCACGGCCCCTACGAGCCTAACCGCTACGCGAAGAATACTATCAAGGTCGAGGGCAATCTGCCCGAAGGTGACCGGCAGGTGCTCGCCACTTATGCGCAAGGCATCAAGGAAGCGGACGACAGCCTGAAGATGCTGATGGACTGGGCGAAGCAGCGGGACCGCGAGACGATCATCGTCCTCTTCGGTGACCATCTGCCGCCCCTCAACACGGTCTACACGAGTACCGGATACATGAAGGACATAACCGCCGAGCGCAAGGGGCCGAAGGATCAGATGAAGGCGCAGCACGAAACGCCGCTCGTCGTCTGGTCGAATAAGACCGGCCCGAAGAAGAATATCGGCACCATCAGTCCGGCTTTCCTTTCCCATCAGATCTTGAAACACGCCGGCTACGAGCACCCTTACTACACTGGGTTTCTCGGCAAGGTGCACGATCACTTCCGCGTCCTCGACCGCTACATGCTGATCCGCAAGAACGGCAAGGCCGTCGCGGAATGGTCGCGGCAGCCGAAGATACCGGCATCGCTCCGCGATTACCGTTTCCTGCAGCACGACATGATGTTCGGCAAGCGTTACAGCACCGACCGCTTCTTCAAATCCCATGCCGAGCTGTTCCAAACGGGCTCGTAGCGTCCGTTCAGCCGCACAAGGGCAACACTTTGAATTAAAGATGCTTCCGAATCACGCTTCGGAGGTAGGCATGCCGCATCTCAACGACATTTCTCGGGTTCTAGGCAAACCGATCAGCGAATTGACCGAAATCGAGCGCCGCATCCTCAGGCATGCAAAAGAACGGCGCACCGTCGCGACGGATACGAACGCGGAATTTGTCACCCGTCTTCCTTCGGAGCGCGCCTTGCCGACAGTATCGCCCGTATCGGCGGCTCCTGGGGCTTCATCGTCAGCTTCGGCGCCTTTCTCGCGGGCTGGGTCGCCATAAATTCGATCCTCTTCGTACGACACGCCTTCGATCCCTACCCCTATATTTTTCTCAATCTCGTGCTGTCGATGCTCGCCGCGCTACAAGCGCCGATCATCATGATGTCGCAGAACCGGCAAGCCGAACGCGATCGCTTCGCCGCCTCGAAAGACTACGAAGTCAACCTGAAATCCGAAGTCGAATTGATCGCGCTTCACCACAAGATCGACGATGTTCTGCTGCGCGAAATCGCCGAGCTGCGTTCCGATCTTGCAAGCCTCAATCGCCAGTTGACGCAACACCAGCGACCTGCCGATCGTGATTGAAACCGGGCGCGTTTCCGTCCGCCCTTCCGCTTCCTGCTGCTACTGGCATCCCGTGGCCGCGCCCTTTTTCGACCATGCTGCGCAATGCGCGGCGTTGGCCCAAATGTGGCAAAGCCCGCACCGAGATCAATTAAAAGGCGAGTACATATTTACTAAAATGCAGAAAACTCAAGCCATTACAATAAGTTGAAATAGTATGAGAAAATTAACGATTTAGGTCGCACCTTATAGGTGCAGGGATATTGCAAGCTATTGCAGATTTAAGATACTCGGAGATCCTGCCATGCCTGTTCTGAAGCGCCTACTTGGCAGCCGCAAGGGTGCAGCCGCCATCGAATTCGCCGTTATTGCCCCGCTCTTTTTCATGTGCGTGCTGACCCTGGTCGCCTATGGCATCTATCTCAGCGCCGCCCACTCCATCCAGCAGATCGCCGCCGATGCCGCGCGCACGGCGATAGCGGGCCTTTCGGAAGAAGAACGGGAGCGACTTGCAACCGACTACATCCGTCGCACGACGATGAACCAGACTTTCATCCGGTCCTCGCGGATGAATGTCAGCGTCCGCGACGACGCCAACAACGCGAACCAGTTTACCGTCACCATCACCTACGACGCCAGCGATCTCCCCATTTGGAAGCTCTTCACCTTCGCATTGCCGGGCGAGCAGATCGAGCGCTACGCGACCATACGCGTGGGAGGGATCTAACATGCCCGACACCACGATGCGGCAATACCTCAAGTCCCGGAGCGGCAACATCGGCATCTCGGCGGCCCTCGTCATGCCGCTCCTGATCACGTCGATGGGGCTCGGTATCGATTACGGCTATCTCACGCTTCAAAAGCGTGAGTTGCAGTCCGTAGCCGACCTCGCGGCAATCGCGGCGGCCGCCAATGTCGGCTCGGCCGAACAGGCGGTTTTGGGTCACTTCAAGAGCAATGGGATGGCCTTTGCCGTATCGACCTCTGCCGGCCTGATGACCCCCGACGGCAAGGTGTTGCCGAACGAGGTCGAAACGGCCGCCAAGGGCGTGGCCACGATCGCCCGCGGGCGCTATGCCCCCGACCCTGCGATCGATGCGGGGCAGCGCTTCATCAAGGATGCCGTGCCCGCCGACGCGGTGCAGGTCACGCTCGAGAAAAAGGGCATTCTTTATCTCGCAGCCATGTTCAGCGACCCGCCGGACCTGAGCGTCGTCGGAACGGCGGCGAGTTCAAAGGTGGCGGCGTTTTCCGTCGGGTCCCGCCTCGCCAGCCTTAATGGCGGCCTGCTGAACGCCGTTCTCGGCCAGATGCTCGGAACGACCATTTCACTCAAGGTCATGGACTACGAGGCGTTGATTGACGCCGATATCGATATCCAGCCATTTCTCAAGATCCTCGCAACCCGTCTTAGCCTGACGACGGCGTCCTACGAAGACGTGCTGACAGCCGATTTGACGATGCCGCAATTGCTCGGGTCACTGCGCCTCGTTCCAGGGCTTTCCGGCACCGTGACTTCTGCACTCAAGAGCATCGAGCTTGCCACCGCCGGCAATAAGCAGACTTTCACGTTGGCGCAGATACTCAACATCGATCCAAAAAAGAGCCTGAGCGTCGATGCCGGTTCGGATTGGGCGATGAAAGTGAACGCATTACAGATCGTCTCGGCCGCCGCGGCAATTGCCAACGGCGATCACCAGATTGCGCTCGACGCCATTGCCGGTCTGCCGGGCATCGCATCGGCGAAGGTCCGGCTCGCAATCGGGGAACCGCCAGTCGCGACGCCCAGCCATCGCCTTGGCACGCCCGGCTCCGCGGTGCGCACCGCTCAGACCCGCCTGGCAGTCGAGGTAACGGTCGATGGCCTCGCGGCTCTCGCGGGAACCCGCATCCGCCTGCCGGTCTATGTGGAGCTTGCGCATGCCGAAGCGAAACTGTCCGACATCCGCTGTTATGGCGGGACCCCGGAGAACGCTGCCGTTGTTGTCGACGCGGTGCCAGGCATAGCGGAAATCGCGCTCGGCGATGTCGACCCGACGGTTCTCGCGAGCTTCTCGTCCGATGCGCGGGTGACGCGAGCCCGCATTCTTGACGGTCCGATCAAGATCGACGCCATCGCCCATGTCGAAGCCAAAAACTTGCAGGCCTCCCGCCTGACGTTCAGCCCGAACGAGGTTGCATCGCACACAATAAAGAGCGTTTCGACCAAGGACATTCTTTCCTCGACGACGAAGACCCTGCTGGGCAATCTTGACGCGCGAATCAATGTGGGTGATCTGTTATCACTCGGAGCTCCGACATTGCTGACGCAAGCCCTTGCACAAACGCTCGGCGCCGCCACCGCCCCTGTCGATCAGCTGCTCTATAACCTGCTGCTACTGGTTGGCGTCCGTGTCGGCGAGGCCGATGTCCGCGTCACCGGCGTCAAATGTCAGCAACCGGTGCTTGTACAATGACAAAGGCACGCACGCTCAGGTCGAGCCGGGCCTGGAATTTAGCTTGAAACAAAACAATGGGCTTGCACGTTGAGGATAACATAGGAAAGTTGGAAGCAACCGTAGCGGGGTTGCACTGCATCGGAACAAGGGGCGATCGCAGCTTCCGGTGCGTAAAGGTGGGGGCACGCGCAACAAATGCAGCGGGTTGCGGAGAAGGAAGACGTCGGCGAGAAAGGTCCGCCCGGCTTCGGGGCGGATGCGCTTCTGCAAAATCCCGAATTCCTTGAAGTCTTGCAGGCGGGCGCCCGCACACTGATTTCGGTGAACGATCTCTTTCCGCGCGTCGCGCGCATGGTCGCCTCCCACCAGAAGTGGATGCTCACACAGGCCGCCTACGCCCTGCACCTGGAGCGGGACCGCACCAATCCCGAGTCCGGCATCACGGCCGCGCGGTTGCTGAAATTCATGCGCGATACTGGCGGCGCCAGCCGCAATACCACAGCAGCTTTCCTCGCGGAACTCGTCGCCTACAAGCTGCTTCGTACCGCCGACGGGAGACGGACGAAGAGAACGCGACCGCTCGAGCCGACGGAGCTCAGCGAGCGGGCCATGCAACTCTGGTTCACTGCCCAGATGAGCACGCTGGATCTTTTGGACGGCGGAACGAGGGTGAAACGTGTCGAGGCCGACGGGACGATCTTCGAGCGCGCCCAACCGCTCGCCGCCCGACGTCTCCTCTCCGACGCAAAATGGACGCGACCGCCCGAAGGCGTTGCGATCTTCGTCTGGTCCGAGTCCGGCGGCGTGCTCCTCGACGACCTCATGGCACGCCCGACGAGCCTCACGCCCGTCGACGGCAAGGTCTGGATCAACGTGAATCTAGCAAGCTTTGCGGAGCATTACCTCATATCGAACACGCATGTTCGCCGCCTGTTCGCTCGCGCTGAAGCAGCAGGCTTTCTCGGCAGGGCAGATGACCGTACGCGCGGCCGGTTCTGGCTGAGCGCCCGGCTGATCGAGGAATACGCCTTCTGGCAGGCGGTCAAGTTCGAAGCATTGGCGAGCGCCTTCAACCGCGCCGCGGTACTGCATCAGTGAAGCGAATAGGCGTTAGCTACGCACTTTGGCGAAGCGCGGCAGGTCGTCGCCGATTTCATAATAATCGCCCTTGTCCGCGCAGAAAATATGATAGCCGGGCTCGAGCTTGGTCGACGCATCGAATGTCCCGGCCAGGATCGAGGTGTAGTCGAGACCATCCGCTTTCCAGAACAGCGCCGACCCGCAATGCCGGCAAAACCCGCGTTGTGCCTCGCTGCTGGAACGATACCAGGTGATGTTGTCGCCCCCCTCAACATCCATCTCGCTGTTCAGCACATTCGTTGCTGCATAGTAGAGCCCGGTCTGCTTCCGGCATTGCGAACAATGGCAGAAGATCAGTTCCCTGAGTTTTCCGCGCGCTCTGAAACGAACAGCGCCGCAAAGGCAGCCGCCTTCATGAATTTCCGACATGCTCTCTCCCCAAATGAAAAGCCGGGCCAGCTTTAGCGGCTGCCCCGGCTCTGTCAAATTCAGAAGATACGGCGGAGATACAGAAATTTTGAAACTACAGCGCCATGCGTCTGTTCAGACGCACAAACATCGCTGCAGCACTTTGAAACATTCAGTAGATCACGCCGTCTCTCAACGCGTCAGCCGTTCACGACCATTTTCTTTTCATCGCGGCCGCCCTTCATGCGTTCGGCAAGCAGGAAGGCAAGTTCCAGGGCTTGGTCGGCATTGAGGCGTGGATCGCAATGGGTGTGATAGCGGTCGGCGAGATCGTCGCCGGAAAGCGCGCGGGCGCCACCGGTGCATTCGGTCACGTCGTTGCCGGTCATCTCGATGTGGATGCCGCCCGGGTGCGTGCCTTCGGCGCGGTGGATCTGGAAGAAGCTTTCGACCTCCGACAGAATCCGCTCGAAAGGCCGGGTCTTGTAGTTGTTGAGCGTGATGGTGTTGCCGTGCATCGGATCGCACGACCACACGACCTTCTTGCCTTCGCGCTCGACGGCACGGATCAGCCGTGGCAGGTGCTCGGCAACCCTGTCGTGGCCGAAACGGCAGATCAGCGTCAGGCGGCCTGCTTCGTTGGCGGGGTTGAGCAGGTCGATCAGCTCCAGGAGACCATCGGCCGTCAGCGACGGACCGCATTTCAGGCCGAGAGGATTCTTGATGCCGCGGCAATATTCGATATGCGCATGGTCCGGCTGGCGCGTGCGGTCGCCGATCCAGATCATGTGCCCGGAGGTCGCGTACCAGTCGCCCGAGGTCGAGTCGACGCGGGTCAGCGCCTGCTCGTAACCGAGCAGCAGCGCCTCATGGCTGGTGAAGAAATCGGTCTCGCGCAGGCTCGGATGGTTTTCCGAGGTGATGCCGATCGCCTTCATGAAATCCATCGTCTCTGAGATCCGGTCGGCAAGCTTGCGGTAGCGTTCCGCCTGCGGGCTGTCCTTGACGAAGCCGAGCATCCACTGATGCACGTTCTCGAGATTGGCGTAACCACCCATCGCGAAGGCGCGCAGGAGATTGAGTGTCGCGGCGGATTGGCGGTAGGCCATGATCTGCCGCTCCGGATTGGGCACGCGCGCCTCTTCCGTGAATTCGATGCCATTGATGATATCGCCGCGGTAGCTGGGCAACGTAACGTCACCCTGTTTCTCGACGCCCGAGGAGCGGGGCTTGGCGAACTGGCCGGCGATGCGACCAACCTTGACGACCGGCTGCTGCGCCCCAAAGGTCAGGACAACGGCCATTTGCAGGAAGGCCCGGAAGAAGTCACGGATCGTGTCGGCGCCGTGCTCGGCGAAACTTTCGGCGCAGTCGCCGCCCTGCAGCAGGAAGCCGCGGCCTTCGGCGACATTGGCAAGAGCACTCTTCAGACGCCGCGCCTCGCCGGCAAAGACGAGCGGCGGATATTTCGCAAGGCGTGCTTCCACTGCCTCGAGCACTGCGTGGTCCGGATAGTCCGGCACCTGCTGAATGGGTTTTTGCCGCCAGCTATTCGGAGTCCAAGTCTGTGCCATTTCCATCACCTGTTGTCTGACGCGGGTATGCCCGCGCGCATCGTCTGCGGCTCCAACCGCCCGGTATTCGGATTTCCATGCCTCCGCGCCGCCAGTTTGGCGCGGATCAAGGTCGTCGCGCCCGCCCTGAGCCCCGCCTGAGCCGAGAACTTCGCGGTTGCGGGCTTATAAACGTTAACAGGGGGCTTGCAAAGCCATTCTACCAGAAAACATCGCCCCTCGCGTTTCCGTCGAGCAAGCAGGTTTAAGCGATCTTTTCGCCCTTTCGGACGCGATAAGACGGCTGGTACATGGTCACCAGTTCCTCCGCCGCTGTCGGGTGCACCGCCATAGTCCGGTCGAAGTCATCCTTGGTGCAGCCGGCCTTGAGCGAAATTCCGAGCAACTGCGCCATCTCCCCGGCATCATGGCCGAGTATATGCGCGCCTACCACCTTGCGATCGGCGGCATTGACCAGAAGCTTCATGATCATTCTTTCCTTGCGTCCGGAAAGAGTCGCCTTCATCGGCCGGAACTCGGCGCGATAGACTTCCAGCTCTTCGAATTGCCGGGCCGCCTCCTCTTCCGACATCCCGACCGTGCCGATCTCCGGCTGCGAAAACACAGCGGTCGCGATCAGGTCGTGGTCCGGTGAGGTCGGATTGTTCTTGTATTCGGTCTCGATGAAGCACATCGCCTCATGGATCGCCACCGGCGTCAATTGCACGCGGTCGGTGACATCGCCAAGCGCATAGATGCCGGGCGCGCTCGTGCGCGAGAAGGCGTCGACAATGATCGCGCCGCGTTCGTTGGTCTTGACCCCGGCGCTTTCGAGCCCCAGGCCATTGGTATTCGGTACGCGACCGAGCGCGAGCATCACCTGATCGACGACGATCTCGCCATGCTTCATTGTCTTGGCTATGCGATGGCCGGCCCCGCCAGCCGACACCGACTGGATGATGTCCTCGCAGATGATGCGGATGCCCTTTTCCTCCATTGCCGCATGCAGGCCGCGCCTTAGATCCTGGTCGAAGCGCGAGAGAATTTCCTTGCCTCGATAGATCAGCGTCGTTTGCACCCCAAGTCCATGGAAGATGTTGGCGAACTCGACGGCGATGTACCCGCCGCCGGCAATCAGGATCGACTTCGGCAATTCCGCTAGGTCGAAGGCTTCATTGGAGCTGATGCAAAGCTCGTGCCCGGGCAGCGCGTCGTGCGGGCTCGGATGGCCACCGACCGCAATCACGATGCGCTCCGCCGTAACCGTCCTGCCACTCTTTAACAGCCGGACGGTGTTGGGATCCACCAGTTCGGCGCGCGTGTCGAGAATTTCGGCTCCGGCGTTGGCAAGTCCCTTGCGGTAGAGGCCTTCGAGCCGGGTGATCTCCTGTTCCTTGGCTGCGACGAGCTTCGCCCAGTCGAAACGGCTTTCGCCAACGCTCCAGCCGAAGCCGACCGCATCCTCGAAATGCTCCGAAAATTGCGACGCATAGACATAGAGTTTCTTCGGAACGCAGCCGCGGATGACGCAGGTGCCGCCATAGCGAAACTCCTCCGCGATCGCCACCTTCTTGCCTAGGGCCGCGGCAAGCCGCCCGCTCCTGACACCGCCCGAACCGCCACCGATCACGAAGAGGTCATAGTCGAAAGCGGGCATGGGGAACTCCTGAACGAAGCTGGATGTCGGACGAATGCCGTCGGCCAAGGAACGTCAGGCTGACGATGAAAGCCGAACGGCAGTCGCCATTCGCCACTGATATAGGATTGTGATGCACAAAAAGAAAAGCCCGGATCGCTCCGGGCTCTCGGACGGACCGGTCACCGATCCGCCGCCCTTACTGTTGTGCCGGTGCCTGAGTGCCGGCATCAGCCGCAGGAGCGCCGCCGAGCGTGGCGTCAAGCGACTTGGTGGCATCGTTCGTGAGGTCGCGCGAAACGCCGGCCGCCCAGATGTCAGCCGCCTTCAAAAGCTCGCGGGAGGCGATCGGACCGTCGTTCAACAGCTTCTTGCCGGCCGGCGAATTGTAGAACTCGGTGATCGCGTTCAGTTCTTCGATCGTGAAGGTCTTCGCGTAGATCGTCGCCGCCTCGCGCTCGAGATCCGAGCGCCGCGCCGCAAGGCTAAGCGCCTTCTCGTCCACCGTGGCGGTGATCAGCTCCTGATGGTTCGGCGAGGCCTGGATCAGCGTGTTCTTCAGACGCTCGGCGAGACTCGGTAAAATGTTGTCGAAACTGTTGGTCACTCCAAGCGCTGCAATGGTCGCGCGTGCCGCCTTGACCTGATCTTCCGCCACGTCCTGTGCCTGAACCGCCGGGATCGAAACCGAAAAGAGAACCGCAGCGGCTGCGAATGTGCGGGCGAGACCTGTGAGTCTGTTCATTTTTATCCATGCTCCTATTGTTGGCACTTGCCGCCCGGCCGATCGCCGCCGCCAGGCATGCATGTGCGGAAACTTGTTTTCTGCGCGTGGCATTCCGTCGACCGACAAGCGCCGGCTCAGGACGCCTTCAAGGTACGCGCTGCCTCCGGACCGGCAATGATCGCCAATGAAGCCAACCCGATGAAAAGCCCGTGCTCGACCACGCCGGGAATGGCGTTCAGCTCTCCCGCGAGCGCATCTGCATCAGGAATACGGCCAAAAGATGCATCGAGAATGAGGTGTCCGCCGTCCGTCATGAAGGGCCCGTCGCCCGAGGCACGCACGCCGATATCGCCCGTCAAACCCAGGCGGGAAGCCGCTTTCTCGATCGCCAGCCGGGTTGCAACCTGACCGAAGGGATTCACTTCTATCGGAAGCTTGAAGGCGCCGAGCACGTCGACGACCTTCGATTCGTCGGCAATGACGATCATCCGCGCGGAGGCGCTCGCGACGATTTTCTCGCGCAGCAATGCGCCGCCGCCGCCCTTGATCAGGCGCAGCCTTCCGTCGACTTCATCGGCGCCATCGATCGTCAGATCCAGCTCGGGCAATTCATCGAGCGACTTCAACGGTACGCCCAGTTCGAGGCAAAGCCGTGCTGTACGCTCGGATGTCGGGACGCCGTGGATCTGGAACCCGGAGGCGACTTTTTCGGCAAGCAGTCGGACAAATTCTTCAGCGGTCGACCCGGTGCCGATCCCGAGCCGCATGCCGTCTTCGACATATTCCAGCGCCGCTTGAGCGGCCTTGATCTTCATTTGGCGGGCGTCCATGCGCCACTCGCTCCCTCTAATCCCTTCAAACGGCAGCTCGGCCATCCGCGAGCTCCCGTCCAATTCCGCTGAGACACTTACACGCCCGTCGCGGCAAACGAAAGCCAAAATACGAGATCCCTCCCCGTTTCCCGCCAACCGCTGCGCGCATCGGTCGCCATTGCTTTATTCGCTAACTTCGCCTACCCGAACAGGTAAGGTTTTTCGCCAAACACGAGGTTCCAAGTGTCTTCGCCCCTTGTCGTCTTTGATCTCGACGGTACGCTCGTCGATACCGCGCCCGATCTCGTTGCCAGCCTCAACCACGCGGTCGTTCAGGCAGGTGTCGAACCGGTTACCTATGGCGATCTCACGCATCTGGTCGGGCACGGCGCGCGCGCCATGATCGAGCGAACATTCGCGCTGCGCGGCAAGACGATCAGCGAGGAGCAACTGGCGTGGCAAATGAAGGAGTTCGTGGATTTCTACCACGGCTCGATGCCCGGCGGTTCCATGCCCTACCCGGGACTCGTCGCAGCGCTTGACCGGCTGCAAGATGCCGGCCTGAAACTCGCTGTCTGTACCAACAAGCCGGAAATGCTGGCGATGCGCCTTCTCGAGCGGCTGGGCCTTCTCGGCCGTTTTGCCGCCGTCTCTGGCGGCGACACTTTCGCCGTCAGAAAGCCGCATGCCGAACATCTGCTCTCGACCGTTGCCACAGCCGGTGGCAGCGCCGGGCGCTCAGTAATGGTCGGAGACAGCCTCAATGACATCCTAGTCGCGCGCAATGCCTCCGTTCCGTCGATCGCAGTGCCATTCGGCTATTCCGACGTGCCGATCGAGAGTCTTTCGCCCGATCGGATCATCCAGCATTTCGATGAGCTGACACCGCACCTGGTCGAGACGGTTCTCGGCCGCAAGACGAAATGACGCGGGCCGCTTTCGCGGCCCTCTTCTTTCTTATCCTTCCGCACGCCGAGCGCTGCGCGTCGCTTCGAATGCGCGCTGCATGTACATGTCGCGCTCGTAGACATCGTTGAAATATTCGACGCTGCCGTCCTTGTTCGGCCATGCGGTGAAATAGGAAACATAGACCGGCACTTTCTGCGGCACCTGCAACGCCTTGTTGCGCCCGCCGGCGATCTCCTTGCCGACGTTGTCGACGCTGACGCCGAGAACCGCCGCTGCCATTCGGCGTGGCTCGGCAAGGCGCACGCAGCCGTGGCTCAGCGCCCGCTGGTCACGCTTGAAGAAGCTCTTCGAGGGCGTGTCGTGCATGTAGATCGCATGGGCGTTCGGGAAGAGGATCTTGAGCTCGCCAAGCGCGTTGTCGCTGCTCGGCGGCTGGCGCACAGCGACGGAAGCCGTCGAGCCGTACCAGTTCACCGCCGACGACGGGACCGCACGGCCGCCGACTTCCACCTGATATCCCATGCGGTCGAGATAGCCGGGATCGTGGCGCAGCTTCGGCAGCATTTCGTTGACGATGATCGACTGCGGCACGCCCCAATAGGGATTGACCTCGACCGTCTGGATCTCATCCTGGAAGAAATAGGTCTGGTTTGCCTTCGAGCCGACCACCACGCGCATGGAGAACTGCTCCGTGCCCTGATCGGTATAGGATGCCGTGAAAGCCGGCTGGTTGATGAACACATAGCGGCTGCCGAGACCGTCCGGTAGCCAGCGCGCTTGCTCCATCGCGATCTCGACCTTGTTGATCTTGTCGGCGGTGCTGTCGCCCCCGGTCAGCACGCGGATCGAGGCTTGGCCCACGACGCCGTCGGCTTTCAAGCCGCGCTCCTTCTGAAAGGCCTCCACCACCGAAACCAGCTCCGGCGTGTAATCTGGCGTCCCCTGGTAGCTGGCGAGTACGACCGCATGTTCGGTCTTCAGCGCTTCCGATGCCTTGAGTTTGATGCCGGCGATGACATTGGCGAGTTCCGGGTTGCTCTCGCCGGGCTTCAGCAGCGTCCCCGAAGCGATTTCCACGCGCGCGGCCGCATCGGTTTGCGCGCGCAAGCGTTCGAGCTCCTGCTTCAGCGCTGCAAACTGCGGGCTTTTCGGATCTTGACTTTCAATGAGCGCGGCAACGTTACCGCTTCCGGCGATCTTCTCCAGGAAGCCGGAAAGATCGACGCTCTTGCGTTTGAAATCGTGATAGCCGGAGATCTTGTTCGGATCGATGCGGCCGCGAACAGTATCCTGAACGTAGGTGAGCGCCGCTACCGACATCGCAATCTCGAAGCGCATCAATTCCTTCTGGCGAGCGATCATGTCGCCGTGATCGAAGGTGTCGGATGGAACATCGACGGCATAGTCGACCGGGTCGAGCCCGACCTTGGCGGCGTCCGAAAGCACAGCGAGCGCCGATTTGGCGCGGGCCTTTATGCCGCTGCCTTCGATCCAGAGGAAATCCATCCGCGCTCCGTAGTAGTTCTCAACGGCCTTTGCGACATCGGCTTGGGCGCGCACATCGATTTCCGGCAGAAACTGGCGCGCACCCGAAAGCGGCGTGCGCAGCATGGGCGGAAGAGCGCCGTTCTGCACCGAACCCGTAACCACGGGATCCAGCAAGCGGTCGGTCGCGATGCGGCGCAGCGGTTCCGCCTTGTAGGTGTAATAGCGTGGTCCGGTCACGCGTGGCGGCTTCGCCATGCCCTCGTCAATCCGCTGCGGCATCATCGTCTGGACGCCCGGCAAAGGCTGCGAAGGCTGGACCTGTTCCCGCGAGGTGCGCTTCTTGCCGCCGCGGATGAAGTCCATCAGGGTGATCGCCGACGCCGGCCGTACATCCATGGTTGCAATCGCGCACCCACCCATGAGCGCCACAATCGCTGCCGATCTGATAATTTTCATAAGAGTAAATGTCCCCGTATCGCGTTGCTGCCGAATTCGGCCGCTGCCAGATCCTCGCCACGCCCTCGTGCTCGAAGCGTTATAGAAAAGGTTGGTGAATGAAAAGGAAACGCGCCTCCCCCAAACCGCTCGCCAACGGTTAGAAACTGTTCCGAAATCAGCCATCGAAAGGCGCGCGGGCTGCAGCAAGAATTTGATTTGCATCCATTTTGCGCTCGAGCGGTCCTCTCCTCTTGTTTCCTGGGGTACTTTTCGCGCCGAGGAATGAAGATGCCGGATGTGACCGAAAGGCCACAACCTGAGCGATCGGACGGCGTCGCTGCGCCGTGCCCGCCGCATGAGAGCCAATGCTTTATGTCCCGCAGCAATTCAAACGATTGTAGCGATATCCCTGGCCCGTATGGGCTCTTTACAAGCTGCCGTGACCCGGGCAGAGAGATGCCCGGCACCGGGGGAACCGACCGGCGGAGACCGGTTCTCGCCTCGGCTTCATGAACCGTATGACGAAGGCAGGTATCACCATGACATCGACGCGCACGGAAACAGATACGTTCGGCCCCATTGAAGTGGCGAGCGACCGCTATTGGGGTGCCCAGGCCCAGCGCTCGCTTGGGAATTTCAAGATCGGCTGGGAAAAACAACCACTGGCAATCGTCCGGGCGCTCGGCATCGTCAAGCAGGCAGCTGCGCGCGCCAACATGGCCCTCGAGCGCCTCGATCCAAAGGTCGGCGACGCCATCGTCAAGGCGGCGCAGGAGGTGATCGACGGCAAGCTCAACGAACACTTCCCGCTCGTCGTCTGGCAGACGGGCTCCGGCACGCAGTCGAACATGAACGCCAACGAAGTCATTTCCAACCGGGCAATCGAACTGCTCGGCGGCGTCATGGGGTCCAAGAAGCCGGTACATCCGAACGATCACGTCAACATGAGCCAGTCGTCGAACGACACCTATCCGACGGCCATGCACATCGCCTGCGCGGAACGCGTGATCCATGATCTGCTGCCGGCGCTCAAGCACCTGCACAAGGCGCTTGATGAGAAGGTCAAGACCTTCGACCACATCATCAAGATCGGCCGCACGCATACGCAGGACGCGACGCCGCTGACGCTTGGCCAGGAATTTTCCGGCTACGCGGCGCAGGTTTCCTCCTCGATCAAGCGGATAGAGATGACCCTGCCCGGCCTCTGCGAACTCGCTCAGGGCGGGACCGCCGTCGGCACCGGCCTCAACGCCCCGGTCGGCTTTGCGGAAAAGGTCGCTGAGGAAATCGCTGCGATCACCGGCATCGCCTTCACCTCCGCCCCGAACAAGTTCGAAGCGCTGGCGGCGCACGACTCCATGGTGTTCAGCCACGGTGCGATCAATGCCACCGCCGCCGCGCTCTTCAAGATCGCCAACGACATCCGCTTCCTCGGCTCCGGCCCGCGCTCGGGCCTTGGCGAACTGTCGCTGCCCGAAAACGAGCCCGGCTCGTCGATCATGCCCGGCAAGGTCAATCCGACCCAGTGCGAAGCGCTGACGCAGGTCTGCGTTCAGGTCTTCGGCAACCATGCGGCGCTGACGTTCGCCGGCAGCCAGGGCCATTTCGAACTCAACGTCTACAATCCGCTGATGGCCTACAACTTCCTGCAGTCGGTACAGCTTCTTGCTGACGCTGCCATTTCATTTACCGACAATTGCGTCGTCGGCATCGAAGCCCGCGAGGACAACATCAAAGCAGCCCTGGACCGCTCGCTGATGCTCGTGACGGCGCTGGCGCCGAAGATCGGCTACGACAATGCGGCGAAGATCGCGAAAACCGCGCACAAGAACGGCACGACGTTGCGTGAAGAAGCCGTCGGCGGCGGTTACGTGACGAATGAGGAATTCGACGCGGTCGTGCGTCCGGAAACAATGATAGGCCCTGCCTGATCGAATTCGGTGGCCGCGGTCCGTTTGCAGGCGCCGCGGCCACCGCATGCATAGGCTGAAGCGGCCCCTTCAAAGCGGTCGAATTACGCGGTGCGCACGCAAGCAATTGTTAACGTTTCACAAATCATTTCCCCCTAAAAATCGTGAGCTATTAGACGTCAATAATTTAAGGAGGATTGCATATGCAAACAGCAACCTCGAACAGGACGCCCGTGCCCGATGTCGCCGCGCAGGTCGCGCACGCCATGCGGATGATGGGCGTCGCGCCGATACCGCGCAATTACGAACTGTATTACGAGGCCTATCTAGGCTCGAACCCGCAACTGTCGAAGGAGCTTGCCGCGCTCGGCAGCCGTGCGACGCAGGAAGAACTCGACGCGATCGGCGCACGATATTTCAGCCACATTCACTACCCGACCGGCATCGAACGCGCGCATAACACTCTCGCGGCCAAGCTGACCGAGCTCGTCAGCCTTTTGAAGGACGAGCAATATGCACTCGATAACTATAACAGGGTCCTCGACGAGGCATTTCATAAGATGACCAGCAAAAGCGCCGCAAGCGCCGATATTCTGCGTCATGCGATCGACATCCTGACGGAAGCCACCGCCGACACGATGAGCCAGGGCAAGGAGCGCGTTCAGTCCGTCGTTCAGAAATCCTTCGAGATGGAGGTGATCCGTCAGGAACTCGACGAATACAAACGCATCGCCAATACCGATTCGCTCACGCGTCTCGGAAATCGCCGCGCTTTCGACGAAAATCTCGCCGCCGTCTATAACAGCGAGCACCTGCGCAACTTCACCGGTCTGCTCGTCGCCGACATCGACCACTTCAAAAAGGTCAACGACAGTTTCGGCCATCCGGTTGGCGACAAGATTCTCGCCACCGTCAGCAACGTAATCCGCGCAAACCTCAGGCGCGACGCTTTCGTTGCGCGCACCGGTGGCGAGGAGTTTGCCGTGATCCTGGGCGGAAGCAGCCAGGAGGAATGCCTTCAGGCGGCTGATAGGATCCGCACCGTGCTCGCGGGCACGCCGTTCAAGAATTCCAAGACCGGGATCAACTATGGCCCGATCACCCTCTCCGTCGGCGTCTGCATGGCGACGGCGGCCGATGACCCTTTCGACCTTTACAACAAAGCGGACATCGCCCTTTACTCCGCCAAGAATGCCGGCCGCAACAGGACAGTCCTGTTCGAAGATGGCATGCGCAAGGATTCCGGCCGCAACTGGCTGATCTATCGGCGGTAGCACATCCCTTTCTCCCTTTTCCGAAACAACGCTCTTCGCACGCTGCTCGCGCCGGACGAACCTCGTTCCCGCGGAAACAGCGCATCGATCGCGTCATCTCTAGAAAAGGTTGCAACAGGAAGCGATCGCGGTTGAGGCCAGACGCGCTTCCCGCAACCAGATGGGGAGATCAAAATGAAAAGCGTACTTGCAGCTTTCGTCGCGTCGGCGGTCTTGGCCGGAGCAACTTGCTCGGCAAATGCCGCAGGCGGCGGAACAATCACCTTCGCCTCGCTCGACAGTAATGCCGCAAAGACGGGATGGCTCAAGGTCCTCTCGGAAGGCGGGCAGCCAAAGGCGAAAACCCGCGCTCGCCGCGATGTCAATCATTCGCCCATCCCGCGCGAATTGGTGGCCTTCCAGGAGGACGCCGCCCCGGGCACCATCGTCGTCGACAACTCGGAACGGCGGCTCTATCACGTTCTCGGCCGCGGCATCGCGATGAAATATGCCATCAGCGTCGGTCGCGAGGGGTTTCTCTGGACCGGCACCAACGCGGTCAGCCGCAAGTCCGAATGGCCGACCTGGGTACCGCCGGAAGAGATGCGCGCCCGCGAGGCGAAGAAAGGCAAGATCCTGCCCGTGAGCATGAAGGGCGGCATCGACAATCCGCTCGGCGCCCGCGCCATCTATCTCGGCTCGACGATCTACCGCATCCACGGAACGAACCAGCCATCCTCGATCGGTAAGGCCATGTCGTCAGGCTGCATCCGCATGGCAAACGAGGACGTCGAGCACCTCTATGCCAATGTCAGCATCGGCACCAAAGTTATCGTTCATAACTGATTGCGCCTTGTCCGCGCGCTACCACATCGTCTTCGCGGCACGCTCCGGCCATTCCCGATCATACGTTTCCTTGTCAAAGTCAGCCTTGGCAGCCTTGAGAAGCGTGCCAGGGGTCGGCAAGGATCCGGGATCCGCGAAGCGCGCGGGGTTCCATAGCTGGGAACGGATCAGCGCCCGGGCACATTGGAAATAGACCTCGCCGATCGTGACGACGATGACGCTGCGCGGATGCTTGCCGTCCATCTCGAACGAGCCGGTCAACGCCGGATCGACGCTGACGACCGCCGTGCCGTTGATGCGCATCGCGGTATTCGAGCCGGGAACGAGAAACATCAAGGCCACGCGCGGATCGCGAACGATATTGGCAAGGGAGTCGACGCGGTTGTTGCCGCGCCAATCCGGCATCAGCACGGTCTCGTCGTCGGCGATCCGCACAACGGAGCAATCGTCGCCGCGCGGCGAACAATCCAACCCCTCCGGTCCTACGGTCGCGAGCGCCGCAAAAGGCGACGCCTCGATCATCCGCCGGTATTCGGCGGTCAGCGCCTTGGTCACCTTGACGATCGATGCCTCGCCCGTATCGCCATAAAGCTCCCTCAAGTCCTCAACCGTCCTGATGATCATTCTATCCTCCGGCAATAACCATCAACTCACCTGCGCTTGAGCGCAATCAGCGGGCGAACGTTTCGAGGGGTAGCATGACATCCTGATGACGCATCAGGCGATTCTTCTTAGCTGGGCTCCGTTTTTTCCTTCGCCGAGGAACGCCGTTATCCTGTCGATGACTTGAGGCGCGGAAACGATGCGGCGGTGGCCGAGGCCGTTCGCCCAATGCAATTCGACATTCGGTCCGGCCGCGCTGTAGCGACGCGCGTGATCGGCGGAGACCTCCTTGTCATCCTCGGCATGGATCACCAGCACAGGCTTCCTGAGCGCGCCGAGAATGCGGGCGGCGTCGAAGCCCTCCACGCGCCGACCGGAGAGGCGTTCGACCATGCCCTCGAAGGCCGCCTGAACCGCCGGTGCAAGGCCCATCACCTTGCCGAAGCCCCTGAAGAGCCATGTCATCTCGCTCGGCGCGCCAATCAGCACGAGCTTCGCCGGAACACGGGCCGGCACATCGCAGACCACCGCTCCCGCCGCGCAAGCAAGGCTGGCGCCGCCGAAGGAGTGACCGATACCGGCATCGAAACCTTCGAAATGGCGCCAGGCGGCATCGATCGCCCTTACCGCCTGCGGCATGGTGAGCGACCGGCCTGGCGAAGCGCCGTGACCCGGCCAGTCGAGCGCAACCACCTCGGCGCCGGCCGCGAGCAGACCGTCGATCATGGCGGCGAGATAGTTGCTGCGCGAGCCCCATCCGTGGGCCAGCAGGACGCGCGGTCCGATGCTGCCCGCACGACGCTCGAAATGGCGCGCGACGACCCAGCCGCCGGCGAAGGAGAGCGTCACCTTCTGCGAACGCGCCATGATCGGCACTGCCGCCTTCAGCAAGGCAGCCTCCTTGCTGTTTTTCGGTTTGCGGCTCGGGGTGCGACAAAAGATTCGGAAAGCCATTTTGCCAGCCGCCTCGGGAGAGATCGCCGATACGGCCTTCAGCGAGAGACGGATGACCTTGATCGCAAAGGATGCCATAGTGAAATTCTCTCTTGAAATGTTCAATATTGAACATAATTGTACAACGATGAACAAAAAGCAAGCCACGACTGAAGATCACCATTTTCCCTGGGATCACCCGCGCTTTCGAAGCTGGATCGCCGCCGCCCGCGCCTGCCAACTGATGCAGCAGACGTTGGCGCGTGCGCTCGCGCATCTCGACATCAAGCCTCCGCATCTCGACATATTGGTCAATCTCTACCGCTTCGACCGCATCACGCAGCAGGAACTCGCCCGCAAGCTGCTCGTCGGCCGCTCCAATATGAGCATGCTGCTGCCGCAACTCGAAAGGCGCGGCCTGATCGACCGGCGAGGCGATGAAAGGGACAAGCGGGTGCTACGGCTCTCGCTGACGGCGGACGGCCGAATACTTACCGAGGAAGCGATGGACATCCAGACGGCGCTGATCGAGAAAACGCTCGGCGGCTCGCCGATCGAGGACTGCATGACGGTCGCGCAGTCGATGGAGCGGATCATCGCCATCCTGCTCAAGGAGGACGGCGACCTTCCGTGACGACCAATATAGCACCGTGCGTCTTTTCAGGCGCACAAAGGTCGTTGTAGCACTCTGATTGCTGCATGTTTTTATAAATCGCTAGGATTTAAGGAAACATGCAGTGATCAGCGGGGCTTCTCGGGCTTGTCGCGCGACATGCCCTTTTCGGCAAGTTCCCGCTCATACGCCTGGAAGAGCTCCTTGCCCTTCTCGCCGAGCTCGCGCAGATAGGTCCAGGTGAAGATGCCGGTGTCGTGAAAATCGTCGAAACCGATCCGCACGGCATAATTTCCCGTTGGCTGTACCGAGATGATCTGGACGTTTCGCTTGCCCGGCACGGTCACCCGTTGACCTGGTCCGTGCCCCTGCACTTCGGCCGAAGGCGAAAGCACGCGCAGCATTTCTGCCGAAAGATCGAAGGAAGCGCCGTCGTCGAAAGTGACGGCAAGCCGATGGCGATCCTTCGATACGCGCAGTTCGGTTGGCCAGAATTCGCTCATCATCATTGCTCCGTATGAATGCATGTCGCCCAAGAGTGTGCAGCGGTTTTGGGACAACGACATGCCTAAAAACAAGAGGTAAAGCGCTTCGCATGAATCCATTTGAGTGCGACGCGCTTAAATCCATCCGCGCAGTAAAGCAGAATTGAACTCTAGAGCATCCCGCTTTCGAGTGGAATCACCAGGAGCGGAAAGATGGCCTAGATTCAAGGTATTAGAGCGCCCTTAGCGCGTTCGTTCTGAACCCGCGACGCTTTGGAGAAGCTCCCGGGTAGCCCTTTCCCGCTATTTGAGACAGTTTGCGACAGTATGCGCCTTGACGCGACCTTTTTTGGCCACGACATTGAAAGCGCAGGGAGAAAAGATTTGAACACGGCCGCCATAGATCAAACCAACGCACGACCGCTCGACAAGACAACGGCGCCGATGATCGACCCGTTCGGCCGCGCCGTCACCTATCTGCGTGTCTCGGTCACTGATCGCTGCGACTTCCGCTGCACCTATTGCATGGCGGAGCACATGACCTTTCTGCCGAAGAAAGATCTGCTGACGCTGGAAGAACTTCACCGGCTCTGTTCCGCCTTCATCGCCAAGGGCGTGCGGAAGCTTAGGCTCACCGGCGGCGAACCGCTGGTGCGCAAGAGCATCATGTTTCTCGTACGCGAGCTAGGCAAGGAGATCGAGGCCGGTCGGCTGGATGAGCTGACGCTGACGACCAACGGTTCGCAGCTCTCGAAGTACGCGGCCGAGCTCGCCGATTGCGGCGTCCGCCGGATCAACGTCTCGCTCGATACGCTCGATCACGACAAGTTCCGCCAGATCACCCGTTGGGGCGAACTGGCGAAGGTGCTGGAGGGCATCGACGCGGCGCAGGCAGCCGGCCTCAAGGTCAAGATCAACACGGTCGCACTCAAGGGCTTCAACGACGCCGAGATTCCTGACCTGATGCGCTGGGCGCATGGGCGCGGAATGGACCTGACGCTGATCGAAACCATGCCGATGGGCGAGGTGGATGAGGACCGAACCGACCATTACATGCCGCTCTCGGAGATGCGCGAACGGCTCGAAACGCAGTTCACGCTGAAAGATATCCCATATCGTACCGGCGGCCCTGCCCGCTATGTCGAAGTACTGGAGACCGGCGGCCGACTCGGGCTCATCACACCGATGACCCATAACTTCTGCGAAAGCTGCAACCGCGTCCGCCTCACCTGCACCGGCACGCTCTATATGTGCCTCGGCCAGAACGACGCTGCCGATCTGCGTGCGGCGCTGCGCGCCACCGATGACGACGCCTATCTCTCGCAGGTCATCGACGAAGCGATCGGCCGCAAGCCGAAGGGTCACGATTTCATCATTGACCGCGACCACAACCGCCCGGCCGTCGCCCGCCACATGAGCGTAACCGGCGGCTGACCCTTTACCCAGAACCGCCGCCAGCAGGCGCGCAGGCATCCGAGTACTACTGCCCTTCAGCCGCCTTCAGGCAGCTTCTCCACGCGAGCGGGGCGAAGGGACAAGCGGCCACCTCCGTACCCCTACAGCGCCGCGCGTCTTATCAGACGCGCAAAGGACGCTGTAGCGCCTTGAATTGCTGCATGTTTTTATCCTTAAATCGGCTACGATTTAAGGAAACACGCAGTAGTGTTGCAGCGATATCCGCCTCCCCCTGAGAGCGTCCTCTCTCCCCACAGAGAGAGGGCTTACGGCGAGAGTGCAAGGTCACATTTAAGCAGCGTAGGTCGATCTGTAGGCGCCCCGGCCCTGGCCACCGATGCCACTGGTTCCGGTCTTGAAGCGTTCGATCTTTTCGTTGAGAACTTCCACCTGCCGACGCAGACCGTGGATTTCGGCGGTGTTCTCCTCGACCATCGCGGCGTTCTGCTGCGTGATCAGCTCGACCTCGTGAACGGCCGCATTGACTTCGCTGAGCCCGGTATACTGGTCTGCCGCGGCGGCCTCGATGTTGCTGACGAGCTGGTGGATGGTGGTGATGTGATCATTGATGACCGCCAGTGCGTCGCCGGTCTCCTGCACCAACGAAACGCCGCTGCGCACCTGGGCGGAGCTTGCGGAGATCAGCCCCTTGATTTCGCGCGCGGCACCGGCGCAGCGCTGTGCCAGTTCCCGCACTTCCTGCGCCACCACAGCGAAACCGCGGCCGGCCTCACCCGCCCGTGCCGCCTCGACGCCGGCATTCAACGCCAGAAGGTTGGTCTGGAAGGCGATCTCGTCGATCACCCCGATGATCGTGCCAATCTTCTCCGACGAACGATTGATTTCCGCCATGGCATCGATCGCCTTGGCGACGACCTGGCCGGAATGCTGCGCATAGGAATTCGTCTCGTCGACCGAGACCGTCGTCTGCCGCGCGCTCTCGGCGGTCGAGCGAACGATTTCGGTGAGCTGCCGGAGCGCCCGCGAGCTTTCCTCGAGCGCTGCCGCCTGCTGTTCGGTGCGGCGCGCAAGATCATCGGCAGACGCCGAGAGATTGCCGGTGCCGCCGGTGATCTCTTCTGTGACGAGCCGGACGTCGGTTAGGGTCGCACGCAGGGCTTCGACGGCATTGTTGTAGGTGCGCGCCATGACGACGTAATCCGCCGGCAGGTCTTCCGCCATGCCCTCTTCGAGGTTGCCTGCGGCAAGCTGGGCAAGGACATCGGAAAGGGCGTTGAGCGCCTGCATCTGCTCGGCCTCGATGCGAGCACGTTCTTCGGAGCGGCGCGCCTGTTCCTCGGCCGAGAGTGTGCGCGCGGCCTCCGCCTCGCGTTCCAGCCGCACATTCTCCAGTGCATTGTCGCGGAAGACGGCGACGGAACGGACCATATCGCCGATCTCGTCGCCGCGATTGCGGCCTTCGATTGCCACTTCCAGGTCACCATTGGCGAGCCGCGTCATGGTGTCGGTGACGCGCCTCAAAGGCCCACGCAGCGTCTCGACGAGCATCAGGCCGCCGATGATCGCCAGCAACGTTCCAGCGACCATCGCCACGATCGAGACCGTCGCCGAACGCTGGCTATCCTGCTTTCCGGCTTCCTGGGCGCTGCTGACGAAGCTCTCCAGCGTGCCGCTCGCGTCGGCGACAAGGGTCGCGGCTTCCGACTTTGCCGCCTGCCAGCGTGCGCCGACATCGATCAGTGCGGCGGTGCCCATGTCGATGTTGTCGAGCGAGGGTCCGAGCTTCGTCGGCAGATCACGCAGCGCCGCGTTCTTGCCGCCGAGTTCTGAGAGTTTTTGAGCCGTTTTGCGAACGGCGTTAATGTCGGCGATTACCAGTTCGCGGCTTGCTGCCTCGAGCCGGCGGTGCAGTTCGCTGATGTGGAAACGCGTGTCGTCCAATCCCTTGAACGTCTCGCCCATCAAGGCAATCAGCGTCTTCAGCGTCGAGATTTCACCATCCATGCCAACGAAGCGTTTGGCGGCCGTGTCGGAATTTTTCGCCGCCTCCTTGGCGAAGTCGGCCTCGTATTTCGAGAACTTGCTGAGGATCGGCACAAGTGCGCTCTTCTTGGTTTCGCTATCCTCGGCGCCAGCGAGGATCGCCTGGACCTTCAGTGCCTGCTCCTTGACCTCGCCGATCGGCTTCTTGGTCTTGTCGGAGGCGATCTTCTCAGACTCTCCGATCTGCTTCAGCAGGTGGGGCAGCAGCTTGTTCGCCTGTTCGATCTTTGCATCCGGATTGACGGCCATGGTCACCGGCAGGCGGAATTTCTTGATCCGTTCTGCAAGACCCTGATAGGCGGCCGCGTCGAAGAGCAGCGCCTTGGCGAAGGCTTCCTTCTCGCCCGACTCCTTCTGGATGATATCGATCTGCTTATAGGCGCCATTGCCATTTTTGATCATGTCGGCGAGCGCCGCTTCCAATGATGTCGTTACCGAATCCCGTTCGACCTTGATCGCCCAGAGCTTCTCCGTCTGGCGGCGCATCTCACCGCCGAGCGCAACCACCGAGGCAATCTGGGTCTTATCCGCATCCCGCGTCAAAAGCGCATCAAGGGCTTTCACCCCCTCTTCCTGCTCATCGATCTCCTTGGCCAGCGTGTCCCGCGTCTCCTCGCTCGGGTCATCCGCAAAAGACTGCAGGGCACTGCGCAAGGCCTGGAAATCCGAGAGATTATTGATCGTCTCGCGCGTCACGGTCATGTGCCCGTTGAGGGTGCGCGCGGTGAAAAAGCCGACAAGTCCGATCCCGGCGATCAGCGCTACGAGCGGGACCACGAAGAGGAGGACTTTTGTGACGATGCGAAGGCGCTGCAGAAGACGATCTATGAAAGACATTGCGGGACCCCGGATTCTTATCATGGGAAGAACATGCCCGCGCGGCTGGCTTCCTTGCGGCGCGCTGCGCCAGCGGTGGAAGCATTGACGAACTGCCGGCGGAAGCACCTGCCAGGCTCCAGCGGGGCAGTTCCGGATCGACGGACAGACAGATGTCCGGGCCGTCATCCACCGATCGCTTCATGCGATTGGACTGCGGATTCGCAAGGACGATAGAAAGCGAAGCTTAAGATTCAACGAACGGGCCTTTTCCGCTGCCCGGCTAGCCTCCCAGCTGGTCTGCAGACAGAGAATGCGTTTGCGCCGGATGGCAGCCAATGCTTAAACATTAGGCGATTTCTCAACGGATTCGCCCGCTGCCCGACGGCCAAGCGCCACCCAAGACCATCAGGAAGAACGAATGCATTCCTCTGCCAATTTCCGCGGCATCGTCTTCATGTGCCTTGCCATGGTCGCCTTCGCTTGCAACGACGCACTGGTCAAATCCGTGACCGGGGTCATGAATACCGGCCAGATCATGTTCATACGCGGCCTGTTGACGACGATGATGGTGGTCGTGATCGCGCATCGGTTCGGCGCGCTGCGGCCGGTGCGAACGATCTTGAGGCCGGTCATCATCCTGCGCATCGTGATGGAGGCGCTGGCCTCCATCACCTATATCTCCGCGCTCGGACAGATCCCGCTCGCCAACGCGTCCGCGATCATGCAGGCGCTGCCGCTCGCCGTCACGCTTGGCGCCGCACTCTTCCTTCGGGAGCCGGTCGGCTGGAGACGATGGGCGGCAATCATCGTCGGCTTCCTGGGCGTGCTGATCGTGCTTAGGCCAGGACCGGAAGGTTTCACCCCGGTCGCGCTGACCGTCGTCGCCTGCGTCTTCGTCACGGCGACGCGTGATATCTGCACGCGCCGAATCGGCGGCGAGGTGCCATCGCTCTTCATCACCGTCACGACCGCATTTGTGACGACGTTGGTGGGCGCGGCGCTCATCGTGCCGTTCGGCGGCTGGCAGCCGATATCGTCGACCTCCTTCACGCATATCGCCGGCGCTAGCGTGCTCTTGATGCTCGGTTACCAGACGATCGTGCTCGCGATGCGCGACGGCGATATCTCGGTGATTGCGCCGTTCCGTTACACGAGCCTTCTCTGGTCGATCACTCTCGGAATCGTCTTCTTCGCAGAAACACCGGATCGCTGGATGCTCGCGGGCGTTGCCGTCATCGTCGCCTCCGGGCTTTACACTTTCTATCGCGAAAGCATGCGCAGCCGGCAGAAGGTCGCGCAACGTTCTCTCGCCGGTCCGCTGGAATAGGGAAAGAACCTCGATGCCCACGGCACGCGGGACAGATCGACAATGGCGCCCGCCGGCGGTCATCCTCGCTGGCGGCCGCTCCTCGCGTATGGGAAGCCCCAAAGCAGGGCTCCTGCTCCGTGGCCGGACGATGCTCGACCGCATCATCGAGCGGCTAGAGCCGCAGGTCGAAAGCATCGCGCTCAATCTCAACGCCGATCCCGGAGTTGCATTGCCGCCGAACCTCGTCGTGGTCGCCGACACGATGCCTGGTTTTTTCGGCCCGCTTGCCGGCATCCTGACGGCGATGCGCCACGCCGGGCGGACGGCGCCAGCCGCAAGCCACGTCCTCACCGTGCCAACCGACACGCCGTTTTTTCCGGACAATGTCGCAAGCCGGCTCGTAGACGCAGTTACCTCGGGTGAAGAAATTGCCGTTGCATGGTCCGACGGCAAGATGCACCCGCTCTTCGCGCTCTGGCCGGTCGCGCTTGCGGATGACCTGGAGGCGTGGATCCGTACCGACGAAAAGCTGCGCGTGCGCGCCTTCATTGCACGCCACCGGTCGACGGCGGTAGACTTTCCCTTGAGCGCGACGAAGGCAGGACCGCTCGACCCCTTCTTCAACATCAACACGCCGGAGCAGCTTCGACAGGCTGAAGAATGGCTGAAACGCCTTGAGGATCACTCACGATGAGCCAACCCAGGACATTCGGCATCGCCGGCTGGAAGAATTCGGGCAAGACCGGCCTAATGGTTCGTCTCGTCAGCGAAATGACGCGGCGCGGCTATGTCGTCTCGACCGTCAAGCACGCCCACCACGATTTCGACATCGACAAGGTCGGTGCCGACAGTTATCGCCACCGCGAAGCGGGCGCCCATGAGGTGACGATCGTCTCCTCAACGCGCTTTGCGATCATGCACGAATTGCGCGGCGCGCCGGAACCTTCCTTCGAGGAGATCCTGGCGCGGCTTGCACCTTGCGATCTCATCCTGATCGAAGGCTATAAGCGCGAGCCGATCCCGAAGATCGAAGCTCGCCGGCTGGAATCGGCCAATCGCGAGCCCTTGGCGCCGACAGACCCGCACATCGCCGCGATTGCCGCCGATCATCCGGTCACCGACACCGAGCTTCCCGTGTTCGATCTCGACGACACGGGTGCAATCGCGGATTTTGTGGAGAAGGTTACGGGGCTACGAAGATAGCATCTGAAATGGCGTCAATTGGCGCGCCACAAATAGAATCGGGGCCGGTTCACCCGGCCCCGATTTTTTATGGAACAGTGGGAGCCGCGATGGAAACAACGCTGCTCCTGCTGTCCGTTGCCTTACCGCTGCGCCACCGGGCGCACCAGCGGCGTCACGCGACGAATCGTGACGCGGCGGTTCTCCTGCTCGGCCTCCGGCGTACGCACCTTGAGGAAGCGCTCGCCATAGCCCTGGGTGACCAGGTTTTCCGCCGGGATTCCATAGGCTTCGGTCAATAGTACAGCCACCGACTCGGCGCGTTGGTCGGAAAGCACCAGGTTCGACCGGTCGGAACCGACGGCATCGGTATGGCCTTCGATGAAGAACGTCTCGCCTGGATCCTTGGCGAGGACTTTCTCCATCGCCGCCGCGACGCCACGCAAGGTCTTGGCCTGAGACATCGAGACTTCAGCACTGCCTGTGGCAAAAGTGATCGTATCGAGGTCGATACGGCGCACCTTATCGCGCAGGCGGGCTGAATTCCGGACTTCGTCGATCGTATAGACACGCTCGACCTGCTCGACCGGCGGCTCCGACAGGAACTCGTAATAGTCCCGGTCCGGGTCGTCGGCCACATCGACGATGTATTCGTCAACCGGTATCGTCAGGCGCATCGGCGGCAGCTCATAGCCGACGTCGACGATCGCCGGACGCCGGTCTTCTTCATACTCCGGCGCATAGATCATCACGTATTCGTTGTCGTCCCGATCGACGCGCGTCCGCTGCAGGATGTCGCCGTAACGGTTGTAGATGGTGACGATCCGGTAACCGCCGGGGCGAACGATCGTTTCGCGAACGCGGCCGCGTGGCAGCTGATCGTAGAAGGTCTCTTCCGAATCACGCCGCAGACGCGGCCGGTCGTCGCCGCGAACGAAGATCCGGTCGCCGACACCGAGGATAACTCGGTCATCGACCTCCTCGACAACCTGCACTTCCGTCACATTATTTTCCGTGTTGACGGTCGTGTTGTTGATCACCGTATTGTTTATCACGATGTTGGTCGTCTCTGGCACGGCAAAGGCCGGAGCTTCCTCGACGCGCTCGCCCTCTTCGCTCAGCGCAGCCTCAATCTTCTGCGGAATTTCCGCCCTCATCTCAGCCGGAATTTCCGCTTGAGCGGCGGCATCGTCGGTCGGCGGCGCTACCTCTTCTTGGGCGCGCAACTCTTCGCGCTGTTTACGCCGGGCTTCGCGTGCCCGGTTGCCGCCGACGTTATCGGCGTCCTTGTCGCTGTCGAGGACAGCGGCACCCCTTTCGACCGGAAGCACGACCGTGTCGTCGCTGGCAGCCGGGTCCTCGGCGATCTTCCGTTTCTCTTCTTCAGTTCGCTCGTCGACGACTTCCGGAGCCCGCTGAGGCTGCTCACCCTCTGCCGTGGCAGGCTGTTCCGCACCCGGAACGGGCACCTGCTCGCCCTCACCGGTCTGCTCGGTCTCGCCTTCCGGTGTTACCCGAGGCTCGGTTGCCTGCTGACCCTCAGCCGGGGCACGCGGCTCTTCAGCCTTCTGTTCTTCTTCCTGGCGCTGCTGCTCGGCCTGACGCTTCCTGCGGGGCTTTGCCTGTTGCTCCTCCTCAGTCTGCTGTTCTTCCGCTTGACGCTGCTGCTCTTCATCGGCGGCACGCTGCTGTTCTTCGGCCTGGCGCTTCTTGCGAGTGGCTCGTTGCTGCTCCTCGGCCTGCTGCGCTTCCTGTTCAGCGGCGCGCTGCTGCTCTTCTTCGGCTGCGCGCTGCTGCTCAGCCTGGCGCTTCTTGCGAGTGGCCCTCTGCTGCTCTTCGGCTTGCTGCGGGGCCTCCTCGGCGGCCGGTTGTTGCTCTTCAGCCTGTTGCTGTTTGCGCTTCTTGCGCGCGGGGGCTTGCTGCTCTTCAGCCTGCTGCGGGGCCTCCTCGGCGGCCGGTTGCTGCTCTTCAGCCTGTTGCTGTTTGCGCTTCTTGCGCGCGGGGGCTTGCTGCTCTTCAGCCTGCTGCGGGGCCCCCTCGGCGGCCGGTTGCTGCTCTTCAGCCTGTTGCTGTTTGCGCTTCTTGCGCGCGGGGGCTTGCTGCTCTTCAGCCTGCTGCGGGGCCTCTTCGGCGGCCGGTTGCTCTTCAGCCTGTTGCTGCTTGCGCTTCTTGCGCTCGGGAGGCTGCTGCTCTTCAGCCTGGCGTTGCTGCTCTTCCGCCTGGCCCTGACCTTCCTCTTCGGCCTGCTGTTTCTTACGCTTCTTGCGCGGCAGCAACTCCTCCGGCGACGGTTCCTCGACGCCTTCCTGAGCGATTTCGAACGGAGCCTTCAGGCTGTCTGCAAGCGCGGGTTGGCCCGCAAGGGTCGCCGCGAATACCGGCAAGGCCACCGTTGCGAAAAGTTTGTATCGAATGGACATTGTCTTCCTTCCTCTTACTGGAGGTCCCCGCCGCTGTCGCGCGTCTTGCTCGCTCCGGACTTCCCGATCGAGCGCCACAGCACCTGTAACCTTCCCAGGGGCCTTGATCCGCGGTTCCGACTTTTTTGTGTCAGTCGAATATTGCAGCCGCAACGCCGCAGCCACGGATCGGTTCCGCTTCAACGCCTATCGGACGCGACATTAACCTCCGCTGAACGGGCCGTTCATCTCCCTTGGGACACGGAGGAGCGAGAAAGGCGGACGAGCACCGTTTCCCGGTGCGTGATTCCGCTTTCCTATTGATTTTTTCGGGAAAAGCGTACGAATATCGCGGCAACCGGCGGCAAACGACCCCGGTCCTAATTGGCATCCGCGCAAAAGAAAAAACCGGATGTCAGCCAACAGAGAGGATAATCATGCGTATTTCCAGACGGCTGGCAGCCGCCGCATCGGCTGCCGTTTTCGTGCTCATGGCGAGCACAGCCATGGCGGCCGGCGAAAAAGTCGTTATCGGCACGGAAGGCGCTTACCCGCCCTTCAACAATCTCGAGGCTGACGGCTCGTTGACGGGCTTTGACATCGACATCGCGAAAGCCCTTTGCGAAGAAATGAAGGTCGAGTGCACTTTCGTGACGCAGGACTGGGACGGCATCATTCCGGCGCTGATCGCCAAGAAGTTCGACGCTATCATCGCCTCCATGTCGATCACCGAAGAACGAAAGCAAAAGGTCGACTTCACCGAGAAGTACTATAATACGCCGCCGGCAATCGTCGTGCCGAAGGACTCAACGATCACCGACGCAAGCGAAGCCGCTCTCGCCGGCAAAACGCTTGGGGCGCAGGGCTCGACCACCCACTCCAATTATGCCGAAGCGCATATGAAGGAGTCGGAACTGAAACTCTACCCGACCGCGGACGAATACAAGCTCGACCTCGCCAACGGCCGCATCGACGCCGCGATCGACGACGTCGTCGTGCTCTCCGAATGGCTGAAGAGCGAGGATGGCGCCTGCTGCAAGCTGCTCGGCACGCTGCCGATCGACCCGGTAATCAATGGCGAGGGTGCCGGCATCGCCGTGCGCAAGGGCGACGACGAACTGCGCGAGAAATTCAACAAGGCGATCGACGCCATCCGCGCAAGCGGCAAGTACAAGGAAATCAACGAAAAGTACTTCCCGTTCGACGTCTACGGCAGCTAATCGCCGCGATTCCTACGCATATGCAGCGATCATGCCGGGGAAAGCTCGGTTCATGAAAAAAATGCAACGGCGGACGGCTTGCCCTTCCGCCGTTTTTGTTTGACAAGAAATCTCGAAAATATGCGTCATTGACGCCAAAAAGAACGTTAGGGGAATTTGTTGGCATGAGCGGACTGTTCGCCGGCCTTTTCTCGGCTCTGGCTTGGATCGGGTCGATCATCGATCCGCTTTGCGGACCGGTCGGAGTGTTCCGTTGGTTCGGTTCCGGTACGCTTCTGGCATGCGGCGACACCGGTTGGGGCGATGAGATCGCCTATGGTTTCCTGGTGACCGCAAGCCTAGCGCTCGCCACCCTGCCCGTCGGACTTGTCGTCGGCTTCTTCATCGCGCTTGCGAAGCAAGCGGAGGAGCGATCGTTGCGGCTTGCAGCCAACATCTACACCACGATCTTTCGCGGCTTGCCCGAGCTCCTGACGCTCTTCATCGTCTATTACGGCCTGCAAATTCTCGCGCAGCAATTCCTCGCGACGGTTGGCTATGAAGGACCGGTGGAGATCAATGCCTTCGTTGCCGGCATGATTGCACTCGGAGTCGTCTTCTCCGCCTATTGCTCGGAAGTACTGCTATCCGCTTTCAAGGCCATTCCCCATGGTCAGTACGAGGCCGGCGACGCCCTCGGTTTTCATCGAGGCAAGACCATGCGGCTCATCATCCTGCCGCAGCTCGTGCGCATCGCGCTTCCCGGCCTCGGCAATCTCTGGATGGCGCTATTGAAGGATACGGCGCTCGTCTCGGTGGTCGGTCTGCCGGATATTCTCCGCCAGACCGGCATTGCAGCTCGCGTCACGAAGGAGGCATTCCAGTTCTTCGGCATTGCCTGCCTTCTCTTCCTCGTCCTGGCAATGATTTCGTCGGTTGTCTTCTCGGCACTCGAACGCTGGACGAAACGCGCGGAGATCCGCCGATGAGCATTGCCGAAACCATGATTCCGCCGCAGGCCCCGCCACCGGCTCCACCGAAGCCTTACACGCTCTCGCGCTTCCTCGGCAGCGTGATGCTCGGCATCTGGCTGGCGCTTGGCGTTGGCGTTTTCCTGACCGTCGTCAACGGCTGGGACCCGGAGAAATTCTCGCGATACGGACCGAGTTTCCTGTCCGGACTAGGCGTGACACTGACGCTCGTCACATCCTCGATCCTCATGGGGGCGGTGCTCTCACTTCCCGTCGCGCTCGGGCGCATGTCGAAGAACAAGATTTGGTCCTGGCTTGCCTACGCCTACGTCTATTTCTTCCGTGGCACGCCGCTGATCACCCAACTCTTCCTTGTCTATTACGGCCTCGGCAGCTTCCGTCCCGAGCTGCAGTCGGTTGGGCTGTGGTGGTTCTTCCGCGACGCCTGGAACTGCGCGCTGTTCACCTTCACGCTGAACACCGCCGCCTATCAGGCCGAAATCCTGCGCGGGGCGATCGAGAGCGTACCGCGCGGCCAGCACGAGGGCGCGGCCGCCCTCGGCCTGCCGGAGCGTGTCGCCTTCTTCAAGATCATCCTGCCGCAGGCGATGATCGTGGCGCTGAGGCCCTATGGCAACGAAATCATTCTGATGATCAAGGGATCTGCGATCGTCGCTATCGTCACTGTCTTCGACCTCATGGGTGAGACCCGGCGCGCCTTCTCCCGCACCTTCGACTACCAGATGTACGTCTGGGCGGCGGTCCTCTACCTCCTGATGGTGGAACTGCTGCGCAATGTCTGGGGCTGGGTCGAAGCTCGGCTGACGCGCCATCTGAAACGCTAGCGCGGGATTGTAGCACAAGCCTCTATGCCCCCGACGCTGGTCCGCGGCAAACTGAATTCCTTGCTGAAGCCTTGGCAGCACTCCGCCTTGACGGCTGCCAAGTCTTTGTTATCTCTAGGTAAATTTCCTGTCAGTCGGAATTTTAGGACTTGATTAAGGAATCAGGCGCTCCATCATAGAGACCACCTTTGCGAAAAGTGAGGTCCATATGACGAACGACATGGAACTGCAGCTCAAGGGTTACGGCCTGACGACGGCCCAGATTCTCTACCGCATGCCCGACCATCCGGCCCTCCTGCAGAGCTATATCTGGCAGCAATACGATATCGCGCCGGATTTTCCGGAAATGCACAGCTTCCTGAAATTCTGGCAGGAGAAACTGGACGGGCCGTTGCATTCGGTGCGCTATGTGCATCGCAAGCTGATATCGGCCACGGAGTGGCGGGCTCTCAAGGGAGAGTTGATTCTCCACTGAGCGCAATGCCTCCGCCGGAAGCGTCAGACCGAGCGGGTGATCCCGCCATCGATGCGAATATTCTGGCCGGTGATATAGCCGCCCCGTTCGGTCGCAAGCAACGCGATCAGTTCGGCCACCTCCTCGGAAGTGCCGTAGCGCTCCATTGGTATTCGCAGGCGCCGCTCCTCCGTCTCCGGCAAGCTGTCGATGAAGCCGGGGAGAACATTGTTCATGCGAACGTTGTCCGGTGCGTAGCGGTCGGCAAAGAGCTTGGTGAAAGCGGCAAGACCCGACCGGAACACGCCCGAGGTCGGAAACAGCGGATCGGGCTCGAACGTCGCATAGGTCGAAATGTTGACGATGCTGCCGGATTTCTGGCTGACCATGATCGGCGTGACCAGCCGCGTCGGCCTGACGACATTGAGGAAATAGACCTCCATGCCTTTGTGCCAATCCTCGTCGGTGAGTTCCAGTACCGGCGCCCGCGGACCGTGTCCGGCCGAGTTGATCAGCGCATCGACCCGGCCCCAGGTGTCGTAAGCGGAATCGACCAAACGCTTCAGATCGTCATTCGACTGGTTCGATCCGGTGACGCCGATGCCGCCCAGTTCGCGCGCCAGCGCCTCGCCCTTGCCGGACGAAGAGAGGATCGCCACCCGGTAACCTTCCGCCGCCATTCTCCGCGCCGCGATGGCACCCATGCCGGAGCCGCCGGCCGTCACGATCGCTACCTTGTCTTCACTCATTCTTGCCATTCCCCCTCGGCCATGCGCGTCCTAGGCAAGCGCAAAGACCCATTACCCAAAGTCAATCCCGCACTCGACCGGTACCTGCCGCGAGCGCCGGTGTAGTTGAAGCAGCCATTTTCGCTGATCTCAAACGAGAATTTCTGATGGCAGCAACAAAAACGCGCACTCTACAAAAACGCCGGTTCGAACGACGGATCCGGTTCGTCAGACATGCACTTCGCCATGGGCAAGCTCGCCCTCGTGCCGTTCCTTGTGCAGCGAGCCGTAGAGGACAAGGCCGTAACACAGCGCGACGCCGATCACCACTCCCCAGCCCGGGAGGGGCCCGAGTGCGGCGTTCTCGGTGAAGTCGGTCCAGGAGCGGACATGGCCGAAGGGTTCGCCATTGGCGGAAATCTTCGGCGAGGAGATTTTCAGCCCCCAGGCCAAGAGCAAGATCAGGTACATCCAGCAATAATTGCGTTGAAGGCGCCGGCAGACGGCCTCCTTGTAGCTCATCAGGAAGGCCGGCTTGCGCAGACTCTTTGCGATCGACGCCGACCATTTGGAGGTCGGCGCGCCCTCCGGCGCGAGAATCTGCGCGAAATAGCCGCGCTCGAGTTGGCGGACGCGAGCGCGATAAACGTCGAAGAAACGGTAGCGCCGCGCTTCGATCAGCAGCAGCAAGGTGATCAGGAGCATGGCGAAGAGAAGTACGCCATGGTGTGAGGTCGGTGTCGAAAGGGAGACGGAAAGCATCGCGGCGACAACCGTTATCGCCCAGTTGGACGTCCGGTCGATGCGATCCCGCCAACCGGCCATTCGCCCCATTTCACCGCGATAATAATGAACGATGGTGTTGATCGTCTCCTGCGTCGACTGCGGCAGCGGCGGACCTTCCCGCTCCGGCAACTCCGTTTCCAAAGTCAGAGGACTGAGTTCGGCAGACATCGGCGTTCCTCCTGATTTTTATTGTCAAAGGATGATGACTCCTTTCCCCTCGGCGATAAATCCCGCCGGCCTTTGCTTCGGTCATTTTTTAACCAAACGCTAAATATTCGCCTTCCGTTCCAGGCGAAATCAGCGGCAAAGCCCGGCGATGCCACGCGGCTGACCGAGCACTGTCGCGGCCTCGCAGAAAGACGGCGTATCATGCGCACGCATCGGTTCCGGCGCAGGATGGCCGTTGACGGAGATTGCCAAAGCCGGTTTGCGGTCGTAAGAAGCGCCTTATGACCCAAAAGACGACGAAGATCGACGAGGAAGCCTTGGCGGAAGCGTATAACCGCGCGCTTTCCCTTGAGAAATCCGGCAATTACGACGCGGCCGCCGCCGCTTACCGGGAGGTGCTGGAACTGGACCCGGAGGACCATGGAGGTGCTGCCATCCGGCTTGCATCCATGGGGCGCGGCGAGACACCGCTGAAGGCTCCGGATGCTTACGTCGCAACGCTGTTCGACCAGCACGCCGACGTCTTCGATAATGTGCTTGTCGACCAGCTCGCCTATTGCGTGCCGCTGCTCGTCCGCCAACGCATCCAGGCGCTAAAGCTCGGGCCCTTCAAGCGAGTGCTCGATCTTGGTTGCGGCACGGGGCTCACCGGCGGCGCATTGCGTGACATGGCGGAAGATATCACCGGCGTCGATATTTCCGAGAACATGATCGAGATTGCTCACGAGAAGGATCTTTACGAGACGCTCTACGTTGCCGAAGCGGTCGATTTCCTGGATGACAACGACGACGAGCCGTTCGACCTGATCGTCGCGACCGATGTCTTGCCCTATATGGGCGCGCTCGAGGCCTTCTTCTTCGGCGCCGTCGACAACCTAGTGCCCGGCGGCCTCCTGATCCTCTCGAGCGAGACTCTACCAGCCGAGACGTTCGCCGAACGCGGCTACGTGGTCGGTCCGCATCAGCGCTTCGCCCATTCAGAAACGTACCTGCGCGATCGCCTGGGCGCGACGGGATTCGAAATCGTCGAAGTCGGCGATATCATTGTGCGGATGGAAGAGGGCGAACCAATTGCCGGGCATTTGGTGATCGCGCGTTTCAAGCCCTGACCTTGAGTGCCCTTCCACGCGCGGCCGCCATCGGCTAAATCTTACTGCATAATTCCTTAAGTCGGACCCGATTTACGGACGAAATTATGCATTAGTTCAAAAGGTTGCAGCGACCTTTGCGCGTTTGAAAAGACGCGCGGCGCTGTAGCCAACGCAAATGGGAGTCTGCAGGACATGGCCAAAGTCGCATTCATCGGTCTCGGAGTCATGGGATATCCCATGGCCGGTCATCTCAAGGTCCGCGGGGGACACGAACTGACGGTCTATAACCGTACTGCGGCCAAGGCGGAGCAATGGGCCGCCGAGTTCGGCGGGCGGACGGCGGCGACCCCGGCCGAAGCGGCAAAAGGCCAAGATTTCGTTTTCGCCTGCGTCGGCAACGACGATGACCTTCGCTCGGTTACGATCGGCAAAGGCGGAGCCTTCGAAACGATTGGGCCCGATACCGTCTTCGTCGATAACACCACGGCCTCGGCAGAAGTCGCACGCGAACTTTATGCGGCTGCCCGGTCTAGGAACGCGCACTTCATCGACGCCCCGGTTTCCGGGGGCCAGGCCGGTGCGCAAAACGGCGTGCTTACGGTCATGTGCGGCGGCGACGCGGAGGCATTCGACAGGGCGAAGCCCGTAATCGACGCCTATGCCCGCATGGTCGGCCTGATGGGCTCCGCCGGTGCCGGCCAGCTCACCAAGATGATCAACCAGATCTGCATCGCCGGTCTTGTCCAGGGCCTCGCCGAAGGCATTCACTTCGGCAAGCGGGCCGGGCTCGACATCGAGAAAGTGATCGAGGTCATCTCGAAAGGCGCGGCTGGTTCCTGGCAGATGGAGAACCGCTACAAGACGATGAATGCGGGCAAGTATGATTTTGGCTTCGCCGTCGACTGGATGCGCAAGGATCTGGATATCGTTCTGGCCGAGGCGCGACGAAACGGCGCCAAGCTTCCCGTCACCGCCCTTGTCGACCAGTTCTATGCCGACGTCCAGGCGCTCGGCGGCAACCGTTGGGATACTTCATCCCTGCTTGCTCGCCTCGAAAAATGACGCTCTCGCCGGCTTCTCGGCTGAAGAAATCATCGACCATATGCGCGCCATCGGTTCGGCGGAAAACGTCGCCGGCATGGCGCGCTTCGGCATCGTGACCGAGACGGCGCTCGGGCTTTCGAATGTCGAGCTTCACCGCATTGCCCGGCTGGTGAGGATCGATCATGCCCGCGCGATCGAGCTCTGGCGGACCGGAATCCGCGAAGCGCGTATCCTTGCAGCTTTCACCGCCGCCCCCAAGGCACTGACGCTCGAGGAAGCGGGGCGCTGGGCCGATGAATGCAATTCCTGGGAAGTCGTGGACACCATCGCCGATCTCTTCGTCGGCGCGCGCTTCGAGGACGTGCTGATACCGGAATTTGCCGCCGATCAGCGCGAGTTCGTCCGTCGCCTTGCTTTTGCGATGATGGCGACGGCGGCCGTGCATCTCAAGAGAGAACCCGATTCCAAGCTTCTCGCTTGGCTCCCGCTGATCGAGGCGCATTCCAATGACGGCCGCAATTTCGTGAAGAAGGCGGTCAATTGGGCGCTGCGACAGATCGGCAAGCGCAGCGCCGCCTGCCACGGACCGGCATTGGCGCTCGAGGAAAAGCTCGCAGCGAGCGAAGATCGCACGGCGCGATGGATCGGCAAGGAAGCGCTGCGCGAACTCGGCAGCGAGAAGGTCCGCAGCAAGCTCGACCTCCCGATCTGAATCTGTCCGCGACCGTGCGCGTCTGAGTTGACGCGCGGCGCTGTAGCGAAAGATGCCGTGCTCACCGGAGCATGGAAGGTCTACTCTTCGCCAGTCTTCTGATCGATGATCATGTAGTCGAGCGGCAGCTGCGTCGTATACTTGATCTGCTCCATTGCAAAGGCCGAGGAGACGTCGCGAATCTCGATCTTGGCGATCAGTCGCTTGTAGAATGCGTCATAGGCCGCAATATCCGGCACCACCACGCGCAGGAGATAGTCGACGTCGCCGCTCATGCGATAGAACTCCACCACTTCGGGAAACTCGGCGACCACTTCGGAAAAACGCCGCAGCCATTCCATCGAATGGGAATTGGTGCGGATCGAAACGAACACCGTAACCTTGGTGTTGATCTTCACCGGATCGAGCAGAGCCACGCGGCGTCGGATGACGCCGTCCTCTTCCATCTTCTGGATGCGTCGCCAGCAAGGTGTCGTTGAAAGCCCCACCTTCTTGGCAAGGTCGGCAACGGCCAGAGTCGTGTCCTCCTGCAAAAGGCGCAGGATCTTGCGGTCTAAGCGATCCATGGAAAGTCCTCTCGAATATTTTTCCTTCTATAACCCGAAATTCGTGAAAATAAAGAAAATTGTTTCAGGCAGTCAGCGCTTCGACACGCTCGCGCAGGAAAGGCAGCACCTCGGTTTCGAACCACGGATTTTTCCTCAGCCATCCCGTGTTGCGCCAGCTCGGATGCGGTACCGGCAAGACGGCAGGAGCGGCATTGCGCATTGCATAGCGCCGCCAGTTCCGCACGGTTTCGGTCATCGATCGAGGACAATCCGGCCCCAGATGCCAGCGCTGAGCATAGTGACCGATCGCCAGCACCAACTCGATCTGCGGCATGGCGTCGATCACCCGCCGGCGCCACAACGACGCGCACTCGCTTCGTGGCGGCAGATCGCTGCCGTGCCTGTCGTAACCCGGAAAGCAGAAGCCCATCGGCACGATCGCGAAGTTGCGCGGATCGTAGAAAGTCGCCCGGTCGACCGCGAGCCATTGGCGTAGCCGGTCGCCCGACGCGTCGTTGAAGGGCAGCCCGCTTTCATGCACCCGCAGGCCTGGCGCCTGGCCGGCGATCAGGATCCGCGCCGATGCGGAAATGACCGCCACCGGCCTCGGCTCATGCGGCAGCCGGTATTCGTCGCCACGCGGAGGATTGTCGCGACAGAGGCGGCATGCGGCGATGGCCGCGCGCAGGTCCTGCAGCCGGTTTCCGTCGCTATCAGCCATTGCCGATCCCCTTAACGATCTCCCGCGCCTCCTCCTCGAGCCATCGAACAATGAACTCCAGCCAATCGCCTGCGCGGTGCGATGTTTCCTCTCCTCCGCCGCTCGTCCGGCGCCATTCCTGCGGCCTGACGAAATCACCAGCCCAGAGGCCGCTCCGTTCGCTCTGCGCCCTTTCCTCCTCGTCGCGGTAAAGGCCGTAGCTCACGGCATGCCCGGAGAGAACCATCTCGCGACCGATATCGCGGCCACCCGCCTCGCAGACGCCAAGATCCCGCCCGTAGCGGTCGCGGCCGTGAAGGCGACAGCTTGCGGTCGTCCCGTCTACCAGAGCCTTCAGTCGACGACGCGCTTCCCCGCCGCAATCCCAGACGGTCTCGCCGCGCCGGCATGTCTGGCCGATCTCGGGCGCATCGATGCCCTCGATCCGCACGCGTCGCCCGCCAAGCTTCAAACTATCGCCGTCGCTCGCCGAGGCCGAGCCGCGCAACTCGCCGGTCACGGACCGCTCCGGCGGTGGCAGCTTCGCCGCGACGTAGGCGCCGAGACTGAGCAGAAGGAGGAATATCCACCCGCCAATCGTTCCGCCGCGCCCTTCGGAACCTATGCGCCGATCGTTTCGGCCCGCAGCCCTTGCCCCGATACCACCGATCCGGAACTTGCGATTTCTCGGTCTCACACACGGACCTCTTCATTTCGCACCGCCATCGGCTCCATTCTCTGCCTATCCCGTCGAGGCCAAAAACCGCAATCGCGCCACAATGGTTGTTGAATCCTTCATGCGGAGCAGCAACTTCTTAAGGATTGCATCCTAGACTGCAAGCTCAACGCAATCCTCGATCAAGAGCATGAGTATCGCCGCCAGCACATCGACGGATAAGATCATTGTCGACAAGTCGCGAAGCCATCGGAACAAGGCCGTTTCGAAGACCGTGCGCGCGACTCGTCAGCGGCTGCAGACCGGTTCGTCCGCCCCTTCCGGTTTCGACCGCGAGATGCTTTTTCTCCATATCGACTCCGTCCTGCATGGCGCCATCGCCATGCCGCTGCTCGTTGGCCTGATTGCGGCCGGCGGTGTCTATCTTTCCGAGGATCCGGGAATCCTCGCCTGGGCCTTGATGACGCTTTCCGCCCACGCGGTGACGATCTTCCTGGCACGCAAGGCAAGGCGAGAGAACTTCGGCGCGGAGAAAGTCGCAACTTGGCGCCGCCGCTTCCTCGCCGCCCAGGTGCTGATGGGCTTGTGCTGGGCCGTTTTCGCGACGCAGGATTGCCCAGCCTGCGGCGATATCAGTTTCGGCCTCTTCGAAGGAACCGGCCTGCTGATTGCCCTCGCTGCAACAGCAATGGGCACGTTCCTGCTGCGCAACGCGCTGCTCTATACATTCGTGCCGGTCGTCGTCGCGCTCGGCTTCTCTTCGCTGGCGGCCGGCGATCCGGTTCACATCGGTCTGACCGGAATCCTCTCGCTTTCGCTCGTCTTCCTGGTGTTCATGACCGGCCGCATGAACCGCGCCAATGTCCATATCCTCTCGGTTCAGTCGGAGAAGGACGATCTCATCGCCGAACTCGAAGTGGCGAAATCCATGTCCGACGAGGCCCGCCGGCGCGCGGAGGAAGCCAATCTCGCCAAATCGCGTTTCCTCGCCTCGATGTCGCACGAATTGCGCACGCCGCTCAACGCCATTCTTGGCTTTTCGGAGGTCATGTCGACCGAAGTGCTCGGGCCGCTCAGCAATCCGACATACAAGGAATATACGAGCGACATCCACCGTTCCGGCGAGCATCTCCTCAATCTCATCAACGAGATCCTCGACCTCTCGCGGATCGAGGCGGGCAGGTACGAACTCAATGAAGAAGCGGTGAACCTCGTGGAAATCGCCGAGGACTGCATCGGCATGGTTCAGCTTCGCGCCCGAGGCAAGAACATCACGATCGGCCAGCAATTCGAGCAGGGCATGCCGGCGGTTTGGGTTGATGAAAAGGCGATGCGTCAGGTCACGCTGAACCTGTTGTCGAACGCCGTCAAATTCACGCCCGCCGGGGGCGAAATCACCGTCAAGGCCGGCTGGACCGCCGGCGGCGGCCAGTATGTTTCGATCCGCGACAACGGACCGGGAATTCCGGAGGAAGAGATCCCGATCGTGCTTTCCGCCTTCGGCCAGGGCTCGATCGCCATCAAGAGCGCCGAACAGGGCACCGGGCTCGGCCTGCCGATCGTTCAGGCGATCCTCGCGAAGCACAACGGCCAGTTCATCCTACGCTCGAAGCTGCGCGAAGGCACCGAGGCGATCGCCATCCTGCCCTCCCGACGCGTCCTCGAGAGCTTGCCGCCGGTGGAAGATGTCCCCTCGCCCGCGCGCCGCCGCAAGAGCTTCGCCTGATGCAGAGAGCCGCCGGGTGTGACCCCTTTCTCAGCCCAGGAACCCTACCAGAAACACCACGTAAAAGGCGTAGCCGGCATTGGCGAGGATAAGGCATAGGCAGGCGAAGGATCCGAGATCCTTGGCGTTCTTGCCCATTTCGGAGATTTCCGGCGACACGCGGTCGACAATCTCCTCGATCGCGGTGTTGATCGCTTCGAAGGCCATCATCAGCAGGAACAGGATCGCCATCGCCACGTATTGGAAAAGCGTCGCGCCGGCGATGACGAAGGCGACCATCGCGACGGCGAAGGCGATGAGTTCGTGGCGGAAGGCAGCTTCGCCGATCAGCCGTTTCGCACCCCCGAGCGAATAGCTGGCAGCAGCAAAAAGATGCCGGATACCGGTGTGCTTGGCGAAGGTTCCGGTCTGTCCGCTGCGTGAGGTCGTGTTCTTGGCGTCCATTTCGTCTCGACGGGCTTGAAACTGCGGAGCTTCGACATTGCGATTGAGGCGATTGCAAGGCGGCTTCAGTTGCAGGATGTGCAGGTATTCCCGCTGCACCCGGCGATTCCGCCTCAAAACGGAATGCCCGGATATGCGAGAAGATGCCCGGCATCAAGTCCTGCGAGACAAAAGCATATCATGCACGACAGCCAACCGACAGCAACGGACGAAGTTCCGCGCCGCGGAACGATACTCTCACGCCTTATTGCTGACGCCCGCCTGAGCGAAGGTTGCCATGCCGCTATGGCACGCGGCGGCAGCCTTGACGATGCCGGCTGCGAGTGCGGCACCCGTGCCTTCGCCGAGCCGCATGCCGAGCGCCAGAAGCGGCGTCTTGCCGAGCTTCTCGATCGCGCGCATATGCCCTGGCTCCCCCGAAACATGACCGATCAGGCAATGGTCGAGCGCGGCCGGATTTGCCGCCTTGAGGATCGCCGCCGCGGCGGTGGCCACGTAACCGTCTATGATGACCGGCACCTTCTGCATGCGGGCTGCAAGAATGGCCCCGGCCATTGCCGCGATCTCGCGGCCGCCGAGCCGGCGCATGAGTTCGAGCGGATCGGAGAGGTGATCGCGGTGCAATGCCACCGCCTTCTCGACTGCCGCGATCTTGCGCTTCAGCACTTCGCCGTTTGAGCCGGTTCCCGGCCCCACCCACTCCTCCGCCGCGCCGCCATAAAGGCCGAGATTGATCGCCGCGGCGATCGTCGTGTTGCCGATGCCCATCTCGCCGATGCAGAGAAGATCCGTGCCGCCGGCAATCGCCTCCATGCCGAAGGCCATGGTAGCGGCGCAATCGCGCTCCGAAAGGGCGGCTTCCTCGGTGATATCTCCGGTGGGATAGTCAAGCGCGAGGTCGAATACCTTGAGGCCCAGATCATGGCTGATGCAGATCTGGTTGATCGCAGCGCCGCCGGCGGCGAAGTTCTCCACCATCTGTGCCGTGACAGACGGCGGATACGGCGTCACCCCCTGCCTGGTCACGCCGTGATTGGCGGCGAAGACAGCGACCAAGGGCCGGTTCACCGCAGGCGGACGCCCCGTCCAGGCGGCGAGCCAGAAGGCGATTTCCTCAAGACGCCCGAGAGCACCCGGCGGCTTCGTCAGTTGCGCGTCCCGCTCACGCGCGGCAACGAGCGCCGCGGAGTCCGGTCCCGGGAGGTTGCGCAACAATTCGCGGAAATCATCAAACGGCAGGCCGCTGGCACTCATGGGAAATCCTTGCATGTATGAAGCCTCGTAGGCGCACCTCATAGAGGGTGGGGCCGCTTCCGGCAACGGCATTTGCGCCAAATGCCGTCGTCTGCGCATCATCGGCGACGGCGCGGCGATTCGGGGCCGCTGGAGGGGCAATGACATATTTGCGTGATCTCTGGGATGACGTAGCGCGGTCGGTGGCGTTCTTGAGTCGCATTCCGATGTCGCAGCGGCATTTTCTCGATTACGACGGCCGGCTGAGCCGCGCCGTGCGCGCCTTCCCGCTTGCCGGCATGCTGATTACGCTACCCGCAGCAGCCTTGGCAGCGCTGCTGATCGCGTTTCACGTAAGCTCGCTCTTTACAGCCTTCGTCGTTGTCGCCGTCCAGGCCCTCGTGACCGGCGCACTGCACGAGGACGGGCTCAGCGACGCCGCCGACGGTTTCGGCGGCGGCCGTGATCGCGAGAGTACGCTGGCGATCATGAAGGATAGCCGCATCGGCACCTACGGCGCGGTCGCACTCATCCTCTCCTTCGGCCTTCGCGTTGCCGCGCTCGCCTCCTTCCTGCCGCTGCTCGGGGCTTGGGGGGCCGGCCTTGCGCTCCTCGGCACTGCGGCTCTCAGCCGCGCAGCCATGGTCTGGCACTGGTCGCGCCTGCCGCCAGCACGTCGCGACGGCGTGGCGGCGTCGGCTGGCATGCCTGACGCGCAGGCGACCTCGGTCGCGCTCGGCTCCGGCGCTATCCTCTCGCTGCTCATGTTCTTTGCGGCGGGCGTTCCTACGATCGGCGCCTTGCTGTCGTTCGCCGCTTTCGCACTCACCGTACCGGGATTTGGCGCGATCGTCGCGCGCAAGATCGGCGGCCATACTGGCGACACGATCGGCGCAACTCAACAACTGACCGAAATCGCCGTTTTTGCCGCTCTTGCGCTGGCGATCTGAAAAGCCGATATAATTCAAGCAATACAGAGCGGAACAAGCCTGGAAGCATGGAATCTCCCTGCATTCTCGTCTGTGCGATCGACGACAAGACCGGCTACTGTTTCGGCTGCGGCCGCACGCGCGACGAAATCGGTTCCTGGACGCTCTATACCGACGCCGAGCGGCACCGCATTATGATGGCTCTGCCGGAGAGACTGGCCGCGGTGGAGCGCAAGCCGCGACGCGAAACGCGCCGGTCACGTATGGCGCAAGAACGAAACGGCGCATGAACCCTCTGATCCTTTTGCTCGCAATCCTCGCTGCCGGGCTCGCACTGTTGATCTTCAATCACGACAGCGGCCGGACCTTGGGCATGAACAATGATGATTTCGGGCAGCTTGTCGCGCTTGGAGCACTCGCAACGCTTCTCGCGGCCGCCATTCTCCGCAGACCCCGCCAGATTGGCGAGAGCTTGCGCCAGATCGCCATCTGGCTCCTCATCGCCCTCGCGCTCGTCTCCGCTTACGTCTATCGTTTCGAGCTTCAATCTTTCGGTGACCGGCTGCTTGCAGGACTCGTTCCCGGCCGGGCGATGGTCGTCACCGACGGCGAAGGACATCAGGAGGTCGTGCTGCAGAAGAGGCTCGACGGCCATTTCGAGGCCGACGTGACGATCAACGGCCGCGACGTCAGCATGCTTGTCGACACCGGCGCAAGCAGCATCGCCCTCACCTACGAGGACGCCGAGAGGATCGGCCTCGACCCGGCGAACCTCAGCTATACGGTAACGGTAATGACGGCCAACGGGCCAGCGCTCGCCGCCCCGGTGATCTTGCCGGATATCGCGATCGGTCCGATCAAGCGGAAGAATATCCGCGCAATGGTGACGGCCGAAGGCAAGCTCGACGGTAGCCTGCTCGGCATGAGCTTTCTCTCGACCCTCGACTTTCTGCAGATGCGCACCGACCAGCTAAGGCTCAGGGACTGAGCGTCACGCCCGAAGCTTGTAGCCGGTGCGAAAGATCCAGGTCAGGATGGACATGCAGACCGCGAGGAAGACGAGAATGATTGCCGCGCTCGCGAGCGGATTGACGTCGGAAATCTCGAAGAAGCTCCAGCGGAAACCGCTAATCAGATAAAGCACTGGATTGAAATGGCTGACCGCCCGCCAGAACGGCGGCAGCATGTCGATCGAATAGAAGCTGCCGCCGAGAAAAACCAGCGGCGGGACCACCAGCATCGGGATCAGGTTCAATTGCTCAAAATCCTTCGCCCAGATGCCGATGATGAAGCCGAAGAGGCTGAAGGTCACCGCAGTGAGCACGAAGAAGAACAGCATCACGAAGGGATGCGCGATGCTCAAATCGACGAAAAGCGATGCCGTCAGCAGGATGATCGTGCCGATCATCAGCCCCTTCGTCGCCGCCGCACCGACATAGCCAAGCACGATTTCCACCATCGACACCGGCGACGACAGCACCTCGTAGATCGTGCCGGTGAACTTCGGAAAATAGATGCCGAAGGAGCCGTTGCCGATGCATTGCGTGAGCAGCGTCAGCATCATGAGGCCAGGCGTGATGAACGCGCCATAGGACACGCCGTCGATCTCCTGGATGCGACCGCCGATCGCTGCGCCGAAGACGATGAAGTAGAGAGAGGTTGATATGACAGGCGACACGACGCTCTGCAGCAGCGTCCGGCGTGTGCGCGCCATTTCGAAGAAATAGATGGATTTGATTGCTTCGATGTTCATCGCGCCGCTCCTACGATCTCCACGAAAATATCCTCGAGTGAACTCTGCCGCGTAGAGATGTCCCGAAGCCGGATGCCGGCCTCGGCCAGCGCCGCAAGCAGCGCAGTGATGCCCGTCCGATCCGCGCTCGTGTCGTAATCATAGATCAGACGGTGCCCTTCATCTTCGAGCCTCAGATCGTAGGAGGACAGCGTATCCGGAACCCGTTCCAATGGCTGGGCGAGCTCGACGCGCAACTGTTTGCGGCCGAGCTTCGTCATCAGCGCTGCCTTGTCCTCGACCAGAAGGATCTCGCCGCCATTGATGACGGCGATGCGGTCGGCGATCTCCTCCGCCTCCTCGATATAATGTGTCGTCAGAATGATCGTCACGCCCGAAGCGCGCAGCCGCTCGACGACCTCCCACATACTCTTGCGCAAATTGACGTCGACGCCGGCGGTCGGCTCGTCGAGAAAGAGTATCCGCGGCTCGTGCGACAAAGCTTTGGCGATCAGCACGCGCCGCTTCATGCCGCCCGAAAGTTCGCGCAGCACGTTGTCCTTCTTGTCCCAGAGCGAAAGGTCTTTCAGCACTTTCTCGATGTGCGCGGGATCCGGCTTCTGGCCGTGCAGCCCGCGCGAGAACGAGACCGTGTTCCAGACGGTTTCGAAGGCGTCTGTCGTCAGTTCCTGCGGCACCAGCCCGATCATCGCCCGGGTCTGGCGGAAATCCCGTATGACGTCATATCCCCCGACCGTGACCTTGCCGCCGCTCGGATTGACGATACCGCAAATAATCGAGATCAGGGTCGTCTTGCCGGCGCCGTTCGGGCCAAGCAAAGCGAGGATTTCACCGTCCTCAATATCGAGGCTGACTCCCTTCAGTGCCTGGAAACCCGAGGCATAGGTTTTCGAGAGATTGGAAACGGAAACGATGGGCGCCATGAAGTGGATCCGGGAGCAATCGGCAGGGTGCCGCTCTATATGGGCCGATTCATGTGCAATTGCAGCCCGGCCGATAGAAAAAACGGCATGACGCACCGTCAACTGCGGCGATCACGTTCACTCCTTCCCTCACGGCAGAAGATCTCGTAGAGCGCCATCACCAAGCGGCAGGCCTTTTCCTCGGCCAGCCGATAGAAAACCTGCTTCGCATCGCGCCGCGTCGTGACAATGCGGGCGTCGCGAAGTACCGTCAGTTGCTGCGATAGCGTCGGCTGACGTATGCCGAGCAACTCTTCCAGTTGGCCGACCGAGTGCTCGCCTTCCACGAGGGTGCAGATGATCATCAGCCGGTTCTGGTTGGCGAGAGTCTTGAGAAGCGCCGCAGCCTCACCCGCCCGCCTGCTCATGTCCGGGCGCAGGTTACGAAATTTCGTCACAGTGCCCATTGTTGTCTCCTGTCAGTTCCAGGCAGCGCCCTGGAGCGCGTTGAGCGGGAACTTGAGATAACGCGCGCCGTTCGCTTCCGGTTCGGGGAGTCGCCCGCCGCGGATGTTGACCTGCAGCGCGTGCAGGATCAGCTTCGGCATAGGCAGCGTCTTGTCGCGCGCTTCGCGCAGTCTGACGAACTCCTCCTCGGTGACGCCGACGAGATGCGGATTGCAGCGCTTCTGTTCGCCGATCGTGCTTTCCCAGCGCGGCTCGCGGCCATTCGGCCGGTAATCGTGGCCGGTGAAAAGGCGGGTCTCGTCCGGCAGGGCGAGGATGGCGTTGATCGAGCGCCACAATTGGCGTGCATCGCCGCCCGGAAAATCCGCGCGCGCAGTGCCGCTATCCGGCATAAAGATCGTGTCGTGAACGAAAGCCGCATCGCCGACCACGTAGGTGACCGAGGCTAGCGTGTGCCCTGGCGAATGCATGACTCGCCCCTCGATGGAACCGACCGAAAAATGGTCTCCGTCGGCAAAGAGCCGGTCCCATTGCGAACCATCGGCCGCCAACTCCGGCCAGTTGTAGATCGCCTTCCAGAGGTTTTGGACCCGGATGATTTCGGCGCCGATCGCGGTCGGCGCGCCGGTTTTCCCCTGCAAGTAGGCGGCTGCTGAAAAATGGTCCGCATGCGGGTGCGTATCGAGAATCCATTCGACGGTGAAGCCCTGCGCGGTCACATAATCGAGGATCAGATCGGCCTGCTCGGTCGCAGTCGCACCGCATTTCTCGTCGAAATCGAGCACCGGATCGATGATGGCGCAACGCTTCGTCTGCGGATCCGAAACGACATATTGTACGCTGCAGGTACGCGGCTCATAAAAACCTTTTACGTCGGGTGTCGCTACCCTGGTCGCAGGCATGGATGCCTCCGTTTCGCAACAAATATATAATTACGTATAATAATATTCTGACCCGTTTCATCGGGTCTCGTTGAAGATCGCGGCAGTTAGGCTACTGCCGAGAATAACAGAGTGAATCCACGAAATGAATTGCCGTTCGTCAGCCGTAGAGGCTGTAGAAGAAACGCGTTGCTATCAGGATCATGAAAATGCCGAAACCCGCCTCGAGCTGGCGACGATCCATCGCATGGGCCAGTCGCACGCCGAGCGGCGCGATGAGAAGCGTGATTGGAATGATCAGCGCCACGGCGATCCAATTGATGAAACCGGTCGAAAGCGGCGGCAGGCCGGGTTCGCCCCACCCCGCCCAGATGTAGCCGAAAAGGCCGGGGATCGAGATCAGCACGCCGACGCCAGCGGACGTCGCGACCGCCTGATGGATCGGCCGGTTGTGTAGCGTCATGAAGGTGTTGTTGAGCACGCCGCCGCCGATGCCCATGAGACCGGAGAGAATGCCGATCACCACGCCAACGAGCCACGTCACCGGGTTCTTCGGCAGATCATTACCGATCCGCCAGTTCGCCCGATTGAAGAGCATCCGGAAGGCGACGGCGAGCGCAATCACCGCAAAGATCAGCCGCAGCGTTTCGCTGCCCACATAGGCCGCGATGATCGAAGCTAGGATGGCCCCGAGTGGCACGGCGACGATCCAGTTGCGCAGCAGCTTCACGTCCACCACCCCGCGCTGGTAGTGCGACAGAAAGGACCGTACCGACGTGGGCACGATGATAGCCAGGGACGTGCCGACGGAAAGATGCATCCTGACCGTGTCATCGATCCCAAGCAGCCCGAAGACCTGGTAGAAGACCGGCACGAGGATGGCCCCGCCGCCGATACCGAAAAGGCCGGCAAGCACACCGGCAACGACACCGGCCGCAGCCAGCGCCAATGCAAACATCATCAATTCCGAGACAGGCGGCATGGAAAATTCCGGTCGGGTGGAATCCGGCGAAGGAACATCGCGGATTTGCGCTGAACGGCTATGACTGTCATGAAACGGTGATGCTTTTCAATCACTTTGACCACGCGCGGAGCGGCTTCGCTCTCGTGATTGCACGCTGGAGCCTCCCCTAACCTCCGGTGTTTTAGCCGGCTTCCTCGCCGGCTTCTTTTTTCCGAGCGGGGCTGGAGAAAAGTCCACGACGGTTTTCCGCCCGCATCCCGCTCACAGAGACTCAGTCGCAATGGCGGTAGCCGGATTTGCGCGTTCTCAGATCGAAGTGGAAATGGTCTTTGTGGAAAGGATCGCTGCCGGGGCCGAGCACGGTGTTGAAATACTTGCAGCTATCGGTGCGCACCGCCTTCAATAGTCCGCGCTCACGGAAAGCGAAAAAGCCCTTCTTCCGCACGTCGATTTCCTTGCCGTTCTTCAGCACGAACTTGCCGACGTCGATCGCGTTGCCGCGCGCGTGTTCCGACATCGGATTGCCGCGGCGGGAGTTCATCGTGCGGCAGGAATAGCCGCCGAGCGGCTTGATGGTCTTGACGCCGGACCAGTAACGATAGCGCGAGGACGGCGCGAGTTCGTACTTGACCCACTTGGCAAACGCTTCGGTGACCTCGCAATTGAGCTTCACCGCAGGCTTGACCGCAATATTGCCGGAAAGGCCTCGAAGTTCGATCGGGTAATCGATGCCGCAGGAGGGTCCGTTATAGATGCGCGGAACGTCGCGGAAAACGACGCCGAGTTTCTTCAGGCTCTGGCGGCATGCAATCTCCGAGCGCGGCATTTCGCCGGTATATTCCGGCGCCGACAGCGGATTGCGCGCGCGCGGCAGGAAGGCCACCTGCTGTGGCTCCTCAGCGCGGCGAAGCGCCCGCTGCTGCGGTTGATAGCGCGCCTTCTTTCCCTCTTCGGCGGAGATCCGCTCCGGAGTCAGCGGCGGCAGGTCTGGATCGTAGCCAGGGGTTGCATCCTCGGCCGGCGCGGACTGAGCCGACCCTACGAGCTGGCGCACCGTGTCCTCGCCGATGCCGCCTACCACCGGCTGGCTGGCATTGCCTTCGGCGATTTCATTGCGTTGCTCCTCGGCCAGCCCCACCACCGGCTGAACGCCGAGCATCGCATCCATGTTGACCCCTTCGGAGGGGATCGTCATCGCGCCGGCGCTGGCCGTTTGCGGTTGCACCGGCGGCTCGCTGTCGATCATCGGCAGCTTGCGCTCTCCCTGCATGGGTATGCCGGCGGGAGCCGTACCGGTATTGCCCCTGAAGGTCGATACCGGCTCGCCCGAGGGATAGGCGGCGGCAACCTCCTGCTCCGGATCGGCAATAACCGGCGCCGCCCTGATCGCCCCGACCCGGGAACTGCCGTCGACCCTGGCAGGCGGTGAAAGCACATCGGTCGTGCAGGCGACGAGTGGAATGGAGAGCAGAAGCGCCGTCAACGGTCGATGGAGAAGAGAAACATACGCCATACTCATTGCCGCCTTCATCCATGACAAAGCCAGGGCCCCGTCGATGCGCCGCCCGCCCACAGCCGAAGGGTGACCGGCGGCTATGTCGCCAAGCGGGCACGCGGGCAAAAAAGCGAGATTTGCGGAGCAGTTTATTCAAACGTGGTAAATGAAGGCTTTCAAATGGGACGCTACATCCGGCCATTCACTCGACGGCACCGCGTCGCTGCGTCGACAGCAGGACGACACCGGAGAGGCCCGCACCTCACGGATACAGGCCTCTCGATGGAAACCGACATTTGTGTTCGGCTTGCTTTCCGATCAGCGGCATTCCCCGCGATGGATAACCTGGAACCCGTCCGCGCCTGCCTCGCAGGCATTGGGGAAGGTCCGCAGGCGCCCGCCCCGCTGACCGCATACCGGCGCGAATTCCCGCGTGCAAAACTGCTGTTGCGGCGGACGATCGTCGCCGCGGCGGCATTCGCCCGGCGCGATCACGCGGAAACCTTCGGACCGTGCCGTGCAGGCGTTCGGGAAAGTCTGCCTTTGTGCCCCGCGCTGACCGCAGACCGGCGCGAACTCGCGGGTACAAGCCTGCTCCACCGGCGGACGGTTGTCCGGGCGGCATTCGCCGCGATGCAGGATACGGAAACCGTCGGCACGCGCGTGGCAGGCATTCGGGAACGTCCGCAGGCGGTTGCCGCGCTCGCCGCAGACCGGTGCGAATTCCATCGTGCACATTTGCGGACCCGGTGGACGGATCGGACCCGGACCGGGGCGCGGCTCATCCACGACGACCGTGCAAGCCGACAGAAAGCCGATGACCATGAGGATCAATGCGGACGGGCGCGTGATGAAAAGCTTGAGAAGCGACACAGGAATACCCTCTCTGGATCCGTGATGAAGCGCTGCGGCCCCGATAGTCTTGCGACAGCCGTCGCCCCCGTGAGCTCATCTCACCCGCCGCGCACCATTGCGTCAAGACCCGCGAACTCCTCATCCACATACAACCGGCGATAGGATCGACGGAGGAACGCACGAATAAAAAAGCCCGCGTCCTTTTCGAACGCGGGCCAGTTTGCAAGATCATTTTCTATTTGTCTTCCTTCAGGCTGCAGCCTTGCCGTAGGCCGACTGGCTATCCCGCTGCTGCAGGCAGAATCTTTCCAGCAGCGCCTTCAGTTCCCGGCTCTCCTGGGCCAGCGTCTGGCTAGCCGCGGTCGTTTCCTCGACCATGGCCGCATTCTGCTGTGTCATCTGGTCCATGCTGTTGACCGCCGTATTGACCTCATGGAGGCCTGTGGCCTGCTCGCGGGATGCGGTTGCGATCGAAGCCACCTGCTCGTTCACGCGATTGACCAAGGTTTCGATTTCCATAAGGGCATCGCCCGTCGAGCGCACCAGGTTCACGCCGGCGCCGACCTCCTTGACCGAGGTGCCGATAAGGTCCTTGATCTCCTTTGCGGCACCGGCCGAGCGTTGGGCAAGCTCGCGCACTTCCTGGGCGACCACTGCAAAGCCGCGTCCAGCCTCGCCCGCCCGCGCCGCCTCGACGCCAGCGTTGAGCGCGAGCAGGTTGGTCTGGAACGCGATCTCGTCGATAACGCCGATGATCTGGCTGATCCGGCTGGAGGAGGCTTCGATCCGCCCCATCGCGTCGATCGCATTGCGGACGATGCCGCCGGATTTCGCGGCACTCGCCTTGGTTTCATTGACCACGTCGCGCGCTTCGATGGCGCGCTCCGAAGCGTGGCGAACGGTCGAGGTGATCTCATCAAGAGCGGCCGCCGTCTCTTCCAATGCTGCCGCCTGCTGCTCGGTGCGGCGCGAGAGATTGTTCGCCGCCTCGGAAATGTCACCGGCGCTGCCGTGGACGATTTCGGTCGACTGCGAAATGGCGCCGATCACGTCGCGGAGCGCTGCGGCGGCAGTGTTGAAGTCGTGCTTCAGCTTGCCGTATTCCGGCGCGATCCGCTCGATTTCGGCGGTGAGATCGCCACCAGCCAACCGCTCGAGCGCGGCGCCGATCGTCTCCATCGCATCGGCCTGCGCTTCGGCAGTGGCGCGCTGGCGTTGCTCGTTGCCGCGCCGTTCGGCACTCAGCCTATCCTGCTGCTCCGCTTCGCGCGAGCGCAGTTCCAGACGCTCCTTGACCGAGTCGCGGAGTACCACCAGCACCTTCGCCATTTGGCCGATCTCGTCGCCGCGGTCGGTCTCGGGCACCTCGGAGGACAGGTCCTCATCTGCAATCGCGCGCATCGAGACCTTCAGCTTTTCGACCGGCCGCACCACGCTGCGCACGATCGCCAGCGCCGCCAGCAGGATCGCCAGCGCCGCCGCGGCGAGAATGCCGCCCATCTGCCAGGCGCGCTCGCGGAACATCGCCGCGAGATCGTCCGCATAGACGCCGGTACCGACCACCCAGCCCCAGGGCTTGAAACCGGCCACATGCGAATATTTCAGCACGGGCTCATCGAAGCCGGGCTTCGGCCAGTAGTAATCGACGAAGCCCTGCCCTTTGGCTTCGACGGTCTTGACGAATTCTATGAAGAGGAACTTCCCGTGCGGGTCCTTGTTCTGGGAGAGATCCTTACCGTCCAGTTCCGGCTTGATCGGATGCATCACCATCGTCGGGTGCATGTCGTTCACCCAGAAATAGCCGCTTCCCTGGTAACGCATCGCCTTGACCGCTTCCAACGCCCGCTTTTGCGCCTCCTCGCGCGAAAGCGTTCCCGCCGTTTCCTGCTTGTAGTAGGCGTCGAACACCGCGATGGCGTTTTCGTTCATCGCCGAAAGCATTGCCTTGCGCTCGGCGACCAGCTTGTCCTGCGCCTGAAGCAATCCGAAGATCAGTGCCGCGGCCATGGTCAAGAGCGCGAACGCCACCAGCGCGTAAAGACGCGCCGAAATCCGAAATCTTTTCATCCCCTGCCTCCATTTAGAGAACTGCAGCATAGAGGCAGGTATTTGCAAAGCTCCTAACAAACGCTCACTAGATTTGACGGTCGGCAATTAACGCTTCGGAAACCGAGACGAGCAGGCCCTGCCCTCACTCAGCGTGGAATTGTCGATGCATACCCTTTCCTCGGACGCCAGCCGTACGCTAAAACCCTTGTCCGGCAACAGGGAGACAGGCCGCATGACTGCAGTGATCAAGCCGAACGGAGAGCTTACCTTGCGTACGCTCGCCATGCCCGCCGATGCCAATGCCGCCGGCGATATCTTCGGCGGCTGGGTCATGGCCCAGATGGACCTTTCCTGTGGTATCCGGGCTGCCGAGCGCGCCAGGGGCCGCGTGGTGACCGCCGCCGTCAAGGAAATGGCCTTCGCGCTGCCGGTGAAAATCGGCGACACGCTCTGCATCTATACCGACGTCATCAAGGTGGGGCGCACCTCCATGACGCTCAAGGTCGAAGCCTGGGCGCAGCGCTACCTCTCACATGTGATGGAGAAGGTCACCGACGCCATTTTCGTGATGGTGGCGCTCGATGCGACCGGCAGACCAACGCCGGTGCCGCCGGGGGAATAGGGAACACAGCGATGGACGCGCCGCAACCGGATCCGGCTGTCTTCTCCCATATCCGCGTCGTGATGGGCATGATCATCAGCCTGAGCCTGGCACGACTCTTAAGCGGCGTCGCGCTCTTCGTGCAGCATCCCGGCAAGACCCGGGTCTACTGGGTCCATCTCGGCTGGGTGCTGTTCATGTTCGTGTTCCTCGTCCATTTCTGGTGGTGGGAATATCACCTGCATGCGCTCCCGGTGATCGACGTCAGCGTCTATCTCTTCGTCATCCTCTACGCCTGCGTCTTTTTCTTTCTCTGCGTGCTTCTCTTCCCGACCTCGCTCGAAGAGTACAGCGGATACGAGCACTATTTCATGTCGCGGCGCGCCTGGTTCTTCGGCTTTCTCGCCCTCGCCTTCGCCGTCGACATCGTCGATACGGCTGTAAAAGGAAGTGCCTATTTCCAGTCCTTCGGCATCGAGTATCCGCTGCGGAATGCGGCCTATATTGTCCTATGCATCGCGACCGCCCTGACGCCGAACCGGCGCTTCCATGGCGTTTTTCTCGTGGCCGCGGTTCTCTATCAACTCACCTGGATGTACCGCGCTTTCGACCTGCTCGACTGACCGAGGCGAAAATCCGCTCCGGTCTGATCAAGGCCGCTGCAAAATCGTTTCTCTTCCATGCCCGTGCGCAGAGCAAATAAACTCTATAAATTTAGTGATGTTCTATTACACTGGTTCCCACGAAATCGGACCGGCCTCGAATGCCCGTCCCGACAGCAGGAGTGGGATCGATGTTCAAACTGACCAAACGACTTTTCGGCACCGGGCTCTTCACCGCCGCCGTCCTCGCCTCCTTCGGCGTCATGGCGGAAGATCTAAGGGAATTCCGTATCGGTTTCCAGAAGACCGGGCTGCCGGTCGTTGCCCGCCAGCAGAAGGTGATCGAGAAGGTGCTGGAACCGCAGGGCGTTTCGGTTTCCTGGGTCGAATTCACCGCTGGCCCGCCGCTGGTCGAAGCGCTGAACGTCGGCTCGATCGATGTCGGCTGGACTGGCGATGCGCCGCCGATCTTCGGCCAGGCGGCAGGCTCGGCGATCGTCTACGCGGCCGCCCTGCCCTCGAACGGCAAGGGCGAGGCGATCTTCGTCAAGCCGGACTCGCCGGTACGATCGCTTGCAGACCTCAAGGGTAAGAAGATTGGCGTTGGCAAAGGCACCAGCGCGCACAATCTCGTCGTGGCCGCCCTCGAAAAGGCCGGCGTCGGCTTCAACGAGGTTACGCCGGTCTATCTCAACCCCGCGGAGGCGGCAGCAGCCTTCGCCAGCGACAAGATCGACGCCTGGGCGGTATGGGATCCCTTCTTCGCCATCGCAGAAACGCGCTACAAGCCGCGCATTCTGACGACGTCGGCCGAGACGCTGAACGTCAACACCTATTTCCTCGCCAATCGCGACTTTGCGAAAAACCATCCGGAAACCGTATCGGCCACGATTGCCGCCTTGAAGGATGCCGCCATCTGGGCGGACGCCAATCGAGACAAGGTGGCCGAAGCCCTGCACGAGGTGACCGGCGTCCCGCTCGAACCGCAGACGCTCGCCGCCAATCGCACCGTCTTCGACATCGGCCCGATTACGCAAGAGATCGTCGCCGGCCAGCAGCAGACAGCGGACCGGTTCCACAAGCTTGGAATCATCCCGAAACAGATCACCATCTCGGATGCGGTCTGGACAGCGCCGGGCAACTGATTCCGCAGGACGATCCTGCGATCATCCTGAAACGTTGGAGCGGATGCGGGCGGACCGCTTCAAACCTTACTTATCCCGCTCCGAGAATGAACCCTCCCAGGGCGAGACCATGCCGGCGTCGGCTTTAAGGCCGGCGCGGGCGGGGCAGTCATCTAAAGGACAGGCCATGATCAAGCGGCATGCAGCATCATACCTTCGCACTCTCACCGGCTGGGCGCTGCCTGCGATCGTCATCCTGGTTTGGGAGATCGCCGCCCGCGTTGGCTGGATTTCCCCGAACGTCATGGCGGCACCTTCGTCCGTGGTCAAAGCATTCCTCCGCCTGTTTGCCTCAGGCGAGCTTTTCGAAAACATTGGCGTCAGCACCCTGAGGGCATTATCGGGCTTCGCGGTCGGCGGCTCGATCGGGTTGGTCTTCGGTCTCGCCAACGGGCTGTCGACCTTGAGCCGCGACGTCACCGACACGACGCTACAGATGGTGCGCAACATCCCCCATCTTGCGCTGATCCCGCTCGTCATCCTCTGGTTCGGCATCGACGAGGAAGCGAAGCTTTTCCTGGTTGCCCTCGGCGTCTTCTTTCCGATCTACGTCAACACCTTGCTCGGCATCCAGAGCGTCGATCCGCAACTGGTCGAAATGGGCCGCATCTACGGCATGTCGCGACGCGAACTGTTCTTTCGCGTGATCCTGCCGGGCGCTCTGCCTGCCATCTTCGTCGGGCTGCGTTATGCGCTCGGCATCATGTGGCTGACGCTGATCGTCGCCGAAACGATCGCCGCCTCTTCCGGCCTCGGCTACATGGCGATGCAGGCGCGCGAATTCCTGCTGATCGACGTCGTGGTGCTGTCTATCCTGATATACGCCCTGCTCGGCAAGCTCGCCGATAGCCTCGCACGGCTCCTCGAACGTTTCACGCTGCAATGGCACCCGGCCTTCCAGAGGGCCTGAATACACGCCGGCACTCAAAAAGGAGCGAACCCGCATGTCCGTCATAGCTCTCCATCCGCAGGGCAAATCCGCCACCGCAGAAGGCACGACCAGAAACCGCGTTTCACAGCCTTCGCCGGAGCCCGGCCACAGCGCCGCGCCCGCCTTTTCCTTCAGGGGCATCATCAAGCGCTTCGGCGACAAGACGGTGCTCGACGGCATCGATCTCGACGTGGCGCAGGGTCAGTTCGTCGCCGTGATCGGCAAGAGCGGCTGTGGCAAGAGCACGCTGCTGCGGCTGCTTGCCGGCCTCGATCGTCCGACCGGCGGATCATTGGTGATCGCCAACGGCAAGGCCGAAGGCCAGCGTAGCCGCATCATGTTCCAGGAGCCGCGCCTCCTGCCCTGGGCGACGATCGGCAGGAATGTCGAAGTCGGCCTCGCCGGTATCGTCAAAGGTCAAGGGGCCCGCGAACAATCGCTGGCGATCCTCAACGAGATCGGCCTGGCCGACCGCGCCGGCGAATGGCCCTCGGTTCTCTCCGGCGGACAGCGCCAGCGCGTGGCGCTCGCCCGCGCCCTCGTCGCCCATCCCTTCATTCTGGCCCTCGACGAGCCGCTCGGGGCGCTCGACACGCTCACGCGCATCGAGATGCAGCAGCTTCTCGAACGCATCTGGCAGCAGCAGAAATTCACCGCCGTCCTCGTGACCCATGACGTAACGGAAGCCGTGGCGCTCGCCGATCGCGTGGTGGTGATCGACAACGGCCGCATTTCGCTCGACCTGCCGATCCCGCTCGAACGCCCGCGCCGGCACGGCGCGCCGGAACTGGCGCGGCTGGAAGGCGTCATTCTCGATCAGTTGTTCCGGCGGCGCTGAGGCGCAGCGAGCCTCACGCCTTGAAGATGAACGAGGCACCGAGGGCGATCAGCGCGAAGCCGACGAACTGCTGCCAGCCGATCGGCTCTTTCAGCCAGAAGACCGAGAAGATGACGAAAATGGTGAGCGTGATCACCTCCTGCATCGTCTTCAATTGCGCCGCCGAATAGACCGAGTGGCCGATGCGGTTGGCCGGCACCGCAAGCCAATATTCGAAGAAGGCGATGCCCCAGCTCGCGACGATGACGATATAGAGCGGCGAAGAGGTGAACTTCAGGTGCCCATACCAGGCGAAGGTCATGAAGATGTTGGAGATGAGGAGCAGCAGGACCGGCCAGACATAGGCGGGATTGACGGCGAAGGGCATGAAAACCTCGGGAGAGCACGAATCAGAGGCCAAGAATGATCCGGCCTCACCCGCCGTTGCAAGCGCCTTCGGCTCCTCGACGCAAGACCGCTCCAAGCCTTCGTTAAAGGCCACGTCCTGCCAGCGATCAAGGCAGCTATGCCGCAATCCTGCCGCGCAAGCGGGGCGGCGATGTCAACCGTAGAGGCGGAAAAATCCACCCTCTCCGTTTCCCTTTTGTACTCATTCCCTCTTGGCTTTCCGCATGACTCTGTCCATATTCCCCCGCATGGCCCAGTCTCCTAAAAATCCCCGGAAGAAATCGTCAGCACCCAGCGGTTTCGAGGAAGCGCCACAGGCGCCGCTCTCGGGCACGCCGCTTTCCGGCAATGTCTCGGATTGGGTGAAGCAGCTCGAGGCGGAGGCGGAAGCGTCCACCTTTGAAACCCAGCGCGAAATCGCCTCGAAGGCCGGCAAGCACCGCAAGAAGGTGGAGATTGCCGCCTCGAAATCGAGCGGCAACAGGTCCGCAGAGGGACCCGAGGGAGCGAAATCCAAGGGCGGCAACGTCACGGCGATGAAATCGGCCCGCGGTACTTCGATGGGCGGTTCAACCGATCCAAAGACCCGCGCCGCCGCGGGGCTCAACCCGGTGGCCGGACTCGACATGTCGCTGGAAGAAGCGGAGCGGCTAGGCATTGGCAGGCAAGGGACGTCCGGAGCGAAGCGCAGCGGACAAGCGTCCGCCGCCGAACGTCCGGCGCCCGGCGCGGAGGCCAGCCCGGAGGGCGATGCGGCCGTGAGCGCAGGAACTGGCGTAACCGCGACCGTCGAGGCGCTTGCGGCGCTGATCGAGAGCGGCAATCCGCTGTTCAAGGATGGCAAGCTCTGGACGCCGCACCGCCCGTCCCGGCCGGAAAAATCCGAAGGCGGCATCCCCATCCGCATGCAATCGGACTACGAGCCCGCAGGCGACCAGCCGACGGCGATTGCCGACCTCGTCGAGGGCCTTACCTCGGGTGAGCGCAACCAGGTGCTGCTCGGCGTCACCGGCTCCGGAAAAACCTTCACCATGGCCAAGGTGATCGAGGCGACACAGCGCCCTGCCGTCATCCTGGCGCCGAACAAGACGCTCGCCGCACAGCTCTATTCCGAGTTCAAGAATTTCTTCCCGGATAACGCCGTCGAGTATTTCGTCTCCTACTACGACTACTATCAGCCGGAAGCCTACGTGCCGCGCTCGGATACCTATATCGAGAAGGAATCCTCGATCAACGAACAGATCGACCGCATGCGCCACTCGGCGACGCGCTCACTGTTGGAGCGCGACGACGTGATCATCGTCGCCTCGGTCTCCTGCATCTATGGTATCGGCTCGGTCGAGACCTATACGGCGATGACCTTCCAGATGAATGTCGGCGACCGGCTCGACCAGCGGCAGCTGCTGGCCGACCTCGTGGCGCAGCAATACAAGCGCCGCGACATGGATTTCCAGCGCGGCTCCTTCCGCGTCCGCGGCGATACGATCGAGATTTTCCCTGCCCACCTGGAGGATGCCGCCTGGCGCATCTCCATGTTCGGCGACGAAATCGACTCGATCACCGAGTTCGACCCGCTCACCGGCCAGAAGACCGGCGACCTGAAATCGGTGAAGATTTACGCCAACTCGCACTATGTGACGCCGCGCCCGACTCTCAATGCCGCGATCAAGGCGATCAAGGAGGAGCTGACGCAGCGCCTCGCCGAACTGGAGCGCGCCGGGCGCCTGCTGGAAGCGCAGCGGCTGGACCAGCGCACCCGCTACGACATCGAAATGCTCGAGGCCACCGGCTCCTGCCAGGGCATCGAGAACTATTCGCGTTATCTGACCGGCCGCAAACCGGGCGAGCCGCCGCCGACGCTGTTCGAATACATTCCGGACGATGCACTGATCTTTATCGACGAGAGCCACGTCACCATTCCGCAGATCGGCGGCATGTATCGCGGCGACTTTCGCCGCAAGGCGACGCTCGCCGAATACGGCTTCCGCCTGCCCTCCTGCATGGACAACCGGCCGCTGCGCTTCGAGGAATGGGACGCGATGCGTCCGGACACCGTCGCCGTTTCGGCGACGCCCGGCGGCTGGGAGCTGGAGCAGTCCGGCGGCGTCTTCGCCGAGCAGGTGATCCGCCCGACCGGCCTTATCGATCCGCCGGTCGAGGTGCGCTCCGCGAAGACGCAGGTCGACGACGTGCTCGGGGAGATCCGCGAGACCGCCGCCGCCGGCTACCGCACTCTGGTCACCGTGCTGACCAAGCGCATGGCCGAGGACCTCACGGAATATCTGCATGAACAGGGCGTGCGCGTGCGCTACATGCACTCCGACATCGACACGCTGGAGCGCATCGAGATCATCCGCGACCTCCGCCTTGGCGCATTCGACGTGCTGGTCGGCATCAACCTGTTGCGCGAGGGCCTCGACATCCCCGAATGCGGCTTCGTCGCCATCCTCGATGCCGACAAGGAAGGCTTCCTGCGCTCGGAAACCTCGCTCATCCAGACGATCGGCCGCGCCGCCCGGAACGTCGACGGCAAGGTCATCCTCTATGCCGATACCATCACCGGCTCGATGCAGCGGGCGATGGAGGAAACCGCCCGCCGCCGCGAGAAGCAGATGGCCTACAACCTCGAGCACGGCATCACGCCGGAATCGGTGAAGGCGAAGATTTCCGATATCCTCGACAGCGTCTACGAGCGCGACCACGTCCGCGCCGACATCTCCGGCGTCTCCGGCAAAGGCTTTGCCGACGGCGGCCACCTCGTCGGCAACAATTTGCAGGCGCATCTCAACGCGCTGGAAAAACAGATGCGCGACGCCGCCGCCGACCTCGACTTCGAAACCGCCGCCCGCCTCCGCGACGAGATCAAACGCTTGAAAGCCGCCGAACTCGCCGCGCTTGACGATCCGATGGCACGCGAAGAGGCGAGAAGCGCCGAAGGCGCGACAGGGAAAAGGAAAGGAGAGGCGAAGAGCGCCGAAGGTCGCAAAGGGGGTAGCAAGGGCGCGCCTAGCGCAATCTCCCCCTCGGCGGGGGAAATGTCCCGCAGGACAGAGGGGGGTAAGCCCGCGTCAACCCCGGGCTACTTCCAAAAACCCTCGATCGACGACATGGGCCCGGGCACCGACACCGAACGCCCCCTCTTCCGCAAGCCAGACCTCGATGAAATGGGCCGCGACGTGGCTATTCCCGCCGGGCGGAAATCCGATGAGGGGCAATCGCTGTTCCGGAAGAATTCCCTCGATGAGATGACGGTCGGACGGACGGAGAAGCCGGTGATCGGGAAAGTGCCGGAGAAGCCACTGATCCGGGCGAAGCCGGGGGTCGGGTCTTATGAGGACCCGGCGGAGGAAAAGCGGCGCAAGGGGCGGACGAAGGGCAAGACGGGGCGGCCGGGGCGGTGATGGTTGGAGAGCTTGCGCGCGGCGGGACGGTCGAGCTCGCCTGCCGTTGACCAGATTTTCAGCACACGTCAACCCGGAACCACGTCCTTCTACACCGTTTGAGCAACGACGCGTGGGAAACGCGCAACCCCGCGCGGGAACCACAACTTTTCATGGGGTTAGGGGGAATCGCAGCCAATTTCTCCACTACGGCCTACTCAAACCCCTAAGATTTTACGGAACAATCCTCCCGATTGTGAATTTCAGTAGCTACTAATTTAGGGAGGTTTCAATGAAAACCTTAGATACACTTCTCACGAGCACCGGGCTGGCTCTGGTGTCGGTCGGTTTTCTGGCGGCGCCGGTCCCCGCGCGGGCTCAGGCGGTCGAGACGACCATAGTCACAGCGGAGCAGTGCAGCCCGCTGACGCAGGCGAATTATGCGGCCTGCTGCATGGCTGAGAACAGGGTCGACATACTGACGCCCGAGCAACTCAGACAATGCCCGCCCTTGACCACTGCAGTGATACAAGCCATCGCAGAGGAAAGGGGCAGCGACCGCGAGAGCCGGCGCAATAATGGCGGTGATAACACCGGCGGTGGCGGCGGCGGCGGCGGTGGCGGCGGCGGCGGCGGCGGCGGCGGTGGCGGCGGCGGCGGTGGCGGCGGCGGCGGTGGCGGCGGCGGCAATCCCGATCCGGGCGGCGGTGGCGGCGGCAATCCCGATCCGGGCGGCGGCGGCGGTGGCGATCCCGATCCCGGCGGCGGCGGTGGTGGCGATCCTGATCCGGGCGGCGGCGGTGGCATCCCTGATCACGACGGCAATGGCAGCAACGGTGACCGCGATCCTGGCGGCAGTGCTGACAATGATCACGGCGACAACGGCACGTCAGACGGTTCGAGGGATAGACAGTAAGACTATAAGCGAGCGCCCGACATGGGCGGAGACAGATGAACGAGAGCGGTCGCGCCGGTCCACTGCCGGCGCGAGCCGTTCGTTCGCTGCAACGCCTCGGATATGAGATGGACTGGTTGCAGGCGCCGCCTGCTGAAGCGGCCGGAGACCCTATTCGCGCGGAGCCGATGAAAATCCGGCTTAACGCCGCAGCGAGCTACTCCGCCGCCTTCACTTCGAGCGCTTCCAGTTCATACGAATACCCCTCGAGCATCTCATATGCCTGCTCGATCGCCTCGATCTGGGCTTCGGCGTTCTTGATCGCGTCGGCGATCGACTGGCTGCGGGCGCGCAGCATCGAGCCGAGGACGTCCGTCTCCGGTCGGCGGCCGAGACGGTCCATGTGTTTGCGGACGCGGGAGCGGTGGCGTTCCAGCTCGAGGATATGGAAGCGGTTCTTGACGATATCGTCGGAGAGCTTGCGCCGCATCGCCGCGACCGGATCGAAGCTGCCGGGCTCGCGCACGTCGAGGATGAACTCGTTGACCAGCGTCTCCAGCATCATCAGGCCCTTGAGATCCTTCGGATCGGCGAGTTGCGGATCGTAGCCGGTATCGTCATAGACCTTGCGCCGCACCGGGTCCTTCAGGAGGTCGTAGGCAGCCTGCAGCTTGCCGAACTGCTCGGCATCGCCGCCGCGGTCGGGATGCGCGGTCTTCACCGCCTTGCGGTAAGCCGTCCGGACCGCCCGCTCATCGGCATCGCGCTCAATTCCAAGGAGGACATAGGGATCGATCACGCCGGCCACCTGTTCTTCGTCAACTGTAATTTCCTCTGCGCGCCCAGACGTAACGGCTCGGTCTCCGGGCATCAAGACACGACATTAGCGCGGCCGACTCGGCGGCGCTACGTTTAGCAGCGGTCAGGACCAAAATGTGGTGGGAACAGGGCAATCCACCGCTTCGGTGAAGCATTGGATGCGGGAAACTCGGCCTCGCTCTACTTTGATGGGCCATCCGGTGCGATCAATGTCTCGCCTGGCCTGCTCCGAGGTGAAAGCCGGGCACAAATCCCTTGCCTTTTTTGCCGAATGCTGTCACTTCTAACGCCGTTCGGGCGTTTTCAATCCCGGAGACTGGACTTTCGTATGAGCCCGGCGTGAACCGGGACTGCCGCAAGCGGCATCGTTGACGTCTTTTCCCCGATATCGTGACCACTCGACGCCTTTCAGCGCTGCTGCACGAACAAATGCAGCGGCTCAAAGTTTACAGCGATCTTTGCGCGTCTGAGACGCGGCGCTGTAAGACGCTGAAGACGACAGGTTCGCATCCCTTTTTGGGGCGTGAGCATACTACCTGCGGCAACCTAAGCATGATATTGAAGCTGAGGGTTGCGGCAAAATGACAGACTGAAGGAAAAGGACTTCTTCCATGGCCACCACGGGCACCGTAAAATTCTTCAACCAGGACAAGGGCTTCGGCTTCATCACGCCAGATGGCGGCGCGAAGGACGTTTTCGTCCACATCTCCGCCGTTCAGGCCGCCGGCCTCGCAACGCTTAACGATGGCCAGAAGGTCACGTTCGACACCGAGCCGGACCGCATGGGCAAGGGCCCGAAGGCCGTCAACATCCAGGCTGCCTAAGCCGGACGTTTCGCGCAGAATTTGAAGAGCGGCGCTTCGCGAGAGGCGCCGTTTTTCGTTTGTGGGCGCTTACCGGGAGTTGGGCTAGCTAGCGCCGGTTCGTCCCTTCGCTCCCTCCTTCCTGTGCCCGTCACAGGAATCCAGCGCCCAAGTCCTTGGGCGCGGGAGTTTGAAATTCCATGCTTCGATTGCGTCACGCACAGCGCCGACGCGCTGTGCGTGGATTCCTGTGGCGAGCACAGGAATGAGGGCGTTCAGGGAAGAAGCTTCCGCCCTACTCCGCTGCTTGCCTTGCGCTCGCCGCCTCGAACACCGCGTCAAAGGCGGCGTGGATCACCTCCGGGCCGGCGCCCTTGCGGGTGGCCTCCGCGGAGAGAAGCTGGCGGTAGCGCCGCGCGCCGGGCCAGCCCTGGAAGAGGCCGACCATGTGGCGTGTGACATGGACCAGCCGGCCGCCGGCCGCGATGTGAGCGGCGGCATAGTCCGCCATGGCATCGCGCACGCCGGCCCAGAAATCGAGCGACAGGCGGTGGTGGCGTTCCGAGAAGGCGTGTGCCCCAATCGGTTCGGGTGCGGCACCCGTGAGTGGATGGGCAAAATAGCCGTCTGCCGCCGTCAGCAGTGCGCTGTCGTGGTAGGCGGCGCGGCCGAGCATCACGCCATCGAGAGCAGGTTGCGGACGGTCATGAGACGCAGCCGCATCCTGCTCCGGCGTGGCAGAACCGGCCGGACGCAAGGCGCGGTCGCCGACCTGCTCGCCAGCCTTCGCCGCGCTGATGTCGAGCACCGGTAAACCCACATGCTCCAGCGCCTGATCCAGCATTTGAAGACCGCCGTTCAGGCCGATGAAAAGGTTCGGATTTTCCGCCTTCAGCCTATGCACGATACCATAGTCGAGCGGCGGGACCTCGCGGTTCTCCCGAGGGCTCAATCCCTGCAGCCAGGCCTTGCGCGCGTGTACCCAGACGGCATCCGTGCCGGCGTCCCTGACGCAGGCGACGAGCCTGCGCAGCGCCACTTCCGGGTCCTGGTCGTCGACGCCGATACGGCACTTCACGGTCACGGGAATTTTCACCGCCGCCTTCATCGCCGCAACGCATTCGGCGACGAGCTCGGGCTCTCGCATCAGACAGGCGCCGAAGGTGCCGGACTGCACGCGGTCGGACGGACAGCCGACATTCATGTTGATCTCGTCATAACCGAAAGCTTCGGCGATCCGTGCCGCCTCCGCCATCTTTGCCGGATCGTTGCCGCCGAGCTGCAGCGCGACCGGATGCTCGGAGGCGTCGTAACCGAGCAACCTCTGCCGATCGCCGCGAAGGATCGCATCGGCGACGATCATCTCCGTATAGAGCAATGCATGCCGCGAAAGCTGCCGCGCGAAGAAGCGGTAGTGCGTATCCGTCCAATCGATCATAGGGGCCACGGCGAAAACAGGGGCATTGAAGTACCTGCCCTTTCCCGCTTTTCCAGCCGTTTGCACCATTTCTTTCATGTCCGATTAGCTCTCGTTTGAGCCCTCTCAACCCGTTCTTGCTGTGCTAATGCTAAATGTAGCAACGCGGCGAGGCATGTAGCAAAAACATGGGCATCACTACTGAGCGAAAAGCCCGAAATGGGCAGAGATCATATACAGCGCAGATCCGCATAATGCGAGATGGCGCGACAGTCCACAGCGAAACGCGACCACTTATGTAACTCTAAAGAGGTATATGGCATCATATTAGCTTCTTAGCTTCCGCTGTAAAATGCCGAAAGCAATCTGGAAGGAGAATCCTATGGATAAGCCTACAGAACAGCCCTCGCGGAGCGATGAGGATCGGCGCGAGTTTCTGAAAAGTTGCGGGCGTTTCGCAGCAGTAACTCCGCCGCTGGTGACGATGCTGCTTTCAACCAGCCTCACTTCCGAGGCGATCGCAAAATCCGGCAGCGGCAAGGGTGGTAAGGGGTGGAATGCCGGAAAGGGCGGAAATAACGGAAAAGGGAAAACCAAGACTCGCATTTAAGCATAGCAAAGCGCTCTCGAGCGCTCGCATACGGAACATTTTAGCACTTTGTGAATTGATAAACGTTCGCCCACCCACCGGGGCAACCCTGTCCCCCAAAAATATACGCAAGCAGTGTCTGCAACACCGCGGGCACTGTTTTTCATTTCTTCGCAAGGTACTGCATCGCCTCCTCGCGGCTTGGTCCGGCCTCGGGGATCGCCTCAAGGGTCTTTGCCTGCTGACCTCGGCGACTCGCATCAAATAAGCGACCGCGTGCCTAGAAACGAGCTTGCGGTCGAGACCCTGCTTGCCGGCGGCAAGATTGGATTAGCTGAGTTCAACGAGAAACGGGAGGGCGTCTTCCTGTGAGCGACCGCCCTCCCGAATGTTCTGCAAGTTAGCGATCGGCGTCGCTTTTGCCGGATTTACTTACCGGGCACGCCGTCACCACCGCGGTAACCGGGCCCCCCGCTATTACCACGTGAGGCCATTGCGGTTAGTCATCATCATCGTGGTCATCGTGGTCATCGTGGTCATCGTGGTCGTCGTCATCGTCATCGTCGCGGTCATCATCGTCGCGATCATTATCGCGGTCGCGGTCGCGGTCGCGGTCACGGTCGCGGTCACGGTCGCCATCGCGGTCACTGCGACTGTCATCACGTTGGACATCGGCTTTTGCAATATCTAGCGTGAATGGGGCAGCGAATGTCGCCATCAACGCTAGCGCCGTCGAAAGAGTAAGAATGCGTCTTAGTCTATCCATTACGCCCTCCCTGCTTTGTCGTGGTCTCCCACGATCGTCAGATTGGCGGACTTCCGTCCGCCGCGAGTACTTATGAAGACTAAAGCAAAAATTCACCCGACATATTGCTTGCGGTATCACAAGTCATTCGGGCTAGAGCTTGAATTACATCATTCGCTCTTTGTCTCTCCATTTTATCTTTATGCGCGCGTAGCACTGACGCGCACATATACGGGCAAATCTCGTTGAACGTTGCCAACAATTGCCCGCTTGCGATGGAGATATTCGCAACAACTAATTTACCACCAAGACGCTGAAGGCAAAATAACCCAACAGGGTTATACGCCGCTTCTAAATCGTTCAAAACGTACTTCCAAGCGCGAAATCGTCCTGAATTATAGGGCGGAGACGCCGATAGTTTCGTTGACCACGGACATGGGGGACTTCACAAAGGCAGCCTAGCCTCCCTTTTTCACCTTCGCCGCCAACCATCGCATGAACAGCACCTCGGAGCCGCGCGGATCCAGATCTGCTGATCCGCGACTTCATCGACCTGGTCGGCCAAAGCTGCCCGCGCTGGGTGCGTCCCACCAAGTGGGCAGACCTGCGGCTTGGGCTGCGATGATCTGCTCTACATGTTCATGCCGGCGACGGCGACCCACGCTTAATGCCAGGAATCAGAACGAGGAGTTCGAGCGATCTCATGGACGATGAAAGCCCTCTAGAGCGCCGTGCGTTCAAGTGAACGCACGAAGGACGCTCTAGCACTCTAGATTCTAGAGCATCTTTTCCGTTTCCAGCGGTTCCGCTTGAAAGCGGGATGCTCTAGCTCGCGAGAAGGCATTAGGAGCAGGGGCGAAGCCAGGAGCCAAACTCCGAACCGCGCGTTGGCTATCAGTCACCGCTTTGATCACGAAATGTGGAAGCCTCCCATGCCAACCGGCAGGAGAGGCCCGAGTGTTCCACCTCGCAGGCGACGCGAAAATAGACGGACCTAAACCTAAGCCGGCGTCCGAGAGCGACCGCTCGTTGCTATTGCTGTGCGCCGCCCGACGGCGCTGGGGTTCCCTGTCCGCCCGATGGGGCCTGCTGAGTTCCCTGTCCGCCCGAGGGGGCCTGTTGAGTTTCCTGTCCGCCTGAAGGTGCCTGCGGCGCTTCAACATTCGGCACGTTCACATCGACGTTGGTATTTCCACCGCCGCCACCGACGCCATCGAACAGATCGCCCCCGAACAGGAACAAGGCTCCGACAATTACCAGAACCACGATTACCGCGACGGCCCAACCACCGCCACTCCCCCCAGTATTGACTACTGTTGGTCCTCTATCAGCCATTTAGAGTTCTCCTTCATGTTCTTTTCCCTGAGGAAACCCTCACGACAGAATTAAGTTCCGACAAGAACAGTGAAGAGTAGACGAACGCTACTGACAGTGCTGGAGAGAAACTTTCCCAAGCTGATGCAGGAAAGTGAGCCGCCGAAGGGCGGCAATGCGGTCTCAGCAAGTTTGCCGCCAAATATTTACTATTCTGATCTCCGGCAGATAGGGACTTTTGTCCAGTAACCTATTTCGGCAGCGTGCAACTCCCGCGCTAGGCAACAATGACGAGATCAATCCCGAAAAGCTTGGGGCAAAACACCGATTCGAGATCCGCGGAACACAGGGCAGCATGAGGTCGGGCGATCAGCAGAGGCCGTCAGGATCTCCATCTTCGCTTGGCTCGCAAAATCATGACCAAGCGGGATCGCGTCGCCACAGGCTAAGCCAACAGACAAACGGGGCCCGTGCTTCTACGACGGTCCCCGCTCTAAATCGCTTCTGAAATAAATAGGTTCTTGTGGGTGCGTCACCGCGGCAACCCCTACGAACCTAGGGTGTCATCATCTTAGATCCATACGGACCTTAGTCTGGCGCCAGCGATCGAATGTACGGCCAAAGGTCCGATACAGGAACAAGGCTTAGACCGCCCGGGTTAGTCATTCAGAAGGGATGCATAATTGGAGAACTTCTAATGACAGGTATCCTCATAAAGAGTGCCATTGCTTTGGGCCTCGGTGTTGCTTGCGGACCGGTTTTCGCACAGACGGAGCAACCGGCGCAGGGACAATCGACCGAATGCCCGGCGGGCGCGGAATGCCCGCAAGGTGGTGCGGAACAGGGTCAACAGCCTGACCAGCAGCAGCCAGACGCTCAAGGTGGAGCAACCCAGCAGGATCAAGACCAGCCAGCCCCTGACGGGCAGCAAGGTCAGGCCACAGATGAGCAGCAGCCGGATGCCGGTCAAGGCGGAACCCAAACAGATCAACAGCAGCAGCAGCAGCCTGACACCGGTACGACTGAGCAGCCGGACCAGCAGCCGGCGCAAGGCGAGACGGAACAACAGCCGTCGCAAGGCGGAACCGAACAGCAAGACCAGAGCGACTCCCAGCAAACACAGGAGCAGACCTCAGGTTCGTCCGGTGACGTCGACGTGACGGTGGAGCAGAAGACCGAGATCACTCAGATCATCAAAGAGGAAAACGTCGAGCCTATCGACGTTGACGTCGACGTTTCCGTAGGCGTCGTGGTTCCGGAGACAGTCAAGGTTAAGCTGAAACCTCTCCCGCCGCGCATCGTCAAGATCGTGCCTAGATATGAGGGCTACCTGTTCTTTGTGCTGGCGGACGGTCGAATTGTGATCGTGGAACCGTCTTCGTTGAAGATTGTCGTGATCCTAGCATAGCGAGCTGATATCTCGCGATTTGACCCTCCCGGGGTGGCAATCCTGCCCCAACCCGACGCAAGCAGTGTCCGCAGTCCGACGGGCACTGCTTTTTCATACTCGACAGGTATTCGTTCGACGCCGGAAGGCTGCACTAAGGAATTTCGCCAGCTTCCCCGAGCGCAGAAGCCCCGATCAGCCGGCCTGGTGAGCTCAAATTGCGCCGGTTCCGATTGTTGGCGGCGGCGTGAAATCGGGGAATCCGAGCGTCGGATAATCGCAGCGCCTATCAAACTTGGACGGCGGTTCAGTACGTTTACAAGTCGGATCGGTTTTGTAGGCGTATCCGGGCAAGTACACATAGCGACTGCTTTGGCTGTAGACCGCTATCATCGCCCAGGAAAGCGTTATTGCCAGCACGGTTCTCATGAGTGGGCCCCCTCAAGGGCACGTTATCGGGCTTGCATCCGCCTTCACTCAGTCTTGGATATTGTTCGTGCGTTAGAGACGAGTGACTGAGATATCCAGGGTCCTGGCTGGCGGTCGCCCTCGACGCTCTCTTGCGAATTCTCTCATGAACCCATCGTGATGACGATTCACACAAACGGATTAGGGGATGGTGGCCTAGCTACCTACTCCTGCGGCTGGCTAATAAGACCATGTACGCGAGACAGGAACAGCTGTTGATGCATCCACTCCTGAAAGCATGCGTGGTGTTGTTGACAGACAAAGTCCTGCTACAAATTTGCCCATCCAACTGGCATGTCGGTTCGCTTGCGACCGTCTGCTATGAGGGCGTGAGAAGCGCAAGCGGCGCCGCGCCGATCTCCGGCAACCGTTCATTGAAACCCTGCTTGGCGGAACCACTCCTGGACGCCGGCAAGGACCTCCGCCTTAGCGCCTTCGAGGGTCGGCGCATAGCGGAAAGCGGTTTCACCGGTGCCGTTGCACTGGGAAATCCGCCAGGCCCAGTCGCTCATTGTTTGGCGCTTCATGACGAAAGCGATCTCATGTCGGCCGAGCATCGCGCAATAGGTTCCGTTCTGCAGCGGCAACCATGTCAAACGAATTTCCTCAACCCTCACCATCCCGGCCCTCCAACAGCAAAAGAGATATAGAATGGCCGCCAAATGCTTGGAACCCCAGCAATTGAGGGGCTTCAGCGCGATACGCGCGCTGATTGCAAAAAGAACTCTGGACGAGCTTCTTTCCTGCAGCTCCATGCGTGTTTTCAGACGCAAGAAAGCTAGCTGGGCCGTTGCGCCATTTCCGGCATCTCAAGCCGGCATTTGGCCACCGTGTCCGGCCGCTGCCGCGATGCCCCTCTCGCTCTCTTACATAGACGAGCCGTCGCCGCGACGGCCTGAGAACCAGCCTTTCGCAAAACTGCGGACAAACCGAAATTCCTGAGCTACATTGAAGCGCTTGGGCCTGGTGCCGCGCGCAGCAACCGCGCGGAACAAGGACCTGCATGATGACGTTCTTGTAGATGATCTCAGGAGCGGGAGGAGCATTGTGCGAGCAGTATTACGCATGCCCCACCCGACTGATTGGACCGATCACGGCGATGAATCGGACATGTCCGAACCATCGCGATCCAGGAGGAGAAAGCATGCAGCAGATGTTCTGGAGCCACCCCATCGAGCTTGGATTGACCGGCGGCAAACGCACGGTCAAGGGACCGTATGACGCGCTCGCGTGCCTTGCGGGCCAGTGGCCCCATCGCGGCCCTTACTACGTTGCCGCACGCAGCGCCTGCCGTGCCGCCATCGAAGGCCGCCGCACGGTAGAGGAGGCGCGCAAGCTCTTCATTTCCGCCGCCGAGGAAGCACATCTGAAGGCGCATTGACCGGCCGCGGCCAAGTGCCGCCCGCCGCCAAAAAGAGGCTGCGGCGAAGGAGCCATGCCGACCGTTCGCCTCCTTACAATAGGGCTGCCGATCGCTCTCGCGCGAACGCAATAGTATTTATAATACTTATCTATCTCCCTGTATTTGTAATATTAATGGCGCGAATTCCCTAAGATTTTTCTCGCCGCCTTGCTTGCAGGGCAAAGTCCTTTCTAATATAAGCTATGGCGTAACTATTAAACCGCAGGCGTGCCGCCGAGATCATCCCGAGCGGCACGACCGATCTCGAAATGACACGGAAATCTTCGCGAAACCGCCCGATTTCTGTCGCGAATCCTTCATTTGTTGCCGCTATATTCTGAGGTGCCTCATAAAAAACAATTTCGGGGCGTTCTAATCCTCAGCAAAAGGGAAAAAATAAACGGGAGAGTCACCATGAGCGAGAGCAATCTCTATCGCATCGTCGAAGTCAGCGTGAGGCGCGAAAGCGGCCGCAAAGACATCGGCATCATGACCGTGCGCCAGGCCCTTGAACTTCCCGAGGTACCGAGCCTCGAATACAGCCACCCCGAGCTCAACTCGCGCTCGGATGGCCGGTTCCTCACCCGCGACCAGCTTAAGGCCTACGCCCGCTATGCCTGAGCGCGGCGATCGCGGACCCAACCGTCGCCAGCACAAGTTTGTCTTTTGCGGCAGCCCCTTCGGCTGCTAACTTCCAGATCCAGATTCGCTACAGCACCCCGTGTCCATTCGGACACGCGAGGTCGCTGTAGCGTTTCGATTTTTTTCAGGTTTCCGGCGGGACCGCGTCCCGTCGGGCAACGCGATGAACCCGGACGATCATGGAAACCGTCATACCGCCCTCGCCCGCCGTGCTGCTGCCGATTTCCGGCCGCCTCGTCGGCTTTCCCGTGCGACGCGTCTATTGCGTCGGCCGGAACTATGCCGCCCATGCTGTCGAGATGGGGCACGATCCCGACCGCGAACCGCCCTTCTTCTTTCAGAAGAACCCCGACAACCTATTGCCACCCGGCCAGGATTTCCCCTATCCGCCGCGCTCCTCCGATGTGCATCACGAGGTGGAACTGGTCATAGCCTTGCGGAGCGGCGGCGCCGACATTCCAGTCGAGGATGCGGTCAACCACATCTACGGCTATGCGGTCGGCATCGACTTCACCCGTCGCGACCTGCAAGCGGAGGCAAAAAAAGCCGGCAAGCCCTGGGCAGCCGCCAAGGCTTTCGAGCACTCCGCACCGATTTCGGCAATCGTGCCGGCCCAAACGATCGGTCACCCGACCCGGGGCAATATCTGGCTGAAGGTCAATGGCGACCTACGCCAGCAGGGCGATCTCGACCAGATGATCTGGAAAGTGCCGGAAGTCATCGCCGAACTTTCGAGCATCTTCACGCTGGCGCCGGGCGACGTCATCATGACGGGAACACCCTCCGGCGTCGGCCCGGTAGAGCGGGGCGACGTCGTGACCTGCGGCGTTGACGGCGTTGCGGCGCTGTCCGTCAAGGTCGTCTAGATCACGATGATTTTGGGTAGGGTCGACCCAAAAATCATGAACGTGATCGATCCCGATAAGTTACCGCGGGATGCGGGCGGAAAACCGCGCACATTTTTCCTCATCCCGCTCTGCAGCGCCGTGCGCCTTTTCAGACGCACAAAGGTCGCTATAGCACTTTGAATTGCTGCGTGGTTTTATCATTAAATCGATCCGATTAAGGACACATGCAGTAGTGAAGGAGCCTCCAATGCCACTCTACGCCCTCGGATCACTGCAGCCGCAAACGCCGCCGGAAGGCAGCTACTGGGTCGCGCCTGACGCCAACGTCATCGGCCAGGTCGAGATCGGCGAGGACGTCGGCATCTGGTTCGGCGCGACGCTGCGCGGCGACAACGAGCCGATCCGCATCGGCGCGCGCACCAATATTCAGGAAGCCGTCGTCATCCACGTCGATTCGGGTTTCCCGACGACGATCGGCGAAGGCTGCACCATCGGCCACCGCGCGATCATTCATGGCTGCACGATCGGCGACAATTCCCTGATCGGCATGGGCGCCACGGTGCTCAACGGCGCGAAGATCGGCAGGAACTGCCTCATCGGCGCCAATGCGCTGATCACGGAGGGCAAGGAATTCCCGGACAATTCGCTGATCGTCGGCTCCCCGGCCAAGGTGGTGCGCACACTCGATGATGCCGCCGTGGAAGCGTTGAAGCGCTCGGCCGAACATTATGTGAAGAACTCGGAGCGCTACGCCGCCCAGCTCACGCTGCTGGATTGAGTTGCCACCGGTCTTTCCCGCGACGAGACGCAGCGCCTCCACGAAAATAGCTTCGCATAGAGCTGAACCACCGGCGCGGCCTGCTGCTGATCAAATAGCTCCGTGATGTCAATCAGACGCAGCTCTTGCAGTGGCCGCGAATTTCGATGGTCGTCTTCTCGGTCTTGAAGTCTTGCGCGCGAACAAGTGTCGAGAGACGCTGCTCGATCGCTTCGTCGTGGAACTCCGTGACCTGTCCGCAGTCTTCGCAGATGGTGAAGGCCGTTACCCCGTGATCGTGCTCATGCTCGTGCGGGCATGTACAGGCGACGAAGGCGTTGAGGCTTTCAAGCCGATGAACGAGCCCGTATTCGAGGAGCTTGTCGAGCGCGCGGTAAACCTGCAGCGGCGCGCGAAAGCCCTGGTCGCGCAACTTGTCGAGAATGGTGTAGGCGCTGAGCGGCCCATCCGAATGGGCAAGCGCACCCATGACCAGGGACTGGTTTTTCGTCAGTTGCGGCATGCCCATCAGTGACGTCCTCCATGCGAATGTGACGCGCTCTCGATCCGCCGGCCGACCGGCAGGAGACTGAGCACGAAAAGTGACAGCGCCGCGACGACGATAGACGGTCCGGATGGCGTGTCCCAGTGGAGCGAGCCGAAAAGACCGCCGGCGACGGCAAGTGCGCCGATCAGCGACGCGAGAACCGCCATCACCTCCGGCGAGGTTGCGAAACGGCGGGCGGTCGCCGCCGGTATGATCAGGAGCGATGTGATCAGCAGGATGCCGACGATCTTCATGGCGATGGCGATCACCAGCGCCATCAGCAGCATGAAGAAGAGCCGCGCTCTCTCCGGTTTCAAGCCCTCGGCCTCGGCGAGTTCAGGATTGACGGTCGAGGCGAGCAGCGGCCGCCAGAGATAGACGAGCGCGAAGATCACCAGGATGCCGCCGCCCCAGATGATATCGATGTCGTATTCGGAGACGGCAAGAATATCGCCGAAGAGGAAGCCGACGAGATCGATCCTCACCCAGGTCATGAAGGCGACGATCACAAGGCCGATCGACAGCGCCGAGTGCGACAGAATGCCGAGCAGCGCATCCGTCGACAGCACGCCGCGCTTCTGCAGGAAGAGCAGGAGCAGCGAGACGATCGAGGCGACGATGAAGACGCTCACCATCAGATTGAGTTCGAGAAGCAGCGACAGCGCGACGCCGAGCAGCGCCGAATGCGCCATGGTGTCGCCGAAATAGGCCATGCGACGCCAGATGACGAAGCAGCCGAGCGGACCCGCCACCATGGCGATGCCGATGCCGGCGACGAGCGCGCGAATGAAGAAATCGTCAAGCATCGCGCTTCTCCTCCGTTTCAAAGCCGTGCAGCCGCGCGTGGTGTCCGCATCCGCAGTCGGGATCATGATCGTGCACGTCCTCGGCCGCTTCGTGGTGGTGGTGGCCGTCGCCCGGAAAACAGCTTTCGGCGATGCTGCCGTCCGCGTGCAGCACCCGCCCGTCCGGAAGATGGGTGTGGTCGTGGTGGTGACTGTAGACGGCAAGCGCGCTGGCGGCGCGGCGGCCGAACAGTTTCAGATATTCGGGGCTCTGGCTCACCGCCTGCGGCGTTCCGCGGCAGCAGACATGGCCGTTCAGGCAGACGACCGTATCGGTTTCCGCCATGACGATATGAAGATCATGCGAGATCATCAGTATGCCGCAGCCGGTCCGGTTACGGATCTGCTTAATCAGCTCGTAAAGTGCGATTTCGCCGGAAAAATCGACGCCCTGTACCGGTTCGTCGAGAACGAGCAGATCGGGCTTGCGGGCAATCGCGCGTGCCAAGAGCGCCCGCTGGAATTCGCCGCCGGATAGATGCTGCACCTCCGCCTTTGCCATGTGCAGCATGCCCGTCGCGGCAAGTGCTTCCTCGATCTCGCGGCCCTTCAGCGGTCCTGTCAGCGTCATCAGCCGCTCGACCGTCAGCGGCAGGGTCCAGTCGACGGAAAGCTTCTGCGGCACATAGCCGACCTTCAGGCCTGCGATCCGCTCGACATGGCCCTCGTCCGGCTTGAGCACGCCGATCGCCGTCTTCGCCGTCGTCGATTTTCCCGACCCGTTCGGCCCAATCAGCGTCACGATTTCACCGCGGCTGATCGAAAACTCGACGCCCCGCACGAGCCATCGCCCGTTGCGGCGCACGCCCGCATTGGTGAGGCCGACGAGCGGAGACGCTTCTGGTGATCGGAAATTCAGCATCGAAAAAATTCCGGATTGGTCGTTGCCACTGGCTATCGCACACGTTATAGCATAACGCAATTGATGTAATAACATTACAGGACGGTGTTGCGCAACGTCGAAGCGCAATGTCGTTACTGCGCCATAACTTTCAACCTCGGAGTAACCGATGAAATCGACGTCCGCCCTGCTCTTTGCATCCACCGTCCTCCTGTCGTCGCCGGCCTGGGCAGATGGACCCGATGTGGTGGCCTCCATAAAGCCGGTCCACTCCCTCGTCGCCTCGATCATGGAGGGCGTGGGCGAGCCGTCGCTGATCGTGGAGGGTGGCGCCTCGCCGCATACCTACAACATGAAACCGTCGAATGCCGCCGCTTTGCAGGCGGCAAAGCTTGTATTCTGGATGGGTCCCGGTCTCGAAGCCTTCCTTGAGAAGCCGCTCGATGCGCTTGGCGAGGGCGCCAAGGTCGTTGAACTCAGCGAAGCGCCGGGGATCGAGAAGCTGAAGTTCCGCGAGGGCGGCGCTTTCGAAGCCCACGTTGACGAGGACGAACATGGTGCCGAGGAAGCCGGCAAGGACCATGACGGCGATGACCATGCCGCCCAGCCGGAAGCCGCCGCCGAACACGATCATGACGAGGGTCACGATCATGCCGAGGGCGAATTCGACATGCATATGTGGCTCGATCCGATGAACGCCAAGGCGATGGCCGCAGAGATCGAGAAGGCCCTGGCCGAGGCGGATCCGCAAAACGCCAACGCTTACAAGACCAATCTGGATAAGCTCAATCAAAGGCTCTACGCGCTGGACAAGAACCTCGCTGAGACGGTGGCACCGGTCAAGGACAGGCCTTTCGTCGTCTTCCACGACGCCTACCAGTATTTCGAGCATCGTTATAAGGTGCGCGTCGCCGGCTCGATCACCGTCAGCCCCGAAGTGTTGCCGGGCGCCGAACGGCTTTCGGAGATCCACGCCAAGATCGAGGATCTCGGCGCAACCTGCGTCTTCGCCGAGCCGCAGTTCGAGCCGAAGCTGATCAATGTCGTCATCGAAGGCACGCCGGCAAAATCCGGTACGCTGGATCCTGAGGCGGCGACCCTCGACGCCGGGCCGGATCTCTACTTCCGCCTGATGGAAAATATCGGCGCGTCGCTGAAATCCTGCCTCGCCTCGGCGAGCTGAAGTCGTCCTCCCAAGACGGCGAAGGCGGGCTCGCAAGCCCGCCTTTTCTTGTTCCGTGACGTCTGACCCGGCCGGCGGACTGCGCCCCTCCCGTGCCTTTCTGCGATCGCGGGATCAGTGAGCTGATGCCAAGCCGACGATCACACCGGTCGCAAGGCTGATTAGCAGGAACTCGTTGTCGACGCGCACCCATTGCTGCCCCCGCGGCGGCGAGCGCAGCTTGTAGCGGCGATAGTCGCGAACATAAGCCATATGGCGGCGCTCGGCCGGGCTCAGCCGATTTCCGCGTGTCCAGCGATGTTTCCTGATGATGACGCGTTTTTCAACCGTCTTTTCGACACGCTTTTCGATATGGCGATCAGCCGGCCTGTGGCGATAGCGGTCATGCGCCTGTGCAAGCTCGAAGGAGCCCGCTGTTTGGGCAAGCGCCATCGGCGTTGCGAGGAAGGAGCTGGCGACCAGCATGATCAGAAGACGTTTCATAGGGTTTCCTTTCGTAGTGCCCCTTGAAACTAGGCTCTCAAAGCTGAACGGAATATGAAGTCATGCATTACAATTCTGTAATGATAACTGAGGCTTATATCGATTTTCTTATAGACGGATTTCAGCCTAGACGCTGATCGCCTGGTAACGAAACCGGTCGAAATCGGCCGGCATGGCGCAGCCAGAGGTGTCGAACGCGAACATGCCCGTGAAGGCTCCGGTGAAGGAGCCGTGCTCACCACGCCCGCCTTCGTCCGAAATCATGCCGGCATCGAGCACCGGCCCGACCGGGATCCAGCGATCCCGCGCCACCGCTCTCCAGAAGAACTGAAGATCATTGTCCCTCACCTCCATGGCGAGATGGACCGGACCTTCAGGGATGGCGACGCCGCTGCCGACCGGGAACTCCAGCCGCCCATGCGGAAAATCGCCCGGGCAGGAAAGGATAATCACGACACGTCCGAGCGTCTCATGCCGGGTGACGCCGAGCGCATGAAATTTGTGCCGGTTATAGTAGTGCGTGAGGCCCGCGACCTGCTGGTAGGTTTCGGGCGCAAACTCGACGGCGGTCTCCGCCCGGAAGAAATGGTGCTCCTGCCGCCGCGCCACCAGCGCCTGCTCGAACCAACTGCCAATGCTCTCGCGGCCGAAGAGGCGGAGGTGCCCCTCGCGCCATGTGAGCGAGAATATCCGCTCCGGCACGGGTGTACGCAGCCATTGGAACTCGAAGGGAAGCTCTGGCTCGTCAAAATCGGTCTCGATCGCGGCCGGCTGCAGGAGAGCGCTCGTACGGGCCGGCGCAGCCACTGTTACGTCCGGTACCACGCTGCCGTTTTCGAGATAGAGCCAGCCATCCTCGCGCCAGACGCATTTTTGCAGCGCCGTCTCGCGGCCGAGCGTGCAGCGGCGCAAGGGCGGCAACGGACGGCCGCAAAGATGGGTGTGGTAGGGCTGCCCGTCCGGCGTCTCCACGTACTGGCCGTGCCCGGCCCGCTGGAGCGCGGCCTCGGGGTGATCCTTCGACGTGATGAGATGGACGTTCGGATGCATCTCGTAAGGGCCGTCGATCGCGCGCGAACGCGCCATCGTCACCGCGTGGTCATAGCCCGTACCGCCTTCGGCCGTTGTCAGATAGTACCAGCCGTCGCGCTTGAAGAGATGCGGCCCCTCGACCAGGCCGAGCGCGCTGCCGGCAAAGATGTTCTTGACCGGACCGACGAGCTTGCGGGTGCGCTCATCCCATTCCTGTAGCAGAATGCCGTCGAAGGCGGGATGCTTCGGCGCCCCGCCGAAGCTCTCGGTTCGGTGGTTCCATTGCATGTTGAGGAACCATTTGCGGCCGTCGTCGTCATGGAAGAGCGAGGGGTCGAAACCCGACGAATTGACATAGACCGGATCGGACCAGGTCGCCTCGACGGCTTCCGCGGTGACGATGTAATTGTGGGCGTCCTTGAAGTTTCCGTCGAAGCGCTTGACGTCGGTGTAGACGAGCCAGAACAACCCGTCGCAATAGGAAAGGCATGGTGCCCAGACGCCGCAACTGTCGGGATTGCCGCGCATGTCGAGCTGGCTCGCACGCTCAAGCGGGCGGCGTATCAAGCGCCAGTTCACGAGGTCGCGTGAATGGTGGATCTGCACACCCGGATACCATTCGAAGGTTGAGGTGGCGATGTAGTAATCGTCGCCGACCCGGCAGATCGACGGGTCGGGATTGAAGCCCGGCAGGATCGGATTGCGGATCATCGCGGCCATCTGTTGCTCCTCCATTTCGGCGAAGCATCCAGCCCGAAACTCGGGGCCGTTTCAAGGCCTGTGTGACGGTTTCCCCATCAGGAAATAGCGTCCGCCAGGCCCCGAATCGCCTCTGCATCGGGGCGACGGTTCGCGTGCCCTCGAAGACGTTGAAGTGGTAGCCATTCGCTTGCGCCTAAGCTCTAGGCATTCCCGACCGCCTCAACACCCTACTTTCGTATAAGGATCTGTCGCCAAGTTGAAAAATGGGAGCGCGGACTTGAAAGGAGGCTTGAAATCGGCACTGTAACTGTGCTTGGCAAAAGACTAAAAAACCAGCCATGCGGGGAGGTATTTGATGAAATCGTTACTCGGCTTCAGCCGATTGATAGACGCCGTCACCGAAAAGATCGGTAAGGCAGTCTCCTGGCTCATTCTGGTCGCTGTGCTCGTCAGCGCCGGCAACGCCGTTATCAGAAAAGCGTTCAACGTGTCGTCCAACGCCTGGCTCGAGGCGCAATGGTACCTGTTCGGCGCAGCCTTCATGTTTGCCGCCGCCTACACCTTGAGCCAGAACGAGCACATTCGGATCGATGTCGTCTACGGCATGTTTTCGCGCCGCGTGCAGCATTGGATCGACCTCTTCGGCCACGTCTTCTTCCTCATGCCGTTCGTGCTGCTGATGCTCTATTACCTCGTGCCCTACGTCCGGATGTCCTACGTATCAGGCGAGCTCTCCTCGAGCGCCGGCGGGCTGGTCATATGGCCGGCCAAGGCCATCCTGCTGATCGGCTTCATCCTGCTCGCGCTGCAAGGCGTTTCGGAAATCATTAAGAAGATCGCCATCATGACCGGAAACATGGACGATCCGACCCCTTATGTGCCGACCCACGCGCCGCTTGAGGACGCCGTCGTTCCGGAGGTGCGCCCGTGATCGAATTCATCGCTGAAAATCTGGCGCCGATCATGTTTCTTTCGCTGATCGTGTTCCTGTTGCTGGGTTATCCCGTCGCCTTCTCGCTCGCCGCCAACGGCCTCCTGTTCTTCATCATCGGCGTGGAACTCGCACCCCTTTCCGATTCGATCAATCTCTCCTGGCCGCTGCTCAATGCACTGCCGGAACGGTTCTGGGGGGTGATGTCCAACGACACATTGCTTGCCATCCCCTTCTTTACCTTCATGGGCATCGTGCTCGAACGCTCCGGCATGGCCGAGGACCTTCTCGACACGGTCGGCCAACTTTTTGGTCCCATCCGCGGCGGGCTTGCCTATGCGGTGATTTTCGTCGGCGCGCTACTCGCCGCGACGACCGGCGTGGTCGCGGCCTCGGTCATTGCGATGGGCCTGATTTCGCTGCCGATCATGCTGCGCTACGGCTATGACCGGCGCGTCGCCTCCGGCGTCATCGCCGCCTCCGGCACGCTCGCTCAGATCATTCCGCCGTCGCTCGTGCTGATCGTTCTCGCCGACCAGCTCGGCCGCTCCGTCGGCGACATGTATGCCGGCGCGCTGATCCCGGGTCTCGTGCTGACGGGCCTCTACATGGGCTACATCCTGCTCATGTCGTTCCTGAAGCGCGATTCCATGCCGGCGCTACCGCTCGAGGCCCGCACGCTCGGTTCGGGGGTGACGTCGCTCATTATCGCGCTCGCCGTCGCCGCCGGCATCGCCTACGCGGCCCATGTCTATCTGTCGCCGACGCAGGGCGAAAACGCGGATATCCTCGGGGCGACCGTCGGCGTCGCGTTCATCTATGTGGTTGCTCTCATCGACAGGACTCTCAAAGTCAATGCGTTGTCTCGGCTGGCGCAGCAGGTCATCATCGTCCTGATTCCGCCGCTGGCACTGATCTTCCTCGTGCTCGGCACCATCTTCCTCGGTATCGCGACGCCGACGGAAGGCGGAGCGATGGGCGCGGTCGGCGCCCTGATCATGGCCGCGGCCAAGGGCCGGCTGAACATGGATGTCATCCGCGCCGCACTCGCCTCGACGACGCGTCTTTCCGCCTTCGTGCTGTTCATCCTGATTGGCGCGCGTGTGTTCTCGCTGACCTTTTATGGCGTCAACGGGCACCTGTGGGTGGAGCACTTGCTGACCGCGCTGCCGGGCGGCGAAGTTGGCTTCCTGATCACCGTCAACGTGCTCGTCTTCTTCCTGGCGTTCTTCCTCGACTTCTTCGAGCTCGCATTCATCATCGTGCCGCTGCTCGCACCGGCGGCCGACAAGCTCGGGATTGATCCCATCTGGTTCGGCGTGCTGCTCGGCATCAACATGCAGACGAGCTTCATGCATCCGCCCTTCGGTTTCGCGCTCTTCTACCTGCGCTCGGTTGCAGCGAGAGTGCACTACCTCGACAAGGTAACCGGCAAGATGACGCAACCGGTGACCACCGGCCAGATCTATTGGGGTGCCGTGCCCTTTGTCGGCATCCAGATCCTGATGGTGGCGCTGACGATCCTCTTCCCGCAGATGGTCCTGCACTACAAGGGAAGCGGCGCGGTGGTTGATCCGTCGACGATCAAGATCGAAGTGCCCGGCTTCGGCCAGGGAGGCGGAGGCCTGACGCTGCCGGACAACGGCGGTGGCCTGGGTCTCCCCGGCGGTCTGCAACTCCCCGGTGGCAGTCCGCTCGACGGCGGCCAGCAGCAGCAACCGGGGCAACAGAACGCCCCTCAGCAGAACAAGCCGCCGGCGACCGATCTTAGCGCACCGCCGTCATTCAACTGAATGCGGAAGGGCCGTCCGCCGCGTCGGCCCTCCTCCTCTCGTCCATAAAACAAAAACCCCGGAGCGCCGCTCCGGGGTTTTTGTTTCGACGATGAAGCGCAGCTCAGACTTTGCCGTTGCGCTGCTGGATCATCATGAAGGTGTCGTAGTTGTATTCGGCGATCTGCGCGTTGAGATAGTACTCGCCGCGGAACGCCTTGATCGACCCCCAGATCTTCTTGAAGGTCGGGTTCGTGGCCTCCATTTCCGCATAGACCTTGTTGGCCTCATCGAAGCAGGCGGAAAGGATTTCCGGGCTGAACGGGCTCAGCTTCGCGCCGGCCCCGACGAGACGCTTGATCGCCGCCGGGTTGAGATAGTCGTACTTCTGCAGCATGTTGGCGTCGGTCGCCTGGCAGGCGGTGCGCAGCAGCGACTGGTAGGCCTTCGGCAGGCCGTCGAAAGCAGCCTTGTTGAACATGGCATGCACGGTCGGCCCGCCTTCCCACCAGCCGGGATAGTAGTAGTACGGCGCGACCTTGTAGAAGCCGAGCTTCTCGTCATCGTAGGGACCGACCCATTCCGCGGCATCGATCGTGCCCTTTTCCAGAGCGGGGTAGATATCGCCACCTGCAAGCTGCTGCGGGACGAGACCGAGCCTTTCCATGACCTTGCCGGCGAAACCGCCGACGCGCATCTTCAGGCCCTTCATGTCGGCAACGGTCTTAATCTCCTTGCGGAACCAGCCGCCCATCTGCACGCCGGTATTGCCGCCGGGGAAGCCGATCAGACCCTGGCCCGCCAGGAACTCGTTGAACATGTCGATACCGCCGCCATGGTAGTGCCAGGCGTTCATGCCGCGCGCATTAAGCGCGAAGGGCACGGCAGAGCCGAGCGCCCAGACCGGGTCCTTGCCCCAGTAATAGTAGGCAACCGTGTGGCAGGCCTCCACCGTGCCCGCTGCGGTCGCGTCGGCGGCCTGCAGGCCCGGGACGATTTCGCCCGCGGCAAAGACCTGGATCTGGAAATTGCCGTCCGTGGCTTCTGACACATATTTCGACAATACCTCGCCGCCGCCGTAGATGGTGTCGAGCGACTTCGGGAACGACGAGGCAAGGCGCCAGTTGATCTTCGGATTCGTCTGCGCGATGGCCGGTGCTGCGAGCGCCGTTGCGGCAGCCGCACCCAGGCCCCCGAGGCTCGCGTTTTTGATGAATGAACGGCGATCCATAATTCCTCCCTATTTCCCGCCATGACGGTCGCAGGCGCGTTCGCTACCTGCAGTACCGTCCGTTGAGCCATTTTCTCGACCCGCCCCAGCGTGCCGAAAGCTCACTCCTCCTTGTTTTACCCGCCGCGCGAAACAAAAAACGTCCCCGCAAGTCGGCCGGCAACATCGCACCATACATATTCACTAATGCATGTCCAGCAGCGGTTTTCCGGCGCCTTCTTCGACTTTTGTCTAAGACACCGGAGTCGCTTAGAAATTGCCTAAAATCCAGGCAAATCAAAGCATTCGGGGCTTTCAGAGCTCCGCGGAAGAGGCCCAGAGATTGATATCGGCCTCACGCGCGTAAATATCGATCTCGGCCAGTTCCTCCGTCGTGAAGGTGTCGTTATCGAGTGCATTGACACAATCGATGATCTGCGAGGAACGGCTGGCGCCGATCAGCGCCGAGGTAACGCGCCCGCCGCGAAGCACCCAGGCGAGCGCCATTTGCGCCAGCGTCTGCCCGCGCCGCTCGGCTATGGCATTCAGCTTCCAGATGTTGTCGATGATCGAGGGGCGGATGAAGTCCTTCTTGAGGAAATGGTTCTGGGCCGCGCGGCTATCCTCGGGGATGCCGTTCAGATACTTCGTCGTCAGCATGCCCTGGGCGAGCGGCGAAAAGACGATCGAGCCGATACCGAGCTCTTCGAGCGTGTCGATGAGATTATCATCCTCGACCCAGCGGTTGAGCATGGAATAGCTCGGCTGGTGGATGAGGCACGGCGTGCCGAGATCCTTCAGGATCGCCGCAGCCTCGCGGGTGCGCTGCGAATTATAGGATGAGATGCCGACATAAAGCGCCCGGCCCGAACGCACGATGTGATCGAGCGCGCCGCAGGTTTCCTCGAGCGGCGTATCAGGGTCGAAGCGATGGGAATAGAAGATGTCGACATAGTCGACGCCCATGCGTTTCAGGCTCTGGTCGCAGGAGGCGATCAGATATTTGCGGCTGCCCCATTCGCCATAGGGCCCCGTCCACATGTCATAGCCCGCCTTTGAGGAGATGATCAGTTCGTCGCGCAGGCCGGCGAAATCGCTTCTCATGATCTCGCCGAACGCGGTCTCCGCCGAGCCGGGTGGCGGGCCGTAGTTGTTGGCGAGGTCGAAATGGGTGATACCGAGGTCGAAGGCGGTCCGGCACATGTCGACCTTACGCTCATGCGGCGTGTCGCCACCGAAATTATGCCACAGCCCCAGCGAGATCGCCGGCAGCTTCAGGCCGCTCCTGCCGCAGCGATTGTATTTCATCGTCTCGTATCGGTTTTCCGCCGGTTGCCAGGCCATTTGTCATGTTCCTTCGTTTCGGATCGGTGCTTGGATACCCCTCGCCGGCCCCTCCCCACAAGAGGGAGGGGCTCGCATGGCCGACATTCTACCGCCGCGCCCTAGCCTGCGTGTGGTGGGGAGCCCGGCGTCAGCTCCCGGCAAGACATCAGCGCAAGAGCGCCTGCGCCTCTTCGATGCCAAGCGCCGCCGGCTGCGTGCAGGTTGTCGAAAGCGTCACGAATTTGCCCTCCTCGCCAGACTTCAGGATCGACACCATGACGTCGACGCCGTGCAACGCACGCTCGAGTGAGCAGCGCGCGTCGCGGCCCTTGAGGATGGCGTCCGCCAAGTCGGCGAGCCCCGCGGTTCGGTAATTGGCGATCGGCCCCTGCGGGTGATCCCAATTGTCGACAGCGAAGGGATGCTCCCACATTTCCAGCGGCTGGATATCCTTGTTCCGCCCGCTCGCCTCGACCTTGCCGCCGAAGAAATTCGGGTCCGGCACGAACAGCGATCCATCGGTGCCATAGAGCTCCATATTGCCGTGGCGGTGCGACCAGACATCCCAGCTTGCCGAAAGCGTCACCGTCGCGCCGTTGTGAAATTCGAGCAGCGCATGGATATTGGTCGGCGTCTCGACCGAGATCACCTCCCCCTTGCGTGGTTCGCTGGTGATGGTGCGCGTCGGGTTGGCGATGGAGGAAAGCGCTGCGACGCGCTTGACCGGTCCGATCAGGTTGATGAGATTGGCGATGTAATAGGGACCGAGATCGAGGATCGGGCCGCCGCCCGGCAGGAAGAAGAAGTCCGGATTGGGGTGCCACATCTCCATGCCGGGGCTCATGACATGGCAGGTTCCGGAGGTGACGCGGCCGATCTTGCCGGCATCGATATAGTCGCGGGCAAGCTGGTGCGCGCCGCCGAGGAACGTATCCGGCGCACAGCCGACCGTCAGCCCCTTCGCCTTCGCAACCGCCCTTAGTTCCTCTCCCTGCTCCAGCGTGAGAACGAGCGGCTTTTCCGAATAGACATGCTTGCCTGCCTCGAGGATCCCCTTCGAAACCGGGAAATGTGCGTCCGGGATCGTGAGGTTGACAATGATGTCCACCTCCGGATTGGCGAGCAGCGCCTCGATGCTCTGCGCCGTCACGTCATATTCAGCGGCGCGCGCGTCCGCCGCCGCCGGATTGAGGTCGGCGCAGGCGACGATCCTTATGCCCTTGAAGAGCGGCGCGAGCTTGAAATAGGTGGTGGAGATGTTGCCGCATCCGATGATGCCGACGCCAAGTTCTTTTGCCATGGAGCTACCCGTTAATTGATCAGTAGGATTGAATGGAGGCCAGCGAGCGCTTGGCGAAACGCCGGAAGTCGCTCGGATTGTCATGTTCGGCGATGAAGTATTTCGCCGAGGTCGCGGAGAGCGCGTCGATAAGCCTCTTCCAGTCGAGCGTGCCGTCGCCGACGTCTGCCCAACCATCCTCGTCGGTTTTCTCGCCCTTCGGCGCGATATCCTTGACGTGGACGGCGGTGATGCGGCTGCCGTATTTCGAAATCCAGGCGAATGGATCGGCGCCGCCGCGTACGATCCAGGCGATGTCGGCTTCCCAGGAAAGCTCGGGTCCGCCCGCGAAAATGTGGTCCAGCGGCACCGAGCCGTCCGGAAGGGCGTGGAACTCGAAATCATGATTGTGCCAGCCGAAGTCGAGCCCGGCGTCACGGAACGGCTTACCCGCTGCCTGCAGCCTTTCGCCGAAGGCACGCCAGCCAGCCGCGTCGCTCGGCCGCTGATCCGGCATGAGATAGGGGCAATAGATGGCCCGGATGCCGAGCGCATTGGCAATCTGCAGGACGCGCACCGGATCGTTTTCCAGCATGTCGAGGCCAAAATGGGCGGTCGGCATGGTAAGGCCGTTGCGCTCAAGGCCGGCCTTGAAGGCAGCGATCTCCGCATCGGTAAGTGCGGCGTAGAGCGCGCCGTATCCTTCCACCTGGGTGTAGCCGGCGGAGCCAAGGGCTGAGAGCACTTCGGCCAGCGGCGGAAAATTGCGGGCGCTATAAAGCTGGAAGCTGACGTTTTTCATCGAAATTCTCCTCGTGTATTTCGTTGGAACGGTTTGCGGAAAATGGGAACGGCCGCGCCGGATGCTTGGGCTATTGGATCGTCTTCGGTTGCGGAGGGCCACGTGTTTTCGATGGATTGCGCTCACCCCTTCCCTTGGCAGGATTCGAGGTCATAGGCGCTGAACCGCGGCATCGCGCCTTCGCCGAGCGCCACCCTCGGCATGAAGCGGATGGCTTTGGATTCGCCCGCCACCAGATCGAAGGCATTATCGGAATAGCGGCCTTCGACGTCCGCCTCGACCATGACATGAAGCGCGAGGCGGGCGGCGGTAACCGTCAGCTCGTAACTGCCCTCCGGTTGCGGCGTCGCCTCGACCGTGAGGCCGGACGGCGCGAGGTCCAACGACTTGTAGGTGCCGTGCACGTAATGCCCCTCGCCGCGCATGCCGTTGGATGCCTCGAAGGACCAGAAGAGAAGCGCATCCTCCGGAATGTCCTTTGCCGCGATGGTGACAAGCGTTGCGGCGCGATCCGGCGAACACGTGCCCGCCACTGCTACCAGCGGCCGGCGCTTGCCATCGAGCGAGACCAGGAACGTCTGGAGCTCGACGGCGGCCGGTTCGGCAGTGTCGTTCACCATCGAGAAGGCGATCTCGTTGCCGTCTGCGGACGGAATGGCGGCGACCGCGACCGGCTGGAAGAAGCGCCGCGCCATATAGTGCAGGGCTTTCCAGTTGCCGCCATAGTCGAGGCTCGACCAGGAGGCGACCGGCCAGGTATCGTTGAGCTGCCAATAGAGCGTGCCCATGCAATGGGGTTTCAGCGACCGCCAATAGTCGACGGCGGTGCGGATCGCCAAACCTTGCTGGATTTGGCTCAGATAGACGAAGCTCGGAAAATCCTTCGGAAAGCGGAAGTAGCGGAACATGGTACCGGCGATCCGCTCGTTGCCACCGGCATTCTTCTGGTGCGCCTCCATCACCGGTGAGGCGATGTTGAGGTCCCGCGCCCCGGCGAACTGGCGGATCACCGGCATCGACGTGTAGGACTGGAAGCCGAACTCCGAACAGAAGCGCGGCCGCACGCTTCGGTAATTGTCGAAAGACTTGTTCTCGTGCCAGACGGACCAATAGTGCATGTCGCCGGCGCCGTCCGCATGCCAGGCATCGCCGAAATTGAGGTACCCGACCGAAGGGCTCGACGGCCACCAGATCGCCTCCGGGCAGGCCGCCTTCATCGCCGTTTCGACCGTTCGGTTCAGCCGGTCATAGGAAACGAGATAACGGTCGCGGTCCTTGCGGCTTTCTTCAAACCAGTTGAGCGCACCGACGAGTTCGTTATCGCCGCACCAAAGCGCGATCGACGGGTGGGAAGACAGCCGTTTGACCTGGTAGTCCACCTCGGCAGCGACGTTCTCCAGGAAGTCTGGCGTCGAGGGATAAAGGTTGCAGGCGAACATGAAATCCTGCCAGACGAGCAGGCCCAGCCGATCGCAGAGATCGTAGAACCAATCGGGTTCGTAAAAGCCGCCGCCCCAGACGCGGATCATGTTCATGTTGGCCTCGACTGCCGATCGCAGCAGATCCTCGACCCCTTCAGACGTCACGCGCGACATCAGCGCATCGGCGGGTATCCAGTTCGCGCCGCGGCAGAAGATCTCGCGACCGTTGACACGGAAAGCGAAGCGGTTACCCGCCTCGTCGTTGTCGGTAACGAGCTCGATCATGCGGAAACCAACCTGGCGCGTCACGATCTCTCCGGGAAGCTCCACCTTCAGGATCGAAAAGGCCTGCTCGCCGCTACCGGCCGGCCACCAGCGCTTCGGGCTAGCGACGGTGAAGACATGGGTGATGCTGGTTTCGCCGGCGCCGACCGCGCAGTCCAGGCGCTCGCGTTCGCCACTCAGCTCGAAATGGATGGGCACGATGCCGGGATCGCGGGCAAAGAGCGTGGCGGTCACCAGGAGATCGACCGAACCGTCCTCCAGCCAAAGCTGGCGCGTCGTGACATGCTCGATGCGCGCCGTCTCCAACCGGCAGAGCGCAAGCGAGCCGTAGATGCCGAGCGGGGCGATGGCGATGTTCCAGTCCCAGCCGAAATGGCATTGCGGCTTGCGCAGCATGTTGCCGTTGGCGATCGGAGAATTGCCCTCGTGATAGGGCACGTAGAAGGGCTGTGCCGCCTGCCGGCGCGCGCCCTCGGCAATCGAGGAATGAAGCACTATGCGGATGCGGTTCTCGCCGGCGGCAAGGGCATCCGAGACATCGGGGCGGTAGCGGCGAAAGCAGTTCTCCGCCTGCAGCACCAGCCGCTCGTTGACGAAGACCGAAGCCACCGTGTCGATGCTCTCGAAATCGAGATACCAGCATCCGCCCAAATCATCCGCATCGACGATGACGGTGCGCTCGAGCACCCAGTCCTTGTGCGCCACCCATTGGACGCCCGCCTCGTTCCGGCCGATATAGGGATCGGCGATGAAATCGGCCCGCTGCAGGGCACTATGGACGTCGCCCGGCAGCGTTATGGTGAGCGCATGACTGTTGTCAGTGGAGGCGAGCAGCCAGTCACCGGAAAGATCGATGCGGCCGGCGTCGCGGTTCGAGGTTTCGGAAGACATTTCCACAGTCCACTCATTCGCCGGCGACGGCACCGGCATCTCACCGTTCATACGAACCGGGTTACGGGCCCGGCGCGCTCGATTGCTGTTAGAGGCGGTTTTCGCTGGCGGCGTCGAAGATGGAGGCAACGCCCATGTCGAACGAGAGGCGGACAGTGCTGCCCGGGGGATAGCGCCGCTGGCCGGCGATGCGCACCGACATGGATTGACCGGCAAACGTCAACCACAGCAGATTGTCCGCACCCATCGGCTCTTCGATGTCGACGACGGCCTGATGTGCCGCTGCGCCGGCGCCCGCCTCGTCGACCCTGACGTGCTCCGGCCGCAGGCCTAGCACCACCTTCTGCCCCGGCTGAAGCTTCGCACGCCCGGGATAGGCAGTGACGTCGAAGGCGATTCCATCGACGCGAACAAGGTCGCGGCCGTCCCTCGCCTCCACCTCGCCGCGGAAGAAATTCATCGACGGCGAGCCGATGAAGCCTGCGACGAAAAGGTTTTCCGGCGCGTTGTAGATCGTCATCGGATCGGCAAGCTGCTGGATCACACCGCTTTTCATGACGGCGATGCGATCGGCCAAAGTCAGCGCCTCGATCTGGTCGTGGGTCACGTAGATCATGGTGTTCTTCAGCGACTGGTGCAGCCGCTTGATCTCCACGCGCAACTCGGACCTCAGCTTGGCATCGAGGTTCGACAACGGTTCGTCGAAGAGAAAGACATCGACGTCGCGCACCAGCGCCCTGCCGATGGCCACGCGCTGGCGCTGGCCGCCGGAAAGCTCTGAAGGCTTGCGCTTCAGCAGCGGCTGGATCTGCAGAATTTCCGCAGCGCGCTTGACCCGCTTGTCGATCTCAGCCTGCGGCAGCTTCGCGACCTTGAGGCCGAAGGAAAGGTTCTTCTCGACCGACATTTGCGGATAGAGCGCGTAGGACTGGAACACCATGCCGATGCCGCGGTCCTTCGGCTCCTCCCACGTAACATTGCGATCCTTGATGAAGATCTGCCCTTCGGAGACGTCGAGCAGGCCGGCGATGCAGTTCAGGAGCGTGGATTTGCCGCAGCCGGACGAACCGAGGAGAACAAGGAACTCGCCGTGGTCAATGTCGAGATTGAGCTTGTCGAGGACGGTGACGGCGCCGAAATTGAGCGACAGATCCCTGACCGAAACACTTGTCATGCTTGCTTATCCTTTCACTGCACCGGCCGCGATGCCGCGCACGAACAGCCGGCCCGAAATGAAGTAGATCGTCAGCGGTACGAGCCCGGTCAGGATCGTCGCCGCCATATTGACGTTGTATTCCTTCACGCCCTGTACCGAATTGACGATGTTGTTGAGTTGAACGGTCATCGGGTAATATTCCGGCCGGGTGAAGACCACGCCGAACAGAAAGTCGTTCCAGATGCCGGTCACCTGCAGGATCATCGCAACCACGAAGATCGGCAGCGACATCGGCAGCATGATCTTCAAGTAGATCGTCCAGAAGCCTGCGCCGTCGACGCGTGCCGCCTTGAATAGTTCCTCCGGCAAGCCGGCGAAATAATTGCGGAACAGCAGGGTCAGGATCGGCATGCCGAATATCGTATGCACGATGACGAGGCCGGTCAGCGTCCCATAGACGCCTATTTCACGAAGCACGATCACGATCGGATAGATCATCACCTGGTAGGGGATGAAGGCGCCGACGATCAGAATGGTGAAGAACAGATCGGCGCCTTTGAAGCGCCAGTTGGCGAGCGCATAGCCGTTGATGGAGGCGATCGCGATCGAGATGATCGTCGAGGGAACGGTAATGCGCACCGAGTTCCAGAAGCCGCGCGAAAGCCCGTCGCAATTGAGTCCGGTGCATGCCTCCGCCCATGCCTTCACCCAGGGCTCGAAGGTGATCTCCAGCGGCGGCGCGAATGTATTGCCGACGCGGATTTCCGGCATGCCCTTAAGCGAGGTCATGATCATCACGTAGAGCGGCAGCAGGTAATAGAGAGCCACCACGATCAACGTGCCGTAGACTATGATATTGCGGCGCGAGAGCCTCCTGCGCGGCTTGCGCCCGCGCGGACCGGACGTGACCCTGGCGGGAACCGCGTCGGTAGCAGCAATCATCCTCTTGTTGGTGGCGATATCATCCACGCTTGCGCCCTCCTCCGAATTCCAGATACGCCCACGGCACGATGATGATCGCCACTGTCACGAGCATCATGGTGGAAGCGGCGAAGCCTTGGCCCAGGTTTTGGGCCAGGAACATGTAATCGTAGACGTATTTCGCCGGCACCTCGGACGCGATACCCGGACCGCCGCTCGTTTGCGCCACGACGAGGTCGTAAACCTTGACGATACCGCTCGCGATGATCACCAGGGTGGTGATGAAGACCCCGCGCATCATCGGAATGATGACGAAGACATAAGTCTTCCACATCGGGATGCCGTCGATACGCGATGCCTTCCAGATATCCTCATCGATGCCGCGCAGGCCCGCGAGCATCAAGCACATGACAAGGCCGGTACCCTGCCAAAGCGCTGCGATCAGGATGCCATAGATGACGATGTCGGCATTGTAGAGCGGGTCGAAGGAGAAGCTTGTCCACCCGAGAGCCCGCACGACCGACTGGATTCCATATTGCGGATTGAGCAGCCATTGCCAGACCAGCCCCGTCACGATGAAGGACAAGGCGAACGGATAGAGCATGATCGTGCGGAAGGTGTTCTCGAAGCGAATCTTCTGATCCATCAGCGCTGCAAGCACAAAGCCGATCACCAGGCTGAAGATCAGCGAGAAGAAACCATAGACGGCGAGATTCTGGATCGACATGAGCCAGCGCGGCGCCGCCCATAGCCGCTCGTACTGATCGAACCCGACGAAGGTCAGGCGCGGCAGCAGCTTCGAATTGGTAAAGGAATAGACGACCGTCCAGACTGTGCCGCCGAGGAAAATGACCAAGGCCGTCAGAATCATCGGGATAGAGGCGATCTTCGCATTCAGGTTCCGCAGCCACCGATTCGGGCGAGCCGAGCCGCGTATTTGACCTGCCATGTTTCCTCCTCCGGAAATGCAATGGTTTTCGGATGGGCGGCACGCGCGGCAAACAACCCGCCGATACGCCGGGCGCCTCACCACAGTCGTAGCCCTTGCGCGCCGATGCCGGCCGCCGTGGACCTCGGTCCCTGCCCCGGCGCGAATTCCTCGTGCCAAAGGCTGGCCCCGCGAAAAACGCAGGGCCGCCTCAGGAGCCGGACGTCAGTCTGCCGCCGCAATGATCTCGGCGAAGCGCTTCTGAGCGTCTTCCGGCGTCATCGACGGATTTGCAAAGAACTCCGAGAAGAGGTCTTCCTTCTGCTTCTGGCTGTCGGGCGAAAGCAGCTGGTCGGTGCCTTGGATCACATTGCCCTTGGCAAGGATGTCGAGGCCTTTCTTCATGCAATCGTTGGCGGCTGCGAGATCCACGTCGCCGCGCACCGGCAGAGAGCCCTTCTTCAGGTTGAACGCGACCTGGGTTTCAGGCTTCAGCAAGGTCGATGCCAATACGTCCTGAGCCTTCGACTTCTCCTCGTCCTCCAGCAGCGGGAAATAGAATGCGTCGCCACCGGTCGAGATCACCTCGTTGACGCCGAGGCCGGGAAGGCAGGTATAGTCCACGCCGGCTTTCTGCCCCGCCAGCTGGAACTCGCCCTGCGCCCAGTCGCCCATGATCTGGCCGCCGGCCTTGCCGGTGATGACCATATTCGTCGCCTGGTTCCAATCCTGGACATTGCTGCCCTTCGCCATGCGGCGGGCATCATCGGCAGACTTGAAGACCTTGGCGATCTCCGGTCCGGCAGCCACTTCCGCGTCCTTCTTACCAAAGACATTCTCGAACGTGTCCTTTCCGGCGATCGCCACCATCAAGACGTCGAAGGCTCCAGCTGCCTGCCACGGCTGACCGCCGAGAGCGAGCGGCACGATGCCGGCCTTTTCAAGCGCGGGGGCCGCGGCAACGAATTCATCCCAGTTCTTCGGCACCGGGACGCCCGCCTGTTTGAAGGCGGCGTTCGAAAGCCATAGCCACTGCCAGGAGTGGATGTTTACGGGGGCGCAATAAATCTTGCCCTCGATGGTGCAGGAGTCGAGCAGGCTCGACGGCTTGACGATCTCCTTCCAGTTCTCGCGCGTGGCGACATCGGTGAGGTCGCGCATCAGCCCCGCCTCCACCAATTCCTGCGCCTGACGGCCATGGTTGAATTGGGTCGCGCCCATCGGGTCGCCGCCGGTGATGCGGCTGATCATGATCGGACGCGCGGTACCGCCAGAGCCGGCGATCGCGCCGTCGACCCACTTGTTGCCGGTTGCATCGAATGCCTTCGCCAGTTCGGCGACGGCTGCGGCTTCGCCACCGGAAGTCCACCAATGCGTCACTTCGAGATCGACGGCATTGGCCGCGCCGAAAGGCAGAGCGACGGTTGCGGTCAGGGCCGCAGCCAGAGAACGTATTTTCATGAGTCTCCTCCCTCACTGTAACGTTACCGGAAAAACTTAGTTCAAACGATTTTGGTACGCAACACCCACAACGAACAATTCAAAACAATAATCTATTTACACGTTTAGAGCGCATATCATTTCCAGTTGAGCGCCGATTGGTGATGCGTTCCAGTATTGAATCGGACGCGCGGGCCATCCGGTAACATACGTGTTTTTAAAGGATATTTTAGAACCTATACAGTCTCCGTGAAACCGAAGGCGTTCGCAAGTGCAGCATCAGCGTCCGCGCATGCAGGATTCAACCATATGGTTATGCGCTTCGCACCGCAGCAACGAAAAAGCTCGACATCGCTACTGTATCGTTACAGATTTTAGGGAGCGATATGGCCCGACGGAATCTGGTCACCCGTTACAATTCGTATATAAGCGGGCGGGGGACGCGTGGGGCGCATCGCGATCGATGCTGGCGGCATGCTGCAGTTCAAGTATCGAGATTGGAAACGGTCAGCAAAAAATGTCCCGGAGCGGGATGAGCATAACGGGCGGTCCTCCGCCGGTGCCCCCCGCTCTATCTTAGGATTGGTGATCGCGATGACGTGGAGTTCATGCAGCCCACAATCACCGCGAGACGAGAGAGCGGGCTAAAGTGACGGGGATGGACAGCAAGACGAAAAACAGGACGGCGGCGACGCCGCCACCGGACGGCGGCAGGCCGACGCTGAAGACGATTGCCTTCATGACCGGGCTCGGGATAACCACCGTTTCCCGCGCGCTGAAGGACGCCCCCGATATCGGCGCCGAGACCAAGGAACGCGTGCGCCTCGTCGCAAAACAGATCGGCTATCAGCCGAACCGTGCGGGCGTGCGCCTTAGAACCGGCAAGACCAATGTCATCAGCCTCGTGCTGACGCTGGAGGAAGAGATCATGGGCATCACCAGCCCGATGGTCATCGGCATCACCGAAGTCCTCGCCGGCACGCAATATCACCTGGTCGTTACCCCCTATAGTTCCACCAAGGATCCGCTCGGCCCGATCCGCTATATTCTCGACACCGGCGCGGCCGACGGCGTCATCATCTCCCGCACCGAGCCGCACGACCCGCGCGTGACGCTGATGACCGAACGTCACCTGCCCTTTGCCACGCATGGACGCACCGAGATGGGGATTACCCATCCCTATCACGATTTCGACAACGAACGCTTCGCTTATGAGGCCGTGCGCAAGCTGGTCGGAAGGGACAGGCGGCGGCTGGTGCTCTTGGAGCCGCCGCCGAACCTCACCTATCATTCGCATATGCGCACCGGCTTCGAACGGGCCTTGCGAGACTTCGGCGCGGAATCGGTGAGCTTTCACCAGGTCAACATCGACTACAGCCTCGTCGCCATTCGCGATGCCTTCGAGAAGCTGATGCGCTCCTCCGACGCTCCGGACGGCATCGTCTCCGGGTCCGGCTCCGGCGCCATCGCGCTGATCGCCGGCGTCGAAGCGGCACGCAAGAAGCTCGGCGTGGATGCCGACATGGTCTCCAAGGTACCAAGCGATTTCCTGCGCTGGCTTCGCCCCGAAGTCATCACCATGCATGAGGATATCCGCCTTGCCGGCCGCGAACTCGCCAAGGCGGTGATAGGCCATATCGAAGGCCGACCGCCCGAAACCCTGCAGAGCCTCAGCCAGCCGGAATTCCAGCCGCCGGTGTCCGCCTCGATGAAAACCTAGCGCGGGATGAGGAAAAGTGTGCGCGGTTTTCCGCCCGCATCCCGCGCTAACTTACTAGAATCGATCACGTTCATGATTTTAGGTCGATCCGACCTAAAATCATCGTGATCTAGAGCCGAACGGAAGCACCGCAGATCAGCTAAACGCAGCGCCGTAAAGCAGACAGATCCCACCGACCACCATCAAGGCCACGCCGGGCCAATTGCGCGTCAGCCCAAGGAAACCGAGCCCCTGCCGCCTGGGTTCCAACGTTGGCTCGGCCCCGTTTCGGGAAAGGCGGGATGGGTCGCTCAACCGCCTCCGGGCAAGTGCCTCCCAGAGCGTGTAAAGAACACCGCAAATCAGCAGAAATGCACCAAAGAGAACTATCGACACGTCATTCTCCTCCGGCCTTCGTCCAGATCCTCTCTCATGTAGGGCGAAAGGCGTCCACGGCGACACCCGACGGTAAGCGATACGCTCATCAGCGCGGCGGAAGGCCATTCGCGGGTTGAACGCGCGGCAATTTTGCGGGCGGGCGTTCTCCACTCAAGCATGGTATAGTCGGGCCACACGGAAAACGCGTGCATCGAACATAGTGAAACCACTTGTCCGGGGGGCGCAGGATGACAGCGTACAATGTGGTAAAATTTCGGGTAAAGCCAGGTGAGCAGGGGCAATTCGAAAGCTGGTACCGCGAGCTTCCACGCAATTTCGACGGCTTGAGAAAGGTGTCGCTTATCAAGACCGGAGAACGGCACTATTGCGCGATCGGGGAGTGGGAGAGCTTCGATCACATGGTCGCAGCCCGCCCTCTGATGGTCGGCAATCTCGAGAAATTCCGCCATACATTGGAGGACCTCGGCGAAGAGCGGGGTGTCACCGACGCCGTTTCCGGCGAGGCGATCTACGAGAGCGTTCCGAATAAATAGAGGCAGGCGACGCATAGTCGCTTCGCGCCGCTACTTCCCTGTCGGAGACTGTCTTCGATGCAACTACCATTTGCGTGCCGAAATTTTCGCTTCAAGGCGAAGGAGGGCGCACGCATCGGCTCACCTGCCTAAACGGCGGGCCAATATTTGTCCTCGGTAAAATCCGCAGGGAGCGGATTGAGCCGTTCGAGTTTCTCGGCGACGAAATCGATTTGCAGTTTCAGATACCGGATCGGCCCTGGTATCGGCACGCCGGTCGCAAGGCTGCGGGCCCGCCACTGATGGTAACCGCTAGCCTCTATGCGCCTTGCCGCCTCTGCGCGAATGGTCATTGCAAGTGGTGCGCCAAGAGCGGGAGCCGGTTCGCTCGCCCTACCGCCGTCGATAACTCTCAGTTTCATGCCGTACTCTCGAATGCCCCTGTAAAGGGTATAGCTGCTTTTGCTTGCTTGGATCTTTCGGTCGAAGGGCGACCGAAGCCGCCCCTCTTTGCAAGCCTGCGAAGGACGCGAGGTTACGCGCCGAGGCCGCTGCCCCATGGTCCGTGGTGGCTGTCGGCACCGTCGATGCGGTCGAAACCATGGGCGCCGAAGAAGTCGCGCTGCGCCTGAATGATGTTCGCCGTACCGCGGCCGCGGCGGTAGCTGTCGAAATAGCCGAGCGCCGAGGCGAGTGCTGGAACGGGCAGGCCACCGAGTACGGCGGCCGAGACGACGCGGCGCAGTGCCCCGTCGGTTTCCTTGACCATCGTCGCGAAGGCAGGTGTGACGATCAGGTTTGCCACATCGGGAGCCTTGGCGAAGGCGGTGGTGATCTCATCGAGGAACTGCGAGCGGATGATGCAGCCGGCGCGCCAGATCTTCGCGATCGTCGGCATCGGCAGGTTCCAGTTGAACTCCTTGGAGGCCGCCGCCATGACCGCGAAACCCTGCGCATAGGCGCCGATCTTGGCGGCGAGCAGCGCGTTTTCGAGATCCTTGATGAAGGCTGCCTTGTCTGCCACCTTGAATTCGCCCATCGACGGCAGGCCGAGAATCTTCTCGGCTGCCTCGCGCTCCTCCTTCATCGAGGAGATGCTGCGGGCGGCGACGGCCGCTTCGATGCCGGTCGCCGGAATGCCCAGGTTCTGCGCCTCGATGACCGACCATTTGCCGGTGCCCTTCTGACCGGCCTTGTCGAGGATCATGTCGACGATGGGATTGGCGGTCAGCGGATCGGCCGCCTTCAGCACCTTTTCCGTGATCTCGATCAGATAGGAATTGAGCCGCCCTTTATTCCAGGCGCCGAACACTTCTCCGATCTCCCCGGCACTCATCTTCAGCCCGTCGCGCAGGATGCCGTAGATTTCGGCGATCATCTGCATGTCGGCATATTCGATGCCGTTGTGGATCGTTTTGACAAAATGGCCCGCGCCGTTTTCACCGAGCCAGGCGACGCAGGGAACGCCATCATATTTCGCGGCGATCGAGGTCAGCACCTTCTCGACGCGGCGATAGGATTCCTCCGTGCCGCCAACCATGATCGAGGGACCATGGCGCGCGCCCTCCTCGCCACCCGACACACCCATGCCGATAAAGGTGAGGCCGCTGTCCTTCAAGGCATCGAAGCGGCGCATCGTATCGCGGAAATTGGCGTTGCCGGCGTCGATCATGATGTCGCCCTTGGCGAGGTGAGACTCAAGCGCCTCCATCTGCTGATCGACGGGATCGCCGGCCTTGATCATGATGATGATCGGACGCGGCGGGCGGATCGCAGCGACGAACTCTTCGATCGTCTCGCAGGGAACGATCTGATCCTTGAGCGCGCCGGCCTCAGCATAAAATCTCCGCGTGGCGTCAACCGTGCGGTTGAAAACGGCGATTTTGTTGCCCTTTTCAGCGATGTTGAGCGCCAGGTTCGACCCCATGACGCCGAGACCGATTAGACCGATTTCCGCCTGTGACACGTGTTGCCTCCATTGGACAGGAGAGCCGGACGCGCTCGGGATGAGCGCGAAGTGCCGAGCTCCCGAAGTGATATGCGCATATCTCATGCCCGTGGAGAACGGGCGAAAGGAGGCATGCGACGGCGGAGGCCGTTTTGGCACCCAAATCGATTTACGACAAGACATTCTCGCCAGAATCGCTGCTTTTCCGGTATGTCGCGACCATCGTCGAGGGCACGCGATGTCAGCGCACTTTCGATCGCAACAGGAACTGTGGGGACCGCCGACGGATGAAGACGGCCCCGAGGCCACGCGCGGCATTTGGCGGGTTCAGCCGTGAGTCGATGGATGCGGCGGTTTTTCCGATTTCGAGTGCATTTTGCGTGAATTTCCCCGGATATCTCGTCTTTCGGACCGTGTTCCGGCCGATTCGAACGCTCTGAGCCTTGATCTGCATCAAGTTTGCGCGGTAATGCCGCCATACGCCGAGTCGCCCACAACGGGAAATTGACGGGCGGCGCGCAATCTCCAATCGGTACAATAAGAGGAGCGAGGACCGCATGGATACGATCATCGGCTTTCTGAACACGATCTTCTGGGGCTATGTGCTCATCTATGGTCTGCTGGCCGTCGGGATTTATTTCACGCTGCGCCTCGGCCTTCCCCAGATCATTCATTTCGGAGAGATGTTCAGGGTGCTCAGCAGCGGCGGCAGCAAGGACGCGGCCGGCATCAGCCCCTTTCAGGCACTGATGGTCAGCCTCGCCTCGCGCGTCGGCACCGGCAATCTCGCCGGCGTCGCGGTTGCGCTCTATCTCGGTGGTCCGGGCGCAACCTTCTGGATGTGGATGGTAGCGCTCGTCGGCATGGCAACGGCCTATGCCGAAAGCGCGCTTGCGCAGCTTTACAAGATACGCAACGAAGACGGCCAATATCGCGGCGGGCCGGCCTTCTATATAGCGCGCGGCCTCAACGCGCCCTGGGCGGCGACGATCTTCTCCGTCTGCCTCATCATCTCTTTCGGTCTCGTCTTCAACGCGGTTCAGGCCAATTCGATCGCCGATGCGGTAGAGGGCGCTTTCGGTGTTCCGAAGCTAACGGTCGGCATCGTCATTGCGGTGCTTTCCGGTGTCGTGATCTTCGGCGGCATCCGGCAGATCGCCCGTGTCGCCGAAGTCGTCGTCCCGTTCATGGCCGTCGCTTATCTGCTGATGGCGGTTTACGTGCTGATCGCAAACGCATCGCTGGTGCCGAACGTGCTCTGGACGATCATTTCCAGTGCCTTCGGACTGCAGGAGGCGGCCGGCGGCATCACCGGCGGGATCGCCGCGGCCATGCTCAACGGCGTCAAGCGCGGTCTCTTTTCCAATGAAGCAGGCATGGGCTCGGCCCCGAACATTGCCGCCGTCGCGACACCGGTGCCGCATCATCCGTCCTCCCAAGGTTTCGTTCAGTCGCTCGGTGTCTTTATCGACACCATTCTGATCTGCACCGCGACATCGGTGATGATCCTGCTTTCGGGTACGCTGGAACCGGGCTCCGGCGTCACAGGCACGCAGCTCACCCAGGCTGCAATGAACGTCCATATCGGTACGGCGGGCACCTATTTCATCGCCGTCGCGATCTTCTTCTTCGCTTTCACATCGATCATCGGCAACTATTCCTATGCCGAGAATGCGCTCACCTATCTCGGCGCGGGCAACCGGTTGGGTCTTGCCGCCATGCGCAGCGCCGTGCTTGCGATGGTGGTGTGGGGCGCCTATGAAAGCATCAGCACCGTTTTCGATGCGGCCGACGCCTCCATGGGCTTGATGGCGACGATCAATCTCATCGCCATCCTGCTTCTCTCCGGCACCATTGCCAAGCTGACAAAGGACTATTTCGACCAGCGGAAACAGGGCGTTGTGCCGGTGTTCCACGCCGCGGACTATCCGGAGCTGCAGGGCAAGATCGATCAGGAGATCTGGTCGCGCGACTAGCTAGAGGGAGGGGCGCGCCGCACTGGCGCGCCTTTCTGCCCGATTTGCATTGTAGAGTCCGCCCCAGGATCACCGTAATGCCGGATCGAAATCATGGTCGGGGTCGCGTTCAACGAGCCGCAGCGGAATGTAAGTGAAGGATCACCTCGCCTGCGCTCTGGTCTCTGTTTGGCCCAAAGCTCGGGGATCTATCGCGAGCGGCAGACAACAGGTGCGCTGGCCGCCACGGTGAAGTGCTTGTGGACGCACCGCCTGCCTCGCGACGAGACACCGCACATCGCCGTGGTGCCGGATGGTTGTGCCGATATCATCTGGTCGGCGACAGGTCTGGCAACAGTGGGTCCCGACAGGGTCGCCGCCTTTCCTGCACTTGCCGCGGGCGAAACAATCTTCGGCGCCCGCTTCCGCATCGGCGCCGCGGCGTCCTGGCTGCGCACCCCGCTTGATGCGATCACGGGCCAGACTTTGCCGCTGGAGCTCTTCTGGGGCGTAGCGGCCCGAGATCTCGACGCGCGAATGACGGAAGCGCGTAGCGCGTCGGAACGGCTCACCATTCTTGCTGCGGCGCTCGAAGAACGTCTGCCGGCTGCGCCACAACTGCCGTCGGACATCGCCGTCCTGCGAGCGCGTTTGGACGAAGGTCGCGTGCCGGCCGCCGATCCCGTGAGGACACTGGCGCGAAACACCGGCATAAGCGAGCGAACCCTGCGGCGCCGCTGCCATGAGCATTTCGGTTACGGCGCCAAAACGCTCGATCGCATTCTTCGCCTCCAGCGTTTCCTGACTGCGTGCCGTGCGCAGCCGCAAGGATCGCTGGCGATGCTCGCCTTGGATGCCGGCTACGCCGACCAGGCCCACCTCGCTCGCGAGGCGAAAGAACTCACATCGCTGACACCGCGCCAGATCCAAACACAATTGGCGATCAACGCGAAACAGGATGAGAACATCTCCACAACCGTTTGATGCAGAATGGTTTTATTCCTCGCATTCAGCTTGCGAGCTTTTTGCGAGCTTTCTGCGGGCTTTCTCTCTACATCAGCCGGAGACGTTGGCCGTTTCGTTCAAGACCGCCGCACGGCGGAGTGCTATCAATCACTCGAACGGAGCGAACGCATGACCACAATGATCGCCAGGATCATTCACACATCGATCGCGCGAGACTGGCGCGAGGTTTATGCCTTTATGGCCGATCACGAGAAAATGCCGCTTTGGGCCTCCGGCCTCTCCTCCGGGCTCACCCGCGATGGCGACGAGTGGATCGCGCCCGGGCCGCTCGGCACCGCCCGCGTGCGCTTTGCGCCGGATAATGAGTTCGGCGTCATCGATCATCTCGTGACGCTGGACAACGGCCTCGAGGTTCACAACGCGCTCCGTGTCGTCCCCAATGGCGACGGCGCGGAAGTCATGTTCACGCTGCTCCGCCAGCCGAACATGAGCGACGAGCAATTCGCCGCCGATGCCGCATGGGTGGAAAAGGACCTCGCCACCCTCAAATCAATTTTGGAATCCGACAGCGACAAACGAAACGACGGGAAGAAACATGGGCAGCAAAGATAACGACCGCCGCATCGACTATATCGAGTTCAACGTGGCGGACATCTCCGCGAGCAAGGCTTTCTATGGCGGCGCTTTCGGCTGGACCTTCACGGACTACGGGCCGGAATATTGCGAGTTTTCCGATGGCCGGCTGACGGGCGGCTTCACTACGCTCGGGCCGATCGGAGGCGGCGGACCGCTCGTCATCGTCTATGCGGACGACCTGGAAGACGCGCAACGAAGGGTCGAAGCGGCCGGGGGCAGGATCGTCAAGCCGATCTTTTCCTTCCCCGGCGGCCGGCGCTTCCACTTTGCCGATCCGGACGGTTACGAACTGGCGGTCTGGTCGGCGCAATAGCATAGTCAGGCAGGCGGCTTCCCGGCCGTCTGCCTGGTCTCAACTCTAGAGCGCCGTGCGTTCAAGTGAACGCACAAAGGACGCTCTAGCACTCTAGATTCTAGAGCATCTTGTCCGCTTCCAGCGGTTCCGCTTGAAAGCGGGATGCTCTAGGATCGGTTGTCGTCCCGGTTGGAGCTATTCGCCAAACCGGATGAACAGCGCGCTGACGAGGCCGAAGACGACGATGCACTGCAGGATGAACATTGGCCATTCCTGTGACATCTCGGTTCCTCCTCTCGAGTATCACCGCTGCCACAACTGCTTGTCCGCCCAAAAGGGCGCAAGGGCGCCGCGATGCCGACGCTTGCTGCAGGTTACAGTTGCATCAAGGCCTATCCGTGATGGCACGGCAGCAGCAGAGCGTAGCATCTCGACTCGAGTTCGGCACGAAAAGTCGAGTGGAGGGATATGCGAAGCGGTTTTCCTTCCGTTCCCGCGCACCTCTCGGCTTTGGTCCGAGGCCATCTCCTCACTGGTAGTCGCAACGAACCCACCGGGCCCGTCCTCGACCGGAGCTCACGCCGCGATCGCTCTGCGCCGGTCCGCATGTTCCTGAATGACCAGGATCGCACCGATCAGCTTTCCGGTGCTCGACATGCACGGCGTCATGCTACAGCGAACGACCACTGTCCGGTCATTGACTGTTTTGGCAAAGTTGTAGTCGAGGATTTCACCGGCGAAGCAGCGGTCGAGGTAGGCCTTGACGCGCTGCTCGAACCGCTGAATGCCGATGAACTCGACGATGTGCCGGCCGATCAGATCCATCGGCCTGCTTTGAAGGTAATTCGCATTCACCGGATTGGTATAGAGGTAACGATAATCGGGCGTGATCACGGCAATCCGATCGGGAAAGCAATCAAGGATCGCCTCGTTGAGCAGACCCTCGTCCGCGCGGCCTTTGCTCGGTACCTTCCGCGAGCGGTCAAGATCGAGCCCTGCGAGGCTCGCCGCCCCGGTCGCTGCGAAATAGCGATTGACCAGAGATCGCAGCAATTGCGAATTGCGCAGGACCGAGTTCACGTCATCGGCCTCGACACGCAATATGTCGATCAGAAACTGGAACTGGAGGCGGGCCTCTTCGACGCTGACAGCCTTCTCGTCGTAGATCGCCCTCAGCATCGGATCGAGTTCACGATCGAGAATGCCGATCAGATGTTCGTCCGCCGTCCTCACGGCATATTGTAGCTGCGAATACTTGAACCAGAACAGCTCGATCAAATGGTTCAATTTGAAAAACCCCATTCCCCGCGGCGAAGCCGCGCCAATGCACTTCAAAACAGGCGGAGATGCTGCAGCCCGGCGATCCAGATTTTGATGAGTTCCCCCTCTTTCCATGCAAAACCGCGTTGCGCTCGTTGCCCAAAGCGCTTGCAGTCGCTCCCCAAATACAACGAAGAGTTTACACGCATTGCGCGACCGTTCAACAGCGGAAAGCCGAGGCAGAAGTCCACAAACGTTTCCGGAACCGCTTCCCGTTGCGTCCGCCCAGAATTGGCGGCCGACGGCGACGGAAAACGCGCGCGACACTTTCGAGTCGTCATTCGCCGCGTGGGATCACTTGCTGAGTGGCAGGCAGGCGGGCGCTTTTCCCGCGGCCTCAAAGATGGCGCTTGATGTTCCAGCGGTCGTGGTACCAGAGCCATTGGCCGGGATATTCGCGGACCCAGCTCTCGACTTTGTCGTTCAGCATCTGAGCGGTGGCGTTGACGTCGACGCTGCCGTCGGCCCTGCGCGGAATTTCAACTGCCGGCTCCAGTTCCAGCCGGAAGCGGCCGCCGGGCAGACGAATGCAGCGGGCGGGATAGACTTCGCAATTGAACTGGCGGACGAGTTTGGCGAGCAGCGGATTGGTCTGCACGTCCTGACCGAAGAACTTGGTCTTCAAGCCTTTGCGGAACTTCTGGTCGACGAGCACACCGACACCGCCGCCGCGTTCGAGCTGGCGGGCGAGCGCGAAGGAGGAGCCCGCATGCGACGGCACGAGGTTGCCCATGCGCTCCCTGCGGAATTCGAACACCTTGTCGGCGAGATAGGGATTGTTCGGCGGGCGAAAGAGCACTGTGACGTCCAGCCCGAAGGCGGACCCTGCGACCGGCAGCATCTCGAAATTGCCGCTATGGGCGGTGAACACGATGAATGGCCGCGGATTATCGCGCAGCTCCAGGAAGAGCGGGATCCCGGAGACCTCCACCCTGCCCGGCTCCGCCCGGTTCGGATCGAAATCGAAGAGACGATCGAGGAAGACATATTCGGCCGCAAGCCGCCCCATGTTGCCCCAGCTTTCGAGCGCGATCGCCTCAATCTCCGCCTCGCTCTTTTCCGGGAACGCGTTGCGCAGGTTGGTGAGCGTCAGCTTGTGACGGCTGGTCTTCGGGCCGATCCAGCGGGCGACACGATCCATGAAGTTGATCGCACCATCCGACGGAAAGAGCTTGAGAACGGTCAGCAACAGAACCACGAACTGCGCGATCAGCCATTGCCTGAAACGATCGGCAGAAAGCACCAGTCGTGTGATCAGCATGCGCACGGAGATCAATCCATCCGAAGAATGATCTTGCCGAAGACCTGACGCGACTCCATCCGCTCCAGCGCGCGGTCGATATCGTGAAGGCCCACCTCGGTATCGATCACCGGATGAACGAGGCCGCGCGCCATTTTCTGCATGGCGTTCGCCATGTTCTCCATCCGGCAGCCGAAGGAGCCGAGCAGTTTCAACTGCTGCTGGAAGAGCATCATCAGATTCATGTCAGTCGAAACGCCGGAGGTCGAGCCGCAGGTGACGAGACGTCCGCCCCGCTTCATGCACAGCATCGAGCCCGCCCAGGTGTTCTTGCCGACATGCTCGAAGACGACATCGACGCCCTTCTTCTTCGTGAGCTTGCGCACCACGCCTTCGAAGCGATCGGTCCGGTAGTTGATGACGTGATCGGCGCCGAGCGCCTTTGCCCTCTCGATCTTGTCATCGGAACCGACCGTCGTGATGACGGTGCAGCCGATCTTCTTGGCGAGTTGAATCGCGGCCGTGCCGATGCCGGAACCGCCCGCATGAACGAGGATGGTCTCGCCTGGCTCGAGCTTGGCATTGTCGAAAAGCATGTGCTCGACGGTGCCGAAGGTAACCGGAGCAAGCGCAGCGCCCACCTCATCGACGCCCGGAGGCGCCGGAATCAAGAGGCGGGCCGGAAGATTGACCTTCTCCTGCGCAAAACCGTCCAAGTGGAAGCCGTGCACGCCGCCGACATGTTCGCAGAGATTGTCGCGCCCCTCGCGGCACGCGCGGCAGAGCCCGCAGGTGCGCGCTCCGTAGATCGAAACGAGCTGGCCGGGCAGAACGTTTGCGACGCCGGGGCCGATGCTCTCAACCACGCCAGACGCTTCCGCGCCGATGACGAGCGGCATCTTGCGCTTGGCAAAGGCCATGCCGCGCCAGCCCCAGACATCGATATGATTGAGCGCGACTGCCTTGACCCGCAGGGTCACCTCGCCCGGACCCGGCGCTTCCGGTTCCGGAAGATCGCTGATTTCAAGCTTGCGGTCATCGAGCAATTGCAGGGCGCGCATGGTCTTTCCTTTGCGGGAGCGGTATTCCGGTCGCCGAGCGACGGCTCAAGCCGGCTCGGCGGTCATCACAAGGCTGGCGTTCTGGCCGCCGAAACCGAACGAATTCGACAGCACCGCAGTCACCTGCTGGCTGCGCTTCGCGTTCGGCACGACGTCGAGAACGATCGCCGGGTCCGGGTTCTGGTAGTTGATCGTCGGCGGCAGCGTGCCGGTGAGCATCGTCTGCAGCGAGAACACCGCCTCGACCGCGCCGGCGGCCGTCAGCGTATGGCCGATCATCGATTTGTTGGACGAAACGGGGATCGCCGGCAGACGCTCGCCGAAGACGGCGGACATGGAGAGATATTCCATCTTGTCGTTTTCGGGCGTCGACGTGCCGTGGGCATTGATATAGCCGATGCCGGTTTCGTCGATGCCGGCGTCTTCGAGCGCGGCGCGAATGGTCGCGATCGCCGGTCCGCCATCGGGCGACGAGCGCGTGCGGTGGAAGAGATCGGCCTTTTCGCCGCAACCCTTGAGAATGCCATAGACGCGAGCGCCGCGGGCAAGCGCTGCTTCCAGCGATTCGAGCACCAATGTCGCTGCACCTTCGGCAATGACAAAGCCGTCGCGATCCTTGGTGAAAGGCTTCGAGGCCTTTTCCGGCGCGTCGTTCTGGGTGGAAAGCGCGGAAAGCAACGAGAAGCGGATGAGCGCCTCGGCGCTGACCGAGCCGTCGGTCGCGACCGTGAGTGCGCGGTCAGTGCGCCCCTGGCGGATTGCCTCGACGCCAAGCTGGATCGCGGTCGCGCCGGAAGCGCAGGCTGTCGAAAGCGTCACAGGAAGACCGCGGGTCCCGAACCGGTCCGCAAGCCGCTCCGAGATCGATCCGAAGAGAGCGGCCTCGTGAAATACCGGATCCGCCTTCTGGCGCATCGCCGCGAGGAAACGGTTATAAGCGTCGCCCGGACGCTCCGACGGCGGCGAGCGATCGGCAAGCTCGAAGCGGGCGCTCCATTCCGGTTCGATCGGCGGGGCGGCCAGAAACAAGGGACCGTTGAAATCGCCGGAAAGGCCGGCCTGGGCCAGCGCTTCCAGCGTCGTCTCGCGCGCCATCGCATAGGAACGCTCGACGGCGTTTGCCGCCGGCAGTTCGATGAAATCCACCGTCCCGCTGATGCGCGTGGAAAGCTTCTCGGTCGGGAAACGGCTGATCTTGTGAATGCCTGAAACGCCGCCGGTGAGCGCCGCCCAATTGTCTTCGAGACCTTGGCCGAGCGAGGTGATGACGCCCATGCCGGTAACGGCGACGATCGGACGGCCGAGGTGATCGGTGTAAGCCTTGCTCATGGTTGAGCTCCCTTATTCCGCGGAAAGCACGGCGATGCCTTCGCCGCGGGCATGGCCGATGGTTGTGACGATCGCCGCCTTGGCAGGTGCCGCCATAGGCGCTTCGGCGTTGGGATCGAAGGACGGAACCTTCGCCGCATGACCGAGCGAAAGAGCGGCAAACGCCATGCCGACCGGGAACTGCGCTTCGATGCCATGGCCGACCAGGCCGCCATAGGCGCGGACCGGTCGCCCGGCGAGTTCCGTCTCAAGGAATGCCTTTTCACGCTGGGCGAGGTCGTGGAAGCCCGAGGTGCCGGAAAAGACGACGGTCGATTGCGGATCGAATGTCGCCGCGGGCTCTGCCAGATCCTTCAGGCGCGCCTCGAACCGGCCATCCTCGCGGCTGCCACGGTCGCCACCGATCGCCTCGATCGTGGCGTAGATGCGGGCGCCGCGCGCTTCCGCATATTGGCGGGATTCGAGAACGAGGAAAGCGCCGACCGAGCCGAGGATAAGGCCGCCACCGTTTTCGGGCTTGCGCGACCAGATCGGCTGCCATTCTCCGAGCGCATGACCGTGGATGGCCTCGATCAGCAGGATGATGTCGAGACGCTCGGCCGAAAAAGCGCCGCCGACGAGCGTATGCGTCGATTGCCCGGCCTTGATGCGGGCAAAAGCGGTCTCGACCGCCGAAATTCCGGCGGCTTCTTCGCCCATGAAGGTGCGCGACGAACCCGTCACCTTGTGGACGATGGAAATATTGCCGGCGAGCAGATTGGAAAGTTGGGCGAGAAAGAGCGTCGGACGCAACTCCGTCGTCAGCTTCTCGTTCAGAAGATGTTCGCGGTCGTTGCGCTTCAGGCCTTCGTCGACGATCAGCGAATCGACGGTAATGTCGCGCTCCCCACCGCCGGCAGCGACGATCATATCCATGCTGCCGCAGGCGTCGAGATTGTCCTTCAACCCCGCGTCATCGAGCGCAAGGCCGGCGGCGAAAACGCCAAGGCGCTGCCAGTTCTCCATCTGACGCTGATCGCCGCGCTTGGCGATCTGCTGCGACCAATCGATCTCCGGCAGCGGATGGACGGGATAGGGCGCAAAACGTTCCGTCTCGATCCTGACCTTCGGCGGCTCGGCAGCGCACAACAACGCCACGTGCGGCTCGACGCCAACGCCCTGGCTCGTCACGATGCCGACGCCTGTGATCACCACGTCGTTTGCGGATTTCGTCATCTTCACTTCTCCGAACCGGCCGTCGCGGCCATCAGCCCCAGTTCCTCGGCACGCTTGCGGACGATATCGCCGAGCGGTACCTGATCGAACGGAAGCGTTCTCAGCTTCAACTGGGCGTCGCATATCTTCTTGCCGCCCGAAGTGATCCTGGCCTTGGTCACGGCAAAGCCGGACCCTTCATGCTCAAGCAGGGCTTCGATCTCAAGTTCGGCGGAAGGCTCGACGAAGCTGCGCATTTTGGCGCCATCGACCGACATCAGGAACGGCATCGCCGCAAATTTCGTCGCCGCCAGCACGAGGAAGCCGGAGGCCTGTGCCATCGTCTCGATCAGCAACACACCGGGAACCAGCGGATAGCCCGGGAAATGCCCCTCGAAGACCGGACTCTTCTCCGGCACGACGGACCGCGCCGTCAGGCGACCGGCCGCAAGATCGATGCTCTCGACCCGATCGATCATCTGAAAATATTCAAGGAGCATGAAGGCTCACCCTATTGGTTTCGCGCTCAAGTAAAAATGCCGATGCCGCCTGTCAAGCGCCGGACGTGACAGGCGGCATCGGGAAACGGATCGAACCGTGCCAGCGGAAGGTCAATCAGGCCTTAGCGGCCCGGAGTTCATCGATCTTCGCGCAAAGATTCTTCAGAACAAAGTATTCTTCGGTCGAGACCTTGCCTTCGTTGACTTCCTGAGTCCACTGCTCGAGCGGGATCTTGATGCCGAATTCCTTATCGATCGCAAAAACGATATCCAGGAAGTCCAGACTGTCGATGCCGAGATCATCGATCGTGTGGCTTTCCGGCTTGATCGTCTCGCGGTCGATCTCGCTCGTTTCCGCAATGATATCGGCAACCTTGTCGAATGTAGCTGTCACGCGCTTACCTCTTAAAATTCGAGTCTTGCGAACCCTATAGAAAAATGCACCGCAAAAGCCAATGCCCCTCGCCTTTTGCGGGCGCGATTTGAAAAACGGTGTTGCTAAACGGCGACCGAGTTCCGGCGCCGCTCAGAGCCTTTGCTCGCCGGTCGCCGAAGCGCCGAGGCCGAATATATCTACCGCTGCCAATCGCGGATCATCGAGAAGAATCGCATCGGGACCGGCAGAGCGCAGCCTTTCGAGCCCTTCGCTGTCGACCAAGCCGACCGGAAACGGCGGATATTCAGGCAACGGGATTGCGCGGGGTTGCCCGACCATAACGGCGAGGCGCAGCCCGGCAGTGCGCACGGCGGCTGCGCGTTCGGCATTCGCTTCTCCCTGCCACAGCCTGAACCAGCTTGCGCCCGCCCGCCGCGCTGCCGGAGCCGAATCCGGATCGCCGAGAAAAGCCAGGATTGCGATGTCTGCCATGGCGGCGCGGGCTGCGACGATAAGATTGACGCAGCATTGTTCGCCCGACTGCCTTTGCGCGCACCACTTCATGGATGATTTGCGAAAGATACGCCAGGCCTGTGAGCTTGATGTCCAGCAGGATACCCATCGGCTCGGAAGCCGAGAGCGCATCCTCGAGCGTCATCACCGCCGGTAGCATGCTTCGAAGCGTCGCCATATCAACGTCCGCCACCGCGCGAGGATCGCTGCATAGCCGCCGGAGATCGGCGTCGTGCATGCAAACGAGAGCTCCGTCCTTCGTGAGGCGAACGTCCGTCTCGACCGCATGCGCCCCAGCCACCGCGGCAGCACGGAACGCGGCTATTGTATTTTCAGCGGCGAGAGTTGCACCGCCGCGATGTGCGATAATGAGCGGTTTGAGTTCGGAGGTGTTCCAAAAGTTGCCGGTCATCACCTATCCGAAGCGCCGCCGAGATTTTTAAAAAAGCAGGAAAGGAAGAGCCAGCACGGCAAAAGCCAGTGCCATCGCCAAACAGGCCGCATAGAAGACGGATATGGCGTCATCGACATCGTCTGCGGTCGCGACCGGCCGGCCGGCGTCATGAATCATAGGCTCGTCGACCACCACTCCGCCGTAGGTCCTGGGTCCGGCAAGCTGTATATCCAGCGCACCCGCCATTGCAGCCTCGGGCCAGCCGGAATTGGGCGAGCGGTGGAGTCCGTGATCGCGCAGCGCCACGTCGATTGCGGCCTTCGCGGCCTCCGCACCCCGCTTCAAGTAGGCGCCTGCGGCGACGAGCAGGATCGAAAGTCTTGCGGCCGGCAGGTTGGCAAGGTCGTCCAGCCGCGCCGAGGCCCAGCCGAAATGGAGATATTTCGGGCTCTTGTGACCGATCATCGAATCTGCGGTGTTCAACATCTTGTAGGCGAAGAGGCCGGGAAGCCCGCCGACCGCATACCAGAAGGCAGGCGCGACCACACCGTCGGAGAAGTTTTCGGCGAGGCTCTCGATCGCGGCGCGGCAGACGGCAGGTTCGTCGAGCGTCTTCGGATCGCGTCCGACGATCATCGATACTGCCTCGCGGCCGCCCGCAAGGCCGTCTCGGCGCAAACCCTCGGCGACACGCGCAACATGATCGCCGAGACTTTTTTGGCCGAGGAAAACGGCAATGACCATCGCCTCGAACACGAAGCCGACGGCGCCGAGAACATCAAACAGGCGGTGCAGGACGACGCCCGCCGCGATGCTTGCGACGAGCAGGATGAGGATCGTCGCCGCACCCCACATCTTCAACATGCCGTTTCCGGCCCTGCCGCGGTTGAACGTCTCATCGAAAAAGCCGATTGCCTTGCCGAAGAGGACCACCGGATGGGTCAAGCGCGACCAAAGCCAGTCCGGATCGCCGACGAAACGGTCGATCAGCAGCGCGACGACGAGGATGAGGAGAATTTCCACTGACACTTACGCACCTACCCGGCTCAAGGCATCGGCAAGACGACGATCGCCGCTTTCATCCGCCGCAAGTCCGATCCGCAGCCAGTGCGGATTGTAGTCGAACTTGCGCGTCAGGATGCGCTCTTCGCAGAGTGTCGTATGAAGATCGTATGCCCGTTCATGTTCGATAAGGGCGAAAAGCCCCGTGCCGCCGATGATCCTGAGCCTAGCACCATGCAGCACGGCATCGAGCCCGGCCTTGCGCTCCGCGATGCCCTTCGCAATCGCGCCGTTATCGGCGTCCATAAGCTTCGCAGAGACAGCGAGCGCTGGGCCTGAAACGGCCCAGGGGCCGAGCCATTCACGGAAGCCGTCCATGATCGCGCCGATGGCGACCACGAAGCCGAGCCTCAGGCCCGCAAGCCCGAAGAACTTGCCGAAGGAGCGGAGGACGATGAGGTTGTCGTGAGCGTTCACGTGAGGCGCGACGCTCGCCTCTGGCTGAAGATCGCCGAATGCCTCGTCAACGATGAGAAGGCCGCCATGCGCCTTCATCGTCTCGGCCATGGCGAGGATTTCCGCACGCGGGAAAAGCCTGCCGGTCGGATTGTTGGGATTGACGATCACGGCGAGGTCGCGCTCGACGGCAAGATCGTCGGCACACTCGACATGGTCTACAATCAGCCCGGCGGCTTTCAGCACCCGGGCATATTCGCCGTAGGTCGGCGCGAAGACTGCGGCGCGCTTCGTCGCCTGCGCAAGTCGCGGCAACAACTGGATCACGGCCTGCGTGCCGGGCGCCGGCAGCGGCATGAGATCGCCAGTTCCGTAGTAACGGCTCGCCGCGGCGCGGGCCGCCTCCTCCAAGTGCCGGTCCGGCAGGCGGTGCCAGACGCGCGGATCGATTTCCGGAACGGCGACGGGGCAAGGATTGATGCCGGTCGAAAGGTCGAGCCAATCGCCCGGCGCGCCGCCGAAGCGAGTTGCAGCTTCCGTGATGTCGCCGCCATGGATGATCGGAGCGGTCATGATTGCTCCGCAAGATCGATGAGATGCATGAAGGAGCCGGCGACGTTACTACGCCTCAGGCCTGCACGGCCGAGATCGATGCCTGCCGCATCCCGGACCGCAAAGAGCGGTTCTGCCGCTCCTTCGACAAGAATGGTCGCGTAATGAAATTCGTGCGCCGTCATCGGTCCATCGAAAAATGCGTTGTCGAGCGGCGCGACGCGCCGGTAGCCGAGATGCCGCTTGCGCTCGGCAAAGCTGGTGACGAGCGGTAGCAGGCCGAGCATTTCGTAACGTCTGCCGTCCGCGGCGACAAGCCCCTCGCCCAGCATCATGTACCCGCCGCACTCGCCGAAGATGCGCGTTCCGGTCTCGGCCGTAACGCGCATCGCATTATGGAAACGCGAGGCGCCGGCGAGGATTTCGGCGTGCAATTCAGGATAGCCGCCGGGGAGATAGATCGCGTCAGCCACCAGGTCGGGCGCCTCATCCGCAAGCGGCGAGAAGAAGGAGATTTCGGCGCCCTGCCCGCGCCAGCCGGCGAGCAGATGCTCATAGCAGAAGGCGAAGGCAAGGTCGCGGGCGACGGCGATTCGCTGACCGAGCGGCTTCAGAGCGGAAAGTTCCAGCTTCGGCTCCGCCGTCACAGGTGTCGCCGCGGCCAGGATGGTATCGAGGTCGCAATCGGCCTCAATGCGCGTTGCAGCGTAGTCGATGAACGTATCGAGGGTGCCGTGCTCGCCTGCCTGGACAAGGCCGAGATGACGTTCCGGCAGCTTCAATGCGCCATCCTGGCGGAGCACGCCGAAGATCGGCACCGCGACGTGGCCGAGCGCCTCGCGCAGCATCATTTCATGGCGGTCGCTGCCGACCCTGTTCAGGATGACGCCGGCAACCCGGATATCCTCACGATGATCGGCAAAGCCGCGCACCAGTGCCGCAACCGAATGGGAGAGACGCGCACAATCGACGACCAGGACCACCGCGAGCCCGAGCGTTGCAGCGAGGTCCGCCGGCGCGCCCGTGCCATCGGCGGCGCCATCGTAAAGGCCCATCATGGCCTCGACGACGAGTGTATGTCCGCTGGCAACCGCCCGCGCCGCATTGGCAACAAGCAGGTCGGGCCGCATCGCCCAGGGGTCATAATTGAGACAGGGCTCGCCGGTTGCGGCCGTGTGAAAGGCCGGGTCGATATAATCCGGCCCTGCCTTGCCCGGCGCGACAGCGATGCCGCGCCTTTTCAGCGCTCGCATCAGACCGAGCGTGACCGTCGTCTTGCCCGAACCGGAGCTCGGAGCCGCAACCAGCAGACCGCTCATGCCGGGTTCCGAAGAATGCGGCTCGCAAAGGGGTCGGCCGCGAGCGCACGGCCATTGAGGGCGCCGAGCCAGTCGAGCGCAGCGCGCAGCCGAACGACCTCGCCGACGACGACGATTGCCGGCGGCTCGATGCCCGACGCCGCGACATCCGCTTCCGCACGCGAAAGCGTGGTTTCGAGCACCACCTGCTCGGGCGTCGCGGCATTGCAGACGAACGCGACCGGCTCGTCCGGCGCGCGGCCGCCGGCGATCAGGTTCGCGGAAATCTGGCCGATATGCTTCATCGCCATATACATGACGATCACCGGCGAACCCTTGGCGATGCCTTCCCAATTGATCCGGTCCGGCACGACACCGGATGAATCGTGGCCGGTGAGGAAGGTCACCGCATGATTGATCTCGCGATGCGTGACTGGAATTCCCGCATAGGCGAGCCCGCCGATGCCGGCTGTGATACCCGGGACGATGCGGAAAGGGATGCGATGCTCCACGAGCATCAAGGCTTCTTCGCCACCCCGCCCGAAGACGAAGGGATCGCCGCCCTTGAGCCGCAGCACCCGCTGCCCGGCGCGCGCCAGCTCGACGAGCCGCAGCGAAATGTCGCGTTGTTTCGGCGACGGCTTGCCGCCGCGTTTGCCCGCAAATTCGAGCGTTGCGCCCGGCTTCGCGAGCTTCAGGCAATCGGCGTTCACAAGTGCATCATGGACGATGACGTCCGCCTGCCGCAGGGCATTGGCCGCATGGAGCGTCAGGAGGCCCGGATCGCCAGGCCCGGCGCCGACCAGCCAGACGGAACCAGGTTCGAGTTCGGGGAGGCCGGCGAAAAGCGCGTCCGTCATGGCTTCATACTCCGGTCCCGGCAAAACAGCCGATTTGGCCCGCCTTCGACAGCAGCCGATTCAATTTCACGAGAAGCAGCGGCAGGTGGCTGATTTTGTTTCCTAAACCACGTGCATGTATGAGGACTTGAAACCATCAGAAAGCCTCTGCGCCGCTTGTCACCGCATCCCGCACTCCGGCGCAACGGGCTGGTCCCGCGACGGCTGCAGTCGCACGCGCCGAGCGGACCTTCGGAACGATCAGCACAGCATCCTGCCCCGCGCCGGCAAGTGCCGCCCCTTCCGCCACCCCATGGCAGCCGGTATGGGCAAAGACGATCTCCGAGGGATTTTGCAACCGCGGGCTTTCCGCTTCCAGCGTCGCCGCATTGAAAAAGCGGACCGGCACCGAAAAATGCCGAGCCGCCGCGTGAATGGCCGGCTCCCCTGCCCGCGCGTCCAACGAAGCGACGAAAACGACTTCGCGCGCCGATGCGCCGGCACCGGCGAGCGCCCGCTCAGCGACCGCGATCACTTCCTCGGGCGCCGTGCCGCGCTCGCAGCCGAGGCCGAGCACAAGCTTCGCGGTGGTGGCGATTGGTCCTTTGACCGAAGACATTTGCGGTGCGGCTCCCCTGCAGCAGCACGCATCCGCTTCGATACGCAATTGCTGCAACTTTGATTACTGCATCGCTCACCGAAACTCTTCGAGTCCCAGGACATGCAGCGGTCGGCGTCCATACGAAGCGCCGGCCTGGGAGACACCCGCACCGGTCTGGACAGCACCGGATCAGGCCCCCTGAATGGGTCGGCCGCACCGGACGCTCTTTCAGTCCGCGTGAACGGACGCCGTCGCATGATTGTCGTTTTTACCGAAGCCTATCCGGCCGGTCAAACCGGATTGCGCCATCGACGCGTCGTAAACGGCGCAGATGAGCCCGAGCGGGCATGATCGAGGTGCCAAGGCCGCGCACCTGCGCCGAACCCGTCCGACAATCCTTTGCATTTCGTCCCGGGCTCTGACACAACGCGGAAGCAATTTCGCTGCCTTCTTTTTCGAGTCTCCCGTGCCCGAACTCGCGCTTCATCTCCTGCTCTTCCTCTTCGCCGCAGCCTTCCTTGCCGGTTTCATCGATTCGATTGCCGGTGGCGGCGGGATGGTCACCATTCCCGCCATGCTGATCGCCGGCATTCCGCCGCTCGAGACGCTCGGGACCAACAAGTTGCAATCGCTCTTCGGCTCTGGTTCCGCGAGCCTCGCCTATGCCCGCCACGGGCACGTAAACCTCAAAGAACAATGGCCGATGGCTCTGATGTCGGCGCTCGGCTCGGTCTTCGGCGCCTTGCTTGCGACAGTCGTTCCGGCCGACGTACTCAAGGCCGTGTTGCCCTTCCTGCTCATTGCCATCGCGCTCTACTTCGGTTTCAAGCCGAACATAGGCGACGTGGACAAGCATCGCCGGATGTCGGTCTTTCTCTTCACCCTCACATTCGTTCCGGTGATCGGCGTCTACGACGGCGTCTTCGGTCCTGGCACCGGCTCTTTCTTCATGCTCGGCTTCGTCTCGCTCGCCGGCTACGGCATCCTCAAGGCGACGGCCCACACGAAGTTCCTGAACTTCGGCTCGAACTTCGGCGCCTTCATCGTCTTCGTGCTCTACGGCGTCGTGCTGTGGAAAGTCGGCCTGATGATGGGCGCAGGCCAGTTCCTCGGCGCGCAGGTTGGATCGCGCTACGCCATGGCGAAAGGCGCAAAGATCATCAAGCCGCTGCTTGTCGTGGTCTCGATCGCGCTGGCGATCCGGCTGCTTGCCGATCCGGCGCATCCGCTCAGGATATGGCTCGGGATGTGAGAGCCCGCACCGGTCTCGCGGCATAGACCGATCGGCGGATCCCAAAGTGCTACAGCGCCGCGCATCTGAAAAACGCGCCGCTGTAGCACTGCCATATTTGAACCATCAGAATTCAACGCCCTTCTGGGCCTTGATGCCGGACCGGAAGGGATGTTTGACGAGCTCCATCTCGGTCACCAGATCGGCAATCTCGATCAGATCCTCCTTGGCGTTGCGCCCGGTCAGAACCACATGCGTCATGTGCGGCTTCTCTTCTTTCAGAAAGCGCACGACCTCGGCGACGTCGATATAGTCGTAGCGCAGCGCGATGTTGACCTCATCGAGCAGAACCATCGAGTTGCGCTCGTCGCGGATGAGTTCCTTAGCCTTCTCCCAGGCCCTTTGCGCCATCGCCACATCGCGCGCGCGGTCCTGCGTTTCCCAGGTAAAACCTTCGCCAAGCGTGTAGAACTGGCAGAGATCGCCGAAATGCTTCTCGATAAGGTCGCGCTCGCCGGTCTGCCACGCGCCCTTGATGAACTGCACGACAGCGCACGGCATGCCATGGGCGATGTGGCGGAAGATCATCCCGAAACCGGCGGTGGATTTCCCCTTGCCTTTGCCGGTATGGACGATGATCAGACCCTTCTCGTCGGTCTTCGTCGCCATGATCTTTTCGCGCGCGGTCTTCTTCTTTGCCATTTTCATGGCGTGGCGGGCGTCGTCCTTCTCGGCGACAGGTTCGCCGCTGTTTGCCGTTTCCTCGCTCATGTCTTTCTCCCTATTCGTTTCCCGCCCGCTGCCGGTTGGCGGCCGGCCTCGCTGCGAGTTCCATTAATTCAAAGCGCGCGGAGTTGGAGCGCGGGTTCCAGAGGTCCCGATCGATTGTTTCCAGAAAACGCTCGGCCAGTTCGGTAAGGGCAGCCGGGTTCTTGTCGCGCAGGAAGTCGCGCACGCGCTCATCGGCGATGAAGGCCTGGTAGGCGGCCTCGAAATGATGGTCGCGCACCGCTCCCGTCGTCGCGGCGAAGGCGAACATGTAATCGACGGTCGCCGCGATCTCGAACGCGCCCTTGTAGCCGTGGCGCATCACGCCCTCAATCCATTTCGGATTGACGACGCGTGCACGCACCACGCGGCCGATTTCTTCATCGAGCGAACGGATCACAGGCTTTTCCGGCCGCGAATGGTCATTGTGGTAGATCGACGGACGCGTGCCGGTGAGATGCTCGGCGGCAGCGCTCATGCCGCCCTCGAATTGGTAATAGTCGTCGCTGTCGAGGAGATCGTGTTCACGGTTGTCCTGGTTCTGGACGACTGCCTCGATCGAACGAAGGCGCTCCTCGAAGAGGCCGCGCTCAGCCCTGCCGTCCTCGCCGGCGCCGTAGGCATAGCCGCCCCAGGTGAGATAGGCGTCCGCGAGATCGCTGCGTTGTTCCCACCCCTTTTCGTCGATCAGCGCCTGCAAACCGGCGCCATAGGCTCCGGGCTTGGCGCCAAAGACGCGGTAGGATGCGCGGCGTGCAGCCTCTTTCGTCTCGACGCCCATTTCTTCCAACCGCAGCGTCTCCGCACGCATGCGCGCTGCGATCATGTTATCGGCGTCGTCCTCCTCCAGAGCCCCGACGGCGCGGATCGCCTTGTCAAAAAGCGCGATCTGTTCCGGGAAGGCATCGCGGAAAAAGCCGGAAATGCGCAAGGTGACGTCGACGCGCGGCCGCCCGACCACGGCGAGCGGCACGATTTCGTAACCCGTGACGCGGCGCGAGGCCATGTCCCAGACTGGCTTTGCCCCGATCAAGGCCAGCGCCTGGGCAATGTCGTCGCCGCCGGTGCGCATGTTGGACGTACCCCAGGCGGTTAGCCCGAAGGATGACGGCCATTCGCCATGGTCCTGCAGATAGCGGCGGATAAGCAGTTCGGCGGACTTTTTACCGAGCTCATAGGCTGCCGGCGTCGGCACGGCGCGGCTGTCGACGGAGTAGAAATTGCGCCCCGTCGGCAGCACGTCCGGACGGCCGCGCGTCGGCGCACCGGAGGGGCCGGGCGCGACGAAGCGGCCGTCGAGCCCGGTCCGCAGCCCTCTGATTTCGGCTTCGCCAGACCCCACGATGGCGGGCTTCAGGCGAGCTTCGATTTGATCAAGCACGGCACGGGTCGCAGACCAGCCAACCGGGCAGGCGATTTCACCGGAGACGAACTTCGCAGCGAGGAGCTCGATGCGCTCAACGGTGTCGCCGGCCGTGCGCCAGGGGGCATCCGAGAGGGTCGCGAGAAGATCGGGCTTCGAGCCCGTCCAGGGTGCGGAGAGGAGGCAATCGAGGGGGTCGAAGGGTTGCGACTGAGGGGACATACCCCCCTCTGCCCTGCCGGGCACCTCCCCCGCAAGGGGGGAGATTGGCGTGCGGCCACCGCCTCTTCCCCAAGTGCCGTCGGAAATGACTGCACCCTTGTCGGAAATGACCGCACCGTCAACCGTCGGCGAAATCTCGGCCTCGACGGCGTTGGGGGGGCGAGAGCTCGCATCCCTCATCTCCCCCCTTGCGGGGGAGATGTCCGGCAGGGCAGAGAGGGGTACATGGCCAAGAGCACCCAACCCCGCATCCACCGCGATCGCCCGCTGCAGGCTCTGGTCGCCGCCTTCGCCCAGACCGCGCGGCACACGAGCGAGCGCAACGGTGAGGTCTGTCAGCAGCCGCCCCTCAGGCGCCACGCCAAAGATGTGCAAGCCATCGCGGATCTGCATCTCCTTCAGATCGCAAAGATAGGCGTCGAGCTTTTCCAGCGCCTTGTTCTCACTGTCGCCCTTCTCGATGCCCGCATCCTGGTCGAGACCGATATCGCGGACGAGGTCGAGAATCTGCCGGCTGAGCAGCCGCAGGCGCCGCGGATCGCCGCCCGCGGCCTCGTAATATTCATCGACCAGAGCTTCCAAATCCTTCAGCGGACCGTAGGATTCGGCCCGCGTCAAAGGCGGCGTGAGATGGTCGATGATCACCGCGCTCGTGCGGCGCTTCGCCTGCGTGCCCTCGCCCGGATCGTTGACGATGAAGGGGTAGAGATGCGGCATCGGCCCGAAGACTGCCTCGGGATAGCAAAGCTCGGAAAGCGCCAGCGCCTTGCCGGGCAGCCATTCAAGGTTGCCGTGCTTTCCCATGTGGATGATGGCGTCGGCGCAATAGACCTGGCGTAGATAGGCATAGAAGGCGAGATAGCCGTGCGGCGGCACGAGGTCCGGCGCGTGATAGGTTTCCTTGGGATCGATATTGTAGCCGCGCGCCGGCTGAATGCCGACGATCACCTCACCGAGGCGGGCGAGCGGCAGCGCGAAGACACCATCCAAGAAGAAGGGATCGGCTTGCGGCATACCCCAGCGCTCGGTCACTTCCTGCTGAATCTTTTTCGGAAGAGAGTCGAGGAACTCCTTGTATTGATTTAGCGAAATTGTTTCACGGGTTTCGCGGTCGCGGCTCGCCGCATTGGTCGGCCCCGCCATCAGGAAGCGCATCAGCGCATCTCCGTCCTCCGGCACATCACCGACGACATAGCCCTCCGCCGCCATCGCCTTCAGCACCTCGATGGTGCCAGCCGGCGTGTCGAGACCGACACCGTTGCCGAGCCGCCCGTCGCGGTTCGGGTAATTGGCCATGATGATCGCGACGCGGCGCGCTTTGGGCTTCGCCCGGCGCAGTCTTGCCCAATTGGCGGCAAGCCGGGCGGCAAAGCGGACACGGTCCGCCAGCGGCTCATGGCCGACGATATTGGCCTCGACGGCCGCGTCATAGGTAGATGCGGCCTTGAAGGAAACGGCGCGGGAAAGGATGCGGCCATCCACCTCCGGCAGTGCGACATTCATGCCGAGGTCGCGCGCCATCAGCCCCTGCGGCGAGGCCTCCCAGGCGTCGCGCGAAGAGCCGGAAAAGATCACCTGCAGCACCGGCGCGCCAGTCGATTCCAGCACCGTCGGCTGACGATCGGCGCCGGGTGCGGAAACGGCAAACCCGGTTGCGTTCATGACGACGTCCGGCGCGGCTTGCGCGAAGATAGCCTGAAGCGTGCCGATGGAGATCTGGTCCTTGAGGCTCGACACGAACACCGGCAGCGCCCGCATGCCTTCGGCCGCAAGCGCCTCGATCAGCGCCTCGACGGGTTTGATTTCACCGCTTTGGACAAGGGCGCGGTAGAAGCAGATGGCGATGGTTGGGGGTGCGAGAGCATCAGATTGGCCATCCCCCTCTGCCCTGCCGGGCCTCTCCCCCACAAGGGGGGAGATCGCCGCGCGGCCGCCGCTCGTTCCCTGATTTCCGTTGGAAATGACAGAGCCATCAGCTTCTGAGGGGCTTGCCTGCAATTCGACTGCCGTTAAGGAGCGAGCACTTGCCTCCGTGTTCTCCCCCCGTGTGGGGGAGATGCCCGGCAGGGCCGAGGGGGGTATTTTCTCACCGCCGCTCGCAAGGCGCATCCACGCGCCGATATCAATCACGCCCCGCCCCGGCCACCATATCCCGGCCTTCAGCAGCGGCCGCGCCGGCTCGGGCTTTTCGCCGCCGGTAATCAGTGCCTCGGCATAGTCGAGAAACAGGCCCGCATTGTCGGCGCCGCCTTCGGTGAAATAGGCCCAGAGGCGTTGACGGTCCTCCGGCGGTACCGTGGAAAAGGGGGCAAGCCCGGGATCCGGCTTGTCGTCGCCGGGCAGAACCGCGATCTGGAATTTGTTGGTGACGGCCGCCGCATGCAACGCCTCGAGCACGTAACGGAAATAGCTGGCGCCGCCGAGCGGACGTACGACGATCAGCTTGGCATGGCGCGCCGTCCGCTCGACATAAGTGTCGACCGACATCGGATGCATGAGGCTCATCAAGCTGGCGATGCGCAGACTTCTCGCCCCCGGCCGCTGCCGATGGGCGGCGGCAATCGAGGCAAGCTCCGTATCGGCGGCCGACAGGAACAGGATGTCAGCCGGGCTTTGCCCGAGATCGATTGCCTCGTTTCCGTCGGCGATCGTTCCTTTCTGGGCGAGAAGCAGATGCATCTTCTATCCGATCAGACGAGCGCCGAAATCGCGGCGCGCACGGCTGTCTCGTTCATGTCATGCAGGCCGATGACGACGAGGCGTGTGCCGCGCATCTCTCCGGAGGTCCAAGCACGGTCGAAATATTGGTCGATGCGGCTGCCAACTGCCTGGATCAGCAGGCGCATCGGTTTGCCTGGCACCTCGGCGAAGCCCTTGAGGCGTAGTACGTCGTGCTCGGCGATGATGCCCTTCAGCTGGTCGATGAAGACAGCCGGCTCGGCGATCGGGCCAAGCTCGACGACGAAGCTGTCGAACTCGTCGTGATCGTGCTCCTCGCCTGCCTCGTGCTCCATCTCGTGATGCGATTTGCGGTTGGCGATCTCGCCTTCCGTGCCGACCCCAAGGCCGAGCAGGATGGCCGCCGCCACCTCGCCGTTCCTCGCCTCGATCATCGTCGGCTTCCGGCTGATGCGGGACGCGACCTCCTCGCGCACGGACTGAAGGCCAGACGCGTCGATGAGATCCGTCTTGTTGAGAACGATGAGATCGGCCGCGGTGAGCTGGTCTTCGAAGAGCTCCTCGAGCGGACTTTCATGGTCGAGGTTCTCGTCATTGACGCGCAGCGCATCGACCCTGTCGTGGTCGTCGGCAAAGCGCCCGGCGGCGACGGCGGCGCTGTCGACGACCGTCACGACGCCGTCGACGGTCACTTCGCTGCGGATATCCGGCCAGTTGAAGGCGGCGACCAGTGGCTGCGGCAGAGCGAGGCCAGAGGTCTCGATGACAATATGATCCGGACGGTTCTCGCGCTCCAGCAGCTTTGTCATGGTCGGGATGAAGTCATCGGCAACGGTGCAGCAGATGCAGCCATTGGTAAGTTCGATGATGTCTTCCTCCGAGCAGGCCTCCGCGCCGCACCCCTTCAGCACGTCGCCATCGACGCCGAGATCGCCGAATTCGTTGATGATCAGCGCGATGCGCTTGCCATCGGCATTCTGCAGCAGATTGCGGATCATCGTCGTCTTGCCGGCACCGAGGAACCCGGTGATGACGGTTGCCGGAATCTTGCCCTGGTGGGGCTTGGCGAGTGTCATGGATCAACCCTTCATTTTCAGCGGCAATCCGGCCGCGACAAAGTAAACTTCGGCGGATTTCTCCGCCACAATCTGGTGGAGCCGGCCGGCGTGGTCGCGAAAGTCCCGCGCCATGCGGTTCTCCGGCACGATGCCGAGGCCGACCTCATTGGAAACGAGAATGAGCCGCGCCCGAGCGTCGGAGAGAAAGGCGGCGAGCGCCGCGAATTCGGCCGCCATGTCCCGCTCTTCCATCATCAGGTTCGTGACCCAGAGCGTCAGACAATCGATGAGGATCGCGCGCGCCGGATCGTCGATGTGGCGGAGCGCCCCGACGAGATCGAGCGGCTCCTCATGCGTCGTCCAGCCCTTGCCCTGCCGCGCGGCCTGATGACGGCCGATGCGCTCGCGCATCTCGTCATCGAAGGCGCGGCCGGTCGCGACGTAATGCATCGGCAGCCCGGAGGCCTCGACGAGCTTTTCCGCAAAGGAGGACTTGCCGGAGCGGGCGCCGCCGAGCACGAGAACCGGTCCGGTATTGGGAATGATCATGGCCCGGCTTCAGTCCGACGAACTCAAACCGCAATAGCAAGGGGGAACGGGCGCGTGCAAAGAGCGCCCGGAGAAGAACTGATAAGCCACGACAACCTCCGTGCTGGCATTGGGGACGGATCCCCTCGGGCGGAATGCCCTGACGGATGGCAGGTCTCCTGGCTCACGGCGTCACGGGCTGAGGCATTACGGGCGCAAGAATCGCTCACCAATGCCAGGCCGAACGGGTCCGCCTCACCTTCCCGGCGCTTGTCTAGCATCATGAAAGGCGGACGATTCGTAGAAGAAGAGGCGTCCAGCCCGGCTGACCATGATGCCACGCCAGTGGCTTTTCCGGCACGTCACCCATCCCGCGTGAAACTGCCCCATGCAGTTCATCGAAGGAAGAATGGCGTGGCCGATGGCGAACCCTGACCGTTCTACAGTCGCGGGGTCGGCTGCGATAAGGGTGCCCGGTGTGGGTCCGCCCCGTCGCATTCCCATTTACTCCCCCGCTCCGCTCCGGCGCAGGGGAACCATCCATTGAGCGTTAATTATGAAGCGGGACGGGCAAAGTCAATCGATGGCGTGCGACACACCGCGAGCGAATTGCGGCAAAGCGGCTTAAAGAGCGGCCTGAGCCACAACCTGCGGCATTGGCGCGCCATGTCCTCGCCCAAACGGATGAGAAGACAGCCATCGCTGCCGCATGGTAAGACTGAGCGCTTGGAGCGCGACGCCCATATACTGCCGCATCCCGCTCCAACTGAAGAATCGATCATGTTCATGATCCTGGATGGCTTTCGCCAGAGGATCATCGAGGAGGGTGCGATGTCGTATTTACGTCGTACCGCAATCGCTACGCTATGCGTCGCGCTTTACGGTTTCATACCGACACAGGCCGCCGAAAGGGTCGGCGAGGCGATCCGGATCAAGACCGAAGTTACCGGCGCGAGCGGACCGCTGGCGGTCAAGTCCCCGGTTCACCGGGATGAACGGATTCGCACGTCGAAATCCGGGCTCGGGCAATTCGTGTTTCGCGACGGCACCAAGCTCGCGGTCGGGTGGGGCTCTTCCATTGTTATCGACAAGTTCGTCTTCGACGATTCCAGATCGTTGCAGAAGCTTACGGTCATGGCCGCGAAGGGCACCTTTCGCTGGATCAGCGGAAACTCGAAACACACGGCTTATGAGATCCTGACGCCCGCCGGAACGATTGGCGTGCGAGGAACCGTGTTCGACTTTTACGTCGGCGGCGATGGTACGACAGCGGTCGTGCTGCTGAGCGGAGCGGCCCAGTTCTGCGGGCCTGGCGGCTGCCAGCAACTGACGCGACGCTGCGATTGCGTGGTCGCCAAGCCCAATGGCAGCCTGACCGATACTCGCCGGGTCAATAGAGGTGTTCTCAGGACGCTCGGCAATCAGAATGCCCTGCCCTTTCTCTCCGGCAGTCAAAAGCTTTCGGGCGGGTTCGGAAACATCGGCGGCAGCTGTGGTCTTGCGGCGGCATTGGAAGTCAAGCCCCCACCAGCTCCTCCTTCGCGTGTCCGCGAAATCAGCCCCACGCCGGAGAAGCCGCCGAAGCCGGACAAGCCCCATAAGCCCGACAAGCCGGACCGACCGGATAGGCCAGATAGGCCAGACAGGCCAGATAAGCCAGATAGGCCAGATAAGCCGGATAGGCCGGACAAGCCCGGGGACAAGCCGCACGATGATGGGAAGCGAGCTGACGACAACGAGGATCGGCCGCACGACGACAGCAGGGGCTAGAGCCTTTCATGGCTGAATGGAAACATTCTGCCGGAGCAGATTTTCGTCAGGCAGAGGCGATTGCCGAGTGCCGTGCACAGACGTACGGCCGAGGCGATCGCCTCGGATCCTGGCGGAAAGATGCCCGGCCCTTCGGGTTGCCTGAAGCGGGCGGCCTGTTTGCTCGGCTGGCTTGGCCGTATGCTTTGGCTACGCCACGCGCCAGCCGAGCAAACATTCCACTCCGCTTAAGCCAACAGAATTGTTTCCATTCAGCCATGAAAGGCTCTCGTGCCCTGCTGCTCTCGATGACACCGCAGTGAGGCTTTTGCCTGCGGTGCGGTCACTTCGCGGACGTGCCGGCCTTCCGCTCAGGCTCGTCGGCAAAATGGTCGGCCCTGCGGGAAATCCGGCGGTAGAAGTCCGGCAACCCTGCCGCCAGTCCAACCGTCAGCCCAGCCGCCTTCAGCTTTGCCGCGCTCACGATCTGGCGGCTTCTCGGCGAGCGCGAACGCAATGCGTCGGTCAGTTGCCCGTGTATGTGCCGCAGCTCGACAAATTCGGCGGAGGTTGCGAGACGCTCGTCGCCGACGACCGCGAAGAGCCTGGTTAGCGTACTCTTGCCCTTGAGGCCCAGCGCCCCGGCGTCGAGCAACGCGCAATCAGCAAGCAATTTTGCCGTGCTCTCCGAAACGAGGACGTCGAAGCCCACGTCCTTGCACGCGGACTCGATCCGTGCAGCGACGTTGACCGCGTCGCCGACGGCCGAATAGTTGAAATGCGTCTCGGCGCCCATGTTGCCGACGCAGGCAAGTCCCGTATGGATGCCAATGCCGATCCCTACCCTGTGCGCACTTCCGAAACCGAAGGCATCGCTGTCGTTGAGCCGGGCAAGCGTCTCGCGCATCGCCAACGCCGCGCGGACAGCCTTGCCGGCGTGGTCTGCGACATCGATTGGGGCATTCCAGAACGCCATGATCGAATCGCCGATGAACTTGTCGAGCGTGCCCTCGTTCGCAATCACGTGGCGGCTCAACGCATCGAGTAGCGTGTTCAGGAAACCGACAACCTCGGTTGGCGCCAGACGCTCGCTGATGGCGGTGAAATTGCGGACATCGACGAACATGATCGTCAGCTCGCGATCGTCGCCCCCCAGGCGCAGGGCGTCATGCGTATGCTCGATGCGATAGAGCAGCGATGGCGACAGATACTGGCCGAAGGCTCTCCGGACCACGCGGCGCTCCCGGTCGGTCACGAGAAAGCGAAACGCCGTCGCGGCGAAATGCGTGATCGATCCGGCGACGATCGGAGCCAGCGGATCGAGGAGAAGCCCCGCGTAGAGAAAGGCCAGCCAGGAGGCGACAAGGGCCATCGCGGTGATCAGCAAGCCGCAGGCGAGCGCGACGGCGGGGCTGACGAAGGTAGTCAGCGTCACGAGCAGACTTCCCGCCACAGCAATCGACAGAATTTCGAGGCCGTTGGCCCAGTCGGGCCGGGAAAGAAAGCGGCCGGACAATATCTGCTCGACCGTTTGCGCATGCAGCGAAACGCCGGGAACATTATGCCCGAGCGCTGTCGTGCGGATGTCCTGCAGCCCGGCAGCCGATGTTCCGACGAAAACGATGCTGCCGTCGATCGCGGCCCTCGTGTCGGGAGACGCTTCCCCGGCCGCGAGCACTTCCGCGGCAGAGACATACCCTTCCGCCTTGTCAGGGCTGACGTAGAGCCAGAGTTCGCCGGCCGCCGTCACCGGAATGACGAAATCTCCGACCTTCACCAGGGTTATGGTATCAGGCACGTCCGTGGCACCGGCCAGCAGATAAGTGGAGGCGCCCTGCGCAACGCGCAGCGCTTCAAGCGCAAGGTTTGGATAAAGCTGCTCGCCATCGCTAAGGAGGAGCGGCACGGCGCGTACGATCGCCGACCGGCTGCCGGGATTGAGGCTGATATGTCCGATGCCGGCGGCATTCGCCTCGAGTTGCGGCCGCAAGGGCGTCGCGGCCGTCAGGCGGGGCGGCGCGTCGAAGGGGCTCTCGCCGGTGAAGGCGAAGCCGGCCTTCACCGGCGGACGGTAGTTTCCCTCATTGGAAAGGCCGAAGCCGAGTACGACCGGCTTTCCTTCAATCGAGCGGGCGAAAATCTCGTCATTGTCCGGCAACCGATCGATCAGCGAAGGCTCAATTCCGCCGACGTCGCGTACGACGGTGCGCGGCGACAGGCGATCGGGTTCGGCGAAGAGAATGTCGAAGGCGATGACGGCCGCCCCCATCTCGGACAACCGGTCGACCAGGGCTGCTATTCGGTCTCTCGGCCATGGCCATTGCCCGAGTTGTTTGAGAGAGGCTTCATCGATGTCGACGACACGTACGGGAAGGTTCTCGAAGGCCCGTGGCGCCAGGCGCTGGTATTCGTCAAAGGTCACGTCGCGGGCAAGCTTCAGCAATTGCGGGTCGCTCGCCCGCAGCATCGTGAGCGCCGCTACGATCGCCAGGCCGATGAAGACGCCAACTTGCTGCGCGCGTGTCATGACCGCCGTATCTGACCTCTGTGCCGAATGCCGGCATCGGGTATCGTTCCGAGGGGAAATAGTCCCGTCCGCCACAGCGGCGTGCGTTCTTCATGGGCGCCAAAGCCGCTGCGGTTAAGCCATGCTGCATCGTTCGCAACAGCTATGCAATCCTGAACGTCATCACCCGCCAACCGCGGCAGATGTGTCATTTCTTCCCGGGGAGCACCCTGTCGAGGAAGTCGCACATCACTTCGTTGAATAGCTCAGGTCGCTGCAGGGGCGCGAAATGGCTTACTCCGGCAAGCAGGATCAGTTCCGCTCCGGGAATACTCCCCGCAAGATAATTGGCATGTTCGGCTTTGATGAAGTCGTCGTGCTCGCTGTGGACGATCGCGACCGGCACGCGAATATCGGCCAGAGCGGCCGCAGAATAGTTGGGTTCCGTCTTCATCATCTCGCTGACCGCTTCGACAAAGGCCTCGAATTGATCGGGCGTGGTCGACAGGTCGGCATAGTCCTTCGCGTGCCGGCGGAAACAGCGGTCGATGGTGGGTGTGGACACGAATTCCTTTGCGCCGCTCGGATCCATGTTGCAGCCGAAGAAGAATACGCCGGCGATGCGGTCGGGGACCTTCATTGCGAGGATCAAGGCGGTGCACGCACCGTCACTCCAGCCGACGACGGCCGCCTTTTTCAGCCGCAGCGCGTCCATCACCGCGAGCACATCGGAGGCCATCAGCTCATAGGTAAAGCGCCTGAGATCGCGCGTGCTGCGGCCATGACCACGGCTATCGATGAGCACCACCTGGCGTCCGGACTTGAGCAGCGCCGGAACCTGATAGCCCCAATTGCCGCTGTGGCCGAGGCCGCCATGCAGCAGAATGACCGGCGGACCGGCCCCATGGGTCGCGTACCGGATTCGAGCGCCGTCATTCTCGACATAACCTTCATCGTCGGCCGGCGGCAAGGGTGCCGCGCCATGCGCCTCGAAATTGCTGAGATCGTCGTCGTGTCGTTCCATGCCGATTTGCCCACGCTGCTGGAGAGTACCGGTAGCCTTGCGTTGCCGAGCGGGGGCGACCATATCTGAATCTGGTCCAGAGAGGAATGATGGATGGAGCGTGAGAGCCGCCAGACCCATTGGGAAAACGTCTATACCCGCAAGGGCGAGGACGAGGTCAGTTGGTTTCAGGAGAGTCCCACGCCCTCGCTGGAGCTGATCGCCGAGGTTGGCGCAACGCCCGAGACCGCCATCGTCGACATCGGCGGCGGGGCCTCGCGCCTTGTCGACAGTCTCGCTGTCAAGGGATTTCGCGCCGTCACCGTGCTGGACCTGTCGGGCGCTGCGCTCACGGCCGCGAAGGCCCGCCTTGGCGACCGCGCCGCAAGCATTCGCTGGATCGTCGCGGACGTGACGATGTGGCAGCCGAAGGAGAGCTACGATATCTGGCACGACCGGGGCACGTTCCACTTCCTCACAGAAGCGACCGAGCGGGCCGCCTACATCGAGCGCCTGCACAAAGGTTTGAGGACAGGTGGACACGCGATTATCGCGACATTTGCACCGGATGGGCCGGAGCGGTGCAGCGGTCTGCCGGTCATGCGCTACAGCCCGGAAAGCCTGGCCGAGACACTTGGCAACGCCTTCCGTCTCGTCGATAGCCGCAGACACGAACACTCCACACCCTGGGGCTCAAAGCAATCCTTCCAGTTCAGCGTGTTCCGGCATGAGGCATGACGGGGAGGCCTGATAGGGAAGCCTGACAAGGGGGCAGATCGCCCCTACCCCAACAATCCCTCCAGCCAGGCCCGGTCGAGCACCGCTTCGAGTTCGACGGCAATGTCATCGAGCGCGGCATCGACCGACTGGCGGTAATTGCTGCCACCGCCCTCGATGCCGAAGCTTCTGAGCAGTGCGGCCCGGTAGGCGTCGCTGCCGAAAAGACCGTGCAGATAGGTTCCCATTACCTTGCCGTCCGCGGATAACGCTCCGTCGCGGCGCCCGTCGATCGAAACGGGGGCGCGATCGCAATCGGCGCCCGTGGTCCTGCCGAGATGTATCTCGTAGCCTTCGAGCACCACATCGTGCTCCAGCGACCACGCGCGGCTGTTGCGCACGGTCTTTTCCGGCGCCATCTCGGTTTCGACCGCCAGCAGCCCGAGACCGGCGATCTCGCGCTCGCTTCCCTCGATGCCGAGCGGATCGGTGACGCAGGTGCCGAGCATCTGGTAACCGCCGCAGATGCCGATCACCCGGCCGCCGCGGCGCACATGGCGCTCGAGGTCGCGGTCCCACCCGTGAGCGCGAAAATCGCTCAGATCGCCTATGGTCGATTTCGAGCCTGGAATGATCACCAGCGCCGCGTCGTCAGGAAGAGGTGCGCCCGGCCGAACGAAGACGAGATCGACATCCGGCTCATTGATCAGCGGGTCGAGATCGTCGAAATTGGCAATGCGTGACAGGACCGGCACGGCGACCTTCAGCGCCTTGCCGCTGCCGCGCGTGAGCCTCTCCAGCACGACAGAGTCCTCTGCCGGCAATCGTGCGGCACTCTTCAGCCAGCGCACGACGCCGAAGCAGGGCCAGCCGGTGAACTGCTGAACCGCCGCGATCCCGTCCTCGAAGAGCGTGACGTCGCCACGGAACTTGTTGATGAGATAGCCGGTGACCATCTTCCGGTCTTCTTCCGGCAGGATCGCATGCGTGCCGACCAGCGAAGCGATGACACCGCCGCGGTCGATGTCGCCGACGAGAACGACCGGCACGTCGGCGCGTGTGGCAAAGCCCATATTGGCGATATCGCCGGCCCTGAGATTGATTTCGGCGGGCGAACCCGCACCCTCGACGACGACGAGATCGGCACCGGCCGAAATCAGCTCGAAGCTCTCCATTACCGCGCCGAGTAGCTTCGGCTTCAGTGCCTGGTATTCCCTGCCCTTCGCATGCCCCGCGACCCTGCCCTGCAGAATGATCTGGCTGCCCACATCCGACTGCGGCTTCAGCAGCACCGGGTTCATGTGCACGGACGATGGCACGCGCGCGGCCAGCGCCTGCAGCCATTGCGCCCGGCCGATCTCGCCGCCATCATCGGAGACGGCGGCATTGTTCGACATGTTTTGCGGCTTGAACGGTGTCACCTTCAAGCCGCGATTGGCGGCGAGCCGGCAGAGCCCGGCCACCAATACCGATTTTCCGACATCCGAGCCGGTTCCCTGAAGCATGATCCTGCGCGTCATGCCGTCTCCCGTAACATCGAAATCCGCGCCCGCAAAGCGTTGTTTCGACGCGATTTCGCCATAATCTCATTCGCCGCGATCACCGCCTGTTTCGACGCTTCATCAAGCTTGTCGGAAATCTCCTCCGACTAGCGGAATTGCGACATGCAATGGCGAAGTTGGCATTCAAATCCGACCGGCCCCCGCCTATATCGGCGCCATCGTAACAACACGGGCAAAACGACCCGACTCCCAAGGTAAAAAGCTATGCTGTTCGTCTTCAGCAAACCCAATTTCGTCCAGATCGCCTGGAACTCCAAAGCGCCGAACAATCAGTCCCGAGTCCGCAATGTCGTGATGGATGCGCCGTTCGGTCCGCTCGGCTTCGTTCGCACGTCGAACGTCGGATAAGGAAGACCCACTCCCCAACTGAGGCCGCTCCTTTTCGGGGCGGCTTCTCTATTGGGGGAGCATCTGTCAAGCAGCCAACGTGCAAGATGTCAGCTTTGCGGGACATTCCTGTCGTTCGCGTAGCGACACGTTCGCGGTTAACAGATCTCATTGCCACCGCGATCACGCTTCCTCGGCCGCCAGACGCCGGCGGCGCGCCAATTCTGCCTTGGAGGCATGCCCCCCGAACGATCCGGGCTTGACCGGACCATCCGGCAGATAGCGGCTGGTGATCACGCCGGTTGACGATTGTTCGGTTTCCACAAGCCGCAATGCCCGTGGCGGTGTGCCCTCTTCGAACAGCCGCTTGCCGCGGCCAAGGACCAAGGGATAAGTCCAGATCAGATATTCGTCGATCAGGTCTGCCGCGATCAATGCCTGCAGAAAGCTGCTGCTGCCATAGATCTGGATTTCGGGACCTGTGCCGGACTTCAGTTGACGCACAGCTTCGACCGCATCGCCCTGCAGGGCCTGTGAGTTCACCCAATCAAGTTCGGGCTTGCCGCGTGTCGCCACGTATTTGGTTGCGCGATTGAAGCCGTCGGCGATCGGGTTTTTCCCGGCATAGGGCCAGTGAGCGGCGAATATCTCATAGGTGCGGCGCCCAAGAAGCAGGTCGAAGGCACCGGAAACAGCCTGGTCCAGCCGTTCACCCATCTGCTCGTCCCAATATGGCACGATCCAGCCTCCGAGTTTGAAACCGTTTCTCGGATCCTCTTGCGGTCCGCCCGGCGACTGCATGACACCATCCAGCGATACATGGTTGATCGAGATTAGCTTCCTCATTTCTTCCACTCCTCCGTTCATTGAAATGATACAAGGACGAAGAGCGGGCCGCCAATCCGATATCTGGTAGAGAAAATTCACAGCATTGAGGTCGCCAGCATGGAGCGGCTCCCGGGTTCAACACGACTGGCCGGCCTGGTTCGCAGGCCGCCATAATTTCTTAGACGTGGTACCGCACATTGCGGTCGATCCCGGCAGGTGTGTTGCTTCTCTTCGAAGTCGGCACCGAGCCGCTTGATGATGGGGTCGGAAGGAAAGGCATCCTAATCTTTTTTGCGCGCTGCTACTGAAACCGCGTCCAAGCCGCCCACGAGATTGCCTGCCCACCCGTCCTGCACATGCAACAATCCAAAGTGCTACAGCGACCTTTGTGCGTCTGGAAAGACACACGGCGCTATAGATGGCGCAACGACTCCGCTGTTCATGAAATGCGAAAGCCCTCGAGATGAAGGTGGGCGCGGCTCTAAAAGAAACACATGGCTTCGCCGGAAAACGCCGCGCAGATCCCTCAGCGCTGCCGGCAAATCGGATAACCGCTGAATTAGCAGGTCCGGTACGCAACACCTGATCCGGACCTGCGGCAGTCGCCCGCCGCGCAAACAATTAGCCTGACATCGTTACCGGATGGTTATTGAGGTCTTAACCAAAGGTGAATTGAGGATTTTTTCCGCCGTTTTCTAAGTGGTGCAGTCGCGACAGGAGATTGCCGATTGAAAGAGGTCAGCAGATGCTTGAACTCACTGACCCCCATTTTGCGGCACTTATTATCGCAAAAGCTTATATTTGCGACTTTCGTCCGCAACAGCGTCTCTCTAGCCCCGCCGGAAACAGACGCATGCGGTCCCGCCTGAGGTCCGCGGCGATGTTGAAGAGGTTGATTTCTCATCGGGAATACTTAGGCTTGCTGCAACGGTGACGAGGAAATCCGGACGGCGACGGGGTTCCGCGGCTAGAACTTGAACGACCGCACCGCCGCAGCGAGGCACGAACTTGGCCATTCCGATGCCGAACCTTGCGCTGCTCACCGAATGACCGGGTGCTTTCCATGCAGGGGGCCCGCGGCGCGCTCGATACGGCTGCACAAAGACGCGGAGGTCTTGACGAGATGAAGAAACTCCTTGCTTCCACCTTCCTCGCGGCGGGCATCCATGCCCTGGCGGGTTCCGCCGAGGCTGCGGAATGCGGTGAACTCAGCATTGCGGAGATGAACTGGGCCTCCGCGGGCGTTGCAGCTCATGTGGACAAGTTCATCCTCGAAAGCGGCTATGAATGCACGGTAAGGCTCGTCGCCGGCGACACGATGCCGACCTTCGCGTCGATGAACGAAAGGGCTCAGCCGGATATGGCGCCGGAACTCTGGGTCAACTCCGTGCGCACGCCGCTGAATGCAGCCATCAAAGAAGGCCGCCTTATTCAGGCTGCCAGGATCTTGAGCGAAGGCGGCGTGGAAGGCTGGTGGATTCCGAAGTTCGTTGCCGACGCCCATCCGGAAATCAGGTCGGTCCCGGATGCGTTGAAACATCCAGACCTCTTCCCCGCACCGGAAGACCCGTCCAAGGGGGCGATCTATAACTGCCCCTCCGGCTGGAACTGCCAGGTCTCGACGGCCAACCTCTACAGGGCGCTGGAAGCGCAGAAAGCCGGCTTCGAGCTCATCGATACCGGCTCCGCCGCCGGTCTCGATGGCTCCATTGCAAACGCCTTCGAGAAGAAGACCGGCTGGCTCGGCTACTATTGGGCGCCGACTGCCATCCTCGGCAAATACCAGATGGTCCGTCTCTCCTTCGGGGTCGATCACGACAGGGCCGAGTGGGACGCCTGCTCCACCGTTCCCGATTGCCCCAATCCGAAGGTCAACTCCTATCCGGTCTCCGACGTGTACACGGTGGTCACCAAATCCTTCGCCGAGAGGGCCGGCGTCGCCATGGACTACGTCAAGGCGCGCAACTGGGACAACGCCACCGTCAACAAGGTTCTAGCCTGGATGGATCAGAACCAGGGCACCAACGAGGATGCCGCCCGATATTTCCTCGAAAACTTCCAGGATACGTGGACTCGGTGGGTCAGTCCGGAAATCGCGGAAAAGATCAAGACAGCCCTATGACGGACGTACGGACGACTGCTTGATCCTCATGGCGACGCAGTATCTTCGCCTGCGTCGCAAACAGTAAAGCGGACGGCATGTTCCGCTGTCATTTTCGATCGTACCAGCCAGGCCTTCGGCAGGCGGCTGCAAAAGCACTCGGAGGTTGTCCATGGCTAGTCACGCAATCGAGGTCAAGAACCTCTACAAGATCTTCGGCCCCCGCGGCGAAGATTATGTCGAAGCCGTCAGGAACGGCATGGGCAAGGCAGAGCTCAACGAGAAGCACGGCCACGTGCTCGGCCTGAAAGATATCAACATCCACATGCCCGCAGGCTGCGTGACGGTGGTCATGGGGCTTTCGGGCTCCGGCAAGTCGACGCTCATCCGGCACATCAATCGCCTGATCGACCCGACTGCCGGCGAAGTGCTCTATGACGGCGTCGACGTTTGCAAGATGAACGACAGCGACCTTCGCCAATTCCGCCGCCACAAGACTGCGATGGTGTTCCAGAAGTTCGCGCTGCTGCCGCATCGCACCGTGCTCGAAAACACCGTCTACGGTCTGGAGATCCAAGGCGTGGATCGGCGTGAGAGCGAAAAACGGGCGCTCGGCTGGATCGACCGCGTCGGCCTGAGCGGTTTCGAGAAGCACTACCCGAACCAGCTTTCCGGCGGCATGCAACAGCGCGTGGGTCTCGCCCGGGCGCTCACGAACAACGCCGACATCCTGCTGATGGACGAGGCCTATTCCGCGCTCGACCCGCTGATCCGGATGGACATGCAGAGCGTGCTGCTCGAACTGCAGAAGGAACTGAAGAAGACCGTGGTCTTCATCACCCACGATCTCGACGAGGCGCTGAGGCTCGGCGACAAGATCGCCATCCTGCGCGACGGCTGCGTCGTGCAGCAGGGAACTGGCCAGGAAATCGTGCTCTCGCCGGCGGATGACTACATCACCGCCTTTGTCAAGGAAGTGAACCGCGGTCGCGTCGTTCATGTCGAAACGATCATGCGGCCGCTTTCCGGGAATCCGGAGGGCCTGCCGCTCCCGGCTGGCACGGTCCTCGAGGTGGCAGCCCGCACGATGACCGGCGCCCATATCAACACGGCCCATGTCGTCGACGCCAACGGCCGGCCGATCGGCGCGATCGACTTGCAGACGATCATCGCCGCCATGGTAACGCCGACAAGCCATGCCGACCGACAGGCGGCGTGAGCTTGATTTAGTCGTGCTGTGAGGAAGGGCACCCGCGACGGTGCCCTTCCGTCGGAAACGCGCTTTGCCTATTACGCCGCCGGCTGCAATTTGCCGCTGATGAAACGGAATTCCTGCGTCGTGCCGCCGTAGCCATAGGCGGCGGCGGATACCTCGTGGACAAGCACGTAACTCTCCGGGTGGACTTTTCCGAGGAGCTTTTCGAATGCGGCGAAGATCGCTTCGATGTAGCCGGCTATTTCCTGCTTGGTGTTGGTGCCGTCGACAACCTTGATGTCGAGCCAGAAGCTATTCGTCTCTTGCGACGCAATCGATTTTCCGCCGGCGAACCAGTGCTGCGGATCGACATAGCTGATCGCAACGGCGGTGACGGTTGGATCCTTGCGCAGATGCGCTTGCGTCAGAGCACTGACCTCGACTGCAATCTCTTGAGAGCGTTTCGGGTCCGGCCGGCCGGTCACGGCAATATTGATGATGGGCATGGTGAGTTCCTTCCTCTATGAGCGTTGTCTTCAAGGATCACCCTGCCAGCACTGACGAATCAAGAAAATCGAATTGTTTCGAAGAAAAACTTCCATAAAATAGAAGTATGACAAACCTCGATCCCGACCTGCTGCGCACCTTCCTCGCCTTTGCCGAAGGCGGTTCGCTCGCCCGCGCCGCAGAAAAGGTCAATCGATCGCCATCCGCCGTGACGGCGCAGATGCAGCGCCTGGAGGCACTGGTCGGCGAACCGCTTCTGGCACCGGCGGGGCGCGGGCGATCATTGACGCCAGTTGGCGAGGAACTCGTGGACCATGCCCGCCGGATTCTCGATGCGCATCGCGATGCCTGGCTCAGCCTCAAGGGTGCCCGGGCCGACGGCCGGGTCTCGCTCGGCAGCACGCAGGATTTTGCGGAAACGACACTGCCCGACCTTTTGCGCCGCTTCGCCCGTTCCCACCCTCGGGTTCGCCTCGACCTCCGCATCGGCAGGACGAAGGAATTGACCGCCGCCTATGAGCAGGGTCAGGTCGACATTCTTCTCGCCATGCGGCAAGCGCCCGCGACCGACGAACTGCTTGTGCTTAGAGAGCCGATGATCTGGCTCTCATCCGAAAAGGGGCTTGCTTCTTTTGATACGGAAATTCCACTGGCCGTGCTCGATCCGCCCTGTGGCTTTCGCTCGGCTGCGATTTCCGCCCTTGAAGCCGCCAAGCGTCCCTTCCGGATTGCGGCGACGAGCCCCAGTCTGTCGGGTCTGCACGCCGCTGTTCTGAGCGGCATTGCTGTTACCGCGCGAACGGAGCAGTTTCGGAGTAACGGCATAGAAGCAGCTCCCAGCCAGCTTGAGCTGCCGGCTCTGCCCATCGCTGAGTTCAACCTCCGCGTCCACCCCCGAGCTGATAAGATTGCCGGCAATCTGGCTGCGCTTCTTGCTGATGAGCTACCGCGTTCGGGCGCCGGCGGCTGAATCGCTACCGGCGCCCGAACGTCGCACAATCGTCTCCGCGAGCCGCAAATCTGGTTGCCATCACATAAAGATATCTTTATATGTTGTTGTAACTTCATTCAGCCGGGAAAAGCCGATGTCCGTTGCCGCCAATGTCCTGTCCGATCTCCTCGCCCAGAAGGGCGTTCTGCTTGCCGATGGCGCCACCGGCACGTCGCTCTTCGCTATGGGCCTGGAAGCCGGTGAGGCGCCGGAGCTCTGGAATGAGACGAAGCCGGAAAACATCACCAAGCTGCATCAGGATTTCGTCGATGCCGGCGCCGACATCATTCTCACCAACTCCTTCGGCGGCACGCGCCATCGGCTGAAGCTTCATCAGGCAGAAGACCGCGTGCATGCGCTCAACAAGCGCGCCGCCGAGATCGCCCGCGCCGTCGCCGACAAGGCTCCGCGCAAGGTCATCACTGCAGGCTCCGTCGGCCCGACCGGCGAACTGCTGATCCCGCTGGGCGCACTCTCCTACGAGGATGCCGTCTCGGCTTTTGCCGAGCAGATCGAGGGCCTGAAAGCCGGCGGCGCGGAGGTCGCCTGGATCGAGACCATGTCTTCGGCGGATGAAATTCGCGCAGCGGCCGAAGCGGCTACGAAAGTCGGCCTCCCCTATATCTATACCGGCTCCTTCGATACCGCCGGCAAGACGATGATGGGCCTGCACCCGAAGGACATTCACGGCGTTGCCAGCGACATCGGCGAGGGTCCGGTAGCGGTCGGCGCCAATTGCGGCGTCGGAGCATCCGACATTCTCTCCTCGCTCCTCGACATGGCCGCCGCAAAGCCGGAAGCCACCATCGTGGTCAAGGGCAATTGCGGCATTCCGGAATTCCGCGGCTCGGAGATCCACTATTCCGGCACGCCACCGCTGATGGCGGAATATGCGCGGCTGGCAATGGATGCGGGCGCGAAAATTATCGGCGGCTGCTGCGGCACCTCCTGCAGCCATCTGGCGGCAATGCGCCTTGCGCTCGACAATCACACGAAAGGCGAGCGCCCGACGCTCGATGTCATCATCGAGAAGATCGGGCCCCTGCGCAACAAGACCGCCAACGAGGGTGCTTCGGCACCGCCGCGCGAACGCAGCGGCCGCCGGCGCGCCTAAAATCGGCCGGACATTCGACAGCAAAGGCTCCGATCTACGGTCCGGAGCCTTTGCTGTGCATGGAGTAAACTCAAGCGCTGTGGCGCCCCACGCTCTGGCGCAGATGATTGCGCCAGGCTTCGAGCCCTGCCTCGATATTCTTGCGGCCGAAACCGACGCGGAAGCGGTCCTCAGCGACCGGCAGGAGTTCGGAGACGAAGAGGCTGGATGGGAGCAAGAGAACGCCGGACTTCTCGACCAGACGCCGGCAATGCTCCTCGACGCCGTCCGCCCCGAGATAACGGGCGAACCCGACGCAGCCGCCGTCCGGCGCGTGCCACTCGTAAAGTTCGGGGAATTCGGCGAAGAAGGCTCCGAGTTTTTCAAGGTTGGCGGTACACAGCGAGCGATTACGTTCAAGAATCCGCTCGCGCGATTTCAGCGCGATCGTCGCCAGCACTTCCGACGGTCGCGAGTTGCAGATCGAGAGATAATGCTTCAGGCCCTCCATGCGCTTAAGCAGCCCACGGTCGCGGCAGGCGATCCAGCCGATCCTCAGGCCCGGCAGTCCATAAGCTTTGGACATGACATTCAGCGAGACGCCGCGGTCGAAGAGTGCGGCCGCCTGCGGCAGGCGCTTACCTTCGTCGCGTTCGAGCCCGCGATAAACCTCATCGCTAAAAAGATGGATGCCACGCTCGGCGCAAAGCTCGGCAAGCGCCCGGAAGGTCGCCTGATCGGCGATTGCGCCGGTCGGGTTGTTGGGAAAATTGACAGCGATGAGCTTGGTATTGGGCTTCAGCGCCGCCCGCACGTCGGCGATATCGAGCTGCCAGCGGTTTTCAGGCCGAAGCGGCACGCCGGTAACCGATGCGGCGATCGTCACCGGCAGCGTCTCCATCGACTGGTAATTCGGCACGGTGACGATGGCGTGATCCTCGCGGCCGAGCAGCGCCAGCATGGCGCAATAGAGGCCTTCCTCGGCACCGGCAAAGCAGAGAATGTCCGCCGCCTCGAGCCCGGCATAGGTGACAGCGATCGCTTCGCGCAGCGCGGGTGCACCGTAGGTCTCCGTATAGCCGAGCGTCAGCCGCTCCCAGGCCTCGCGGTCGGCATCGTCGGCGAAGGACAGCAATTCGGCCATCGACATCGTTTCACTGTCGCTTGCCGTCATGTGATGGCGTGCCGTGAATTCCCAGCGGGAGAAATGGCTTTCGAGCCGGAAGGCAGGCAAGGTTGTCATATCGATTGTCCTCCTCGCACATTGCAGGATGTGCCAAATTTTACGCGGGATCCTGTCGGCGAGCGGCCGCGAGATAGTTGTAGATCGAGGCCCGTGATGCACCGATCAGGCTCGCCAGATGATCGACGGCGTTGCGGGTTTTAAAGAGCCCCTGCTCCTCGAGCGCCGCGACGAGCGCAATGCGGTCGGCGCGCTTCAAAGCCGAAAGCGCGAGCCCGCTCGCCTTGAGCCACGCGTGCAGCGCAGCGTTGATCTCCTCCCGCCAGTCGCGCGAAAACAGCGCCGGCGGCCGCGGCTCAGGCGTTCCGGCAAAGGCTGCAAGCAGCTTCACGGCGTCATCGATTCGCGAAACGTCGAGGTTGATGCAGAGAAGCCCCGTGGCGCGCCCGTCGACGTCACGCAACACGGCCGATACGGATTTCAGCCGCCGGCCGTCGGGGCCGATTTTCTCATAGGGTCCGAGCACGGAAACACGTTCGTCGACGTCTCCCAGACCATCCTCGATGAGGGAGTCCGTACCGGCCGTCCGGCCGGAAAAGGCATTCCAGATCGCCGCAACACGGCCGCTCGCAAGATCGTGCAGAACGACCTCGGCATGGGGATAAAGCAGCGCGCTGATCGCGGCGGCACTTGGTGCGTGCATCCCGAGGCTGAAGGGAACTGGCTGCTCGATGTTCATGGCGCCCACCTGAACGGAGATTGGATGTTTTGTCAAGATTAGACTTAATATCAACCGTTGCGGATGGTGGACCGCTCGCCTATCCCCGACGAGACATTCGATTCGAGGGAGACGATTCCATGAGCGGGCCAGCCGCCTTTTTGGACAAGGACACGACCGACGGCAAGTTTTCGACCTTCGGCGAAGCGGACCAGGCCTTCGTCAAGCTGCTGATGGAAAATCCCGAGCAGGACGAAAACCTAATGGAAGGCCTGCACCGCCATCTCGACCTTGCCACCGAAGCGCGGTTTCTCAACTCGCTGAAGCTCGAGCAGCTCGGAAACTGGCTCGGCCATGAAGCGCCCGCGCGCTTGCAGATGCGCCTCATGGAAGCGGCCCGCTCCAGCCAGCACCCCGCCTACCAGGCTTTCAAGGCAGGCCTCACAAAATCCGGTGGATTGCAGCGCGTTTTCCCGAAGGCATGAGCGGGCTGCGTTCGGAACACGGCCGAAAATTTCAGCCTTTGCGTCCTCATCGCTAAAATCGGGCTACGACGGCGATGATGGGGCCGAGCGGGAACAGCCAGTCGTGGCGGTTGATCTCCGGCGCATAAAGGCTCGAAATCGTGCCGTCGAGGAAAAGCGCGTTCGGGCAGTTCAACCGATCCCGAAATAGCGTCGCGAAATCATGGAAGCGCACCGACCGCTTCGATACGGCGAAGACCACCTCGCCCGTGGTCGTGACACCGACGCCGTTGCGGGTCTTCAGGCTGTCGCTGTCCGGCAGGAAGCGCGGATGGAGCGCACCGTCGATCACCAGCATCGGCCCGGACTGCGTCGCAAAGCGCGGCTTGATCCCGGCGGCACGATACGCCTCCGCCGCCATGACGCCGGCCTTGCCGTCGGCGATAAAGAAAACGCCGTTCGGCAGCAGATGGAAATTGCCCCAGCCGGAACTGGTGTTGAGCGGCGCTTGCTCCGCACCCTCCTCCACATGCAAGCCGACCGGTGAAAGATCCTCATGATACATGCCGCCATTCATCGCGAAGACGAGATATTCGTCGCGATGGCGCAATTCGAGCGCGAGCGCCTTGAAGGATTTGAACGGCACGCCGGCCTGATCCTTGTTGTAGAGGCGAATGTCGTTCGCCGCCGGATCGAAGGAGCAGACGATATAATCCTGCCCGAGATGGTCGACGTCGCGGCAGGCGGCGAGCGCCGGTTCGGCAAGGGCGGCCGAGAGGATGGCAGCGCCAAGGAGAAAAGATCTGGGAAACAGAGGCATGGGTCCGAAACTCAGGTGGAATCGTCACGTGAAGCATCGCATAGATTGCGGCGGTTTGATGCGTGCTTCGCCACTAAAGCCTGAGCGCCGCCATATGGAAACTTAGTTGCGCAGGCGGGTAGTGATAGTCTCGCCCGACCGGACAGGCATCGCGGGAAAGACAGCCTCGGGCGAGGCACCCGTCCGCCCCCGCCTCCGATCTCAGATGCGTGCGACAGCGATCGATATCGAACGCGCCAGATGCCAAAGCATCAGCCGGACAGGCTGACACGCAAGGCTTCTCCGCGCACGTTTCACAGGGATGGAAAGAAGCCATTTCTCCTATTGCCGGCAGCGCCCGATCGAACCCGAGCGCGCCGCGGTAACCGTGCCAGAGGCCGTAACGCGGATGGATGAGGATGCCGAGCGGCGACGGCTTCAAACCCTCGGCCGTCATCGCCCATTGCTGGAAGGGCTGCCAAGGCGGATCGGAGGGGAAATAGGCGGTGGCGCCGACCGCGTCGGCAACGGGACCGATCACCTGCTTTGACCAATTGTCGAGCGGGTCCGCCCCGCCCTGGTCGGGCTCGCGTTCGCGCCAGCGGGTGAACGGTTCCCAAATCGAGCCGCCGATATTGCCGATCAGGACAATACTTGCCGCGGGCCGGCCGCTGTCCAGCTCCGGCGCCGCCTCGCCCTCCCCGAAATTCACGGTGCCGCGCAAAAAAAGTCCGTGCGGCCGGAGAGCCGCACGGATGGTTTCGAGAGAATTGTCCGCCGATGCGGAGGGAACCGTCATTTTGGTTTCGGCCCCTGAGTTTCGTAATGCGGGCGCCAGACCTCCTTCTGGATCATGTCAGCCACCTGCGCCGCGCCGCCTTGCTCCCTGGCTCGTTCGGGAGCCCTTCAGGTGAAGGCGTCCGGCATCGAGTCCTTGCGCTTGGCGATATATTCCTTAAGCGCCTCGTCGATCGCCGGATCGAGGTAAGGCGCCTCGTAATGTTCCAGCCAAGAGCGGGCAAGCGCATTGGCACGCTGCTCGATCCGCTTCTCGCCTTCGATTTCCCACTGCTCGAAGGAATTGTTGTCGGCGAGCGGCGAGCGGTAGAAGGCCGTCTGGAAGTTTGCCTGCGTGTGGGCGCAGCCGAGATAGTGGCTTCCCGGACCGACTTCGCGGATTGCGTCCAGCGCCTGAGCGTCCTCGGAAAGGTCGACGCCCTCGGCCATCTTCTGCATCATGCCGAGCTGGTCCTGGTCGATCATGAACTTCTCGTAAGACGAAACGAGGCCGCCCTCCAGCCAGCCGGCCGCATGCAGCACGAAATTGGTGCCGGCAAGCAGCGTCATGTTCAGCGTGTTGGCCGATTCATGCGCGGCCTGGGCATCCGGAACCTTGGAGCCGCAGAGCGAACCGCCGGTACGGAACGGCAGGCCAAGACGACGGGCGAGCTGTGCGGCACCGTAGGAGACCAGCGATGGCTCCGGCGTGCCGAAGGTCGGCGCGCCCGACTGCATCGAAATCGAGGCGGCGAAGGTGCCGAAGAGCACCGGCGCGCCCTTGCGGATGAGTTGGGTGAACGAGGCGCCGGCGAGCACTTCGGCAAGGATCTGCGTCAGCGTGCCGGCAACGGTCACCGGGCTCATCGCGCCGGACAGGATGAATGGCGAAAGCACGCAGGCCTGATTATGGCGTGCATAAACCTTGAGCGCGCCCACCATCGTCTCGTCGAAGACCATCGGCGAGTTGGCGTTGATGAGGTTCAGCGTCACCGTGTTGTTTTCGACGAAATCGTCGCCGAAGACGATCTTCGCCATGGCGATCGTATCTTCGGCGCGTTCCGGCGCCGTCACCGAGCCCATGAAGGGTTTGTCGGAATAGCGGATATGGCTGTAGACCATATCGAGGTGGCGCTTGTTGACCGGAACGTCGACCGGCTCGCAAACCGTGCCGCCGGACGAATGCATCGACGGCGCCATATAGGCGAGCTTCACGAAATTGCGGAAGTCCTCGATCGTCGCATAACGGCGGTTGCCTTCCAGATCGCGGACGAAGGGCGGGCCATAGACCGGTGCGAAAACGGTGGCCTTGCCGCCGATATGGGCGTTGCGCTCGGGATTGCGCGCATGCCAGGTGAAGTTCGACGGCGCGCTCTTCAGGAGCTCGCGGCAAAGTCCCTTCGGGAAGTGAACACGCTGGCCACGCACGTCGGCACCAGCTGCTTTCCAGAGCTCGAGCGCCTCCGCGTCATCGCGGAACTCGATGCCGATTTCCTCGAGCACGGTGTCAGCATTGCGCTCGATGAGTTGCAGGCCTTCCTCGTCGAGCACTTCATATTCGCGGATCTTGCGCTGGATATAGGGCAAAGACGGCCCCGGACCGCCTCCAGTGCGCGACGCCCGGCGCGCCGCCGCTCCCCGCCCCTCGCCACGCGCGCGGCGTCCGCCGCCCTCGACCGCGCCTTTTTCTGTCACGTCGCTCATTCGCTCGTCCTCTCCCGCCACGCCCGCGTAATCCTATACGAAGGACGCAGCAACACTTTGATAGATGGCGCATAACCCTTTCGGAAGGTCGATTCCAGTGGTCGGAGCCTGCGCCCGGCATCGATTTGGCCTAATGCTACCAATGCGCCGTACCGGTACGGGTCTTAATGCGCCAACGGGTGGCGCATCTTAGACACTCGGCCGGGGCGCCAGCAGAGCCCTCGTAAACTGCAACGGATGGCAGGCGCCGGCATCCGCCGAGTCACGCCTAACTCGGATGTAACGCTTTGAACTGTTGCATAATTTTACCGGCCGCTGGATTCCGGAGAGGGAAATTATGCGATAGGACTATTCCAAAGGCGGGACTGACGGGCGCGCCGTCGTTTTTCATCACATGCGACGTCGCTTTCGAAAAGAGTTTTTTAGGTGTGGCCCGCTAAGGATGTGCTACGCGTCCGGATCGTGCCGAGATCACCGCGCGAAGACTACCGTGCCAGGAACCGAGGAACCCTACTATGGCAGATGATGAAATCATTCTCGAGGACCTTTCCGACGAGGAACTCGTGCAGCAGATGCATGACGACCTTTATGACGGTCTCAAGGAGGAAATCGAGGAAGGGACGCGGATCCTCCTCAAGCGTGGCTGGACACCCTACGACATCCTGACCCAGGCGCTCGTCGAAGGCATGCGCATCGTCGGCATCGACTTCCGTGATGGCATCCTCTTCGTGCCGGAAGTGCTGCTTTCAGCCAATGCGATGAAAGCCGGCATGTTTATCCTTCGCCCGCTGCTTGTCGAAACCGGCGCGCCGAAACTGGGCAAGATGGTCATCGGCACGGTCAAGGGCGACATCCACGACATCGGCAAGAACCTCGTCGGCATGATGATGGAAGGCGCCGGCTTTGATGTCGTCGACCTCGGTATCAACAATCCGGTCGAGAACTATCTCGAAGCGATCGAGCGCGAGCAGCCGGATATTCTCGGCATGTCGGCGCTTCTGACCACGACCATGCCCTATATGAAGGTCGTCATCGACACGATGAAGGAAAAGGGTCTGCGCGACGACTACGTCGTCCTCGTCGGCGGCGCGCCGCTCAACGAGGAGTTCGGCAAGGCGGTCGGCGCCGACGCCTATTGCCGCGATGCTGCTGTCGCCGTCGAGACCGCCAAGGATTTCATGAAGCGCAAGCACAACAGGCTCGCTGCCGGCTAAGCCTGAATGCTTTTCAACAAGAAAGCCGGCTGCACGGGTGAAAACGGCAGCCGGCTTTCTTATTTTAAGGCGACAGGAAGGGCGCAGATGCGGCGCCCGGCCTTAGATCGTCAGTTCGCGGCTCTGGCGACCCGGCGACCGGCCGACTCTGTCGCGTTGACGGTATTTGCAGTATCCTGCCCGATGCCGCGGATGGTGTTGGCGCAGGAACTCAGGGTTGTCAAAGCCATCAGAATGGCGCCGATCGTTGCGAGAGTCTTTGTTGTCATGACCATGATTCCTTTATGTTGCTGCAAGGCGGAATAAAGATGGAAAACGCAACGTCGGCAAGAGAACGTGCACAACCAAAGAAAGTTCATGTCATAGGTTGCGGAGCGATCGCGCGCGAAATTCTTGCCGTCTGCGAAGCCAACAATCTCGACCACATCGATCTCCACTGTCTGCCCGCCATCTGGCACAACACACCGGAAAAAATCACGCCGGGCGTGCGCGAGGCGATCGCGAGGGCACGCGCCAATGGCTTCGAGCGTATCTTTATCGCCTATGCCGATTGCGGCACCGGCGGCGTTCTCGACCGGCTCTGCGAGGAGGAAGGCGTGACACGCATTCCCGGCCCGCATTGCTATTCCTTCTTCGCCGGCAATGCCGATTTCGCCGCGCGCTGGGACGACGATCTCACCGCCTTCTTCCTCACCGATTTCCTCGCACGCCAGTTCGAAGCCTTCGTCGTCGAACCGCTCGGCCTCGACCGCCATCCGGAACTGCGCGACATGTATTTCGGCCACTACCGCAAGCTCGTCTATCTCTCGCAGGTGGAGGACGAGGCCTTGCAGGAAAAGGCCCGCCGCGCCGCCGAATACCTTGGGCTGGCCTATGAATACCGCCACACCGGCTATGGCGATCTCACCCGCTCGCTCATCGAGGCGTCATCGCACTAGAGCGCCGTGCGTTCAAGTGAACGCACAAAGGACGCTCTAGCACTCTAGATTCTAGAGCATCTTGTCCGCTTCCAGCGGTTCCGCTTGAAAGCGGGATGCTCCAAGGGTCTCGCGCCGCTTCAACGCGCAAGGGTCGCCGCAAAAAAGAGTGCGTAGCTGCGTAGTTCCTTCCAGACCGGACCATGGCCATAACCAGGTGAACAGTTCTTGGATGGAATCTGACGCAAGAAAGCGGCCATTCACGGCCCGGACGCACCGTGGCTGGATCCCTGTGACAAGCACAGGAAGGGGGAGCTTGCTGGACCCGCAAAACACCAGGGCCCTGACCGGGACGAGCGCAGGCGCGATGCCCCCTCCGAAAAATGTTACGATCCTGCTTCCAGTAATTCCCTCCCATTTGCCAATCCTTTGTCTGGTGAGCGCCTCAGTGGGGCGTCCCTCATCCCTGTGCTTGTCACAGGGATCCAGCCGCGGCGCGTCGGCGGCGCGGAAAACTCCGTGCCACCCACCGCTGTCCTCGCGCGGCTCAACATCCCTCACTTAAGTCGACGGTAAGGTCTTCGGTCGTATTCCTTGGTGTGTTTCCATCGCCTGCGCACATCGCATCATCCAAGAAATCCATCCGAAACCAACGGAAAACTCTGTGATTGCAGAAGAGGTAAAACCAAGCGCACGGACCAGCCGCCCGATCGTCATCGTCACCGCCGGCGGCGAAAATCCGAATGTCATGATCAATGCGCTCGCCGCACATTTCGATGACGTCGTGGTCCTGCAGGAACCGCCGGAGCCGAAGGCGCTTTTCGTCAAACGCCGCGCCCGCAAACTCGGCTGGCCGACGGCCCTTGGCCAATTGGCGACGATGGTCGCCTCCCGTTTCGGCAAGCGCTTCATCCGCCGGCGGGCGGCCGAGATACTTCGTCGGTATGGCGCGTCCGCGGAGCCCAATTCGTTGGTTCCGGTGCATCGCATAGGCTCGATCAACGATGCCGAAGGGCGGGCACGGCTGAAGGCACTTCAGCCCGCGGTCGTGTTCCTCATCAGTTGCCGTATGCTGAAGCCGGAAACGCTTGCGGCGATCTCCTGCCCGGTTCTCAATTTTCACGCGGGCATCAATCCGCAATATCGCGGTTTGATGGGCGGCTACTGGGCACGCGTCAGCAACGACCTCGAAAACTTCGGCGCGACCGTCCACCTGGTCGATGAAGGCGTCGATACCGGCGGCATACTCTACCAGTCGCGGCAAGTGCCGACGCGTGCCGACACAATGCACACCTATCCGCTCCTGCAGACCGCCGCCTCGACCGGTATCGCGATCCGGGCCGTCGAGGATGCGCTTGCCGGACATCTCCGCCCGCAAGATATCGCAGCCGCCTCCCGGCAATGGTACCATCCGCCCCTCTGGACCTGGGTCTGGAATGGCTTGTGGCGCCGAACCTGGTAGACCAAATTACGAAGTGAGGGAAATTCAATGCCGCAAGAGCGCTACGAACTCGTTCTCGATCCGACCGACCATTGGACGGTATGGGACAATGTAACGGGTGTACCGGTGGTTTTCGCCGATCGGATACTTGGTGGGCTTACCGAAGACGAGGCGGAAGCGGCTCTCAAGCTGCTCGTCGAGCTAGATCGGAACCGCGCGACGGCCGCTGTCGGAGACGCCGCGTAGGCGGAGCGGCACCCAAGACCGTTCACGCACGCCGGTGTTTGCGGCGTCGGACGCATCAGGCGCTATTACTGACCCGCCTTCAGCACACGATGGGTGGCGCTATCTACGGCGCGGCCCGTTTCAGCGCTGTCCTGCCTGAAACCGCGCGCTGTATTGGCGCAGGCGGAAAGCGCAAGCAGCGCCAGGCACATGATTGCGATTACAGCTCTGGACATCCTCAACTCCGATCACAGCGCCGTGCGTCTTCTCAGACGCACAAAGGTCGCTGGACACTTTGAATTGCTGCATGGTGTTGTTCTTAAATCGGTTCCGATTTAAGGAACCATGCAGTGACCAGCGATCGAAAGGAGATGATGCGCATTCCCGCGAAATCAAGCCGCATGAGCGCTTGCCTTCGGCGGGCAACGGAGAGAACATCGCCCCCCCCGTCATATCCAATCCATGATTGGAGACAGTGATGACCCGCAAATCTTCGATAGTCGCAGCCGCGATAGCCCTTTTGACACTCGCGGGCTGCATGAGCGATCAGTCCAGCCGAAGGAATACTGCCCCTCCGCCTCCGAGTAGTGCCGGCAGTGCCGGCGGCGGCAGCATGGGCAGCTCGGGAGGCGGAAGTTCAGGCTACTAGAGCGTCGAGCTTTTTTCCGCCGCACAGAGCTCGCTGCAGCACCTTGAAGTGCCGCATGGTAGTCCGCTAGTCTCGCGACGAACGGGCCTCCGAAGGGCGTCAATAGTAAGGCGAATAGCACTGCTGACGCGGGCCGCCGTATGGTTGGAACGAATTGTCCCAGGCGCGATAGGAGCGATACCGGTTGTAGCACCAGTTCGTGTGGCGCTGGCTCAAGCCGGGCTCGGCGTAGCGCGGAGGCGCTGCGATCGTGCCGCCAATGATGGCTCCCGCCCCGAAAGCCGCGAGAGGGTACCACCAGCCGTCGTTGTGTCTGCGGTACCCGTGCCGGTGATATCGGTATCCGCGATGGCCGTTATACCAGCTGTAGCGATAGCCCTCGCCGCGCCAGCCCGGCCGTGGGCGATATCCGCCATGGTGCCAGCCTGGCCGCGGACGCGGCCTGTGGCCATGCCAGCGCTCTCGATGCCGAACCAAGTCGACGTCGTTCGCCTGCGACAGCGGAACGGCGGGCATGGCCTGAGCGGGCGCATAGCTCGTGAAAGCTGTTACGGCCGCAAGGAATAGGATGCCAATCTTCTTCATCTCCACACCTATCTGTTGCGATAGGTGCAGATTTCCCGCCCTTACGTGAACCCGTAGTGAATGCCAACTTGATGATGTTCTAAGGTAAGTTGCAAAAAAGGCCATCTCTCCCTGTGCGATTCTTGGCGAATGTCGCAGGGTGCTGGACATCAAATGCTTCCAACACCGGCTCCATGGACGGATTTCACCACCTGGGACTGCCGGAAACGGCCGTGAATATGCGCATGACGCATTCCGGCGGATGCGCGACTGTGCAGCGTCGTTTTTGGACATATCCAACGTCGTGGCAAGGTGAGCCACAGCGCATGGACATGCGCATTGTCGGCTCTAGAGGAGAACAGGAATCCCATGGCAGACCGCATTATCGTCTACTGGCGCGATATTCCCGCCCAGGTCATCATCAAACAGGGCCGCAAGAGCGCCAAACGCGAGCTTTCGCTGCGCTTCACCGAGGCGATCGACATGTGCGCGATGCGCACCGGCGCCGCCGAAACAGACGACTATCTTGCGGAATGGCGCAAGGCCGATCCTGTTCCGGTCTCCGACGACCTGGAGGCGGAGGCCGACAAGGCGGCGGCAGAACTCGAGGCCGCCTATGACCGGGAGCGGCTCGTCGCGCTCGTCAAGGCCGGAGGCCGCGACAATGCCTGATCCGAAGGTCGTGACCGGCAACGCCCAACCCGCCAAGAAGGCGGCGACCGGCGCCTATACGCCGTCGGCCGTCTCGCCAAGCCGGCGTTCGCGCCACAAATATACGGTCCGGCTCTGGGCCGTGCGGCATTCGCGCTTCCTCGAATGGTTCTACAACCGCTTCGCCGACCTGTTCTTGAAGCTCCATCCGCTATGGAACGCGATCGGCTATGGACGGGTTGAGCGGCCTATCACCTTCGTCGAACGCCACGTGAAGGGTTTTCTCTTCGACTGCCGCATGTGCGGCCAGTGTGCGTTGTCGTCGACGGGCATGTCCTGCCCGATGAACTGTCCGAAGCAATTGCGCAATGGCCCCTGCGGCGGCGTGCGCGCCAACGGCAATTGCGAGGTGGAACCGGACATGCCCTGCGTCTGGGTGCAGGCATGGAAGGGTTCGCAGAACATGGTGAAGGGCAATGCGATCATGAACGTGCAGCCGCCGGTCAACCAGTCGCTGCGCGAGACGTCGGCCTGGCTGCGGGTTACGGCCGAGGCTGCGGCCCGTCAGGAAGCGGCGAAGAAGGAAGGCCAGCAATGAGCCCGGATATCAACCCCTTCGATCCTAGCGCGCCGCTCGATCCGCTGCCCGGCCATTCCTCGCGCGGGCGGCTGGAGCGGGTGCTTCGCCGCGGCGAATTCGCCGTGACGGCGGAGCTCAACCCGCCGGACAGCGCCAATCCGCAGGACGTCTATGAACGCGCGGCGATCTTCGACGGCTGGGTCGACGGCATCAACGCGGTCGACGCCTCGGGTGCCAATTGCCACATGTCCTCGGTTGGCATCTGTGCGCTGCTAACGCGCATGGGCTATGCGCCGATCATGCAGATCGCCTGCCGCGACAAGAACCGCATCGCCATCCAGGGCGACGTGCTCGGCGCATCCGCCATGGGCGTGCAGAACATCCTGTGCCTGACCGGCGACGGCGTGCAGGCCGGCGACCAGCCGGGCGCCAAGCCCGTTTTCGATCTCGATTGCATGTCGCTGCTCGAAACCGTGCGGATCATGCGCGACAACTCGAAGTTTCTTTCCGGGCGCAAGCTGACGACGCCGCCGCACGTCTTTCTCGGCGCCGCGATCAACCCCTTCGCCCCGCCCTATGACTTCCGTCCCTATCGGCTCGCGAAAAAGATCGAAGCCGGGGCGCAGTTCGTCCAGAGCCAGTATTGCTTCGACGTGCCGATGTTCCGCGAATACATGAAGAAGGTGCGCGACCTCGGCCTGCATGAGAAGTGCTTCATCCTCGTCGGCGTTGGCCCGTTGGCGTCGGCCAAGACCGCCCGCTGGATCCGCTCCAACGTTCCGGGCATCCATGTCCCCGACAGCATCATCACGCGGCTCGAAGGCGCTCAGGATCAGAAGAAGGAAGGCAAGCAGATCTGCATCGACATCATCGACGAGGTGAAGGAGATCGAGGGCGTCTCCGGCGTCCACGTGATGGCCTACCGTCAGGAAGAGTACGTGGCCGAGATCGTCCATGACTCGGGCGTTCTGAAGGGCCGCAAGCCCTGGAAGCGCGAAAGCTCGCCGGCGGATGCGCTCGTCGCCGAGCGATTCGAACATCTTCGCGAGGGTAAGGAAGAGAACCAGCAGGAGATGGCCGAAGCCGCAGCGCACCATCCGCATTGAGGCGGCCTGACAAGAAAGAGCGCAACAAACTGTGCGCTCGCTTCGATAGCAGAGGAAAACCGGCGTATCGGCCCGCCCGGCGCCTTACAAACACAGACGGGGCCTATTACATAGCCCCACGCCACAGGATCAGAGGATCTTATATGACCCGTACCATCGTCGCCTCCGCCACTCGCGAGATCATCATCGGTTTCGACCAGCCATTTTGCGTCATCGGGGAACGCATCAATCCAACCGGCCGCAAGAAGCTCGCCGCCGAGATGATCGAGGGCAACTTCGACACCGTGATCAAGGACGCGCTGGAACAGGTCGCGGCCGGCGCGACGATGCTGGACGTCAATGCGGGGGTCACCGCCGTCAACCCGAATGAGACCGAGCCGCCGCTGCTCGTCAAGACGCTGGAGATCGTCCAGGGCCTCGTCGACGTGCCGCTGTCGATCGACAGCTCTGTGACGGCCGCGATCGAGGCCGGCCTCCGTGTCGCCACGGGTCGCCCGCTCGTCAACTCGGTCACCGGCGAAGAGGAAAAGCTGGAGGCGATCCTGCCGCTCTGCAAGAAGTACGATGTGCCGGTGGTGGCGATCTCCAACGACGAGACCGGCATTTCGATGGATCCGGACGTCCGCTTCGCGGTCGCCAAGAAGATCGTCGAGCGCGCCGCCGACTACGGCATCAAGTCGCACGACATCATTGTCGATCCGCTGGTCATGCCGATCGGCGCCCTCGGATCGGCCGGCCAGCAGGTCTTCGCGCTGCTTCGTCGCCTTCGCGAAGAACTGAAGGTCAACACCACCTGCGGCCTCTCCAACATCTCCTTCGGCCTGCCGCACCGCCATGGCATCAATGCCGGCTTTATCCCGATGGTGATCGGCGCGGGCATGACCTCGGCGATCATGAACCCCTGCCGTCCGCAGGAAATGGAGGCCGTGCGCGCCGCGAACGTCTTGAACGGCACCGACCCGAACTGCACGAACTGGATCAGGACCTATCGCGACCACAAGCCGGCCGAAGGCGGTCATGCCGTCGCTGCGGCAGCACCGGCAGGCGTCGGCGGCGGACGGCGCGGCGGACGCGCGGCCCGGGCGGGCGCCGCCGCAAGGGCGGAATGATCATGGCCAAGCACCATTCCCTTGCGAGCGATCTGGCGGCGCTCTGGTTTCAGGCGCCGATGGTGATCGCCGCGCGCACGCAGGCAGCAGCCGTTGCCGCGATGACAGGCTCTGCGACCGACCATGTCGAGGCAAGCCGGATGGTAACGGAAAAGGTGGCGGCGATCGCCGAAAGCGTCGTCGCCGCCAATGTGGCGATGATCAAGGAAGGCATGGGAATGGCCGTGGCACTCGCCGCTGGGAAGACCGTTTCCGGCGGTCATGACCGGGTGACGGCAGCCGTCTTGCGCCCCTATGCAAAGAGGGTGCGGGCCAATGCCCGCCGGTTGTCGAAATAGGTCCACTGGCGAGATAGGAAATGTTGAACGTGTCGCCGAAGGAAGACAAGAACGATCCGCTGGTGCTCTTCATGCCATCGGGCAAGCGCGGCCGCTTTCCGGTCGGCACGCCCGTGCTCGATGCCGCCCGCTCCCTCGGGGTCTACGTTGAAAGCGTCTGCGGCGGGCGCGGCATCTGCGGACGTTGTCAGGTCGAGGTGCAGGAGGGCCGCTTCGCCAAGCACGGCATCACCTCCTCGAATGAGCATATTTCCGAACTCGGCCCCAAGGAGACGCGCTACGCGGAAAAGCGGGACCTGAAAGAGGGCCGCCGCCTCTCCTGCTCCGCCACCGTACTCGGCGATCTCGTCATCGACGTGCCACAGGATACCGCCGTCAACGCCCAGATCGTGCGCAAGGACTCCGATGGCCGCGTGATCGAGCGCAATGCCGCGATCCACATGTGCTATGTCGAGGTCGAGGAGCCGGACATGCACAAGCCCCTTGGCGATCTCGACCGGTTGAAGGCGGCCCTTGCCGCGCAATGGGGGCTCGCCGAAATCGACGTCGATTTTCACATTCTGCCGCAGGTTCAGTCGATTCTGCGCAAGGGCGAGTGGCAGGTAACGGCGGCGATCCACCGCGACGAGGAGCATGAGCGCCCGCGAATGATCGCGCTCTATCCGGGCCTCAAGAACGAGGCCTACGGGATTGCCTGCGACATCGGTTCGACGACGATCGCCATGCATCTGTCGTCGCTGCTTTCCGGCCGCACCGTCGCTTCCGCCGGCGCATCGAACCCGCAGATCCGCTTCGGCGAGGATCTGATGAGCCGCGTCTCCTACGTCATGATGAACCCGGATGGCCGCGAGGCGATGACGAACGCGGTACGCGAGGCGCTGAACGGCCTCATCGACCGCGTCTGCGCCGAGGGCGGCGTGTCGCGCGAGGACATTCTCGACGCCGTCTTCGTCGGCAATCCGATCATGCACCACCTCTTCCTCGGCATCGACCCGACCGAGCTCGGCGGCGCCCCATTCGCACTTGCCATTTCCGGCGCCGTCTCGCTTGCCGCGCATGAAATCGGTCTGTCGATGAACCGCGGAACGCGCGTCTATGTACTCCCCTGCATCGCGGGTCATGTCGGTGCCGATGCCGCCGCCGCCACGCTGACGGAAGGTCCGCACCGCCAGGACGAGATGATGCTGCTCGTCGATATCGGCACCAACGCCGAGATCGTGCTCGGTAACCGGAAGCGCACGGTCGCCGCATCCTCGCCGACCGGTCCTGCCTTCGAGGGCGCCGAGATCTCCAGCGGCCAGCGCGCAGCACCCGGCGCGATCGAGCGCGTGCGCATCGATCCGGTCACGCTCGAGCCGCGCTTCCGCGTGATCGGCATCGAACCGTGGTCGGACGAGCCGGGATTTGCCGAGGGCGCGGCAGCGATCGGCGTCACCGGCATCTGCGGTTCGGGCATTATCGAGGTGATCGCCGAGATGTTCCTCGCCGGCATCATCTCCGAAGACGGCGTCGTCGACGGGTCGCTCGCAGCCCGCTCGCCGCGAATCCTGCAGACCGGGCGTACCTTCTCCTATCTGCTCCATGAAGGCGAGCAACGCATTGCGATTACCCAGAACGACGTGCGCGCCATCCAGCTCGCCAAGGCGGCGCTCTATGCCGGCGTCAAGCTCCTGATGGACAAGCAGGGCATCCATCATGTCGATCGCATCGGCCTTGCCGGCGCCTTCGGCACCTTCATCGACCCGAAATATGCGATGGTCCTCGGCCTCATTCCCGACTGCGACCTTGCCAAGGTGAAGGCCGTCGGCAACGCCGCCGGCACCGGCGCGCGCATGTGCCTCCTCAACCGCGGTCACCGCCGCGAGATCGAAGAAACCGTAAGGAAAATCGAGAAGATAGAGACCGCTCTTGAATCGAAGTTTCAGGAGCACTTCGTTTACGCCATGGCCATGCCGAACAAGGTGGACGCCTTCCCGAAACTCGCCGAAGTCGTCACCCTGCCAGAGCGCAAGGTGCTTGCCGAGGATGAAGGCGGCGGTGGTCGTCGCCGTCGCCGCAGCCGGGAGTAGACGGCGGTCCAATCAAAACGTCGTTCGGGAGACAATGCTTGCCCGCTCGCGCGGAGCGATACGCTGCGTTGACGGTGGCAGTTTAAACGCACGTCCCATCGACAACGTCGATGAGCCCGGAATTGCCGCTTCGACGGCCGCGACGTGGTCCGCGCTGACTTTGTTGCGGACACAGGCTCCCCGGATGTCCCATAGATTCTTCGCCACGGCGCTGTTCACGGCTGCTGTGATTGCCGAGCCGGCGATGTCGTCGCGCCGAACGCTTCCGGCTTCAACCAGACCCCGGATTGCCTCGCCCAAGACAACGGCCGAGTCCCGAAAGGTGACATGCCGGACGTCATCGAAGCGCGCGTCATCCTCCCCGTCTAGAATGCAATGATGCGCAGTGAACAGCCAGTCATGGATCATATAGGCGGGAGCATAACCCCACGGCGAAAGCCCCTTAAACATTTGCGCCACCTTTGGAATGGATCCGCCATCCGTGTACATCAACCCCGGCCTGATGACGGCACCGGGCGCACCGGAATCGGAGCGGCGAAACGTCAAGGGATCCTTCGGATCCGGCACGAAGACAAACCGCCCGTCGCCTGACGACGCGCTGCCTTCGCCTACCCACATGACGAAAAGACTGCCGCTGAAGGTGCCCGGTTTAAGATCAGAATAATCCAGAGAGATACATCCGCTCAACGCCGCCAGAACGCTGAGCCTGAGAACGACCGGCTTGAGCATCAGGTTCCCCGTTTCTGACCGGTTGAGGTAAGCCGACAGTCTGTATATGAACTTGCTGCGCTTAAAGCTGCCTAGAGCGACGACTGAATTTCGGCCGTCGATCTAGGCAGACATTTTGGCAATTGCCTTATTAGCAATTCAGAAAACACGCGAAGGAATGTGACGCTCTCGGGCGAGCATGTCAATCGTTCACCACCTGCGCGAGCTTTCTACATCTTGGCGACCGTCGGCAGGCTTCGACGATTCTCACGCCATCTTGGCAGCATACGACGCCAACAGGCCGCCCCAGCCTTTTTCGGAATCGAACACGCCGTGCATGTCCGCGGCCTTCGCACCGTAATTCGCCAGTTGGCGATGTTCGAGAAGGACGGTGGTCTCGTTCTCTCCCGTCGCTTGAAAATAGACTTCCACCTCGGTGTGGAAGGCTGGGTCGAAGTCGAAATCGGCATTGAGCTGCCAGGCGAAAAGGATGCGATGCGGTGGGTCGCAATCGATAACGCGACCCCAGTCGCATTCCTCGCCGGCGTTGCCGATTTCGTACCAGCGGCCACCGGCAACGGGCTCGACGATCACCGTCTTCTGGCCTGATTGGGACACGCTGTGGCCCTTGATCCACCACGTCCCCATGCCGTTGACGAAGAGGTCGAACGCCTTTTCCGGCGATGCGCGGACGATAACGGATTTACGGACCGGCTCGATCGTCTGCATGATATCTCCTCCCGTTGGTTCAACTATCGTCGCTCGGATGCGACGGAAGACCGCCTTACGATTCTCCACCCGGCGGCCGTGACAGATCGTCCACCGCCTCAACGGCCGTCTTGAAGGCGGTAAGCTGGTCGCCCCAGAAACGGTCCAGCCATTGCCTGAGCGGTCCGAGTGCCGCCGGGTCGATCGAATAGATACGCCGCGCGCCCGACGGTTCGTCGCGGACGAGGCGCGCCTCTTTCAGAACCTTCAGATGCTGCGAAATCGCCGGTTGCGAAACCGGCATCGTCCGCGCGAGCTCCGCAACGGACTGCCGCCTTGCGGCCACGCTTTCGAAGATCGCGCGGCGCGTCGGGTCGGCGAGTGCCATAAACAATTTACCTTCATAAGTCATAACTTATTATAAGTCGTGACTTATGAAAGTCAACTGCGTCTGAGCCGGGACGGCTGACCGCCCTCGCCTATTGGGTCTGGAGTTCGGCGAAGGCCTCGCGCACATGGTCGGCGACCGCCAGCACCGGCGCCGGCGCATCGTCGATCACCTTGAGGCCGATATCGTAATGGCCGAGATCCGGCAGGCCATCGCGCTCGCCGAGCTGGATCATATCCCCCTGCACGAGGTAGCGTGGCAGCGGCGCAATGGCGAGCCCGGCCCGAACCGCCGCCCGCTGTCCGGTCGTATAGGCGCTCAGGAATGCGACGCGGAAGTTGCGGCCGGCCCGGGACAGCTTCTCGACGGCATCGGCACGCCATACGCAGCCATCCTCCCACATGGAAACCGGCAGCGGATCGCGCAGATGCGCGTTGCCGCATTTCGCACCAGCCCAGACAAGCTTTTCCTGCATCAGGATCTCACCATCCTTCGAAGCCTCGTCCGAAAGGCTGTTGTAGATGGCGATGTCCAGGCGGTGTTCGTCGACCCGCTTGCGCATGGCGTTGCTCATGCCGATCGAGACGTCGATCGTCACATTGGGATAGGTTTCGGCAAAGCGCTTCAACACGTCCGGCAGAATCCGCTCACCCACGTCCTCGGGCGCGCCGACACGGACCACTCCGTTCATGTCGGGCACCAGGAAGCGCGACACGGTCTCGTTGTTGAGCGACAGCAGACGGCGGGCAAAGCCGAGCAACAGCTCGCCCTTCGGCGTCAGCGATACCGAGCGCGCATCGCGCAGGAAAAGCGTGCAGCCGAGCATCTCTTCGAGCTTCTTGATCTGCATCGAGACGGCTGACGGCGTGCGATAGACCGTCTCCGCTGCGGTCGTGAAATTGCCGGTCTCGGCGATGGCCACGAAAGTCTTCAGCACATCCATTTCGAGCAGCGGAAGCGCGTGGCGCAGCATCATATTCATGGCGGCATCCTCATTCAGAAAAACTGAAAGATAGCTTAACTTCATTTCGTTTGATTGAACATCACACTGGAGCGATAGTCAAGCTGCAAGGACGGACGGAAGCGTGAACTTAAGATGCAAAGCGGTTCTTCGCCCGAACCCCGCTCCAACTCAGGAGGAGAAGACAATGTCTGCTCTAACATTGGCGATCAACAACGCCGCAACCGCTGAAAGAAGGAGGACGGGTCAAGCGAGAGGGCAGCGAACGGCTCTTCGCGGTGAAGCCGCTCCACACACCGCGGACGACGGCGACGTCGTTCTCGCCCTGCTGTCGCGGGCGCGCTCGTTCATCGAACGCATGGCCACCAAACGGCAGGCCAGCAACGTAAACAGGAATCGGGTGGAAAGCCGCCGCCAATTGGCGAAACTCCCGGTACAGGTCAGAAACGACCTGTTACTTCCGGAACAGCCACCGATCAGAACGCCTGATAGAAACGGTTGGTATGGAGCGGCAACCGATCACAATGTTTGATGAAGAACATCAAACATATTCGTTTGAATGATCAATCAGGTTGCACCATAAACCGATCATGGTCGCGACCTTTTGAGAAACTCAGAAGGAACCAGAAAATGTCCACGAACGAGCATTCAACCCTATCAAGCCAGAGCCTTTCGGCCCTGCCCGGCCTGTTCAGCTTGCGCGCCCGCGCCTGGGCCGCCTGGAAGCGGCACCGCAACGAACGCGTGCTGGAGAACCTCTCCTATGACACGCTGAAGGATATCGGCTTTCCCTCCGTCGACGATGCGGTGCACAAGACGGAACAATGAATACCAACGCCAAATGCCACCCTCCCGGCATTGACCGCAAAGTGAACCTCTGAAGGGCATTCCCGCAAAACGGAATGCCCTTTTTGTTTTGGGGCGCGGGCGCTTTGCGCCATGAGCAGTCAGAGCGACTTGGTATAAAGCAAAGCTAGCGCGGGATGAGGAAAAGTGTGCGCGGTTTTCCGCCCGCATCCCGCGCTAATTTATTAGAATCGATCACGTTCATGATTTTGGGTCGATCCGACCTAAAATCATCGTGATCTAGGGAACGGAACCAGCCTTGCTGCCATTTGCGCGAGGATATCGTGAATAGCCCGCCGATCCACGCCTTCCGCATCGGTGAAGACTTCGGGTGCAAGCGTCATGCCGCGAGGCGTCGGTTCTGACACGAAGACATAATGGTCTATTCCACCCTTCAAGATATCGAGCTTACTACTCTTCACCTGTCCATGGAGCCAGCCGCAGCACTCCTCCGCTGGCGCAATCGTATCGGCATCTCCGCCGATAATTTGAATCGGCCTTGTGACCTGCCTCAGGCTCACAGTCGAAAAACCCAACACCGAGCGCCCAGGCGCAAGAACGAGAGCAGCATCGAATCGGCATCGCCATAGTCATCTGATCGGCGATTCCACGACGCTCGGAAGATTTCGCTCTCTCTCAGCAACGGAACTATTCGGTCCGCCAGATCGGGAAATTCTCTAGGCCCGCGAATCGGGCTCTTTACCGGGTTTGCGGGTTCAAATTGAGAATAGGCGACACGAGCCCCCATCAGTAGCATCGCGGTATAGGCACCGGCAGAGAAACCGGCGACGCAGGCACGGGCACTGACCCGACCTCCCAGTTGTTTTCGCCAAGTATGATCGTCGAGTAAGAGGCTAAGGTCGCGTGCTCGTTCCCAAAGGCAGATGAACCCTTCCGGCCTACGGGGTTCGGCACCGGTATGACCGTGATGATTGGCCGCCAGACAAACGAACCCTCTTTGCGCCAATCGGTAAGCGAGCCATTCGAGCCCGGCCGCAATTCCTCCGGTTCCATGGGATAGCAACACTAAGGGATGTGGCGTGTCCGTGGGTCTGAGAGCCGCATCACCCGCTACTGGCCCCCTCTGAAACAAGGATGCGCCAGGTATTGCAACCTCAAGTGCGCCATCATCGGCAGGGTACCAAACCGCCCAGGACAGAGGACGCGGCCCATCGCCAGACCAGTTTAACCTGCCCTCGTCAAAAGAGAGACCTTCAGCGAAACCAACCGGCACTTTCCTGCTCCCAGGCGTGGCTCTCAAGCGTCGCGAACTTTGGCATATCAGACTCGCCAGCATTGCGGCGTTGATCGTCGATCCGTCTGCCTATTTCGGCCCAGATCGGAACCGTAGCAAAGAGCGGCCGTTAGGAGAACAGCCACGAGCGGCTTCGCTTGCCGTCGATCTCAATGCTGAAGGGTATATCGTGCGGGCTGTAATCATAGGAGCAGGGATAGCGGGACTGACTGCGGCCAAAGGCTTGCGCCTCCTTGGATGGGAGGTGGAGATCTACGAACAGGCACCGGAGCTGAAGGCACTGGGAGCCGGGCTCAGTCTCAGTGCCAATGCGCTTCGGGCCCTGCGCGTCCTCGGGCTTTACGACGCGGTCATCGCGGATGCCCAGCCGATTGACCGGCTTGACCTCCTAAACCGGCAAGGGGCTGTTCTCCAGACCACAGATTTCGCGCAGTTCAGCGCGAGATACGGTCATCTGAGCATGGTCGTGCTCCACCGTGGCGCTCTGCAGCGGGCGCTTCTTTCGGAACTGTCGGTCCCGATCCACACAGGAATGGAGTGCGTCACCGCCTGTGAGGATGAGAAGCGGGTCGTCCTGACCTTTGCCGGCGGCGAGACTGTTGAGGCCGAATTCGTGCTCGCCTGCGACGGTATTCACTCGGCCGTTCGCAAATCGCTGTTTCCTGATTCTCGCGAGCATTTCGCGAAATACACCTGCTGGCGTGCCATTTCCTCCGGCCTGCCGCGTGGGCTGTCGCCCACCCGTCTCACCGAAACCTGGGACGCCGGCAAGCGCCTCGGTCTCGCCGCGATCCCCGGCGAGCAGGTGTATTGGTTTGCCTGCTGCAATGCCGACGCGATCGCCGATCCCGCACTGTCGCACATCGGCGTTTCCGAGCTTCAGGCAATGTTCTCGGACTTCCATGATCCCGTACCGGAGGTCTTGGGCAAGACGCCACCTGATTCGCTGATTTGGACCGACATTCTGGACATTGATCCGTTGCCCTCCTTCACCCGCGGGCGTGTCGTTCTGCTCGGCGATGCAGCCCATGCAGTGACGCCGGACCTCGGGCAAGGAGCGGGCCTCGCCATCGAAGATGCGGCCGTGCTCGCGGCGCTTCTCGGAAACCACCCGGTCAACGACGCTCTGCGCGAATATGATGCGCGCCGCGTCGGTCGGGCACACAAGATTGCGGCCGCGTCGCGGCTCTATGCGAAAGTGGCTCAGTGGCACAATCCGCTGATCGTACCGATCCGCAATGTCCTTGTCAGAAGCATTCCGGAGCGCTTTATGGACCGGCAACTCGATGCCGTTCTCGACATCGCGTTCGAGCCGGTCAAGGCGGCGGCGTAGCAAAGACGATCGATGTTTCACGGATCAACGTCCGGCGATACCGCGTGGCTCGGGAGCCGAAGCAACCTTGAAATCTTGCAACTGGCGCATGTCGTTCATTTTTGCTTTCGTAAGCGCGGCGGCAATCCGTCCGCCAAGCCAGCGGAACCGTTGGGTTTTTTACGAGAGCGGGTCATGGGCGAGAAGGAACTGCCGGTCATTCACTTTCCGGACGCCAAGGCGTTCGAGGCGTGGATCGCGCAAAAGGGCAGCGATTGCCCCGGCCTTTGGGTGAAATTCGCCAAGAAGGCGTCCGGCATCGCGAGCATCACGCCTAAGGAAGCGCTCGACGTTGCGCTTTGCCACGGGTGGATCGATGGGCAGCGGAGCGGGCTCGACCACAACTATTACCTGAACAAGTACACGCCGCGGCGGGCACGGAGCAGGTGGTCCGAGATCAATCGTGCACGCGCGCTGGAATTGATCGAGGAGGGACGCATGGCGCCCGACGGTCTTGCCGAGGTGGAGCGGGCCAAGGCGGATGGGCGGTGGGATGCCGCCGCCGCGCCCCCGAGCAAAGCGACCGTGCCGGACGATCTGCACGAAGCGCTCGCGCGGAACGCCCCCGCGAAGGCGCTGTTCGACGAACTGGACAGCCAAAATCGCTACGCGATCCTCTTCCGTATCCAGGACGCGAAGAAGGCGGAGACACGAAAAGCTCGCATCGAGAAATTTGTCGAGATGCTTGCGAGAGGCGAAACGCCCTATCCGAGAAGAAAGGCGCGCTCGGAACGAAAATCCTGAGCGTAACGCCGCTAGAGCGCCGTGCGTTCAAGTGAACGCACAAAGGACGCTCTAGCACTTTAGATTCTAGAGCATCTTGTCCGCTTCCAGCGGTTCCGCTTGAAAGCGGGATGCTCTAAGCCGCCAAGCGCTCGACTTCGATCGTCACGTGAGAAAGTTCATGGATATGCGCGAGCTTGCCGCGGTAGAGCGACGGGCTTTGTGGATTCTCCGTCACCAGCGAAACAATGGCTCCGTGATGGCCGGGGCCGAGCTGCCAGACATGCAGGTCGGTAATCCGGTCGCCGTCCTTTTCGATCGCCGCGCGGATTTCGTCCGGCAGATCCTCGCCGGGCGGGACGTAATCCAGAAGGACGCTGCCTGTATCCCTAATCAGCCCTGAGGACCAGCGGGCAATCACCAGCGCGCCGACGATGCCCATCAGTGGATCGAGCCATAGCCAGCCATAGAGGCTGCCGGCCGTGAGCGCCACAATGGCGAGAACGGAGGTGAGCGCATCCGCCAGCACATGGAGATAGGCGGCGCGCAAGTTGTTGTCGCGGCCGTGGCCATGATCCTGATGATCGCCGTGGTCGTGATCATGGCCGTGGCGATGATGGTGGCTATGACCGTGGTGATGCGCATGGTCTTCGCGAAGCAGCCAGGCGCAGGCGAGATTGACCACGAGGCCGAGCACGGCGACGGAAATCGCCTGCGGAAAGCTGATTGCAACCGGATTGGCAAGCCGAACGAGGCTTTCCCAGCCGATAAGCAGCGCAATCAGGGCGAGCACGATCGCGCTCGCAAAGCCAGCGAGATCGCCGAGCTTGCCAGTGCCGAAGGTGAAGCGCGGGTTGCGGGCATTGCGCCGGGCATAGAAATAGGCGAGCGCCGCGATCAGCATGGCCGCCGCGTGGGTTGACATGTGCCAGCCGTCGGCGACCAGCGCCATCGAACCGTAGAACGTGCCCGCAGCGATTTCCCCAACCATCATTGCTGTGGTCAATGCGATCACGAGCCAGGTGCGACGCTCGTTGCGCCGGTGATTGCCGCCGAGGAAGACATGGTCATGGCCGAGCCGTTCGGATGCGGAAGATTGGGCTTTGCTCATTTCAGGTATCTCCTGACGACCTCGATCAATTCGGCGGCACCCTGCTGCCGGTCGCGGTCGGTTTCGACGCCCGGGCCGGCCACGTGCTCGCGGATATGGTCCTCGATCAGCTCGACGGTCAGCCCCTGGACGGCGCCGCGCACCGAGGCGACAAGGTTGAGAATGTCCCCGCAGGGCTGTTCGGCTTCGAGCGCGCGCTCGATCGCCTCCATCTGTCCCTTGAGGCGGCGGACACGGGCGAGCAGTTTGGTTTGATTTCTGATCGTGTGTGACATAGTATAGGGGCCTACCCTATTTTCCCTCAAATGCCAAGCGCTTCGGGACCCGGCAGACAACAGCATAGTGCCGGATTTCGGGCCGCAAACCTACCGGCGCAATAGAGCCCGCCGTCCCGGCTTGTCAGATACCGACATTCCACAATCCGGGAATTGGAGCGTCGCAATCGGCAAGTATGCAACCGGAGCGAGCGAGCACAAAATTTGTTCAGGTCTGAGCGATTTTTGCCCAATTGCGCCAGTGCTGCCCAGTATTTTGTCGCATTCTGCAAATTCGCCGAAATGTCGGTCTGAACGGTCTCAATCCGCGATGTCGCAATGCGAAATTTCTTTCCAGTCGCGGCTTTCCATGCCAATGTCGCAAATCGACAAGCCGAGCGATATGTTCCACGCGACGAATATACGCAGCCGTAGCTTGGGAGGCCTTATGAACAAACCGTTGACCAAAAAGCGTTCGCTCGTCTTCTTTCTGGTACCGAATTTTTCCATGCTGCCTTTTTCGGCAGCAATCGAAACGCTCCGGATTGCCAACCGGATGCTCGGTTACGACGCCTATACGTGGCGTCTCGCGTCGACCGACGGTCAGAAGGTGATTTCCTCCGCTGGCATTGCTCTCGAGGTCAACACCTCGCTCGCGGACGAGCGCAAGTTTCTCGGCGGCGAAAACCGTCCGTCGATGGTGCTGGTCTGTTCCGGCGTCTACGTCGAGGAGTTCCAGAACAAATCGGTCAATGCCTGGCTGCGCGAGGTCTATAACCGCGGCGTTGCGGTCGGCAGCCTCTGTACGGGAGCCCATGTGCTGGCCTCGGCAGGCCTGCTCACGGGCAAGCGCTGCGCTATCCATTGGGAAAACCTGCCGGGCTTCTCCGAGAGCTTCCCGCAGGCTGAAGTCTATGCCGACCTCTACGAGATCGACAGCAACATTTACACCTGTGCCGGCGGCACCGCCTCGCTCGACATGATGCTGAACCTGATTGACCAGGATTTCGGCGAGAACCTCGTCAACCGGGTTTGCGAGCAGGCGCTCACCGACCGCGTGCGCGGGCCGCATGACCGCCAGCGCCTCCCCTTGCGCGCCCGCCTCGGCGTTCAGAATTCCAAGGTTCTCTCGATCATCGAGTTGATGGAAAGCAACCTCGCCGAGCCGCTATCGCTGCTCGATATCGCCGAAAGCGCCGATCTCTCGCGCCGCCAGATCGAGCGGCTGTTCCGCCAGGAAATGGGCCGCTCGCCGGCACGCTACTACCTGGAGATCCGGCTCGACCGCGCCCGGCACCTGCTTATCCAGTCGTCGATGCCGGTCGTGGAAGTGGCCGTTGCCTGCGGCTTCGTCTCCGCGTCGCATTTTTCCAAGTGTTATCGCGAACTCTACAATCGCTCGCCGCAGCAGGAACGCGCCGAGCGCAAGCTGACGCTGCAGATGGCGCGCTGACGGGGGAAAAGGGCGAGCGGATTGGAAAACCGCCGCTCGTTTACCTTTTTCGTACTCGCAGAGCGCTGATAACGCCGCCACCGCATAATTCCTTAAATCGGAATCGATTTATGGAAAAAGTTATGCAGCAATTCAAAGTGCTACAGCGATCTTTGACCGTCTGAATAGACGCGCGGCGCCGTAGGCGACCGAAGATGGCCGGGTCCTCGATCAGGACGCCAGCGCATCGAGCAGCGCCAGTTCCGACATCACCCGGTTCCGGCCGGCATGCTTCGCCATGTAGAGGAACTGGTCGGCGGCGTGCAGGTAGTTTTCAAAGGATTCGGGCGCTTCGATCGTCGCAAGGCCGATCGAGACCGTGATCGTCAGTTCTTCGTCATCGGCGACGATCTTTGCC